>CALUFA010000005.1 GCA_944319795.1 uncultured Prevotella sp. | reverse complement strand
AATGACGGTATGCAACAGACTTCTTAGAATAGGATGTAGTGTATTGGGCAAATGCGGATATTCATATTTCATTATACTGAATTGGCGTTAATATAACGTGAGTTCGGTATAATGAAATTTTCATAAACATAAACGGTCATCCCTTGTAGGGACATAATTTATTATGTCCGCACGCCTCGTAGAGGCGTATGTAAACGTGTTTCCACATCAAATACGTTCATTACGGAACATGCGGACATAATAAATTATGTCCCTACAAGGGGTGCTCTCAGATATTTGTAAAATCAGTTTTTATACCGAACTCACGTTAATATAATATACGGCGAAACGGGAGTGCGAAAGGTAGCGTTTTGAGGGGTTAAAGACGGCTTTTTACGGCATGATATGTTGCCTTTTACAAGTGGGCGTGCCGGTTCGGGGCGACGGGTTAGTGTACTTGTTTGTTTTTTATCCGCTTTTTATTGTCACAATGTCACCGTAGGACTTATTGCGTTGATTGTCAGTGTGTTATAGCGTGACAACGGCGTTGAAGCCACCGTCACCACTGTCACATGCGTGACGGTGGTGACGGTGCGGCGTGATTAATGTCACTGTGTAACGTTTTGATTGTCAGTTGGTTGCGCTGCATTGTGACATTGTGACAATAATTTGGCCATAAAACATATTCTTGTCGTGCGTGCGGTTGCTGTCTTCATTTCTTATACCGAACTGACGTCTTTTTCTTTTTTATGTTCGTGTTTTCTTTTTTTATGAAAAAAAAGATGAAATAGTTTTGCAAAAGATAAAAAATAATTATCTTTGTAACCGAAAAATCAAATTATTAAAAACTAATATCAAAAAATCAGGCGACGGCCTGTATGCTACGTAATAGATTTAGCGTGCTAACTTTTTGGCAGTCAGCGTTGTTGTGATAACAAGCCGGTATTATTGATATGCTGCCGTTCGATGCTGTTCATGAAAATATAAGGGCGATTTCGGAAAAATATTTTAATCTTTTATTAATTTAATAGTAACATTTATGTCTGGTAATTTAAAAGTTTTCCGACTGGCGCTCGTAGTGCTGTTCACGCTTGTCGTGGGCGGCGTTTCGGCGCAGACAGTCAAGGGAACCGTCAAGGACGCCAAGGGCGAGCCCGTAATCGGCGCCACGGTTCAAGAACAGGGAACGAAGAACGTCGCGGTGACCGACCTCGACGGAAACTTCTCCATTAAATTGTCCGGTAACAACCAGGTGTCGTTTTCGTACATCGGTATGAAGACGCTGGTTGTTGACGCCAAGGGCAAGAGTGTGTTGAACGTAACCCTTGAAGACGAGGCCACGGCTCTCGACGACCTCGTTGTCATCGGTTACGGTTCAGTCCGCCGTAAGGATTTGACCGGTTCGGTGGCTACCGTCAACAGCGAGGCGCTTGCCGCCGTGCCTGTGGCTTCGGTGTCAGAGGCGCTGACGGGTAAGTTGGCCGGTGTGAACATCACCACCACCGAGGGTTCGCCCGACGCCGACGTCAAGATCCGTGTGCGCGGAGGCGGTTCTATCACGCAGAGCAACGACCCTCTGCTCATCGTCGACGGGTTCCCCGTTGAGAGCATCAGCGACATTCCCGCCACCGACATCGAGGACATTACGGTGTTGAAAGACGCTTCGTCGACGGCCATTTACGGTTCGCGCGGCGCAAACGGCGTTATCCTCGTAACCACGAAGAGCGGCAAGAGCGGCAAGGTGAACGTAAGCTACAACGCTTATTACAGCTGGAAGAAGATGGCCAAGAAGATGGACGTGCTGTCGCCGTATGACTATGCCAAGTGGCAGTACGAGCTGGCTCTTCTGATGAATCCCAACGGCGACATCAGTTCGTACACCGATTATTTCGGCAACTACGAGGACATGGACCTCTACCGCGATGCAGAGGCCAACGACTGGCAGGACATTGTTTACGGACGCACCGGCAACACGTTCAACCACAACCTGAACGTGAACGGAGGGTCGGAGACGATACGCTACGCGTTCAGCTACGCCCACATGAACGACAAGGCCATCCAGATAGGCTCTAACTACAAGCGTGACAACTTCAGCCTCAAACTGAACACGAAGCCTACGAAGACGACCACGCTCGACTTCCAGGTGCGTTACTCCGAGACCGATATCCGCGGCGGCGGCGCCAACGACGCTACGGGCAATTATGACACGGACCGCCGCTTGAAGTACGCCGTAATCTACACGCCCATTCCCCTTAAGAACCTCGACTCGAGCGCCGGCTCTTCCGACGACGACCTCGGCAACCTGTACAACCCGGTTGAGTCGCAGTCGGACAACGACCGCAAGAAGCAGCGCAAGACGTTCAACATGGCCGGCGCCTTCGGTTGGGAAATCTTCAAGAACTTCAAGGTGAGAACCGAGTTCGGTTACGACGACTACAACCAGTACGACCAGCGTTTCTGGGGTACTACGACTTATTACGTAAAGAACGTGCCTGCATCGGCCAACCAGAACCTTCCGGCAATCCGCATGGTTGACACCAACAGGCACCGCTTCCGCAACTCAAATTCTATCAGTTACGATTTCGACAAGCTGTTCTCCAACAAGGACCACAGCCTCAATATGATGGTAGGCCATGAGTATATCATCACCAAGCAGCGCGAGAACACCAACGAGGTGCACGGATTCCCCGAGGACTACGACGCCGACACGGCCTGGAAGCTGTCTTCCCAGGGTACGCCTTACACAATCAACGATTATTACAGCGCCGACGACAAGCTGCTTTCTTTCTTCGGGCGTGTGAACTACAACTTCAAAGACAGGTATTTGCTTACGGCCACGTTCCGTGCCGACGCCTCGTCGAAGTTCTCCGCCGATAACCGTTGGGGCTACTTCCCCTCTGCCGCCGTTGCATGGCGTATATCTTCGGAGCCGTTCATGAAGGCTGCCGAGAACTGGCTCGACGACTTGAAGCTGCGTTTCAGCTTCGGTACGGCCGGCAACAACAACATTCCTACGGGCCAGTTGGCTCAGTTGTACGAGTCGAAAACAACTTCATGGATCAGTGGTGTGCCTTCTTATTGGGCGCCGTCTAAGGTTATGGCCAATCCCGACCTTAAATGGGAAACAACCGTAACGCGCAACCTCGGTCTCGATTTCACCCTCTTCAAGGGCAGGCTCTCGGGTAGCGTAGAGGCTTATTGGAATACTACGAAAGACCTTCTCATCCAGTTCCCGACGGCCGGTACGGGTTACGACTCGCAATACCGCAACATGGGCGAAACCGAGAACAAGGGCGTAGAGTTCAGCTTCGTATGGCACGTAGTGGACAAGAAGAACTGGGGCATCGACATCAACGCCAACATAGGTTACAACCACAACGAGATAACCGACCTCGGACAGATGAACGACTTCGGTATGAACTCGAGCTGGGCAAGCACTGAAATCGGACAGGACTACTGGATAGCCGTAGGCGGACAGGTAGGACAGATACGCGGCTACAAACTCGCCGGACGCTACGAGGTGTCAGACTTCACGGGCTATGACCAAGCTACCCAAACATGGAAGTTGAAAGAAGGCGTGGCCGACGCCACTCCTATAATCGGCGCCGTGCGCCCCGGCTCGATCAAGCTGCAAGACCTTGACGGCAACGGAACCATAGGCGACGAGGACAACACGATTATCGGCAACGTAAATCCCGACGTTTACGGCGGTTTCGGCATCAACGCCCACGCCTTCTGCTTCGACCTCAGCGCCAGCTTCAATTACAGTATCGGCAACGAGGTGTACAACGCCAACAAGATTGAGTACACGTCGACCAGCAAGTACCAGTACCGCAACATGATTGACATAATGGCCGACGGCAAGCGTTGGACCAACCTCGACCCGGCTACGGGCCAGCTCTGCACCGACCCGGCGCGCTTGGCCGAGCTTAACGCCAACACGACGATGTGGTCGCCCTACATGAGCAAGTTCGTATTGACCGACTGGGCCGTAGAGGACGCTTCGTTCCTGCGCCTCAACACCCTTACCCTGGGTTACACGCTGCCGCAGAACCTTACCAAGCGCATCGGCATCAACTCGCTACGTTTCTACTGCACGGCTTACAACGTGTTCACCATCACCGGTTATAGCGGTTACGACCCCGAGGCCGACTGTATCAGGAAGAACGCCCTTACCCCGGGTGTAGACTATTCTGGTTATCCGCGCAGCCGCTCGTTCGTAATCGGATTGAATCTTAATTTCTAATTTTAGGTTATGGGGGTTGTGAGGTTATAGGGTTATACGGTTATGGGGTTGTGAGGTTATAAGGTTATAGGGTTGTAAGGTTTGTGAGGTTAAAAACGTAACTTTACTCCAAGACCTCAAAACCGCAAAACCCAAAGACCGTAAGACCTCAAAACCGCAAAACCCAAAGACCGTAAGACCCCCAAACCTCAAAACAAAAAAATAAACAATTACAATGAACAAGTATATTAAATTATCATTCATATCGTTGGCGACGGTGGGATTAGTCACTTCATGCGACCTCGATGCTCCCACGCAGTCGACGCTCGACGCCAGCTCGGTTTACTCGGTTTATTCAATGGCCGAGGCCGAAGTGATGTCGATTCACCAGTCGTTCGGTGAGACGAACTCTTACCGCGGACGTTATCTTCCGTATTACGGACTCAACTCGGATGTCGAGGTGGGTTCACGCACGAAGCCTTCAATTGCCGAGGCAACGTCGGACAAACAAAGCCTCTGGAACTATAATACTTTGGCGAACAACGGCCAAATGAACACCGACAACAACGCCTACGCAAAGTTTTATGAGGGCATTGAGCGCGCCAACCTCGCCATCGAGGGTTTGCGCGAGTATGGTAACGTAGACGCCAACCCCGACCTTGCGCAGCTTTTAGGCGAGGCGTTGACGCTCAGGGCCGTTGTTTACAACGACCTTGTTAAGGCGTGGGGCGACGTTCCAGCACGCTTCTCGCCCAACAACAGCGGCAACATGTACCTGCCGCGCACCAACCGCGACTCTATTTACAAGGTTCTGCTCGCCGACTTGCTTGAGGCCGAGGACTATTGCTATTGGCCCAACGAAAATCCCATTACACAGTCGGTTGAGCGTGTAAACAAGTCGTTCGTCAAGGGCCTCCGCGCCCGTCTGGCCCTCTACGCCTGCGGCTACGGCCTTCGCGGCGACGGTTTCCGCCGCAGCAAAGACCCCGACCTTGCGCCGGAAAAGATGTACCAGATAGTAAAAGACGAGTGTATCGACGTTATCAACCACAGCACTCCGTTGGAGAACCTTTCGTTCGAGGATAACTTCAAGAAACTCTGCCTTGACGACGTTACCGCCGGAGGCGAGTCGCTTTGGGAGATACCCTTCTCTGACGCCCGCGGCCGCGTGCTTTATACATGGGGCGTCTACCACCAGTCAAAAGACAAGTATACCGGCCAGGCCCAGGGCGGAACCAACGGCCCGATGCCTACGCTGTGGTATGACTACGACCCCGAAGACCTTCGCCGCAACATTACTTGCGTGCCTTACAGGTGGGCTGATGTCGACGACAACGAGAACGTTGCCCAGCAGGAACCGGGAAGTATCGACCAATGGTGTTTCGGCAAGCTGCGTTATGAGTGGATGACGCGCCGCGTTACGTCAACCAACGATGACGGCATCAACTGGCAGTACATGCGCTTGGCCGACGTTTACCTTATGGCCGCCGAGGCCGTAAACGAGCTTGACGGCCCGGCCGCCGCCGCACAATACATGCGCCCCGTGCTGGCGAGGGTGCTGCCTGCCGCCAAGGTTGAGGCGCTGATGAGCCAGTACACGGCGAGCAAGGAGGCATTCTTCAACGGCATAGTAGACCAGCGTGCGCTTGAGTTTGCCGGCGAGGCGTTGCGCAAGGCCGACCTCGTGCGCTGGGGCATCATCGACGAGAAGATGGCCGAGGCAAAGGAGAAGCTGACCGAGATGAAGAACAAGAGCGGTAAGTATGCCAACTATCCCGACAAGCTGTATTACAAGCTGATGGACGACGGAGAGACGCTTGAGTTCTACGGTCTTGAGGCCGGCGACACCGACGCCGAAGGCGGAGCCCTGGAAGGATATGAGAGTAAGGGGTGGTTCGTAAGCGACGGCACACCAGTAATCACCGACGACTACATCAACGGCCTTTACGTTGTGCAGCCGAGCACTCACTGCCTGTGGCCGATTTGGGAATACTTCATCAACAGCAGCAACGGAATGCTTAACAACGACGGCAATTACGGCCAGCTGTCTGACTGACAAAACCGGTGAGGGGAAGGGCCGTGAAGGTTGCATCTTCCTGCCCTTCTTCCCCAATACGAAAGAAAAAATATAACAAATAAAGAGAAAAAGATATGAAACGTAATATTATAAAGACTTGTGTCTTGGGTGTAGGCTTGCTTACGCTTGCGTCGTGCGACGACCCCATGGACGAGCTTACGAGCCTCGTTTTCGACCGTGTGTTCTCGCCCGTAGACCTTGAGGCAAGAAGCATCTCTGAGAACAGCGCCGACTTACAGTGGACTCCGTCAGAAGGGGCGGGCACTTATACGGTAGAAGTGTTCGCCGACGACAGTCTTACTTTCGAAGGCGACCCCGACATGACGTTCTCCGGCTTGACGGCGAACGACATACCTTATACTATAACGGGACTTGTTTACGACACCAAGTACTCAGCCCGCGTAATGGCTATCGACACCGCCGACGTTGACCGCAACTCGAAGTGGAGCGAGGTGTATTTCCGCACCGCCGCGCAGCAGATATTCAACGAGGTTAAGGAGGAAGATGTTTCCGACCGCAGCATAACGATGTCTTGGCCGGCAGGCGAGCAGGTTACAAGGATTGTTGTCAGCGACGCTACGACCGGAGCCGCAGTAGTAGAACATGAGGTGACAGAGGCTGAAAAGGCCGCAGGCCAAGCTACGATAACCGGGCTTACTCCGGAGACTGCGTACCGCATCAACATGTATAACGGCGACAAGGAACGCGGTGAAAAGACGTTTACGACGATTGCCGACCTTGCCGGCGCAATCCTCGTGCACGAAGGCGACGACCTCGGCGCCCTGCTTGAGGCGGCCAACGAAGGCGACGTGTTCGCCCTCTACGGAGGCAACCACGCCATCGGCGGCGATACGGCCGCAGCCGAGTGCGCCGTTATAAGCAAGAGCATAACGATAAAGGGCATTTATCCTACCAAGCGCCCGAGGATACTCGGACGGTTCCAGCTTAACGACGGTGCGTCGTTGACGATGAGCCAGGTTGTTGTCGACGGTGCCAACAACACCAGCGGCGACCAGGCGTTCAACTATAAGACCGACGGCGTAGCGTATGGCGCGCTCGACGTGCAGGACTGCGAGATAAAGAACTTTACGAAGGGATTGCTTTACCTTAACGTTGCCGCTACGATTAACACCGTTACGTTCAACAACTGTCTCATCCACGACATCGTTTGCGACGGAGGCGACTTCTACGACTGCCGCAAGGGGCGCATAAACGAGACGAACATCACGAGCAGCACGATTTACAACGTTGCCACCGGCGGACGCGACTTATTCCGCATGGACGACGCTTCGAGCGCAATGGGCGGCGGCAATCCTACAATCAACCTCTTGAACTGCACGCTTAACAACGTCTCGGGTGCAGGCAAGCGCCTGCTTTACCTACGCTATGCTGGGAATGTTACCAACTGGAAGAACAACCTCGTGACGAATACCGAGGCCGTGTTCAGCAACCAGAGCGCAACTACTCCTGCAACGTTTGAGAACAACTCGTATTTCAACACGCCTAACTTGTCGTCGGTAGTAGAGAAGACCAACCTCTTCACAGATGAGGGAAGCGGAGTTGTTTGGGACGTAGACCCGAACTATGCCGACCCCGACAATGGCGACTTTACGATAACCAACGAGGACGTGAGCACACGCGGCGTTGGAGATCCGAGATGGTATACGGCTCAATAAGATTTGTTATATAATTTGTATGAAGGGAGGGGCGCTTGGTGCGTCCCTTTCTTTTTTGCCGTCGTGTTTGCAAAAGGCAGCCTTTCACGTTGTAAAAAGTTGCCTTTTACGTCGTAAAAGGTTACCTTTCATATTGTAAAAGGCAGCCTTTCTAATGGAAAAAGCAATCTTTTCTTATTTCGTTGATTGCAAATCGAAAAAAATCCCTACATTTGCAAATGTAAAAAAGTGGTATTATGGGTGGCAATCTTATACGTTTTGACTGGGCTATGAAGCGCCTGTTGAGGGACAAGAGCAATTATGTTGTTCTTGAAGGTTTCCTTTCCACTTTGCTTCGTGAGGATTTGCGGATATGCAGGTTCCTTGAAAGCGAGGCGAACCAAGAGGACGCAACCGACAAGTTCAACCGTGCCGACATACTTGTTGAGGACACAAACGGCAAGCTGTTGATAATAGAAGTTCAGAACAACCGTGAGTTGGACTATTTCCACCGCATGCTTTACGGCGTGTCTAAGACTATTTCAGAGTATATCAACCTTGGCGACGACTACGACAAAGTGCGCAAGGTGTATTCGATTAACATCGTTTACTTCGACCTCGGACAAGGAAAGGATTACGTATATCATGGCAAGACGGAGTTCCGTGGCATACACGATAAGGATGACATCCTGATGCTCTCGGCGCGCCAACGCGAGATATTCGTCGGTAAGGATGCCGGCGATGTGTTCCCTGAATATTACGTGTTGAAGGTTAATGATTTTGACAAGGTGGCCAAGACTCCGCTCGACGAGTGGATAAAGTTCCTTAAGACGGGCGAGATCGACTCTACCGCTACGGCCAAGGGACTGCCTGAGGCGCGCGAACGGTTGCGTGTGGACTCTCTTCCCGACAAGGAAAAGCGTGCTTATTACCGCGACATGGAGGCATTGAGGTACCAGCGCAGCGTTATTAAGACGGGTTGGTATGAGGGCCGTGAAGAGGGACTTAAGGAAGGTCGAGCAGAAGGTCGTGCGGAAGGACGTGCGGAAGGACGCGCAGAAGGCCATGCCGAGGGATTAATGGAAGGAAAAATGGAGAATGCTAAGGAGATAGCGAAGAAGATGAAGGCAATGGGCATACCTGCCGAAGTGATAGCGCAGTGTACGAATCTTGACGAGAGTGAGATTGATGTGTTGTGACGATGTTTGTGGAATCGTTGTAAGCCCACATGCTGTTATATGATGAATTTGTAAGGCTTACGCTATTGCTGTACCTTTTGCGAAAAATATTTTTAAATTTCAATAAACTTACAACTTTATGCTTAAAACTAATTGCTTATTACAAAAATTATTTCTCGTAGTCGGGTTTGTGCTTTGCTCCGTCGGCATGTCGGCACAGCAAGTGGCATTCCCTGGCGCGGAGGGTTTTGGCCGTTACACTACCGGTGGACGTGGCGGCAAGGTAATTCATGTGACCAACCTTAACAACAGTGGCACAGGGTCTTTAAGATGGGCCTTGGCACAGTCGGGGCGTAGGACGATTGTGTTCGACGTGTCGGGCACGATCCATCTTGAAAGCGAGCTTAGGCTGAAGGGCGACAATGTTACGATCGCCGGGCAGACCGCACCGGGCGACGGCATTTGCATAGCTGATTATCCTTTTGTTATTTCGGCTAATAACGTAATCATACGTTTTCTCCGCTTCCGCCTCGGCAATAAGGAGGTAGCCCACCACGAGGGCGACGGGCTTGGCGGCATGGACAGGAAGAACATCATAATAGACCACTGCTCGGTAAGTTGGAGCATAGACGAGTGCCTGTCGGTATACGGCAGCGACAGCATAACCGTGCAATGGTGCATCGCTTCGCAAAGCCTGCGCAACTCAGGCCATTCCAAGGGACGCCACGGTTATGGCGGCAACTGGGGCGGAGCCGGCGCAACGTATCATCATAATTTCATAGCGCATCACGATTCGCGTACCCCTCGACTCGGTCCGCGTCCTGGAACCCAGACTCGGGAATGGATGGATTTCCGTAACAACGTAATGTATAACTGGGCCGGCAACGGATGCTACGGCGGCGAGGGCATGAAGGTTAATATGGTAAACAATTATTACAAACCGGGTCCGGCCACCCGTACACGCAGTGAGAACGTGCAAAAGCGCATCGCAAAGATCGACATCCGCCGGTCTGACTATACCGACCACTTCACCGACAATCCCAATGAGTGGGACGTGATGTGGCATGTTTGGGGAAAGTATTACGTCAACGGCAATGTCAATCCGGATTACGAGGACGTAACGGCCGACAACTGGACTTACGGTATTTACAACCAAATAGTGCAGTCGGATGTCGACAATACTTTCGACGACGCTGTGCGCGACAGCATGCGGTTGGACACACCGTTGAAGTTTGAACCCGTAACAACGCATTCTGCCGAAATGGCATACGAGCGCGTCCTTGATTACGTAGGAGCGTCGCTCCACCGCGATTGGGTCGATTCGTTGGTTGTCAGCAACGCACGTTACGGTGAAGTTTCGTGCACGGGTCTCAACAGCGACACTAAGAACCTGCCCGGTATCATCGACTCGCAAGACGACTTGAAGCAGGCGTTCCCCGATGCCGGCGATGATTGGAGCGCATGGCCCGATCTGAAGAGCGAGCCTGCTCCGCTTGACACCGACCAAGACGGCATACCCGATGAGTGGGAAGACGCTAACGGACTTGACAAGAACAACGCCGACGACGGTGCGGCCGTCAGCGAGAACGGTTACACCAATCTTGAAAATTACATGAACAGTATAGTCGCACATATAATGGAAGCCGGAAATGAAGGCGGAGTATTGCTTAGCGGCAACGATGAGTTTACTACGGGCATAACCAACGTCGTTACTGAACAAGGCTGTATGTCGGATAAAATTTACAATCTGCAGGGTATGGAGGTTAAGGAACCTTTGCAGAAGGGCATTTACATCCGAGGCGGAAAGAAGTTTATCATCAGGTAATTTGATAAATTAAGAGTTGAGGGTTAAAAGTTAAGAAAATATGCTTTTATAAATCGAAAGGCTGTTTTCTTAACTTTTAATTCTTAATCCTTAACTCTCAATTCTTAACTCTCAATTCTTGACTCTCAAAGTTCTATGGGAAAACGAAACGTATTACTATATTTTGCTTTTGCGTGCGTTGTATCTGTTAATGCGCAAAAGCTGCCATACCAGAACCCTGATTTGCCGGCTGAGGAACGTGCGCTGGATTTATGCTCACGCCTTACGCTTGAGGAAAAGGCAAGGGTGATGATGAATAATTCAAAGGCCGTCCCCCGTTTGGGCGTTCCTGCGTTCGCCTGGTGGAGCGAGGCTCTTCATGGTGTCGGCCGCAACGGCATCAGTACGGTGTTCCCGTCGTGCATCGGCATGGCGGCATCTTTCGACGATGCTTTGCTCGAACGCATTTACACGGCGGTAAGTGATGAGGCCCGTGCCAAGAATACGGCATTGCGCCGCAAGGGCGAAGGCACGTCTACGTATCAGGGACTGTCGTTTTGGACACCTAACATCAATATTTTCCGTGACCCACGTTGGGGTAGGGGGCAGGAGACTTACGGCGAAGACCCATACATGAATTCACGCATGGGACTTGCCGTCGTGCGTGGCCTGCAAGGGCCTGCCGACCGTAAATATATGAAGTTGTACGCTTGCGCCAAGCATTTCGCCGTGCATAGCGGCCCAGAGAAAACCCGTCACAGTTTCAACATCGAGACTCTGCCCGAACGTGATTTGTGGGAAACTTACCTTCCTGCATTCAAAGATCTTGTCCAAATTGGCGGAGTAAAAGAGGTTATGTGTGCTTATCAGCGTTTCGAGGGCGAACCGTGTTGCGGCAGCAACCGTTTACTGCAGCAAATACTGCGTGACGAGTGGGGTTTCAATGGGTTGGTTGTCAGCGACTGTGGTGCGATAAACGACTTTTGGGAGCCTGGCGCCCACGGCGTGTCGCCCAATGCCGCTTCGGCTTCGGCCAAGGCCGTCGCCAGTGGTACGGATGTTGAATGTGGTGGAAATTATAGGCATTTGCCGGATGCCGTCAAGGCCGGCGCTATAACGGAGGAGCAGATTGACAAGAGCGTTGTGCGTTTGCTTAAGGCCCGTTTCGAGCTTGGCGATTTCGATCCCGATTCGCTTGTTGAGTGGACGCGCATACCTGAAAGTGTTGTGGCGTGCAAGGAACATAAGGACTTGGCCTTGCGCATGGCGCGCGAACAGATGGTGCTGCTGCACAACAGGGACGGAGTCCTACCGTTGGCAAAGGATGCCGGTAAGATTATGGTCATGGGGCCTAACGCGGCTGATTCAATAATGCTTTGGGGCATTTATTACGGCCAGCCGAGCCATTCGGTGACGGTGCTTGAGGGTATTAGGAACAAGCTCGGCGCGAATGTAAGATATTCGAAAGGATGCGAAATAACCGCGATGACGGAGAGTGAAAGCATATTCGGCAGGTTGAAGTCGGCCGGCGGAGGCGTGGGAATGAGCGCACGTTTTTGGAATAATACTAAAATGGTAGGCCGGCCTGTTTACGAAACTACTTATTCGAGCGCCTTGCGTTTCGATAACGGCGGTAACACGGTGTTCGCCCCGGGCGTGCGTCTCAATGATTTTACGGCACAGTTTTGCGGCTCGTTCGTTGCGGACAAGGATGAAACTCTCGATATTGTTTATACCAACGATGATGGGTTCCGCCTGATAGTCAACGGCGACACGCTTGCCAACCGCTGGAAGGCCGACCCGTTGAGATTTACAAAACGTAAGTTTGAGGTGAGGAAAGGGCGGAAATACGACATTCAGGTTGACTACATGCAGCTTGGCGGAGGCGCAACATTGAATTTCGACATTGCCTCGGTGCGTGAAGTTAAGCCTGAAGAATTGGTTGCCAGGGCAAAGGATGTCGAGACGGTAGTGTTTGTCGGCGGCATTTCGCCCAATCTCGAGCGTGAGGAGGCCAAGGTAAACGAACCCGGTTTCGATAACGGCGACCGCACGAGCATAGAGTTGCCTTCGGTGCAGCGCAAGATACTTAAGGCCCTGCACGAAGCCGGAAAGAAGGTGGTATTCGTAAATTGCAGCGGCAGCGCCGTTGCGCTTACTCCGGAGCTTGAGACATGCGACGCAATCCTGCAGGCGTGGTATCCCGGCGAACAAGGCGGAAATGCCGTTGCCGACGTTCTCTTCGGCGACTACAATCCCGGTGGAAAGCTGCCGGTTACCTTCTATAAGGACGACGGCCAGCTGCCTCCTTTCGACGACTACCGCATGCAGGGGCGCACATACCGCTATTTCCGCGGCGAGCCGTTGTTCCCGTTCGGTTACGGCTTGAGCTATACTACGTTCACCGTCGGCGAGCCTGTTTACGACCCGGCGTCGGGTAAAATCAACGTCAAGGTTGCCAATACGGGCAAGCGCGACGGCGTAGAGATAGTGCAGGCATACCTTCGTAACCCGTCGGATGCCGAAGGCCCGGTAAAGACGTTGCGCGGTTTCGCCCGTGTAGAGTTGAAAGCCGGCGAGGCAAAAGACGTTACGATAGACTTTCCACGCAATAGTTTCGAGTGGTGGGATGCCGGCAGCAACACCATGCGCATTAAGCCGGGGCGTTATGAAATAATGGTAGGCACGTCGAGCCTTGACGCCGATTTGAAGAATATAGGCGTTACGTTAAATTGACATCGGTCATGATGCTTGGCCAATCAAGTTGATGAATGGCCGCATTTTGCTGAATACTTCATCACCGTTAAACCCCAATCGGTCATTGGAACGCATACTTTCTAATGGCCGATTGGGGCTTAACGGTGATTTCCAGTCCTTTGTTTAGACCCTGAACCAGGTCTGTAAGGCCTTCGTTATTGCCTGTTTGCGGAATTGTTATAACATCCTCGTGTCCGTCACTTACGGTTTATAACGTTTCAACTGCTTTTGCTTACGGTTTCCGCATGCTTCTGAAAGGGTTGCAAAAGGCATCCTTTTACGATGCGAAACGTTGCCTTTTGGACGGCGGAAAGCCATGTTTTGCAAGCTGAAAGGACGTCATTCGAAACTGTTACTATCACTGTGTATATTCTTGAAGAATGTATGATGTAATTCTGCAAGGTGCGTATATTCGTGTTAATAGGGTAAAGCCGGAGGACGGTTTCTTATAATTTAACCGACGAAATGTCGACCAGGTTGTTTACAATGGCGTAGATTGTCAGCCCTGCCGGACTGTGTATCTGCAGCTTGCGCGCTATGTTGCGGCGGTGGGTTATTACCGTGTTGGTCGATATGCAGAGGTGGTCGGCTATCTCCTTGTTAGTCATTCCTTGTACGAGGCTTACTATTACGTCTTTCTCCCTGTCGCTGAGGGTTTCGCTGTTGTCATGGTTTTGGCTTATCATCTTCGATATTTTGGCGCTCACGTCGTTCTGCTTGTATTTCTGTTCGAGCTTTCTTATGGCCGGTATGAAGATGCTTTCCTCGACGAGCGAGTGGTTCTCGAGCCATTCCTCGTTGTTGTACAGCTTGTAGAGCGTCGATGTCAGCTGGTTGTTGCGCTTCGTGTCGCTCGGCAGGTATTTAATGATGATGTTTTTAAGCTCCTTAAGTTTAATGTCCGTCTGCCCGTGCTTTTTCGAGAATGTCTCCATGTCGTATTCGTCGCTTATCTTTCCTTCGAGTAAGTTGTCTACGTATGGGAAAACCGTTTTCTCCTCGTACTGCATGTGTTTCCTTATCTCGTGGGCGTATTCGTCATACAGCTTCATTATCAGCCGCGCCAGGTTGTCGTTCTCGTCGAGGGCGGACTCGAGCTCCTTCCGTATGGTTGGCAGCTGGAAGTTGAGGTAATATTCGTGCGACGCCTTAAGGTAATGCAGCAGCGTGGGTATGGAGAAGCGTCCCCCGTCGTCGAAGTCGCGGTAGCCGTTGATCGAGAAGTTTACGACGGCCAGGAACGTATATGTGTCCACGCCTTGGTCTTCGCACACTTCGCGCACGGTCTTGTCGCCGAAGCCGAGGTTGATTCCGAACCGCCCCAGGCTTTGCAGAATGTTGTAATTGTCGGCGATAAGCGAAATCATCTTGTCGTCGGCCTCGTACATCTTGTTGTTCTTCATTGTTCGCTTACGTTTGTAGTCCGTCCTTGCGGAATCCGGTTGATTTGTCTTTGTGATTGCAAAGTAACAAAATTTCCTTTAAACAGGCAATCATAATAAATAGGTATTTTTCGCGCGCCGCGTTGGCCTCGGCGTACTAAAAACAAGGTATCAGGCCCCGCCCTTGGCCGCCGGGCGGGGCAGGCGGCGCCTGAATGCAGTGCGCATAGATAAAAAATATAGCACGTTGTGTAATAAAACCGGCATGCGGACGTTACTTAAGTAAAAGAATCCAGTTAAAGAGGACACGCCTATGAAGTATTTTACACAAGAAGAGAAGAAACCGTCGATAAAGACGTTGAACATAATCAGGCAGATTGCTTACACCTACCGTGTTATAAAAATGAACGGGCACAACGAAGCCTATTGCTTAAACTAAAACAGTATTGTTGGTATGGCTACATTGGTTTCCCCTTCATTGTTGGCGGCTGACTTCCTTAATCTGCAGAAAGACATCGACATGATTAACCGCAGCGGGGCCGACTGGCTCCACTTGGACGTGATGGACGGCGTATTCGTGCCTAACATTTCGTTTGGCTTCCCCGTGCTCGAGGCTGTGGCGAAGCGGTGCGTAAAGCCGCTTGACGTGCATTTCATGATAACGTCCCCTGAGCGTTACATCGCCCGGACTGCGAAAATCGGGGCGATGATGATGAACGTGCATTATGAGGCTTCAACCCATCTGAACCGTACTATCCACGAGATTCACGACGCCGGGATGAAGGCCGGGGTTACGCTCAACCCGTCGACGCCGGTGTGCATGCTCGAGGATGTGATAGCCGACGTAGACATGGTGCTGCTTATGAGCGTCAATCCGGGGTTCGGCGGACAGGCTTTCATTGAGAATACGATAGCCAAGGTTAAGCGGCTTCGCAAGATGATAAGCGCGTCGGGGTCTAAAGCCTTGATTGAAGTCGACGGCGGCGTTCAGGCCGATACCGCCCCACGGCTCGTCGAAGCCGGCGTGGACGTACTGGTAAGCGGCAGCTATATCTTCAAGTCAGCCACTCCCGAGGATGTTATCAAACAGCTGAAGGAGCTTTGATTAAGAGTTAAGAATTAAGAGTTAAGAATTAAGAAAACATGCTTTTGGCGGTTGGGAAGCCGAACAAGGCATATTTTCTTAACTCTTAACTCTTAATTCTTAATTTTTTTATGCCTTCAGTCTAATTGCAAGGCAATGTTGTGTTTTTTCGTCATCCGGCGCAGGTTGATGATGGCATACCTCATCCTTCCAAGCGAAGTGTTGATGCTTACGCCTGTAAGTTCGGCTATTTCCTTGAACGACAGGTCTTGGTAGAACCTCATGAACACCACCTCGCGTTGCGTGGGCGGCAGTAGGTTCATCATCTTTTTCACGTCGGTCAACACTTGCTCGTTGACGAAACGGTTTTCTACGTTCGTGTCTAAAACGTTGTTTATGCTGAGATTCGAGAGGTCGTTCTCCTCGGTCGGCTCTACAAGGTTGCGTGCGCGCTGGTCCCTGTACCAGTCCATTATCACGTTGTGTGCGATGCGTATTATCCACGCGCTGAACTTTCCGCTGTCAACGTAGCGCCCTTGGTGCAGCTTGGTTATGACCTTGACGAACGTTTCCTGAAACAAGTCGTTGGCCTTGTCTTCGTCCCTTACGACAAAATAAATATATGAGAACAACTTGTCTTGCGTGCGCGCCAGCAGCTCGTCGAAAGCCTTGTTGTCCCCATTGACGTACGATAAGGCCAGTTCCTCATCGGTCAACATGTTCAATTTTTCCATTATTACTTTTACCTTTTTTTATTTTAAAGTAATGATGTTTCGATAGGCGGTATGGATGTTTGGTTGAAAATTGGTTTATAATTATTCCTATGCTTACTTTATGTTGTCTTTGCATTTCTTCCAATGATGCTTGCAAAAGTAAAAAGATTTGTCCACTTACGCAAAAATATTCGGCAAAAATGTTTGCCGCCTTTTTGCACTTTAACAAATAATACCTATCTTTGCCGTCGGTAATGCATGCCGGCGTTGGCCGCATGGGGTGGGCTTAGGTGCCTGTTTCATGTGTTTTGCGCCGCCTGCGTTCAGACAATGGAGAGATTAAGGTTCGAATAAACGCGATTAAAAAGGGAACGGGGTGCGAATCCCCGACTGTCTCGCAGCTGTGAGTTCCTTTATGTTTTCCAAGCGGTACGGCCACTGCCGTGTTACGGTGGGAAGGCGCTTGGAGGTGGAACGAAGTCAGAAGACCTGCCTTATGGTACATGCCGCAGCCTCTCGATGTAAGGGGCGAGGGCGCAATTAGGTTTTAGTAATCAATCCGTCGGGGGTCGTCTCCCGTTGTGTCTGCCGTGGCTTTAGTGCCGCCGGCTTCGTCCGTCAGCCGTGGCGGCGGCCGGTGAGTGCCGCCGTCATGCCTGTTTCGACCACATGTGTGTTGTTATATAAGTTACTGTTTTGAACCGGCGGCGCCGTGAGGCGCCGCCGTTCTTGTTATTCCAAGGGAAATTTGTAGGCGTCGATGCTCTTTATTCCTACGATGTCCAAATAGTCTTTCTGTATGCCGAATACGGCCATGCGTTTGCCTTTGTTGTCGGGATTGTCGCGCAGGTTCAGTTTCCCGCGCACTTCCTCCGAGCTGTTGGTCAGGCTGACGGCTACCACCTGGCCTACGTCGTCGGCCTCGGGGTCGTCGGCCAGCAGTATGGCCGTGTCGTAGCTGAACGTCGGGCCGAACTCGTACCGGCAATTGTTTCCGGCCCCGGTAGCCGCTCCCACGATGTAGCCTACCACCCATACCTGTGTCTTGATTACGTTGTTCCTGAACACCGTCACGCTTACCGTGTCGCCCGTGTCGAAGTTCTCGTCGTCGTATCCTATGTGCTCTATGTCGTCTTCTAGCCATTCCACGCTTTCGTCGCCGTCGCCGTCGTCGCCTGGCGTTTCCGTCTGAGTTTCTTTTTTCTTGTCGTCGCCGTCGCCGAAGTCGGCTTTCTCGCACGAGCAAACCATGCACGCGGCGAGCAGCGACAGTGCGTATGTAAGCAGTCTTTTCATGGGCAAAGGTGTATGTTGATCGTCGCAAATATACGCATTTTGCTCGAAAACTCCAAACTTAGGCGCAATAAAAAGAGGTTGGCGCAGGATGCTGCCAACCTCTGGCGATTTCGTTAAAAGCTCGAAATCATAAATAAGATGTGGCAAATATATGGATTTACTACGTAAAATGCAAATTTTTAATGAGAAAAATCAAATATTTAACATTTAGACAACTATAAGGATAAAAAGGTTTAAAAATGTTACGATTGCGCGTGTTTTTGCCTGCCAGCCGTCTTTCTTATGGATATAACCGCCGTTGGGAAAATCAGGCGCGGCCTGATTGGCTGCCTTTCGCTTTGTAAAAGGTTGCCTATTGCATCCCGAAAGGCCGTCTTTTGCAGGGTAAAAGACGGCCTTTTGCAACATGCTGGATGTCAAGATGTTACGCTGGCGGCCGTAACGCCTCGGCAAACGGCCCCGTTTTGCCGCCCTTGCGGTTGTAATCGCCGTTCCGGCAGTGCTTATGCGTCGTAGAATTTGGGGCTAAATTACAAAAACATTATAAATAATCAGGCTAAATTTTCTTGTTCGGATTTTAATATGTATATTTGCGCAAGAATATCGACTTGAAAACTTTATTTGAATTTCTAAACAAATACAATTACTAAAAACTTATGAAACAATTACAGACATTATTGCTCTGCCTGTTGTTCCCGTTGGCGGTATGCGCGTCGGCGTGGGACGACGCGAAGTACAAACAAATCGAAAAAAGCATCAGGATGCCTGAGTTTGCCGACCGTACTTTCGACATAAAGAAGTACGGGGCGTCGCTCGACGCTGCGCCGGCGCAAAACCAAAAGGCCATCAACAAGGCCATCGAGGCATGCTCGAAGGCCGGAGGCGGCCGCGTGGTCATTCCTGAGGGAATATGGAAAACCGGCGCGCTGAGGATGAGAAGCCACGTAAACCTCGTGATAGAAAAGGGCGCTACGCTGTTCTTCCACTTCGACCGCGACCTTTATCCCCTCGTAGAGACCCGCTGGGAGGGACTCGACTGCATCAACTACTCCCCGTTGATTTACGCCTACAAGGAGACCGACATAGCCATAACCGGCGAGGGCACAATCGACGGCAACGGCTCTGACGAGACGTGGTGGCTGATGAGCGGCAAGACGCCGAAGAGCCGCGACATCGTGGTTGAGGAGAAGCAGCAGAACCCCGGCGGCCGCGCCGACCTGCTGAAGATGGCCGAGGAAGGCGTGCCACTCGAAAAGCGCGTGTTCGGCCCGAAGAAAGGCTTGCGCCCGCAGATGGTAAACTTCAACCATTGCGACGGCATACTGATTGAGGGCGTAACTATGGTGCGCTCGCCGTTCTGGGTTATGCACCCGTCGCTCAGCAAGAACATAACCGTAAGAAACGTCACCGTGCACAACGACGGCCCTAACGGCGACGGCTGCGACCCCGAGTCGTGCGAGAACGTGCTGATAGAAGGCTGCGTGTTTGACACCGGCGACGACTGCATCGCCATCAAGAGCGGACGCAACGAGGACGGACGCGAGGGCGGCAAGGGACGCTACACCGGCATACCGAGCAAGAACATCATCGTGCGCAACTGCGTGATGAAGGACGGCCACGGCGGCGTAGTCATCGGCTCTGAAATCTCGGGCGGATGCAACAACGTGTTCGTGGAGAACTGCAAGATGGACAGCCCCAACCTCGACCGCATACTGCGCATAAAGACCAACTCGTGCCGCGGCGGAGTCATCGAAGACATTTACATGCGCAACGTCGAGGTCGGCCAGTGCGCCGAAGCAGTGCTGAAGATAAACCTCGACTACGACCCGAAGGAAGTAGGCCGGCGCGGATTCTATCCCATCGTGCGCAACGTCTACATGGAGAACGTTACCTGCCAGAAGAGCAAGTACGGCGTAATGGTAGTGGCATTCGACGACCGCACCAACGTTTACAACATCAACGTGAAGAACTGCAAGTTCGACGGCGTTTACGGAAAACCGCTCTACATCACCGGCCAGACGAAGGACATGAACTACGACAACCTGTTCATCAACGGTTCGCTCGTGCTCAACCAGTATCCTTATAAGAATTACAGCGAATGGCTCACCCACTCAGAGATGCAGCGCATACCCGACCCCTGCATGCTCGACTTTGCCACGAAGCCCAAATGGGGCTACGTCGTAGGCATAGAGCAGGAGGCAATGCTCGACACTTATCTCGCCTACAAGGACGAAAGCATCATCAACTACCTGAAGCAATATCCGGCGAAGATGATCGACGAGAAGGGCAACATCACGGGCTATAAGTACGAAGACTTCAACCTCGACAACACCCGCCCGGGCCGCTACATACTGCGCATGTACCAGCTGTTCCCCGAGAAGAAACTCGAGAAAGCGCTCAAGACAATCTTCAAGCAGCTCGAAAAGCAGCCGCGCACGAAGGACGGAGTGTGGTGGCACAAGGCAATCTACGCCCACCAGGTATGGCTCGACGGCGTTTACATGGGCCACCCCTTCTACACTATGGGCGCACCGATACTCAAGGGCGAGAAGAAGGCTAAGAAGTATTACGACGACGCCTTCGAGCAGATTTCAAAGACGTTCAACCGCACTTACGACGAGAAGACCGGCTTGTGGAAGCACGCTTGGGACGAAACGCGCAAGATGTTCTGGGCCAACCCCGAGACAGGTCTCTCGCAGCACACATGGGCACGAGCCCAAGGCTGGTACGCAATGGCCATACTCGAAGTGCTCGACGCGCTGCCCCAGGACTACGAGAACCGCGGCAAACTGATCGAAATGCTCAACGACGTGATGAAAGCCACAGTAAAATACCAGGACGAGAAGACCGGCGTATGGTACGACGTGATGGACGTTGACGACCCGCGCAACTATCTCGAGGCTACGGCTTCGTCGATGTTCGCCTACGTGCTGCTGAAAGGTTCGCGCCTCGGCTACTTCGACAACACGCTCAAGGAGGCCGGACTCAAGGCTTACAAGGGCATACTCAAGGAGTTCGTAAAGGTCAATGCCGACAAGACCCTCTCGCTCACCCGCTGCTGCGAGGTGTCGGGTCTCGGCCCCGACAATCCCAAGAGCCGCCGCCGCGACGGTTCGTTTGAATACTACATCAGTGAACCAATCCGCGACAACGACGGCAAGGGCGTAGGCCCGTTCATCTGGGCGTCGCTCGAAATGGAAAAGATGGGCTACGACGTAGAGAAGCTCAACAAGTAAAAACTTCTTTGCGGCAAGGGATTCTAAAGCGAAGAATCCCTTGCCGTTAATCTGCTGAAACAAATTATAATAACAAATCAATAAACAGCAATGAATAAAAACATTTTATTACTCGCTGCGGCTGCTTTAGGCACAACTGCGGCATTTGCCCAAAACGACGTTCCGGCATTCCCCGGCGCCGAGGGCCACGGCCGATATGTAACCGGCGGACGCGGCGGAAAGATTGTACACGTAACTAACTTGAATGATTCCGGTACAGGCTCGCTAAGATGGGCCGTGGCACAGTCGGGTGCAAAGATAATCGTGTTCGACGTGGGCGGAGTTATTCCATTGAAGTCAGACTTGAAAATCACGGGTAATACGACGATTGCCGGCCAAACCGCACCTTACCCCGGAATAACATTGCGTTATAGGACGGTTCGTCCTGACGGCGACAACATCATAATGCGCTTCATCCGCATCCGCAGGGGACAGGAGAAAGACGTAAACGACGGTGCCGACGCAATTTGGACGCGCGAGCGCACGGGCATGATTCTCGACCACTGCTCGTTCAGCTGGAGCATCGACGAGGTGGCGTCGTTCTACGACATGAACAACTTCAGCATGCAGTGGTGCACCATAGCCGAAAGTCTTAACAACGCAGGCCACGGCAAGGGCGCCCACGGATACGGCGGAATATGGGGCGGCAAGCTGGCCAGCTTCCACCACAACATGATCGTCCATGTAGGCAACCGCGCTCCGCGCTTCAACGGAGCACGGTATGGTTGGTCAGGTTATACCAAGAATAAATTATACGATGAATATAATTGGGCAAATCCCGTACAGGCCGAGAACGTTGATTTCCGTAACTGCTTGATGTACAACTGGACTGGTGATTGCTACGGAGGCCCGGGCGGCGGACAGATAAACATCGTCAACAATTATTATAAAGGCGGCCCGTCGACATCAAAGAGCAAAGCCCAGCAGGTAACGAAGGTTACCGTCGGTGCATCGGGCAACTCTACTCCTGAGGACAAGTACGGAATGACCAGCCGCTATTTCATCGAAGGTAACACTACCGAAACACACGAAGGCGACGTAACCGAGAACAGGGACTGGGCCGGAGTGACTTACGACAGTGGCGTGTTCACCATCGACGGCGAACGCTGGAGCAAGGACGTAAACAATTACTATGGCGACGGCGTTGAGCACAAGGCGAACGACAACGGCGAAATGTGCGTCAGGATAAAGATGGACGAGCCTGCGCCGGTAGGCGAAGTAACTACCCATTCTTCAGCCGAGACATTCGAGAAGGTTTTGGGCTATTGCGGTGCTTCGCTTAACCGTGACGAAGTAGACGCTCGCTATATGGAAGAGGCACGCACAGGTACGGCTACGTATACCGGTTCGGTTACGAAAAAAGAAGGACAAATCGACCTCGTTTCCGACGTGAACGGATACACCGAAGAGAACTTCCCGACCGGCCAGCGTCCCGAAGGCTTCGACACCGACCAAGACGGAATGCCCGACGAATGGGAGATAGCCAACGGGCTCGACCCGAACAATCCCGAAGACGCCAACCTTTACACGCTGGATACGGAAAAGGGCTGGTACACCAATGTCGAGGTTTACCTGAACTGCTTGGTAGAGCACATTGTAAAGGCGCAGAACGCCGACGCTATCACAGCCGTTGACGAATATTTCCCGGTATGCGACACGTCTACCGGCATCGGCAACGTGGAAACAATGTCGTCAGAGGTTGAGAAGATAGAGTATTACACGCTCGGCGGAGCCAAGCTCAGCGAGCCTGTCAAGGGCATAAACATCCGCAAGATTATTTATGCCAACGGCAAGACTGCTACCGACAAGGTGATCAAGTAAGTTTCTGATTGCACTTGTTTCATAAGTAAGGGGCGCTTTTTGCGCCCCTTTTTCGTATGATGACGTTGGCTCGTAATAAAAATCACGTATGTTTTTCTTGCGTAAGGCGATAGATGAGGATTTATTTGGATGAAAAGCTAATAAATGCTAACTTTGCAATAAGTAAATCATATCATCATAATAATGAAGAAACTTTTTATGACTTTGTCGCTTGCGCTTATTTGCGCGGTGGCGTTTGCTGTTCCTGCTAAGCGCGGACAGTGGAAGACGGTGAAGCTCGTCGACGGTACGGAGGTGCGTGCCGAGCTTCGCGGTGACGAATTTTGCCATTATTGGCAGGCGGAAGACGGCCGTAAGTTTGTAATCAACGACAAGACCAAACTTGCCGAACCGGCCGACATCGACGCAATGATAGAGCGTGCCGGCAAGATGCGTGCCAACGCAACGGCTGCGAGGCTTAAGCGCTCGCCGATGTCGAGGGTTACGGTGGGGGAAGAGCATGCTCCTTACGAGGGCGAGAAGAAAGGATTGATAATTCTTGTCGAGTTCGCCGACGTCGCCTTTACCGAGGGCGACAGTCTTGGTTTTTACCGGCGCATGGTTAACGAGGAAGGTTTTTCTGAAGGGAAATTCAGGGGCAGTCTAAAAGATTATTTCAAGGATCAGAGCTATGGTAAGTTCTCGATAGATTTCGACGTGGTAGGTCCGGTGAAGGTTGACAAGAGCTATAAGTATTACGGCGCAAACAACTTTTTCGGTTATGAGGATATGGATAAGGTTGTCGAAATGGTGGTTGACGCATGCGAGGCGGTCGACAGTCTTGTCGATTTTTCCGACTACGACTGGGACGGCGACAGCATTGTTGACCAGGTTTTCATAATCTACGCAGGCTACGGCGAGGCCGACTATGACGACCCGAACACCATTTGGCCGCACCAATACAATATATCTTATATTATCGACAAGCCGAGCTTCGATGGGGTCTACGTCGATACTTACGCTTGCGGGTCGGAGCTTAACGGCTCGGGAAATACCTGCGGCATCGGCACAATCTGCCATGAGTTCTCCCATTGTCTCGGACTTCCCGACTTGTATGACACGACTTATGCATACAATAATTACGGAATGGGGTATTGGAGTCTTATGGACGCCGGCAATTATAACGGCGACGGTTACCTACCGGCTGGCTATACGAGCTATGAGCGTTGGTATGCAGGGTGGATTGAACCAATCGAATTAGCCAACGACACCACCGTTGCCGAAATGGGACCGCTCGATTCAACCGGCGACGCCTACATTATTTATAACGACGGACACCCCGACGAGTATTACCTTTTGGAGAACAGGCAGCTCGAGGGATGGGACGCGGCGCTCCCCGGAAGCGGAATGCTGATACTCCACGTCGACTTTAATGCCAGCGTTTGGGCAAACAACCTTGTGAACAGCACACGGACACAACGCTGCACAATCTTCCATGCCGACAACATGTCGGGGTGGTCGGCTTCCGACCTTGCAGGCGATACTTATCCGTGTAACGGCAACGACAGCCTTACCAACACGAGCAAGCCTTCCGCCAAATTGCACCACAGCAACACTGACGGGTCGAAGTTTATGAACAAGTCGGTTACCGCCATAACGCAAAACGAGGACGGCACCATGTCGTTCGAGTTCGCTAAGAATGCCGATGAAGGAGGCGAAACCGGCATCAACGTGGTAAACGCTGGTGCGCACGGCTCTGCCGACCGCCGCATTTACAGCCTCGACGGCCGCTATGTTGGCACGGACTGGCGCGCCCTGAAGAAAGGCGTGTATGTAATTAACGGTAAGAAGGTAGTGAAATAAAGGGGCTTTAACGGTTGCCATACCAATAAATTAATAGCCGCAAAACAGCCAATTTGCAATGTCGGCTTGGCTGTTTTGCGGCTATTACTTTGTCTTAACAACATTTTAATACGAAATTGTTACAACGTATAAATAAAACCACTATCTTTGCAATATATAAGTGTTCGTAAATATTATTACATTAACCCATTAAAACTTAAGATTATGAACAAAATTCTACGTTTATCATTAGTAAGCCTGTTGACGCTGTTCTTCGGAACAACGTTCGCACAGACGACATTTGATTTCGACAACGACTATCAGTCGTTGTTCCCCACGCTTCCGGGAACGTCGAGCGGCGACAGCAACGACGGCGATTTCACCGAGCCTACCACATGCACGCTGAACGGTATTTCCGTAACGGTGTCTGCCGCAGACGAGGGCGTAAGCAACGCCAACCGCATCTGGACCAACACGCCGCGCCTTCGCATGTATTCAGGTACGCTCACGGTTACCGCCCCGGAAGGAAAGAACCTTTCGAGCATAGAGTTCGTCAACGGTAAGTGGAATGCTGGCAATACGGCGAGCGCAGGCACGCTTGACGGAGCTAACTGGACAGGTCAGGCCAACAGCGTTGTGATCAGCATCGGCGGCAACACCCAGATCAACTCTATTACCGTTTACCTTGAGGGCGAGACTCCACAACCCGTCGAGAAGGCCGTCTATAAGAAGGCTGCGGAAGTTGAGCATTTCAAGAAGTATCTCTTGGTTGCAGAAAATGAAGGTAAGTTATACATCGCCAAGCCTCTTGACAAGAACTATGGTTACTTGTATGTTGAAGAAGCTGAAGTAAATGAAGACGGCGCCATCGAACTTCCGGTCGACAAGGAATATGCGTTCCAGTTCATGAATTATGAGGCTAATACAGCCTTGTATTCGATTATCCAACCCGACGGGCGTTATCTTTACCAGCAGGGCGAATATGACAGCTTTAACGTTGACGCCGATCCGGATGCTGAGGTTTATTGGTCGGTAGAGCCGAATGCCGACGGAACGTTCAAGATTACCCACACTGGCGTGAACAAGTATGTGCAATACTCCGTAGAATACAATTCTTTCGGCAGCTATGCCGACGAGTCCGGCCTTATGCCGTACCTCTATGTGCTTGACGACGGCACCACGGGCATCAGCAACGTTACCGTTGGAAAGTTCGACGAGAACGCTCCCGTTTACAACCTTGCCGGCCAGCGCGTAAGCAAGGACACAAAGGGCATCTTGATTCAGAACGGCAAGAAGTTCGTCAACAAGTAATTTATGTAGGACTAAGATGGTTATGATGGATTATTGCCCAAGCAGGGTATTGTCCATTTTGATTGCTCATTAATCAACCGCCTGCCGGCATGTGGCGCGATAACGCCAGCCGGCAGGCGGTTTTGCGTTATGTGCGCTGTGGCGTTTTTTGATACTAATATGAATGTCCGCAAGTAACATGAATTTTCCTTTTCTAAACTTGTTTCATACTTCTAAATGACTTCTTGCGCTTTAGAATGATTCCATTTTCTTATTTCTTATACCGAACTAACGTATATGATGTACGGTGACATTAAACATACGTGAGTTCGATATAAGGATTATTCCACAAAAAGTACCATTATTGTATTGGATTTAAGAAGTCTGTGACATTCTGTCATTCCGGGCCGGGACCCGGAATCCAGTGTATGCAACCAAGTTGTTGACGAAAGTGTTTTTCCTGGATTCCGGGTCCCGGCCCGGAATGACAGAATGCCACAGACTTCTTACGCTTTAGAATGATTTCATTTCCTAATTTCTTATACCGAACTCACGTTAAACATGTGTCATTGCCACTAACGTCACATTGTGATAGTGGTGACAACGCCGTTTGTGTAAATGTCACGGCTTAACTGCCTGGTAGTCTTTATGTTACATCTTGTTGTGACATTGTGACGGTAAAAACCGGAATTTTTTTTATTTGAAAATTGGAGTGGAAGTGGGCGATAGGCTGACTCGTAGCCGTTGCGGCTGTTTACGCTTCTGTCTTTACCTTATTTTGCGAAAGATTGCCTTTTACAGCTTGAAAGATAACCTTTTGCAGCTTGGAAGGTTACCTTTTGCGTGCTGAAAGACGGCCTTTTGCAACGCCCGAAGCTGCATTCCGCAACGCGCAGGGGCTTGCGGTATGCCGCAAATTCGTCATTTTCAAGTTAAAAAGTTTGCGTTATCGTAAGAAAGATGTAATTTTGCAAGCGAATATACAAATCAAAAGATATTTAAAACAATGACTCACAATTTATTGCAAGGCAAGCGCGGCATCATTTTCGGCGCGCTCAATGAGGACTCGATCGCATGGAAAGTGGCTGTGAAAGCCGTAGAGGAAGGTGCCCGGATAACGCTGAGCAACACGGCGATGGCTCTGCGCATGGGTACGCTCGACGAACTCGGCAAGAAGCTCGACGCGCCTATCATCGCCGCCGACGCTACAAGCGTAGAGGATCTTGAGAAGGTGTTCTCCGAGTCTGTCCGCCTGTTGGGTGGCAAGATTGACTTCGTGCTCCATTCAATCGGCATGAGCCCGAACGTGCGCAAGCACCGCACGTATGACGACCTCGACTACAACTATCTGCAAAAGACGCTCGACATATCGGCCATATCGTTCCACAAGATGCTCCAAGTGGCCAAGAAGCAGGATGCAATCGCCGAGTACGGCTCGGTTGTCGCCCTGACTTACGTAGCTGCCCAGCGCACGTTCTTCGGCTATAACGACATGGCCGACGCCAAGAGCATGCTCGAGAGCATAGCGCGCAGCTTCGGCTACATATACGGCCGCGAGAAGAATGTCCGCATCAACTGCATATCGCAGTCGCCTACGCCTACTACGGCAGGCAAGGGCATCAAGGACATGGACAACCTTATGGACTTCGCCAACAAGATGTCCCCGTTGGGCAACGCCACTGCCGACGACTGCGCCGACTATTGCGTTGTGATGTTTTCCGACTTAACGCGCAAGGTTACTATGCAGACGCTTTACCATGACGGCGGATTCTCGTCGATGGGTATGAGCCTGCGTGCGATGAACCAGTACGCTAAGGATCTTGCTCCTTACGAGGACGAGAACGGAAAGATTATTTACGGATAGTAGTTTATAAATAAAGAATTAAGAGTTAAGAGTTAAGAAAATATGCTTTGATGGTTCAAATCTGCAACAATGCATATTTTCTTAACTCTTAATTCTTAATTTTATAGTTTCCAAGCGTCCCTTAGTGCCGGCATGTTTGGGAATATCAGGTTGGCGCCTTCGTCGGCGAGCGCCTTGTCGGGCAACGGCCCCGTGTTTACGGCTATCGTGAAAATGTTAGCGGCCACTGCGGCGCGCACGCCGAGAGGAGCATTTTCTACTACTACGGCCTCGTAAGGCTTAACGCCGGCCTTTTCCATGCCGCGCAAGTAAGGCTCGGGGTCGGGTTTGCCGTGGGTTACGTCGAAGCTCGTCACCATTAGCCCGCCGCTTATCAGGCCGTCGAAGTCGTCCTCAAGCCTTTTCAGCAGGCTGCTTTGACCGCTGCCGGTTACGACGACAATCTTCATTCCGCCGGCCTTAATCTTGCGCATCAGTTCCTCCACGCCGTCCATTTTCTTGGCTTGTGGGAACGTCTTGAACTTTGCCGACTTCACTTCATACATTCCCTCGGCTTCCTCGTCGCTGAGCTCGCGCCCCCATTGTCGGCGCGCAATCAGTTTTATGGTTTCCACTCCGCGCATGCCCTCGTATGTATAAGCCTCTTCGGGAGCCATGTCGAGTCCGAACGTCGCCATCGACTCGTGCCAGCTCCGGGCGTGGTATGGCATGCTGTCGTAGATTACTCCGTCCATATCAAAAAGCACGGCCTTGGGCGTGAATGCCTCAAAGCCGTGCTTCTCAAGGTATTGTCTTATTTCTTTTCCGAACATCTTTTAAAGGTGAAAGGGTGAAAAGGTGAGAAGGTGAGGAGTTGGCAGACATTCAATCTTTTATATGGTATTGAACGCTGTTTTCCCTTTTCACCCTTTCACCTTTTCACCTTATATTATTTTTCGTTGGCCAGTCTTTCTTTGATTGCTTTGCTCTCAGCCTCGTAGCCCGGTTTGTCGAGCAGTGCGAACATGTTCTTCTTGTAAGCCTCTACGCCGGGCTGGTTGAACGGGTTCACGCCGAGCACGTTGCCGCTGATGCCGCATGCGATTTCGAAGAAGTAGATGAGCTGGCCTAAGTAGTACTCGTTGAGCACCGGTACGCTTACGCGGATGTTGGGCACTCCGCCGTCAACGTGTGCCAGGCGTGTGCCAAGCTCTGCCATCTTGTTCACTTCGTCGACGCGCTTGCCTGCGAGGAAGTTCAGTCCGTCGAGGTTCTCGTCGTCGTTGGGGAACAGCAGTTCGCGGTTGGGCTGCTCTATGCTGATAACCGTCTCGTAGATTGAGCGCTCGCCCTGCTGAATCCACTGGCCCATCGAGTGAAGGTCGGTAGTGAAGTCGCATGCGGCAGGGAATATGCCCTTGCCGTCCTTGCCTTCGCTCTCTCCGTAGAGCTGCTTCCACCATTCGCTGATGTAGTGCAGTTTAGGCTGGTAGTTCACCATTATCTCTATTTTCTTGCCAGCCTGCTCGTACAGGCCGTTGCGCACGGCTGCGTATATTGCTGCCGGGTTCTCCTCGTAGGCAACGTCTTTTCCGCAAGCCTTCTCCATGTCGGCCGCTCCGGCTACGAGCTGCTTGATGTCGAAGCCTGCGCATGCGATAGGCAGAAGGCCTACCGGGGTGAGCACCGAGAAGCGTCCGCCTACGTTGTCAGGAATGACGAAAGTTTTGTATCCCTCCTTGTCGGCTGCTGCGCGTGCCGCTCCCTTGTTGGCGTCGGTAACGGCTACGATGACCTTCTTGGCCTCTTCCTTGCCGCGTTGGTCTTCGCACTGCTTCTTAAGCAGGCGGAATGTGAGTGCCGTCTCCGTCGTAGTGCCTGACTTTGATATGTTTATTACGCCGAACTTCTTGCCTTTCAGGTATTCTGTGAGCTCGGAAAGATAGTCCTCGCCTATGTTGTTGCCGGCGAAGAGGATTGTAGGATTCTTCTTGTCGCCGACAAGCCATGCGAACGAATTGCCCAACGCCTCGATTACGGCGCGCGCTCCGAGGTAGCTTCCGCCGATGCCGGCCACAACGATTGCCTCGCAGTTTTGGCGCAGTGTGTCGGCGCAGTCCTGTATTTCCTTCAGGAACTCAGGCGTGATCGACGACGGCAGGTGGAGCCAGCCGAGGAAGTCGTTGCCCGGGCATGTGCCGTTTTCCAAAGCCTCTTGCGCGGCCTTGACTTTCGGTTCGTAAGCCTTTACGGTTCCTTCAGCGAGGAACTTTGTAGCTTTTGTTACGTCTAATGAGATATTTTTCATTTGTTATAGGTATTATGATTCTTTACCTGAAAGAATCGGTTAATAATTTAATTTCTATTTGCGGACTGATTCGTTCGTAGAGTATGTTGTACACGGCGTCGAGTATCGGCATGTTGACGTGCCAGTGGCGGTTTATTTCCTTCATGCACTTCGTGCCGAAATACCCTTCGGCTATCATTTCCATTTCTATCTGCGCGCTTTTCACGCTGTAGCCTTTGCCTATCATTGTGCCGAACGTGCGGTTGCGCGAGAAGTTGGAGTATCCTGTTACGAGCAGGTCGCCGAGGTAGACGGAATCCGTGATGTTGCGGTCGAGCGGATAAACCGACTTGAGGAAGCGCGACATTTCTTGTACGGCGTTGGCCATCAGTACTGACATGAAGTTGTCGCCGTATTTCAGGCCGTTGCAGATTCCCGCCGCTATTGCATAGACGTTTTTAAGTACCGATGCGTACTCAATTCCGATGACGTCGCTGCTTATTTTTGTCTTTATGTAGTCGCATGCCAGCGCGTCGGCGAAGGCTTTGGCCTTGTCGCGGTCGCTGCAGCCTACGGTGAGGTACGACAATCGTTCAAGCGCCACCTCTTCGGCATGCGACGGTCCGCCCAAGCAGGCAAGATTCTCGTAAGGTATGTCGTACACATGGTGGAAGTATTCCGAGCATACGAGGTTTTCGTCGGGCACGATGCCCTTGATTGCCGTTACGACGAACTTGTCCTTGATCCTTGTCCTCAACTTCTTCAAGTGGTTCTTGATGTATGCCGACGGCGTGACGAATATCAGCGTGTCGTGCGATTGTACGACCTTGTTTATGTCGCTGTAAAAGTCAATCTCGCTTATGTTGAAGTGTACGCTCGTCAGGTATGCGGGGTTGTGCCCCAAGCGTTTGAAGTCCTCAATGCGGTCGTCGCGGCGCATATACCACCCTATGTGGTGGGTGTGTGCCACCACTATCTTGGCTATTGCCGTGGCCCAGCTGCCACCGCCGATAATCGCTATTCTTCCGCAGTCGAACATTGTTTCCTAAATTGAGAATTAAGAATTGGTAATTGGGAATTATGATTACCTCTTTATTTAGCGGGCCGATGCTGTCCGGCACCGACAAAGGTAATCATAATTCTCCATTTACAATTATGAATTTTCAATTTTATTTGCCGCTTCTATCCATTTGGCGAACTCGTCGACCTTCGGATTCTCGTAGCCTAACTTGTATTTTTTGTTTACTCCGCACGCGTCCATTTGGAGCTTTTGCGGATTCACTTCTTTTATGTCTCCGACGAGGTAGTAGCCGCACTTGTTGAGCACGGGCACCCATTCTTCGGGCACTCCTACTGCCGCCCATTCCTCGTTGCTGCTCTTGGGGGCTTTCTTTTCGGGGCGCATCTGTGGGAAGAAGAGCACCTCTTGTATGTATGTCTTGCCCGTCATGAGCATTACAAGGCGGTCTATGCCTATGCCTATGCCGCTTGTGGGCGGCATGCCGTATTGCAGGGCGCGTAGGAAGTCTTGGTCTATGATCATGGCTTCGTCGTCGCCCTTGTCGGCTAAGCGCATCTGTTCCTTGAAGCGTTCCTCTTGGTCTATCGGGTCGTTAAGCTCCGAGTATGCGTTGGCAAGCTCCTTGCCGTTCACCATGAGCTCGAACCTTTCGGTCAGTCCGGGCTTCGAGCGGTGCATCTTTGTCAGCGGGCTCATCTCGACGGGGTAGTCGGTGATGAACGTAGGCTGTATGAACGTGCCTTCGCAGAACTCTCCGAAGATTTCGTCGATTAGCTTTCCCTTGCCCATCGTGTCGTCTATTTCCATATTGAGCTTCTTGCATACCTCGCGTATCTGTGCCTCGTCCATGCCCGTAAGGTCGTAACCCGTTTTCTCCTTTATTGCCTCGAGTATGGGCAGACGGCGGTATGGCGCCTTGAAGCTGACTATATTTCCGTCTATCTCGCGTTCGGGCTTTCCGTTCACGGCTATGCAAACAGTCTCGAGCAGTTTCTCGGTGAACGACATCATCCAGTTGTAGTCCTTGTACTGTACGTACAGCTCCATGCATGTGAACTCGGGGTTGTGGTTACGGTCCATGCCTTCGTTGCGGAAGTTCTTGCCGATTTCGTACACACCCTCGAATCCGCCGACAATCAGCCTTTTGAGGTAAAGCTCGGTTGCGATGCGCATGTACATGTCGGTGTCGAGCGCGTTGAAGTGGGTTATGAACGGTCTTGCGCTCGCTCCGCCGGCTATGGTCTGCAGCGTAGGCGTCTCGACCTCGGTGTATCCGGCCTCGTCGAGCACGCGGCGGATGGTCCTTATCACGGTTGCGCGTTGCATGAATGTGTATTTTACGCCGTCGTTCACTACGAGGTCTACGTACCTTTGGCGGTAGCGCAGTTCGGGGTCGTCGAACTTGTCGTAAGCCACTCCGTCCTTGTATTTCACTATCGGCAGCGGCTTGAGGCTCTTCGAGAGCAGCGTCAGCTCTTGTGCGTGGACGCTGATTTCGCCGGTCTGCGTGCGGAACACGAAGCCCTTGACGCCGATGAAGTCGCCTATGTCGAGCAGTTTCTTGAATACCTTGTTATATAAGTCTTTGTCCTCTCCGGGGCAAATGTCGTCGCGTGTTATGTAAACTTGTATCCTTCCTTTCGAGTCTTGCAGTTCGGCGAACGCCGCCTTTCCCATTACGCGGCGGCTCATCATGCGTCCGGCTATGCACACCTCGCGGCGCTCGTCGTCGTTGAATTCCGCCTTTATGTCTGTTGAGAATGCGTTAGTGGGATACTCTGCCGCAGGATACGGGTCGATGCCCATTGCGCGTAGTTCTTCAAGGCTTTGGCGTCTGCCAATTTCCTGTTCACTTAGTTCTAAAACGTTCATATTTGAAAATGTTCTTTGTTGAATCAAAAAATGCTACGCTTGCATGTCTTTGCGGCAAGCCTTCCTCGGATTCCACTCAACCGTGTCTTGCCTGCCTTTGCGTAGGTTATTTTCTGCAAAAATACAAATTATTGTCGATATAGACGAATGATTAAGTAAGATTAATGTTTTTGTGCGGCTAAAATGGGGTGGGCGCGCGGCCGTGCCGCCGCTTTGCAGCGTAAGTTACGGCGCGCGGAGCGCCACGCCCGGCCTTGCGCTTACCTATTTTTAGGTATTTGCTGAAACCCTATTTTTAGGTATTGCGGCGTAGCTTGTTTTGCGCTAACTTTGCAAGCGTAAATAAATGACAATCTTAAAATGCAATTAATATGGATAAGACGTGTATAATTTACGGTTCCTCGACTGGGACGTGCCAGGCCATCGCCGCGAAGATAGCCGGCAGGCTCGGCCTAGCTTCATCTGATGTTTACGACGTGGCGGACATCTCCGCCGACACCGTCGGCGCCTACCGCAACCTGCTGCTCGGCACTTCGACGTGGGGAGCGGGCGAACTTCAGGACGACTGGTACGACGGATTAGAGAAACTGAAGGGGGCTGACCTTGAGGGAAAGACCGTCGCGCTGTTCGGTTGCGGCGACTGCGAGTCTTACGGAGACACGTTCTGCGCCGCCATAGGCGAGATTTACGAGAACCTTAAGGGCTGCGGCGTAAGATTCGTAGGGCAGGTTCCTACCGACGGTTACACTTACGACGATTCCGCCGCCGTAGTCGACGGACAGTTCGTAGGCTTGGCCCTCGACGACGTGAACGAGGACGACAAGACCGACGCGCGCATCGACGCGTGGATTGCCGGGATAAAAGACTCTCTCTGATTTTCAACCATAACTTGTAAGGAGGACAGCCGTATGCAGACCGAAATAATGCCGCCGGACATGAAGGTGCTGGTGAACCATATCTACGAATTTAAGAAAGGCGTGAGACAAATGGTTTTGTTTACTTTTAACAAGAAATACGTAGAGTATGCGACGGCCCGTTTGAAACGGCAGAACATCAGCTATGTTATCTACCCCGTAGGCAACGACCGTATGAACCTTTTCTTCGGCCGTAAGGAATGCCTCGACGCTGTCCGCCTTATGTTAAACAGGCCGTTGAACATGCTTTCGCCGGAAGAGGACTTCATCCTCGGCGCAATGCTCGGATACGACATCTGTGCCCAGTGCGAGAGATATTGCGAACGCAAGTGCCGCGACTGCAAACAGGCGCAGTGACTTGTTTCCTACGGCCTGCGTGTCGGATTGTTTCCGGGATACTTCTTATTAGCGTGATAAACTTATTTTCTGAAATCTTGTTCGCTAAATAAAATTCATAATGTTTTTGTATAACTGCTGAAAGCCGGCTGTGAAGTCGGCTTTCAGCATGTTGCGTGGCGTCGTTCGCCGTGGCCGTAGCCGTAACCGGCATGGCCGTTCTTACATGGATATTCCGCCCGTTGCCGACCGTCGCCGTATAAAAGGTAACCTTTTAGGCTGCAAAAGGTAACCTTTTACCGCCCGAAAGGCTGCCTTTTAGGCTGCAAAAGGATGCCTTTTGCAAGGCTGCTGATTATCAATGCGTTACGGGTTAGCGTAATGTCTCGTTCCTGATGCGGCTTCCTGGTATGGCCTTAAGCAGGGCGGATTGTGACATTTTTGTTGTTATTGCGGCATGATAAGAAAAAAGTTGCGCTATTTCTTGCCGAAACCGATAAAATTGTTTATCTTCGCAGATGTAATGACGGGTCGTAAGGCTGCGTGCCTGCAAGGTGTTCCGGCTATGCGGATACGGCGTCGGCGCAAGGCCGTGGCGGCTCGGTAAAGGTAAAAAACACTAACGGATGATTGATTATTTTACTGCCAATTTGTGGCAATTCTGGGCGCTCGTAGTCCTGCTTTGCCTGATACTCGAGGTCACTTCGGGCGACTTCTTCATATTGTGCTTCTCCATAGGCGCCCTCGTTTCGACGGTGGTGGCTGCCTTGGGGGCCGGGTTCACGGTCCAGCTGGAGATTTTCGCCGTCGTGTCGGTACTCTCCCTGTTCTTCCTCAGGCCGCGGCTCGTCAAGTGGCTGCACGGCAGGCGGCGCGAAAGGCCGAGCAACGCCGACGCCCTGATGGGGCGCGTCGGCCGCGTTAGCGAGGCCATAGAGCAGGGCGGTTACGGCCGCGTGGCCATCGACGGCGACGACTGGAAGGCAGTTTCCGCCGACGGTTCCTACGTCCCTCTCGGCCAAAACGTCCGCGTAGTAGGCCGTGAGAGCATAATAATAACAGTGGAGAAAGTGTGAATAGCAGACAAGCGACAAGCAGACGAGCAGACAAGGAGATTTGATTCTGTTTGTTTGCGTTCGTAAAACTTGTTGCTTGGGTAATTTCCTTGTCTGCTCGTCTGCTTGTTACTTGTCAACTTAAAACTATAAAAATATGGACATCTTCATTTACGTTCTTATCGCATTAGTAATCTGTGCGTTGGTGCTGGTTAAGAAAAGCCTTGTCATCATCCCGCAGTCCGAGACCAAGATAATAGAGCGTCTCGGCAAGTATTACGCCACGTTGAAGCCCGGCATCAACGTAATAATCCCCTTCATCGACCGTGCCAAGGAGATAGTCTCCATACGCCGGGGCAGGTACGTATATACCGACTCTATCGACTTGCGCGAACAAGTGTACGACTTCGACAAGCAGAACGTCATCACCAAGGACAACGTTCAGACGCAGATAAACGCCTTGCTGTACTTCCAGATAGTCGACCCGTTCAAGGCCGTCTACGAAATAAGCAACCTGCCCAACGCCATAGAGAAGCTGACGCAGACGACGCTGCGCAACATCATAGGCGAGCTTGAGCTTGACCAGACGCTCACTTCGCGCGACACCATCAACACAAAGCTGCGCGCCGTGCTCGACGACGCCACCAACAAGTGGGGCATCAAGGTGAACCGCGTCGAGCTGCAGGACATCACTCCGCCCGAGAGCGTCCTCCAGGCAATGGAGAAACAGATGCAGGCCGAGCGCAACAAGCGCGCCACCATACTTACAAGCGAAGGCGAGAAGGCCGCCGCCATACTTAAGTCGGAGGGCGAGAAGACGGCCATAATCAACAAGGCCGAGGCCGACAAGCAGATGGCAATACTCAATGCCGAGGGCGAAGCGCAGGCCCGAATACGCAAGGCCGAGGCCGAGGCGATAGCCATAGAGAAGATAACCGAGGCCGTAGGCAAGAGCACCAACCCGGCAAACTACCTGTTGGCGCAGAAATACATACAGATGCTTGAGGAAGTGGCCACGGGCGACAAGACCAAGACCGTCTACCTGCCATACGAAGCTACCAACCTTATGGGCAGCATCGGCGGCATCAAGGATTTGTTCAAGTCAGAGTGATTTTAACCGGAAATAGAGAGTTGGGATTTGAAAATTATGATTACCTTTGCCCTGTTAAAGCATGAACGGGAGCATGGTAATCATAATTTTCAGATTCCAACTCTCCATTTTCAATTAAAGGATAAAGGAAAATGTTGAATATATGTATCGTTGCCGGAGCTCGGCCCAACTTCATAAAGGTCGCTCCATTGGTGCGTGCCGTGGCCTCGGCTAAGGAGGACGGCAGGGCCGTTGACTTCAAGTTGGTTTACACCGGGGCTGAAAACGACCCCACGATAGAGCCTTCCCTCTACGCCGATTTGGGCATAAGCGCCCCCGACGTGTACCTCGGCGTAGACTGCAGCAACCTCAACGAGCTGACGGGGCGCGTAATGTCGGAGTTCGAGAAGTATCTCGACGCCACGCCGGCAGACGTCGTAATAGTAGTAGACGACCTCGCCTCGACCATGGCCGTGGCCATAGTCGCCAAGAAACACGGGCTTACGCTTGCCCATCTCGTGGCGGGCACGCGCTCGTTCGACATCAGGATGCCGAAGGAAATCAACCGTCTCGTCATCGACGGGCTTTCCGACCTTCTCTTCACTGCGGGCATGGGAAGCAACAGCATCGTGAGCCGCGAGGGCGCGGAGCTGTCGCAAGTCTACATGGTAGGCAACATCCTGATGGACTCGTTGCGCTTCAACCGCTCGCGGCTCGTCCGTCCGGCCGTGTTCGACGGGCTGCCCCTCAAAGAGAAAGAGTACGTCGTATTCACGCTCAACCGCAAGGCTCTGCTTGCCGATAAGGCAAACCTCGGGCTTATGCTCACGGCCATGTGCCGTGCGGCAGGCGGCGTAACGGTCGTAGCACCGTTGCGTCCTGCGGCGGCCGAGGTTGTCAGGCCGCTTGTTGAAGGCTACCCAAACTTCTTCATCATAGAGCCTTTGACCTACTTGGAGTTCGGCTATCTTACGGCCAACGCTAAGGGAATAGTTACCGATTCGGGTAATGTTGCCGAGGAAGCTACGTTCAACGGCGTGCCCTGCGCGACTCTTAACAGCTATACAGAGCATATCGAGACGGTGAAAGTAGGCTCGAACGAGTTGGTGGGAGAGAACGCCGACAAGCTGGCCGACGCCGTTTCACGCATCGTAGAGGGGCGATGGAAGAAGTGTGCGCTGCCCGACCGCTGGGACGGGCGCACCGCGGAGCGCATCTTGCAGATACTGTTTGAATTGAAACGGTAGTAACCGGGTAAGTGGAAAAGGGGTAAGGTAAATATGGGTTGATATGAAAATACGAGTGAAAGTCATAAAAACATATTTACTTTACCCCTTTTCCACTTACTTCTTTATTGCACAATAAATCATTAAAATCATGGAAAGAAAGATTGCATTGGTTACCGGCGCAACGAGCGGAATAGGCGAAGCATGCGCCAGGAGGTTTGCCGAGGGAGGATACGACCTTATCCTTACCGGGCGCAACGAGGAAAAGTTGAAGGCCGTCGAACTGCAGGCCAGGCAGCGCGGGGCTGACGTTACGGCACTAAGATTCGACATCCGCGACCGCAAGGCGGCGCAGGCGGCGGTGGCGTCGCTTACCGGGAAATGGGCCGTTGTCGACGTGCTGATCAACAACGCAGGGCTTGCGCTCGGACTCGACAAGGAATACGAGGGCGACATAGACGACTGGGAGGCCATGATCGACACTAACATCAAGGGGCTGCTGACCATGACCCGGCTGATAGTTCCGGGCATGGTGGAGCGCAATAGTGGGCACGTAATCAACATTGGTTCGGTTGCCGGCGACGCCGCTTACGCCGGGGGTAACGTTTATTGTGCGACTAAGTCGGCCGTGAAGGCCATCACCGACGGACTGCGCATAGACGTTGCGCATACCGCCGTGCGCGTTACGAACGTCAAACCGGGATTGGTTGAGACTAATTTCAGCGTCGTCCGTTTTCACGGCGACCAAGAACGGGCCGACAACGTGTATAAAGGCATACGCCCGTTGACCGGCGACGACATTGCCGACGTTGCCTTCTACGCCGCTAACGCGCCGGCACATGTGCAGATAGCCGAGGTTCTCGTGCTCGCAACCCACCAGGCTAACGGCACGGTTATCGACCGTAACCACGGTTGATTCAATTGGGAATGGAGAGTTGTGAATGGGGAATTATGATTACCTTTTTTACTTATCCAAGGGTTAAAACCGATAAGAGTAATCATAATTCCCCATTCCCAACCATCAATTATCAATTATCTTACGACGTATTTCTTATTTCCGATGATATATACTCCTTGCTTAAGGCCGTCGGTGGCATTGCCGCGGTCGACGCTTGAGCGCACCTTCACGCCCGTAACGGTGTATACGTCGACGGTAGGAATTGCTTTTTCGGCTACGGTGACGGTTATTCCCGTTGAGTAATCATCGTAGCTGAAAGCGACGTCTTGCTTGTCTCCCCATACGTATTGCTCGAGTCCCGGATAGTCTACGTATGGGTTGCGGTTGCCTTGCAGGGCGTAGACGGCCTCGTTGCGGTCGGTCTCTTTCTTGCTTACGGGGTCTTCCCCGGCCCAGCGCAGCAGCATGTCGAGCGCCCACTCGGTGAACGCCGGGTAGTCGTTGCCGGCCAGCATGTCGCTCTCCCATGTGCCGACACTGTCTTCATAGCACGTCACCATGTAGAAATAAATGCGCGCGAAGTCGCCCTTGTATTCGTCGTTGGGCTCGAACACGATGCCGTTGTAGCCTTCGACCGACGACGGGCCGAGCTTGCTGAAGCCGCCGGCTGACGTGTAAGTGGGCGAGTCGGTTTCGCCGAGGGGATAGTTGCTGCGCCTGCCGTTCACGTATCCGTCGGTCGGGATTAGGTGTACGAGGTCGGTGTACATCGGCCGTTCGTCGTCAAACCAGCTTTTGGGCATGGAGTGCTCGCGGTTGTAGCAGTCGCCTTCGGCCTTGTAATTTGTGCCCGAAGTTACAAACTCGTAGTCGGTTACGCCTGAGTACATGTCCCATACGAAGCCGTCGTCGCGCCTGTCGGTTGTCATGAAGGCTTCCCACAGGCTGCCGTAGCCCAATTCTTCGTGTACTTTTATTATCTCCGAAAGGGCCGTTTTCAGTGCCCGGCCTTTTGTTCCGTCGGCGTTTTGATAGTAAGTGCCTGTGCCGTTTGGCCCTTGCGCCAGAGCTTGCGCAACTGCGATGAACAGCGTGTTAAGTGTGATGAATAGCTTGATTTTACCCATATTTCCTGTTGTTTTTAGTTGCTTGCGTAAAGTGTTGATACCCAATGTGTTGTAAAAGGTCGTCTTTTATGGCCTGAAAGGTGGCCTTTTGCGGCGTAAAAGACGGCATTTTGCAAGCCGAAAGGTTGCCTTTTGGAATCAGCCGGTAGGCGTCCGGTTTTTCAGCGTGTTGTTTATCGTCCCAATTTGAAGCGTGCAACGAGTGGCAGATGGTCGCTGAAGGCGTTGCGGTATTTCCACGCGCGGTATGTCCTGAAGGGTTGTACTCCGCCGTATTTGTCGTCGCTTTCGAGCATGAACGGCGCGTCGTTCACCCTGCATTCAAGCAAGACGGCCGCCAAGTCGGGGCTTACTATGATATGGTCGATGCGTTCCCACCGGCCTTTATATTTGTATGTGCCCTCGGCGCCGTTGCGTCCTTTGGCTTTTGCGGATATGTCGGTCAGCCCTTTCCGTTCCAGCATGGACACCGCTTCGCCGTCAGTGCCGTCGTTGAAGTCGCCTGCGATGATGATCTTCGGCGAAGCGTTCACGGCCAAGAGCGAGTCTACCGCCTCGCAGAGCCTGTCGGCAACGAGCCTGCGGTGGGGCCTTGTGCGCCGCTCTCCGCCGTAGCGGCTCGGCGCGTGGACTACGAACACATGCAGCGTGTCGCCCGTAATTATGCGGCCGGCGGCGTATAGTATGTCGCGCGTATGTCGCATGCCTTCAACCGGTTTTATGCGTATAGGGTAATGGCGGACGGGCGAGAACCTGCCCGGATGGTAGACAAGGGCGACGTCGATGCCGCGCACGTCGGGCGATGAGGTCATAAGGTATTCGTAATTGGCATTCCTCAGCAACGACCGTTTTGTTAGGTCGCGCATCACGCTGTCGTTCTCAACCTCACACAAGGCTATCAAGTCGGGTGTGTGCCAGTCGTCGCCGTCGGTGCCGCACGATATTATGCTCTTCGCCGTGTTGTTCAGTTTGTCCCAGTATTTGCGCTCGGTCCAGCGCCGTCCGCCGTCGGGCGTGAACTCAAGGTCTTCTTTCAGGCTGTCGTGGCGGCAGTCGAACAGATTTTCGCAGTTAAGCTCTACGAACGTGAACAGCGATACGAGGAACAACGGAAGGCTCATGGTTTTAAGTTGAAAACGAAAAATTAAAAATGAAAAATCTATATGGTTGAATTAAAAATGAATAATTAAGAATGAACAATCAACGATTGTTTATTCCGCAATGCCGCATTTTCTTAATTCGTGATTAGCTTAACGCTGAACTTCGTTTTTTAACTCTTAATTCAAATGTTTTCCTTAAGGTTGCCGCGTATCTTGGTTAGATACGCCGTCATGCCTTGCTCGTCTTTACGCTCGATGATGCCGAGCAGGTCCTTAAGTTCGGTGCGTATGTGCTCTACTTGCTCGGAAGTGTACGGGTTGAAGAGTATTTCCTGCAGCAGATAGTCGTCCTCGCTCAATACGCCTTTGGCAATGTTTAGGTGGCGTTTGAACGTTGTGCCCGGCGCGTCTTGGTGCTTCATCACGGCGGCGAATACGAAAGTGCTTACGAACGGGATGCTAAGCGAGTAGGCAACGGTCTTGTCGTGCTCCTCGAAAGAGTATTCGTAGATGCTCAGGCCGAGCCTTTGGTAAAGGTCTTTGAAGAAAATGCGGCCCATGTAGTCGCCCTCGTTGATTATTATCGCGTTCTCGTGGCTGAGCTGGTTCAGGTTTGCGAACGTCGGGCCGAACATCGGGTGGGTAGACACGTAGCGGCGGCCACACCCTGCGTAGAAGTCTTTCAGGCCGGTCTTAACCGACGCGATGTCGCTTATTATGCAGTCCGTCGGCAGATGGGGGATTACCTCTTCAAACGCCGTCAGGGTGTATTTTACGGTTACGGCGTTGATTACCAACTCGGGCTTGAACTCTTCTATCTCTTCCATAGTAGTGAACCTGAGCGTGTTAAAGGTGAACCTCAGCCGCTCGGGGTTCTTCTCATATACGGCAGTCTCGTGCTCGAAACTGAGCAGGTCGAGGAAAAAACTGCCCATCTTGCCTGCTCCTAATACTAATATCCGCATGGTGTTGTGTTTTTAGTAGTAAGGAGTAGGGGAGTAAAGGAGTAAGTAGAAATGCCTAATATGGTAATTTTTGTTTGCTGGGACGGTGTTCACATATAATCATTTCATATCTACTTACTTCTCCCTTCCTTCCTCCTTCTCTCCTTAATAAATCATTTATTCACTATCTCCATTTGCTGCCTTACCGACTCTTCGTGCACGGCTTCGAACACGGTCTTGACGAACGACGGATCCATTCCGCACAAAGCGCCTTGCGCCCCACGCTTGTCAAGAATCTCGTTGTAACGGGATGTCTGCAACACTGTCATGTTGTGTTCCTTCTTATACTGGCCTATCTCACGGCAAACGCGCATCCGCTTGGCCAAAGTCTCCATGAGCTGGTTGTCGAGTTCGTCGATTTGGCGGCGCAGGGTGGTTATTCCCTCAGTGGTAACGGTCTCGTCGCGGATGACGAGCAGGCTCAATATGTAGTCGAGCACGTCGGGGGTCACCTGCTGCTTGGCGTCGCTCCATGCCTTGTCGGGGTCGCAGTGGCTCTCGATTATCAGGCCGTCGAAGCCGAGGTCCATAGCCTGCTGGCACAGCGGAGCCACTAACTCGCGCCGCCCTCCGATGTGGCTGGGGTCGCAGAATATGGGCAAATCGGGTATCCTTCGGCGCAATTCAATCGGTATCTGCCACATGGGCAGGTTGCGGTAGATCTTCTTGTCGTAGCTTGAAAAGCCCCTGTGTATGGCCGCAAGGCGTTTAACGCCGGCCTGGTTGATGCGCTCCATTGCGCCGATCCACAACTCGATGTCGGGGTTTACGGGGTTTTTCACCAACACGGGGATGTCTACTCCACGCAGACTATCGGCTATCGCCTGCACCGCAAAGGGGTTGGCCGACGAGCGTGCGCCTATCCACAGTATGTCGATGCCGTACTTCAGGGCCAGTTCTACGTGCTCGGGCGTGGCCACCTCGGTGCCCACGAGCATGCCCGTTGCTTCCTTCACGCGTTGCAGCCACGGCAGTGCCATTTCGCCGTTGCCCTCGAATCCGCCCGGCTTCGTGCGCGGTTTCCACACTCCGGCGCGGAATATGTGGCAGCCTTTCGAGGCCAATTGCATGGCGGTTGACATAACTTGTTCTTCTGTTTCGGCCGAACACGGGCCGGCTATGACCGTCAGCCGTTCTTTATCGCTCGGCAGGTTGAGCGGTTGTAATTCAAGTTCCATGATATTTCCGTTTTGATTTGTTATTGCTTTGTCATGTTCTTTATGCGCCCGAGGGCTTCTTCTATCTTTTCGTCCTTGGCGCAAAGGGATATGCGGACGTAGCGTCTGCCGTTGCTGCCGAAGATGAATCCCGGCGTGATGAACACTCGGGCTTCGTGCAGAACCTTTTCGGTCAGCTCCTCGGCGTCGGCATATTGGTCGGGAATACGCCCCCAAAGGAACATCCCGACTTGGCGTTCGTCATACGTGCAGCCAAGCTCCTGCATTATAAGTTCGGCCAAACGGCGGCGCCGGCGGTAAGTTTCAATATTCGCCCGGCGGTGCCATTCATCACTGTTGTTGTATGCTTCGGCTGCGGCGAGCTGTATTCCGCGGAACGTTCCAGAGTCGATGTTGCTCTTGATCTTAAGAATCCAGCTGATGAACGTTGCGTTAGAGGCACATAGGCCGACCCTCCAGCCGGGCATGTTGTGGCTTTTGCTCATCGAGTTGAACTCTATGCAGCAGTCTTTTGCGCCTTCCACTTGCAGCAGCGAGACAGGATTATCGTTGAGGATGAACGAATACGGATTGTCGTTCACTACCACAATGCCGTGCCGCTGGGCGAAACTGACGAGCTTGGCGTATGTCTCCATGCGCGCCGGAGCGCCCGTCGGCATGTTGGGATAGTTGGTCCACATCAGGCGGACGCCGGTCAAGTCAGTGCGCTCAAGCTCGTCGAAGTCGGGCTGCCAGCCGTCGTTTTCGTTGAGGCCGTAGTTCACCACCTCGGCTCCGAGTATCCGGCTGAGCGACGTGTAGGTAGGATAACCTGGGTTGGGAACGAGCACCTTGTCGCCCGGATTTACGAAGGCGAGCGTTACGTGGAGTATTCCTTCCTTCGAGCCGATGAGCGGTTGTATCTCGGTCTGTGGGTCGAGGCTTACTCCGTACCAGCGTTTGTAGAATCGGGTCATGGCTTGGCGCAGCTCGGGAGTGCCCATTGTGGGCTGGTATCCGTGGGCGTCGTCCAGGCGCGCCACCTCGCACAGCTTGTCGACCGTAGCCTTAGAGGGCGGCATGTCGGGGCTGCCTATGGCAAGGCTGATTATGTCCTTACCCTCGGCGTTTAGCTTGGCCACCTCCTTCAGCTTGCGGCTGAAGTAGTATTCGCTTACTGCCGATAGCCTGTCAGCCGGCCTTATGTTGTATGGTAGGTTGTTTTCCGTCATCTTGGTATTCTCCTATTACTTTAAGTTCCCTTGTAAGCGGCATTATCGCGTCTATGCTTTGGCGGTAGCGGATGAGGTTGTCGAAGGTAACGTCGACGTAGAACATGTATTCCCATTCGTGGCCGATGATAGGCAGCGACTGTATCTTCGTGAGGTTGATTTTATAGAAATAGAGTATGCTCAACACCTGCGACAGGCTGCCTTCTTCGTGCGGAAGCGAGAAAACGAGGCTGGCTTTGTTGGCCTTGTCGAGCGGCCGTAGGAAGTCTGCCTTGTTGGGATTGCTCACAACGAGGAAGCGTGTGAAGTTGTGCTTGTTGTCCTCTATCGACTCTTGCAGTATCTTCATGCCGTAGAGCCGCGCGGCCGAGGCGTTGCATATTGCCGCCCAGCCGCGGCACTGCTGCTCTGAAATGAGCTTTGCCGCGCCTGCGGTGTCTGATGCTTCGACGGCTTTCAGCTCGGGATGGCCGGCCAAGAAGCCGCGGCACTGCATAAGGGCGACGGGGTGGGAGTGCACCTCCTTGATAGTATCCCACGAGTCTTCGGGCAGGCAGCAGATGCTGTGCTCGATGTGGAGCTTGTGCTCGCCTACGATCGTAGTGCCTGAGTTGCGCAGCAGTTCGTAGTTGTGCAGCAGCGAGCCGGCTATGGTGTTCTCGATTGCGAGCATTCCGATGACGGTGGGGTCGCGCTTGATGCTGTCGAACACTTGCTCGAACGTAGAGCAGCAGATAAGCTGTATCTGCTCGCCTTCGAAGTACTGGTGGGCCGCTATGTCGTGGAACGACCCGATTGAGCCTTGTATTGCTATTCTCTTCATATATCCTTTTTTGTCATGTTTGCTGAAACTGAAAGTCCCGCCTCATTGTGGTGAAGCGGGACTTTGTCGTATCTTACTTGAAGATTACCTTGTTCTTAAGTTGAAATTTACACGCAACTTCCCGCTTCACAATTCCTTGCAAAGTAAAAGTAAAAGCTAAAGAAAGATGCGTTTTGCTTGTTCATTGCTGCTGTTTTAATTATTTCGTTGCAAAAGTAACACTTTTGTTTGAATTGTGCAAGAAAGAGGTTGTTAAATTAACAAGAATATCCTCAATCAGCTTAATCATACATTCTCTTCTCGGAAGTCGGCAGGTAATCGTCATTCCGGGCGTAGACCCGGAATCCAATGTATACAACTTCATTATTATAAATGGATGCTTACTGGATTCCGGGTCTACGCCCGGAATGACGATTACCTGCAGACTTCTGAGAAGAGGATGTGTGATTTACAGCCCCATCGGGTTTATGTTCTTATATGCGTCGTTCACTTTCTTGGCTATGTCTTCGCCGTCGGCGTTGCCGTCGTTGTTGTCCGCCAGTTCGGCAGCGTGCTTCAGGTCGTCGTTGCCGTTGCTTTCGTCGCCCGTGGCGATGCGCAGTTCGCCCCGTTCGCGGTAGGCTTCGGCGCGGAACGGGTTGGCGTCGACCACCTTGCCGAACAATGCTATCGCCTCGGCGGTGTTGCCCTTGGCCTTCTCCACGCGCGCCTTAAGCATCAGTACGTCTTCGTTTTCGGGAAAGTCTTTCAGCAGACGGTCGGCGTCTTCGCCGGCTTCGGCCGTTTCCCCAGCCCCGAGCAGCGTCTCGCCGCGCAGCAGGTAAGCCTCGGCGTAGTCGGGCTTCAGCGTTACGGCCTTTGTCAGCATGGCCACGGCGTTGGTCGTGTCGCCGTGCCCTATGCACGCCTTGGCGTAGAGGTAGGTGGCCTCGGCGTTGTCCGCGTCGACCATTATCGCCTTCTCGCAGGCTTCGGCCATAGCCGTATAGTTCTCCATCATGTATGCCACGTTGGCCATGCGGACGTACACTTGCACGTTGTCGGGCTGAGCCTCGGATATTTTCATCAGGTTGTCGTAAGCCTCGGGCAGAATGTCGGCGCGTATCTGCGCCTGCGAGAGATAGTCGCGTATCTCCAAATCCTCTTTCATCTGGAGCGCATGCGTGAAGCATTTAATGGCGTAGTCGTGCCGTCCCGAGCGCAGGGCGCGCACTCCGTCGTATTTCAGAACGTCGAAATTCTTCTCCTCTTCCGCTTTTTTCTTGTCCTCCGGATTCTCTTCCTTTCCGCCGAACAATGCCTTAAAGAAATTCATAGGTCGATGTAATAGTATGTTGTTTATGCAAAGTTAAGCATTTCCTTTAAATGTGGCAAGAGTTGGCATGGTTTTATTTTTCTGCCTGCCTTACCGCCGCTTTTGCGGCTTTTACATTATGACGCCGTATCGCCGGCTTTGCTTTCTTTTTGGAAAACGTTGACGCTCTTATCCTGGCTTTTTCCGAAAAGGGAAACCGTCGGGCTGAAATAACGCCGAAAACGGCGTGCAAACGCTATCGGCTGTGCGCCAGTGTGTTACGTCTTTTTGCGCTGGAATGTGCAACGGGTGGCGCCGTTTTTATGCGCCGAATGATGCTTTTCGGCCGCCAATAAGCCGCGTTTGGGAGCGTTGTTTGCGGCAAACCGTCGGGCGAAAGGCTGCCGATGGGCTTGCAATACATGGCCTTTTACCTTGCGCTTTGCCGTTAAATGCGTTGCCGGGGCTTGTTTTTCTTGTTTGAAGGGGCGTTTAGGCGCATGCGCATTCCCTGTTTGTCGATTTCTGACGGGCATTCCCCAAATGACGTTATGGCGTTAAAAAACATAACCGAAGTTACTTTTTGCGTTGGCGCTAAGCAATGTGGTATTGGCTGTATAATGGTAAGTCTTATACCGTACAGACGTAAAATAACCTTTAGCGCAAGGCTGGAAAGGATAATAAAGACAAAAAATAAGATTGGGTTCTTTGTCGTTAGCCGTCGATTCCGTATATTTGTAAGGTATAACATGCACACGGGTGGGCGTTTGGAGGAAGCATGCGCCCCTGTTGCAGAACATTCAATGCAAGATGAAAAGGACGTTTATGATATTTCTCGCCGCAGCCTTTTGCGCGGTGGCAGCGGCTCAAGAGGTCAAAACCGTTGGGGCTTTGGCCGATTCGGCGACGGTCAATACGGCCCGGCCCGAGGCGGAAATAATCGGCGGAAGCGACGCCCCGGCCGACATGTACGTTTACGACGGTTACAGTGGAGAGGCTCTTGCGCCTGCCGACTCTTTGCATCTGCCCATGCTCAACCGCTTCGGCCAGGCGTATATCAACATGTATCCGTATAGTTGGTTCGGGCTGTACGACTGGCAGTTGCACAAGGGGCTCAACGTGAGTCTCGGCGCGTCGGTGTTCGCCGTGTTCGGCGACAGCCCGTGGAAGGGCGCAGGCTTCGCCCAAAGCATCTCGGCGATGTATGCCGTGCCGATAACCGACAAGCTCTCGTTTGCCGTAGGCGGCTACATGAACAATGTTTACTGGTCGCACGACCCGTATCGCGACGCGGGCATCAACGCCGTGCTCGGATATAAGTTCGACGAGCATTGGGAAGGCTACATCTTCGGGCAGAAGTCGCTTGTAAACAAGTCTATGCCCATGCCTCTTTACGACATGAACCGCATCGGCGACCGCATCGGCGCTGCGGTGAAGTATAATTTCAACCCGCAGTTCAGCATACAAGTAACCGTGGAGACGGAAAGAAGGCCTTAAGCAATGCACAATTCATAATTCATAATGCATAATTCATAATTCATAATTCATAATGCACAATGCATAATTCATAATAAGGCTGCGCGGTGCGTCCGTCCACAATACACATTACTTTACAAACAGCATCATCGAAATAGTGTATAATATGGACAGACGCACCGCGCAGCCTTATTATGCATTATGAATTATGCATTGTGCATTAAATTAAGTCTCAGGCTGTTGAGCACCACGCTGATGCTCGAGAATGCCATTAGTGCGCTGGCCCACATGGGGGTTATCTGCCAGTGTGCGCCGAATAAGTAAGGCACTCCTGCGGCGAGCGGTATGCAGACAACGTTGTAGATGAACGCCCAAAACAGGTTTTGCTTGATCATGCCTACCGTCGCGCGCGACAGTTTTATTGCGTCGGGTATGCGCCTAAGGTCAGAACCCATCAGCGTTACTTGCGCCACGTCCATAGCTATGTCGGTGCCCTTGCCCATTGCGATGCTTACGTCGGCCGCGGCTAAGGCCTGGGTGTCGTTTATGCCGTCGCCTACCATAGCTACATGCTTGCCTTCGGCCTGCAGCTGCCTTACCATGTCCTCCTTGTCTTGCGGCATAACCTTGCTGCGGTAGTGGCTGATTCCGGCCTTGCTGGCCCAATAGCGCGCGGCCTCGTCCTTGTCGCCGCTCATCATGTAGACCTCGATGCCTTCCTGCCTGAGCGCTTGCATGGCCTCGCGTGCGTGCGGTTTCAGCGTCTCGCGCTCGTCGGGCGACAGCGCGTCGGCCTTGGTGAAGTCTACGTCTTTGTTGGGAATGGTCAGCGTTCCCGTCTTGTCGATTACGAGCGCGTCTATTTTGCGGATTTCTTCGAGCGCAGCAGCGTCCTTAATCAGTATGTTCTTGCGCGCCGCCTTGCCGATGCCTACCATTAGTGCGGTGGGCGTTGCTAATCCGAGTGCGCACGGGCAGGCGATGACGAGCACCGACACGGCAGAAAGAATGGCATGGGGCAGAAGGGCGCTTCCGCCGCAGGCGTACCATAATATAAACGTAAGCACCGACAGGCCAAGCACCGCCGGCACGAACACGAGCGCGATCTTGTCGACCACGCGCTGCACGGGAGCTTTGCTGCCTTGCGCCTCTTGCACCATTTTTATTATTTGGGCGAGCATTGTTTCCGTGCCTACCTGCTGCGCACGGAAATGCAGGCAGCCTTGTTTTACTATCGTTCCGGCGAACACCTTGTCGCCCGTGTCCCTCTTGGCCGGCGTAGGCTCGCCCGTTATCATGCTCTCGTCGATGTAAGCCTCGCCTGATGTTACGGTGCCGTCTACGGGCACTTTCTCGCCTTGGCGTATCTCGATGGTGTCGCCTTTTTCGAGCGTGGCTATCGGTACGTCTACCGTGGCGTCGCCGTTTACGAGGTGTGCGGTCTTAGGGGCGAGTCCCATCAGTGCTCGTATGGCTGACGCAGTGCTCTTCTTCGCCCTCTCTTCAAGCGTGCGGCCGGTCAAGACGAATGTTATTATCATTACGGATGCGTCGTAATACGTATGGTTCTCAATGCCGCGCGAACCCCAGAAAGAGTCGCCCCAAAACGTGTTGAACACGCTGAACACGAAAGATATTGCCGTGCTCATGGCCACGAGCGTGTCCATGTTGGCCGAGCCGTGCTTAAGTTGTTTCAAAGTGTTGGCGTAAAACATGTTTCCGCAATACGCGAGGTTGAACAACGCGAGGATGAGCATCGTCTGGTTGGCCGTGTCCCGGCCGCCAATGTGCAGCCAATTCATGGAAATGCCCATCGTAAGAATGGCCAACACCCACGACGTTAAGGCTTTATTAACGAGGCGGCGGTATGCCGTCCGCTCGATAGTCTCGACCGATTCGTGTTCGTCGATCACAAGGTCGTAACCGGCTTTGATTATTTCGTCTTTCATCGTCTTTGGCGTAATGGCCTTCGGGTCGTATTCAACCAAGGCCGTGCGTGCGGCGAAGTTGACGCTTGCCGACTTAATGCCGTCAAGCTGGTTGAGCCGCCTCTCAACGTTGGCGGCGCATCCTGCGCACGCCATACCTATAACTGCTATTGTCTTTTTCTCCATAATTCTTTGTGGGTTTGTTTTGTGCAAAAGTACATAAAACAAACTTTCGGCGTGTTACGGAATTATGGAAAAGATTTATGAGGTTTTGTGGTTTTACGGTTTTTGGGTTATGAGGTTGTGGGGGTATACGGTTGTAGGGTTTAATGGTTATGCGGTTGTAGGGTTTCATGGTTATGAGGTTGTGGGGTTATAAGGTTAAAATGAATATCCGCAATCACTCCAATTATACCTAATTCTATGTCCTCTTCTAAGAAGTCGGCAGCATTTTGTCATTCCGGGCCGAGACCCGGAATCCAATGTATTCAGCCACGTTATTATAAATGGGGTTTCTGGATTCCGGGTCTCGGCCCGGAATGACAAAATGCTGCCGACTTCTTAGGACTGATTTCTTCAGAAGAAGTATGTATTTATGTTGATTGCGGACATTCATTTTAACCTTATAACCATATAACCTCACAACCGTATAACCGTAAAACCTCACAACCGTATAACCGTAAAACTTCACAACCGTATAACCGTAAAACCTCACAACCGTATAACCGTATAACCGTAAAACCGTATAACCGTAAAACCGCAAAACCTCACACCCCGCATAACCTTACACCCCCACTTTGTCCAATTGCTTAAGATCTTTTTTGCGCATGGCCTTGAACTGTGAAGGAGTCATTCCCGTTACGCTCTTGAACTGTGTGCTGAGGTACGCCGTACTCGAGTAGTTCATCTTTATTGCTATCTCGCCGAGCGACATTTCGTCGTAAAAGATAAGTTCCTTCACGCGTTCAATCTTTTGCAGGATGAAATATTTCTCGATCGTCATTCCCATGCTCTCGGAAAACAGTTTGCTCAATGCGCTGTAATCAGTGCCGAGTTTGTCGGCCAAATAGGTTGATAGGTTTACGTCAGACCTATTATCGCGGTAGTGTACAAGTTCGATTATCTCGCTTTTTATTCTGTCGATTGTCTGCTTTTGTTTGTCTTCTAACAGTTCAAAGCCCAAGTCGTTCAGCACCGAGCTAATCTCGTCGACTTTGCCTTTGTCGATTACTTCGGCTATGTTTGCAATGCCGAGTTCTACCGACACAGGGGTAAGTCCTAAGTTCTTCAGGACGTTGGTGACGGCTGCCTTGCACCTGTCGCACACCATGTTCTTTATGTAAAGGGTTGTCATTGTGCTGTGTGTCAGTTCTCAACGGAGTCTCTCAGTAATTCCGCAATGGTAGGGTGGATGTGGGTTATGTCGTGCAGTCTGTCTGCCTTGCATCCGAGCGACATCAGCGCCGAGGCTTCTTGCACGATGTCGGCCGCATGCGAACCGCATACGTGGCAGCCGATAATCGTTCCGTCGTTATTGGTTATAAGTTTGATTAATCCTCCGTCGGCTTCGTCGGCCACGGCACGGCCGTTGGCACGGAACGGGGTCTTTCGTGCGGTGTATTCCATACCGGCTTCGCGGCATTGCGCCTCGGTCAGCCCGACGGCGGCCGCTTCAGGGTTGGAGAACACTGCTGAAGGCATTACGTCAAGCCGTATTTCGTCGGCCCGGCCGAGTATGCGGTTTACGCTGCGCATGCCTTGCATTATTGCGGCGTGCGCCAACATGCACCGTCCGTTCACGTCGCCTACGGCGTAAACGTTGTCGACGTTGGTCCGCATGTTGTCGTCTACGATGATGCATCCCCTTTCCGTGGCTATGCCTAAGCCGTCAAGGCCGATCCCTTCAGTGTTGGCTGCGCGGCCCGTTGCTATAAGTACGGCGTCGGCGCATGTTTCGCCGGCCTTGCCTTTGCATTCATAACTTACTCTGAGTTCGCCGCCGTTGTTGTCGATAGTATTCACACCGGCTTGCATTATGAACTTTATGCCGCGCTTTTCCATGGCCTTGCGCACACGTTTAGATATGTCTTGGTCGTATGGCGGAAGGCATTCCTTCATGTATTCAATCACTGTAACTTCGCTTCCGAACGTGTTGAAAACCGATGCGAATTCAAGTCCTATCACTCCTGCGCCGACGATGCACAGCTTTTTCGGCAGGGCGTCGGTGGCAAGCAGTTCGGTGGATGTCATAACCCCGGGTAGGTCGATGCCTTTAATCGGAGGCATCTTCGGGCGTGAGCCTGTCGCAATGATGATGTTGTCGGCAGAATATTCCACTCCGTCGGCGGTTACCGTATGTTGGTCTTTAAGCACGGCGTCGCCTTTGACGAGCGTTATGCCCGGTTGTGCCATCATTGTTTCCACTCCCTGTCTTAGCTTTGATACTACTTCGCGCTGGCGTTCGGATATTTTGTCAAAGTCGACCGCCGGTCTGTTCCCGTATATACGGGTTGCAGCTTCAATTGACTCTGCGTCATGGCAAAGCGCTTTCGTCGGTATGCAACCGCAGTTGAGGCAAGTTCCGCCTACGTCGGCTTTTTCGAAAATTGTGACGCTTAAACCGTGGTGTGCGGCGTATGCCGCAGTATGGTAACCGCCCGGGCCTGCGCCTATGATTATGATGTCTGATTTCATTTTTTATATTGATTGTGTTTGCTTTGTTATGAAAAACCGTAAGGTCATGGGTACGTAGATAATAGTTTTACAGTATTTCCCATAACCTTACGGTGCAAGAAGCGTTTTCGTTTTTAGAATTTAAGAACTGGATGTTTGGCTGCCTGCACGTCGTCAACGCGTCCTATCGGGGTGTTGTGCGGTGCGTTCTTTACCAAATCAGGTTCTTCCTTGGCTTCACGGGCGATTTCACGCATGATGTTGATGAACTCGTCGATCGTGTCCTTCCCTTCGCTTTCGGTAGGTTCAATCATCATTGCCTCGTGGAAAAGCAACGGGAAGTATATCGTAGGAGCGTGGAAACCGAAGTCGAGCAGGCGTTTTGCGACATCCATCGTGGTTACGCCGGTACTCTTATCTTTCAGACCGTCGAACACGAACTCGTGTTTGCACAGCCCGTTAATGGGCAGTTCGTAAACGTCTTTCAGGCTTTCCTTTATATAGTTTGCGTTGAGCGTTGCCAACGGGCCGACCATCTTAATATTCTCACGGCCGAGCGAGAGAATGTAAGTGTAAGCCTTTACGGCTACGTCGAAGTTGCCGAGGAATGCGCCTACGTGAATCTCGCCTTCGCCGCCGGTTTCTATTTCATACATATCGCCGTTTTTTACGACTTTTGGTTTGGGCAGGAATCTTTCAAGTCCTTCCCTTACGCCTACCGGACCACAGCCTGGACCTCCGCCGCCGTGTGGCGTCGAGAAAGTCTTGTGTAGGTTGATGTGCATCACGTCGAAGCCCATGTCGCCTGGGCGGCTTGCCCCGAGCATCGGGTTTAGGTTGGCTCCGTCGTAGTAGAGCAAAGCTCCGCATTCGTGCACAATCTTGGCTATTTCGGGTATTCCAGGCTCGAAAAGTCCGAGAGTGTTTGGGTTTGTCATCATTATTGCAGCCACGGTGTCATCGAGCAGGCTGCGTAAGTGGTCGATGTCGATTGTCCCGTCGGCGTTACTCTTTACCTCGACGACTTCTAATCCGCAAACAGCCGCCGAAGCAGGGTTAGTGCCGTGGGCTGAATCAGGAACGATTACTTTCACACGCTTGAAGTCGCCCCGGCTCTCGTGGTAAGCGCGGATGATCATCAGTCCGGTCAGCTCGCCGTGCGCACCGGCGAACGGATTGAGGGTGAATTCACTCAATCCTGTTATCGCAGCAAGCGATTTCTGCAGATTGTAATAAACAGCCAATGCACCTTGGCATGTATTGGCCGGCTGTGCCGGGTGGACTGCCGTAAACTCGGGACGCGCGGCTATTTCCTCGTCAATGTAGGGGTTGTATTTCATCGTGCAGCTGCCCAACGGGTAGAAGCCGTTGTCCACGCCGAAGTTGTTACCGCTCATGTTGGTATAGTGGCGCACAACTGTAAGTTCATCGCATTCAGGCAGCTCGGCGTCGGCTTGCCGCCTCATGTCGGCCGGCAGCTCGTAGTTGCCATATTTATTGCTCGGTAAAGAGTAAGCCTTGCGCCCTTCGTGGGAAAGCTCGAATATCAGCTTCCCGTATAGTTTGTTGTTCATGATTCTGGTTTTATTTGGATAGTTCAACGAGTTTGTCGATTTCTTCCTTAGTGCGCCGTTCGGTTACGGCAAACATTATTTCATCGTCGCCGGTCTTGATGCCGCCGAGTATGCCTTCAGTTTCGAGCCGTTTGCGCAGTTCGTCGACGTCGCCGTCGTATTTAACGCAGAATTCGTTGAAGAACGGACGGTCGTAAGACAAACGGAATCGGCCTGTTGCAATGAGTTTGTCGCACAGATAGTGCGCCCCTGCGTATGACAAAGCGGCGGCTTCCTTTAGTCCGTGCTTGCCCATTACCGACATGTAAACCGTGGCGTACAAAGCCATCAGGCTCTCGTTTGAACAGATGTTCGACGTGGCTTTCTGTCTTCTGATGTGTTGCTCTCGTGCTTGCAAAGTCAGTACGAACGCACGGTTGCCGCGGTTGTCGCTTGTCTGGCCGACGATACGGCCCGGCATTTTGCGCATCAGTTTCTCAGTGCAGCATAAATATCCTACGTAAGGTCCGCCGAACGACATCGGAATGCCGAGCGACTGTCCGTCGCCAACGGCGATGTCTGCGCCCCATTCGCCAGGGGTTTTCAGCAGTGCGAGGTCAGCTGCCACTGAGTTTATTATTAACAGTGCCTTGTTGTCATGGCATGCGGCGGCCAGTCCGTCGTAATCCTCGATGATGCCGTAGCGGTTTGGCTGCTGTACCACGACGCCTGCTACTCCGCCTTTGCTTATGCGGCTTTTAATGCCGTTGTTGTCGGTTGCGCCGTTGTCTTGTTTTATGATTTCTATGCCTATGCCTTGAAAGTGGGCGTAAGTCTTTATAACGTCGACCGTTTTCGGGTCGACGGTTTCAGATACAAGTACGGTGTCGGCTTTCTTGGCTACGGCTGCGGCCATCATCACCGCTTCGGCCGTAGCCGTGGTACCGTCGTACATTGAGGCGTTTGAAATATCCATGCCTGTAAGGCGTGCCATCATTGTCTGGTACTCAAAGATATAATGGAGCGTGCCTTGTGAAATCTCGGCTTGGTATGGGGTGTAGCTCGTAAGGAACTCAGAGCGTTCCACGATGTAAGGTATTATCGAGGGGGTGTAATGGTCGTATACGCCGGCTCCGGCGAAGCATGTCAGTTGTTTGTCATTACGGCTCAAACCGTCGAAAAACTGTCTTATCTCGACTTCGCTCATGGCTTCGGGCAGATTGTAGTCACCCTTGAAGCGAATCTCCTCGGGTACGTCTGCATATAAGCCGTCAAGCGACTTTACTCCCACACGCGCCAACATTTCGTTAATGTCCTGCTCTGTATGGGGAAGATATTTAAATGCCATTTTTGTCTTACTTGTTTAGGTTACTGGGTGTGGTGGATAAAACTTAAGTTGCAAGGCGCAAGCCGGGGTCATGCCCGCTTGCTTGCGGCCTTGCAACTTGGTGAAAACAATTTTAATTGTTGTTGCAGTGTTCTTCGTAAGCCTTTGCGTCCATAAGGTTGTCAAGCTCGTCCTTGTCGGTCAGCTCAACCTTGACAATCCAGTTTGCGTAGGCGTCTTGGTTGAGCAACTCGGGCGTATCCTCCAATTTGTCGTTTACCTCGACAACCTTTCCGCTTATCGGAGAGATGAGGTCGCTTGCGGCCTTAACGCTTTCTACTGCGCCGAACTCTTCTCCGGCCTCGATTTCGTCGTCAACATCGGGCATGTCTACATATACGACGTTGCCAAGGGCGTTTTGGGCATAGTCTGTAATGCCGATGTAGCCATAATCTCCTTCTACTTTTACGTACTCGTGCGACTCTGAATAAAAAAGTCCTTCAATTACTTTTGCCATAATATTTAATTTTTTCGGTTATACGGTTTTGGGGTTATACGGTTTAGAGGTTGTGTTTTTACGGTGATGACCGTAAAACCTTATGGCCTTAAAACCACATAACCTTATATTTATTTTTTATAATGCTTGTCGTAGAATCTTTTCTTTACAACAGTTCCTGCGAACGTCTTCTTACGTATTTGTACTTCAACCTGTGTGCCTAATTTTGAGTAGGCTGCGTCGACCAATGCCATGCAGACGCTCTTGTGGGTGGAGATTGATTGGTAGCCTGTGGTTACTGTACCGATTACTTTACCGTCGCAGATTACGTTGTAACCATGACGCGGAACGGCGTGCTCGGCAAGCTCGATGCCTATTACTTTCCGGCCTATGCCGTTGGCTTTCTGTCCGGCTACGGCATCCTTGCCGATGAATTCGGCCTTGTCTAACTTGCAGAACATGCTTAATCCGGCCATAACCGGGCTGATGTCCTTGCTCAGCTCGTTGCCGTACAATGGCAGGCCTACTTCGAAACGCAACGTGTCGCGGCATCCCAATCCGCACGGTTTGCAGCGCCCGCTCGCCATCAGCTTATCCCAAAAGGCGACTACCAGTTCAGGCTCGCAGTATATCTCGAATCCGTCTTCACCCGTGTATCCTGTGCGGCTTACAATTACCTCCTTGCCGTTTACTGCGACTGTTTTTGACGTGTAGAACGTAAGTTCCTTACATTCAAGTCCCAACACTTCTTTAACGACAGTCTCGGCGTTGGGGCCTTGCACGGCCAACTGCCCGTAACGTGGCGACGCGTCTTCTACCGTCACGTCGAATCCTTCGGCATTGTCCTTCATCCAAGCAATGTCCTTGTCTGTGTTGGAGGCGTTTATAACGAGGAAGAACTCCTCGTCGCCCATCCTGTAAACCAGCAGGTCGTCTACCGTTCCGCCGTCGGGGTACAGCATCATGCCGTAAAGTACTTGCCCGGTTTTTATCGCGCTTACATCGTTGGTGAAGATGTGGTTGACGTAACGCTCGGCGTCAGGCCCGGTTACGACGGCTTCGCCCATGTGGGAAACGTCGAACACGCCGCAGTCGGTGCGCACGGCGTTGTGCTCGTCGATGATAGATGAATACTGGATCGGCATGTCGAAACCGGCGAAAGGCTGCATAAGCGCGCCCAACGCCACATGCTTGTCGTAGAGACAGGTCTTTTTATTTTCCATAATAATTATTTAGGTTATTCGTTTTTTTGTATCAGTCGTCGGTCAGCAGGCTGACAAAATCGTCCTTCCTAAGGTTCATTATCACGCCTTCGAGTTCTTCGGGCAGGGCCTTTGCTATATCATTCTTGTCGAGCCTTACGTTCCTTAGACGGTCAAGTATGGCTTTGTCGACGTCGCCTGTTGTGAAGAAGTCGCCGCTTAAGGCGATGTTCTTTATCGTGTCGCCTTTCATGTCGATGTGCGCCTCAATTCCGCCTACGCCGTCAATCCTGCGCATCCGCGTCAGCGCATGGCGAGGGTTGTTGCCTTGTATGAAGCCGGGTGACAGGTATGTTTCCCGTTCAAGCTCTTCAATCTTTCTTACGTCGTCGGCCGTAAGCGCATGTCGGTCGTCGCATAAGTTGGCTTTCATGTAAGCCTTCAGCTCTTCCATGCCGGCGTTGATGTGGTCTTTCAGCAGCGTTATGCGCTGCCTTACGCTCCCTACGCCTTTGCTTTCGAGCTTGTCGCCGGTCGGGGTGATGCTTTTCAGCATGTTCTCCATGTCTGTGTCGTATAGCATGGTGCCGTGTACGATGCTGCGTCCTGGCAGATGGTAGAAGGCGTTGCCCGACACTTTCTTGCCGCCTACAAGTATGTCGTTGCGTCCGGTGGCTGAAGCGTCGGCTCCCAACCGTCTGAGCATCAGCACCATCATGCCGATGTAACGGTTGAAGGCAAAGCCTACGTTCCCACCGTCTGTGATGAACGAAAACATAACGTTGCCCTTGTCGGCGTAAATGCATCCGCCTCCGCTTTTGCGGCGGAACACTTGTATTCCGTGCTCACGGCAGTAATCAACGTTGACTTCGTTGGCTATCAGTTGGTTGCGGCCTATTACGACCGACGGCTCCACTTGCCAGCAGAAAAGGCAATCGTCATTCGTTATGTTGCGGGCAACGTATTCTTCCATTGCCAGATAAAACGATGCTTTTCGTGTCTTTTCTTCCGGTAAAGTTATGTATATCATTCAGTTTTTCAAGTTTATGCCGGCACAACGTGTCAAATGGTTAATTATGGTTTTTAGCGGATGTGCATTAATCCGTACAAAGATAACTAATTTAGTTGTAATAATCGAAATTTCGCGGATAATTTTTTTATTGTGTTTTTTGAGTAGTATATGCCGTGTTCCGTGTGCGTTTTATGTCGGTCCTTGTGCGTTGTGTGCGTGCTTTTATTTGCAACATGTAAAATGAACCGCCCGGATGCACGGCGCATCCGGGCGGTCCTGCCGCTCTTTCCTTTTGGGAAAGTAGTTAAAATCTCAATCGGTTGTTATATCGCTTTGTTCCGCTTTTGGTGCCGGTGTGGCACTGCCTTATTTCAGAACAGGCACTTTTACCGTGCTTGCCGAACCGTCAGCAAACGCCACCTTTATTATATATACGCCCTTGGCGAGTCCGTTAAGGCTTATGGTTGCTTGCTTGCCGGCAGCCTTGGCGTTCTTAACGGTTTGGCCGTTGAGGTTGTATACGGCTACGCTTGCTATTTCCTTGTCTCCGCTTACGGTTAGGTTGCCGCCGTTGATTCTTACGTTTGCGTTGCCGTTTTCATTTAGCGAAATGCCCGTTACGGTGCCGTTGATCATGTAAACCGGTATTTTCACTGTCGGCGTGAACTTGTCGTTGCTGCTTATCTCGACATACGCCTCGTAAAGGCCCTTATCGAGTCCTTGCGGACTGAGCGTCATGTTCACCTTTCCGCTTTGTCCTACGGCTACGTCCATTTGTTCCTTATCAAGGCTGAGCCAGCTGATTGCGGCGGTCGGCGTGCCGGTAACGTTGGCACGGATGCAGTAGTTGTAGTCGAGTCCGAGGTCGGCCATAGACCACCATGAGCTGCCTTCGATGTTTATGATGTCGCCGAAGCCTTCTACGGCAGGCCCGTTGTCGATGCCGATGTAGTATTTGTCGGTCTCGAAGCCGCTCATCTTCACGCCGACCCAAAGGTCGGTGTTGCTTATTTCGACGGGAGCGTCAAGCTCTACGTGGTTCCATGAGTATTCCGTAGGAGTGAACGTTTTCTCCGCCAGCAGCGTTCCCCATGCAGACTGTTTGTCCTGTCCGTATATTACGATGCTCGTGCCTTTGGTCGGTATGTCGCCTACGTACACGTCAACGCTCGATATGGTCATGCCGCTGATGCTTGCGAGCATCTTGCCGGGATAGTAGCTCGTGTATGTGCACTCGTCGTAGTTTGTGATGCCTATGCAGCCTTGGTAGCCGTTGTCGTACCTCAGCACGTATTGTGCCTCGGTGCCGGCTTTTGGCGCTTCCTTCTTGGCCGCAGCTTTGTAGGCAAACTTCACGCCGGCCTTGTCGCCGGCCTTTCTTGCCGGTGCGTTTTTGCTCATCGAGTAGTCGTTCGTCGGGGCGTAGGGCAGTACATAGCAGTACTTAATGTCGGCGTTGAGAGTTCCGTTGCCGTTGTTGCTTACGGTCAGTTCCCTCGTCTTGGCTTCGCCGTTCGTGGTTTCCTCTATGTAGCTCTCGGCTACGCTTATCAGCGGGTCGTTGGGTGAAACCTCTACGCTTACGGTGTAGTCTTCGGTCTCGCCCATGTAGTATCCGCCGACGGCGCTCGGGCTGAACGTCGAGGCGATGATGCGCATGCGCTTGTCGCCAAGCGTCGCGCCTTCGGGAACGGTTATCTTGGCCGTTGCCGTCGTCGTACTGTCTCCGTTGTCGGTTACGTTGTCGAATACTACTTCCTCGTCGTAACCGAACGCATAGTCGCCGTTCCAGTCGATCCATGCCCCTACGGCCGGTTCATAGTCTGTGCTTGCTACCGTTACGCTCAGTGCAAGCTCGTCGTCGGGGGTGATTGCGGTCTTTTGGCTTGTGAAGTCGCTGTATTCCGAGCCCTCGGTCGTGTTGTTGATTGTTCCGAGCGTCACGTTCGTTATGTTGATTTCGCCGGGAATTATGGCGTATGACTCTTCGTATTCGCTGGCCGATACACTTCCGACTGTCATTGAGAGCGATTCGCGACCGGTCTTTTCGTCGCCCGGGGTCACGTTCTTGACTGTTATTTCATGCTCGCCGCCTGAGCAGTCAACCCTTGCTTCGAAAGTGTACTTGTAGGTCTCGAGCGATTCTATCGCGGCGTTGACGGGTTCCGTAGCCACGAGCTTGCCGTCGAGATACAGCTCCAGCATGGCGTCGCTTATTTCATCGCCGCCGATGTTCATAACCTCTACTTGCACCTTGTCGTACTTCTTGTCGCTTGATGCAGCGGGCGAGAGGAACCTTTCAACCTTCAGCGCCTTTTGCGCATTGAGGCTGCCGTCGCCGTACAGGCAGTAGAATGCAGGCAACTGTCCGGAGTAGCCGCCGTCGCTGATATACTTCTGGTAGGCCGTTCCGTCGCCGCCGACGAACAGTGCGAACCAGCACGAGGGGCTGTCGCCCATGTCCTTGGCGTTTATCTGTATGAAGCCGTGCTCCATCTTTATGTCTTCGCCGAGGTCGGCGTCGAAGGCGTAGATGCTTGTATATCCGGCCGATTCGTCGCCGAGCTGTACGCCCGTCTGTTCGCCGGTGATGTCGACTTCTTTCTTAAGCACGCACTTTCCGGGCAGCCCGTTTTCGTCTTCCTCATACACTCCTACGACGAAAGTTACGGGTTGGGTCATTTCGCCGTCCTCGTTTATGGCTCCGCGCTCGTTGCAATATATCCAGTTTTCGCCGTCGTAATAGTTGAAGAATCCGAAGAAGCGTACCTTATTAAAGGTATTATAGCAGCCTTCGAAATACTGGTAGAACTCCATTCCGTAGTCGGGGCGTCCGGCGTCGGCGCTTGCCGAACCCGACCACGCTACGTCGTCCGTGTACTCGTGTCCGAACACGGTTCCTTCCGTACATCCTAAAAGGTCTTGCGGCGTTACGTCCCTTGCGGCTTTTTTCAACCCCATAAGGTTCACGCTCATCATGTTGCCCTTACCAACGGTTACTTGTCCGAATTTGTTTTTTGACAAGATTTTGGGCGATGGTCCCGGCTGTGCGAACATTACAACAGCAAATGCGAACAGCATGCCCAAGACGCAAATTTTCTTCATAATGTAATAATGTTAGTTTGGTTTTGGTGGCAGAAATCTGTGAAACGTCAGATTATATGTATCTTTTACGAGCTCGTTTTGTTACGGGAGCTGTTTCAATGCGGCTGCCACTTTAACCCGCTTCAAGGGCTACCCCGTAACAACGGTGCAAATTTACGAAAAAGATATAAATTACAAAAATTTTTATATAATTATTCTACTGTTTTTAACGAAAAGGCGGTTTATGTAGTGTATTTGTTACATTTAACATCGTTCGATGGCGAAGCCTTTGGCGGGGATTTGGCGCTTCGTTTCCATCCGTTTTGCAAAAGGTTGCCTTTTACGACGTAAAATGCCGTCTCTCACAAGCTGAAAGACGGCATTTTGCAACGTAAAAGGATGCCTTTTGCGCGAGGCTTTCCGGGCGAAAACGCTTTAACCGGAAAAGTCTCTGTATGTCAAGCGGTTGCGCTTAAAACTCGACAAGTATCCTGAACACCTTGCCCGGCTGCTCGCTCCACTGCTTCATGGCGTCGGCCGCGCCTTCGGGAGATACTACCTTGGATATGAACTTCTCTACGGGGTAACGGTTTGTCTTCACGCAATTTATGACTGCGCGGAAGTCTGAGGGCGTAGCGTTGCGTGAACCGCGGATGTCGATTTCCTTTTGTACGAACAGTTTCGTCTGGAACGACACGTCGTTCTTCGAATACCCGATGCATGTCACGACTCCGGTGAAGGCCACTTCGTTCACCGCCATTACGTATGTAGCAGGGCTGCCTACGGCTTCTATCACGACGTCGGCGCCGTATCCGTCGGTTATCTGCTGTACGCATACGTGTACGTCTTCAGTCATTGTGTTGATTGTATAAGTGGCTCCGGCTTCGCGCGCCAGCGCTAATTTCTCGTCGTCGATGTCGGCGGCTATTACCGTCGCTCCGCGCAGCGAGGCGCGCATCACGGCTCCGAGGCCTACCATGCCGCAGCCGATTACCATCACCGTGCTGTTGTCGGTCACCTCGGCGCGCGACACAGCGTGGAAACCTACGCTCATAGGCTCGATCAGCGCGCATGTGCGCAAGGGTATTCCTTCGGCCGGAATGATTTTCTGCCAGGGCAGCACGGCGTACTCGCACATTACGCCTTGCCTCTGCACGCCGAGCGTCTCATTGTGCTCGCAGGCGTTATAGCGCCCGTTGCGGCACGAGGCGCACTTGCCGCAGTTGGTGTAAGGGTTGAGCGTTACGGTCATGCCTTTCTTGAGTTCGGCCGGCACCTCGCTTCCTACCTCTTCTATCACGGCGCCAACCTCGTGGCCGGGCACTACCGGCATCTTCACCATCGGGTTGCGTCCGAGGTACGTGTTGAGGTCGGAACCGCAAAAACCTACATACTTTATTCTCACCAATACTTCGCCGGCTTTCAGTTCCGGCTTTTCGATTTCGGCTACGCCTATTTCCATAGGAGCCGTTATGCGTACTGCTTTCATTGTTGTTTTATTTGTTTTATAGTCGTTTCTTTATTTGGTCGTCGGGCCGTAAGTTTGTAGGTTGTCAAGGCTCAAGGTTGTCCGGGCGTATGGGCGTAAGGTTGCATGGCGAACCTTCAGACCTTAAAACCTTCATGCCGTAGAACCTTCAGTCACTTAATAAACCGTGCAACCTCACGACCGCTTATAGCCTTTCCAGCCGTAGTAGGCGCAGAATGCGAAGCAAACCATCGGCACGAGGTAGGCTATCTGGTACATGTGCTCGTTTATGTGCATGACGTATGCCGTAAGCTGGGGCAGGCATGCGTTGCCAACTATCGCCATTACGAGGAAGGCCGAGCCGCTCTTGGTCTGTCCGCCGAGTCCTTGCAGGGCCAGCGAGAACTGCGTGGGGTAGATTATCGACATGAAGAACGATACGGCAATCATGGCGTACAGGCCGACGTTTCCGCCGAAGATGCTTATCACGATGCAAAGGGCCATGAGCATGAGCGAGTAGAACAGCAGCATGTGGCGCGGCTTGAACTTCACCATCAGCGCCGTGCCCACCCAGCGGCCGGCGAGGAACGCCAGCATGTAAATGCCGAAGAAGGTGGTTGCCGTGGCCTCGTCGAGCCCGGCGTAAACGCAGCAGTAAACGAGGAAGAGGCTGTTGATGGCCGTCTGTCCGCCGTTGTAGAAGAACTGGGCGATAACTCCCCAGCGCAGGTTATGGTGCCTGAGCGCGCCGAAGTCGATAAGTTTCTGTTTGCCGCCGGCCTTGTCCGCTTCCTGTTCGTCGGCTATTTTGGGGAACTTGGTGAACACGAACACTAACGCAACGATGACGAGCATCAGCCCGAGGAACAAGTAGGGCAGGCGCATCGCTTCGGTTTCCTGCTGTATGTAGGCGTCCCAGCCGCCGGCGAAGTCGGCCGGAAGGGTCTCGCGCGTGTAGTTGTTGCCGCTCAGTACGAGCTTGCTCAGGAACATGGCGGATATGAACGCGCCCAAGCCGTTGAACGATTGGGCGAGGTTGAGGCGCCTTATGGCCGTATTGGGCGTGCCGAGCACGGTGACGTATGGGTTGGCGGCGGTCTCGAGGAAGCACATGCCGGTGGCTATGACGAAGAACACGCATAGGTAAACCCAGTATGACTTGACGAGCGAAGCCGGGAAAAACAGGAATCCGCCCAACGCCGCCAACGACAGGCCGAAGATTATTCCGGCCTTGTAGCTGTAACGCTTCATGAACATGGCTATGGGTATCGGGAATATGAAGTATGCCAGCCAGTATGCCGACTCGGTGAACGACGCCTCGAAGGTGTTCAGCTCGCATGTCTTCATAAGTTGCCTTATCATCGTGGGGAGCAGGTTGCTGCTTATCGCCCAAAGGAAGAACAGGCAGAATATCAGCGTCAATGGTATCGTATATTTGTTGCGTTGCATTTTCTTGGTCTTGTTAAGGTAGAAAGTATTTTTAAGGTAATGTTTAAGAAGTAAGAGCTAAGAAAGCCGGCAATGCCTGCGCGTTTGTCGTCCGGCCGGATTGTTGTTCTTAACTCTTACCTCTTCGTTCATGGTCTCATTCGGACATATTCTTAACGTAGGGTAGTTCGGGTAGTTTGTCGAATCCGTAGAAGCGCCGGGCGTTTCCGCCGAGTAAGAGGGCCTTTTCGTCGTCGGACAGTTTGTCTGACTTGCACACGAAGTCGTAAGACATCTTGTAGGTTATGGCCGTGATGGTGCGCGGATAGTCGGAGCCCCACATCAGTTTGTCGGCTCCGACCATGTCTATGGCCTGCCTGATTGCGTCTACTGCTCCGGCGAAGGGGTAAAACTCTTTGTTGAAAAGCCATGTTATGCCTCCTGACTCAACCATTACGTTGTCGTAACGGGCGAGCCTTATCTGCTGTTCCCAGCCGGGCGTGGTAACCATGCCGAAGTGTCCGATTGCTATTTTGAGCTTCGGGCATTCCTGTATCACTTCTTCCATTTCGCCCGTTTGTAGGTTTTCGGGCGCGAGGCAGACGGAGAGCGTCATGCCGTTGTCTTCCATGAAGTGGAATAGCGACATCATTTCGGGCGAGTTGAACCTTATCCTGCGGCTGTCGGTTATGAGCCTGTGGCCGGGCACGGCCAGCCCTTTGAAGCCGCGGCGTGCCAAGCCGCGTGCTTGTTCGAGGAAGTCGGGCGAGAAGTAGTCGCACATGCCGAACACGAAGAAACGGTCGGGATACGTGTTCTTTACGGTCTCGAGGTAGTCGTTCTGCAGTCCGTCGATGAACTCCTGCACTACTACCGCTCCGCCAACCTGGGCGTAGTCCATGTTCGAAAGGAACACTTCGGCCGTGTTGCGGCCGTCGATCATGAACGGCGGCAGCATCTGCACTTCCTCGGTGAGGAAGAACGAGCGCCCGTTCCGGCGCGTGGTTATCGGCATGCCGTTCCATTCAGTGTCTTGGCGCAGCCAAAGATGCGAGTGGGCGTCTATGATGGTCATGGTCTATTTATTTAAGCAGACAGGCAGACGAGATACAAGCAGACAAGGAGATTTGCCTTTGTCAGTAGCTGTGCGACAAGGCAAATCAGCTTGTTTGCTTGTCTGCTTGTCGCTTGTCTGCTGATTAATCCTAAGTATTTGCCCAGCGCACGCGCATTTGGTCGCCGATTATTTCCTGCACGTCCTTTACGAGTTGTTCGTCCATCGGCTCGTTCACGTAGCCGATGTTCTTAAGGACGTTGGCCGGGTTGGCCGAGCTGAAGAGCGTCGTCGCTATGCGCGGGTTGCTCGTCGAGTATTGTATGGCGAGCTTTTCTATCGGGTAGTTTTTCGTGTTGCAGTATTCGGCGGCGCGCTTGCATGCGGCCTTGAGCGCTTCGGGGGCGGGGTGCCAGTCGGGCGCTCCGCGCTGTGACAGCAGTCCCATCGAGAACGGCGAGGCGTTGATTACTCCTACGTTGTTGGCTTCGAAGAAGTCCAAGTAGTCGGTAAGCATCTCGTCGTTGAGGCTGTAATGGCAGAAGTTCAATACGGCTTCAACCGTGCCTGCAGGTACGTGCTCGATAACCCATTTCAGGTTTTCGGGCTGAAGGTCGGTTATGCCGACGTGGCTTACGACGCCTTTGTCGCGCAGCGCCACCAACGCAGGCAGCGTCTCGTTGACAACCTGGTTGAGGTCGGCGAACTCGACGTCGTGTACGTTGATAAGGTCTATGTGCCCTATGTTGAGCCTTTCCATGCTTTCATACACGCTGTCGGTTACGCGCTTAGCCGAATAGTCCCATGTGTTTACGCCGTCCTTGCCGTAGCGGCCCACCTTTGTGGAGAGGTAATACTTATCCCTCGGTATTTCCTTGAGGGCCTTGCCGAGTACGGTTTCGGCCTTGTAGTGTCCGTAATATGGCGACACGTCTATGAAGTTGATTCCGTTGTCGACTGCCGTATGCACGGCCTTGATGCCTTCGGCCTCGCGTATGTCGTGGAATACTCCGCCGAGCGACGACGCTCCGAAGCCGAGGTTTGACACGCGCATTCCTGTTTTACCGATTTCGTTATAAATCATAATATTAGTAGTTGATATTTTTATTGGAAGACGCGGCATGCACGGATTTGTAATATTAATTTATTATAAAAAAGAATATTCGGAGCGTGAAAAGACTGGAAAAACTGCGTTCGGCTGCGAGGCATGGCGCAAAAGGCATCCTTCCGCATCGCGAAAGGTAACCTCTTACACGGCAAAAGGCCGTCTTTTGGATCGCAAAAGACGGCCTTTTGTAAGTAGTTGGAAATCAGTTGGATACTCGTTCTGCTACGGTTGCCTGGCTGCTGTGCGGTGAAATGCCCGGCAGTGGTCGGACTGTCAGAACTCGAACGTGGCGCGAACGTTCACCTGGCGGCCCGTAAGGTAGTTGGGCACGGCGTACTGTTGGCTTGTAACGTCGGTCACCCAGTAATATGAGTTTACGTTGTTGATGCCGAAAAGGTTGAGGCAGTCTACGCCCAACCAGATGTTACGGAACGGCGACTTGCGCTCGCGCTTGTCGTTGTTGAGGAGCCGGTAGCTCATGCCTATGTCCGCACGCTTGTATGCCGGGGCGCGGTAGGGCATGATGTCGAGCGGACTGTGGGGCGCGTTGAACGGCAGTCCGTCGGCGAAGGCCAGCCTGAGCGACATGCGCCAGCGGTCGGTGCCGGGGAAATAGTCGGTGAAAAACAGGTTGAGCGAATATCTTTGGTCGGTAGGCATGGGTATGCTCTTGCCGTTGATGTTGATGCGCGTGTCCATCAGCGAGAAGCTGACCCACGAGTCTGTGCCGGGTACGAACTCGCCGTAGAGCTTCAGGTCGAGTCCGGCGGCGTGGCCGCTGCACTGGCGGCTTGCGTCGTAGACTATCTTTACGTTGTTTACCGTGTAGGGAACGATGTTGGCCAGGGCTTTGTAATAGGCTTCGGCGGTGAACTTGAAGGGGCGTCCGGCCATCTTGAAGCGGTAGTCGAAACCGGCGATGAAGTGTATTGAGCGCTGGCTCTTGATGTCGCGGCGCAGCGTGGCGTAGGTCACTCCGTTGACGGTCGACGTGTCGCGCAGTTCCTTGAAGAACGGTGCCTGGTAGTAAATTCCCGTGGCGAAGCGCATGGTTACGTCGTGGTTGAACGACGGCACGATGCCGAGCGACACGCGCGGGCTTACGATGCTCTCCTTGTTGAAGTTCCAGTGGCTGAAGCGTATGCCGTAGTTCAGCGTGAAAAACGTGTTGCCGCCGCGGCTGGTAAAGCGCCAAGTGTCTTGCAGGTAAGTCTCAAGACGGTTGGCGTTGAGCGTGTTCCTGGCGTTGAGCGAGTAAATCATGTACAGGTCCTGGCCGGTGTGCGGTATGCTGTAACCGCTCGAGTCGCGCATCTCGTACTCCTTGCTGCGCTCCTTTATCCTCTCGATCTTATAGGTAAGTCCGGCCTGAAGGTCGTGCCGTTTGGTCTTGTGGCTGAGCACAATCTTAAGGCTTTTCACCGTAGCCTCGAGGTAGTTGCGCGCGTGCTCCATGTATGTGCCTACGCCGAGGTTCTCGCTCGTCTCGGTCTGCGTAAGCCAATATTGCCCCTGTATGTCGTATTTTTCTTGCTCGTTGGTGTGGAACGCCGATGCGATTAGCGACACTTTGGTGCTGTCGCCGAACCGCCTCGTTATGCCGAGAGAGCCGAAGTATGTGCGGAAAATGTCTTTCTCTTGACCGTCGAAATACACCTTGAACGACTTGACGTTTTCCATCGTGCCGAACGAAGTCTCGCGGTCTTCCGGGTAAAAGTTGTAGTGGTTTTCGGCAATGTCGCCCATCAGCTCTATCGACCAGCGTTTGGTCGGCTCGTAGGTGAGGTATGTCTGGTAGTCGAGATATGTCGGGCGGTATTCTCCCTTTGTCTCAAGCGAGCCGAGCAGGTACTTGTTAGTCTTGTAGCGCAGTCCGTTGCTCCACGACAGCTTCTTCGTGCTGAAACCTACGTAGGCGCTCGCCCCGAGCAGGCTTCCCGACGCCTTGGCCTCGAACTTCTTTGGCTTCTTGTATCTAATGTCGAGCACCGACGACATCTTGTCGCCGTATTTGGCCTCGAATCCGCCCGTAGAGAACGATACGTTCTCAACCATGTCGGGGTTGATTATTGACAGTCCTTCCTGCTGCCCGCTGCGGACGAGGAACGGGCGGTATATCTCCACATTATTAATATATACGCTGTTTTCGTCGAAACTTCCGCCACGCACGTTGTATTGCGACGAAAGTTCGCTGTGGGTCGACACTCCGGCCTGCGCCTGTATCATTTCCTCAACGGCATTGCCGGTTACGCTTGGTGTGTTTTTCATGTCTTCCACGTCGAGCTGCTGATTCATTCCCGTCTGGCTTTTTTGCCCCGTCACGGTGATGCCGGTCAGCAGTCCGTCTTCGAACAGCTGTATCAGCAGCGTCTGTTTGCCTCGCGGATTGCGCAGCACGCGTGTCTTTGTCTTGTATCCCACCATCGAATACCTTACAACGACGCTGTCGGCAGACTGCAGCCGCAGCGAGTATTCGCCCTTTAGGTTGGTCATTGTCATCTTGCCTTGTTGCACGACGGACACCGTTACCAGCTCGATGGGGTTCATTTGGCCGTCGGTTACCTTCCCTTGCAACGTGAATGTTTGCGCTTTTGCGCCCAATGCGCCCAAAAGCAGCAGTATGATGAGGCTTAAACGTATTCTTTCCATTTGGTATATAACGAAAGAGAGGAAAGATTATTGTAATTTACGGCTTTTATTAGCAGACGAGTTGTCAGCTGGAAAAGTTGAAAGTCATTCCCTGTAAAGCCATGAAAGCAACTTGTTTATCCAGCGGAACGAACAGCGGAACCAGCGGTATTTGCCGACAGGCTTGCCGCCGAACCTGAGTATGAACTCGCGGAATCGGTTTTTCTTGAAGGGCAGGCCGACATCCATGAAATAAATGTGGTCGTATTTGTTGTCATAAGCGTATTTTACGGCGGCCCATACGGTCAGTGCGCTTGCGCGCTTCTTGTGCAGCTTGTGTTTTGTGGCCATGTACCATAGGTAGGCGCTTTTCCCTGAATATACGCACAGGCAGCCGCTGATTATCTTTCCTTCCGACCGTGTGGTGAACAGGTTGCAGAAGCCGTTGCCCCATAGTTCTCGGAACAGGCTCGGGTCGGGGATGAAGCGCCTTATTTTCAGTGAGATGTAACCTCTTAGGATTTTGAAGAACGTGTTGTATTCTTCGTCGGTCTGTGCAATGGTGGTTTCAAGTTTTGATGATTCGGCTTTGGTCAGCAGTTTTTTCATTTTCGGCGTCAGCCTGTCAGCCGGGTGCATGCTATGCAATGAGTTGTGGATTTCCATCCAATGTATCGGGAAGAAACCGTTTTCACGGAATTTGGCATAGCCGAACATCTTCGAGCCGAGGTCGCTGAATTCTATGTAGAGGCATGTTCCGCGCCTTAGCTTCCTTACCGTCTTTTGCAGCATCATGCCGAAAACGGCCTCTTTGTCGCATCCCGGCGCATATTCGCCTTCCCCGTAGACTCGTGCTTGCGTGAAAAGGTAAGGCGGAATGAGCGATCCCCTGCGCCTCAGCGTCACTAACATGTGTCCGATGATGTTGCCGTAGCCGTCGTAAGCGATAACCATGTAGGGCTTTTGTCCGGGAGTCTTTTCGATTATCCTGAACAAGTCCGTGCTGTGGAAGAAGTTGCCGCACTGCATGTTAGGCAGTTCTTCGCCTTTGGAAACGATGTTTACGCTTAGTCCGTTCATACCGCAAAAATAACAAATCTTTCATAAAAAAACAATATGTAGCGATGTTTTTGGCTTATTATTATCACTTATTTCCTACCTTTGCGTAACCATATATGTAAAAAATCAACGATTTAGGAATATGTCAGTATTTAAGGATTTGGCAGCTAAACGCCGCAGTTATAGGTTGTTTACGGGTGAAGAGGTAAGCGCTGAAGACGTGCGCCTGATTGTAAGGGCGGCATTAATGTCGCCCTCGGCTATGGGACGGCGTTCGTGGAAGTTTGTCGTTGTAGACGATAAGATGCTGCTTGAGCAGCTTGCCGACGCTAAGGATAACGGTGCGCAGTTTTTGAAAACGGCGTCTTTTGCCGTGGTGGTGTTGGGCGATCCGCTTGAGAACGACTGCTGGCTGGAAGATTGTTCGATAGCTGCCGTTATGATGCAGCTGCAGGCCGAAGACCTCGGTCTCGGTTCGTGCTGGGCGCAGATGCGTGGTCGCGGATTGTCTGACGGTACGTCGGCCGATGACGTAATCCACGGACTGTTGGGGATTCCCGACGGATTGAAGACGCTTTGCGTCATAGGCTTCGGCCATAAAGGCGAGGCGAAACCGGCGCATGGCGAAGATTCATTGAAGTGGGAGAACGTTTACGTCAACAAGATGGAATAGTCGTTTTGTGCGGTTTTGCGGTTTTTAGCGGACGTTAGGTTTTGCGGTTCCACCATAGATCCATTGTCCGTAACCTTGCAACCGTGAAACCTTATGACCACTCGACCCGTAATAGCAAATTCCGCAGCCTTGCAACCGTAAGGCATTACAGCCCTTACGACCGTAAGGCTTCATAAACACACAACTTCATAACCGAAATAAATGAAAATAGTAATGATAGGAGCCGGCAACCTTGCGACAAACCTTGGCAAGGCGCTTTTCGATGCCGGCAATGATATTCTTCAGGTTTACAGCCGCACGCAAGAGTCGGCCTCGGCTTTGGCCGAAATGCTTGGCGGCTCTCCCGTTACGGATTTAGGCCGTGTTACGACCGAGGCCGATGCCTACATCGTGGCCGTAAAAGACAGCGTAATGGCCGATTTGCTGCCCGTTTTGTGCAAAGGCAGGGCCGACAAGGTGTTCCTACATACCGCCGGAAGCGTTGACGCAGGCGTTTTTAAAGGCATGGCGTTGCATTACGGCGTTATATATCCGATGCAGACGTTTTCGAAAACGCGATTGTTGGATTTCGGAGACATACCGTGCTTTGTCGAGGGAAACGACGACAAGGCTTACGACACAGTGTGCGAATTGGCCAACAGCATATCAGGTAAGGTCTACTTCGTTGGTTCGGAAGCGCGCCGACACCTACACTTGGCGGCTGTTTTCGCCTGCAACATGGTGAACCATTGTTATGACATATCTTCGGAGATACTCCGAAAGCACGACATACCGTTCGAGGTGATGCTTCCCCTCGTCGACGAGACGGCGCGCAAGGTGCACTTCATGTCGCCGCGCGAAGCCCAGACAGGGCCGGCCGTGCGCAGCGACAGGAACGTAACCCGCGCGCAGTCGGAGCTGCTGAAGGACAACCCGTTGTTCAAGCAGATATACGAGGTTGTGAGCATGAGCATAAGCCGCATGGCGCAAGGCAGGGAGGACGGGCAATGATAAATTACGACCTTAAGAAGATACGCGCCGTAATATTCGACATCGACGGTGTGCTAAGCCGCGACACGGTGCCGTTGCACCCGTCGGGCGAGCCGCTGCGCACCGTCAATATCAAAGACGGTTACGCCATCCAGCTTGCGTGCAAGTCGGGGCTGCTTGTGGTCATAATGACGGGCGGAACAACCGAAAGCGTGCGCCTGAGGTATGAACGTTTGGGCGTTAGGGAGGTGTTGATGGGCTGTTCTGTTAAGATAAGGTGTTACGAAGAGTTGCTCGGCAAGTACGGACTGAAAGACGAAGAGGTTATGTACATGGGCGACGACGTGCCCGATTACGAAGTGATGCGCCGTTGCGGTTGCCCTTGTTGCCCGGCGGACGCCTGTCCTGACATAAAGGCCGTCAGCCTGTACGTGAGCCGCGTGCCTGGCGGCTACGGGTGCGGGCGCGACGTAATCGAGCAGGTTTTGCGTGCGCAGGGCAAATGGCTCGCCGACGAGAGCGTGTTCAGCTGGTGACAATCAGCAACAGTCAGGAAAGTGTAAGATAACAGATGGTTTTGTATGAAGAACGAATATCATATAATCCTTGCCAGCAACAGTCCGCGCAGGCGCGAGCTGTTGGCCGGTCTTGACATAGACTATGAAGTGAAGGTAATAGATGGCGTAAGCGAGTCTTACCCCGACGACTTGCCCGTAAGAGACATTGCCGGCTACATCGCGGCCGAAAAAGCCGAGGCGTATAAGGCCGAGCTGACGGAAGGCAACCTCGTGGTGACAGCCGACACGGTAGTCATTCTTGGTGATACGGTGCTCGGCAAACCTCATGACCTTGACGACGCGCGGCGCATGTTGCGCCTGCTCAGCGGCAAGGTGCACCATGTAGTCACGGGTGTTTGCCTTACGACGAAAGACAAGCAGAGGCGTTTTTCGGTGACGACCGACGTTGCTTTCAAGCAGTTTACGGATGAAGAGATAAATTATTACGTCGACAATTACAAGCCGCTCGACAAGGCCGGGGCATACGGAATACAGGAATGGATCGGTTATGTTGGCGTTACGTCTATAAATGGGAGTTATTTTAATGTAATGGGTCTGCCAGTGCAGAGAATATACGAAGAGCTTCAGAAGTTTTGAATTGGCCGTCAGATGATTTGCAATAAGCCGCCTTTTAGGAGTTAAAAGGCGGCTTATTGCATGCTAAAAGGCGGTATTTTGCATTGCAAAATACCGCCTTTTACTTTCGTGCTGCCACGCTATAATGACCGATTGGGGTTAATGCTGCCCGGCATTAAGCGCGCGCATGCTAATGCGTTAAGTACGTGTTATTTGTATTCGCTCCATGCCTTGATGTCGATGTCTTCGAGCTTAACGCGGCAGAAGGCGTTGATGAAGGCCGAGGCCAGACGGCTGTTCGTGATCAGCGGCACGTTGAGGTCGATGGCGGCGCGGCGTATCTTGTAGCCGTTTGACAATTCGCTTACGGTAAGGTCTTTGGGGATGTTCACTACAAGGTCTATCTCGTGGTGGTGGAGCATGTCAATGGCCTGCGGATGCTTGTCGGCGTCAGACGGCCAGTAGACCATCGTGTTCTCGACTCCGTTCTCTGTAAGGAACTTCGACGAGCCGACGGTTGCGTAAATCTTGTAGCCGTTCTTCACGAGCTGGCGTGCGGCGTCGAGCGTTTCAACCTTTTGCTTCGGGCCGCCTGTTGACAGCAGGATGTTCTTCTTCGGTATGCGGTGGCCTACGGACAGCATGCTCTTCAGCAGGGCTGTGTTGGTGTCGTCGCCAAGACAGCCTACTTCGCCCGTCGAAGCCATGTCCACTCCGAGCACGGGGTCGGCCTTTTGCAGGCGGTTGAACGAGAACTGGCTCGCCTTGATGCCAACGTAGTCGAGGTCGAACAGGTCCTTGTCGGGCCGTTCTACGGGAAGCCCGAGCATAACCTTGGTTGCCAGCTCGATAAGGTTTATCTTAAGCACCTTGCTGACGAAGGGGAACGAGCGCGACGCGCGCAGGTTGCACTCTATCACCTTGATGTCGTTGTCGCGTGCGAGGAACTGTATGTTGAACGGGCCGCAGATGTGCAGCTCTTCGGCTATCTTGCGGCTTACGCGCTTGATGCGGCGTATCGTTTCGCAGTAAAGTTTCTGTGGGGGGAACTGTATGGTCGCGTCGCCCGAGTGTACGCCGGCGAACTCGATGTGCTCGCTTATGGCGTAGGCTATTATCTCGCCGTCGCGCGCCACGGCGTCCATCTCCACTTCCTTGGCATGCTCTATGAACTGGCTTACGACTACGGGGTGGTCTTCAGACACGTTGGCTGCCAGCTTGAGGAAGCGTTCAAGCTCGTCGTTGTTCGAGCATACGTTCATTGCTGCTCCGGAAAGCACGTATGACGGGCGGACGAGTACGGGGAAGCCTACGCGGTCGATGAACTTCTGGATGTCGTCCATCGAGGTAAGGGCGCTCCATTCGGGCTGGTCGATGCCGTTGCGGCCGAGCATCGACGAGAATTTGGCACGGTCTTCGGCGTTGTCGATGTCTTTCGCCGACGTTCCGAGTATGGGCACGTTCTGTTCGTCGAGCCTCATGGCGAGGTTGTTGGGTATCTGTCCGCCTGTCGACACGATTACGCCGTGTGGGCATTCAAGGTCGATGATGTCCATGACGCGCTCGAACGTAAGTTCGTCGAAGTACAGGCGGTCGCACATGTCGTAGTCGGTCGACACGGTTTCTGGATTGTAGTTTATCATCACCGAGCGCCAGCCCTGTTTGCGTATCGTGTTGAGAGCCTGCACTCCGCACCAGTCGAACTCAACAGAGCTGCCTATGCGGTAGGCTCCCGAACCGAGCACGATGATCGAGCGCTTGTCACGCTCGAAGTCGATGTCGCTCTTCACTCCGGCGTATGTAACGTACAGGTAGTTTGTCTGTGCCGGATACTCGGCGGCGAGAGTGTCTATCTGCTTTACGACAGGCAGTATTCCGTAGTTCTTGCGCAGCTGGCGTATCACGAGTCCGGCCTTGGCCATGTTGCCGAGTTCGGCTTCAAGGCCGACGGCTCGGGCAATCTGGAAGTCTGTGAAGCCGTAGACTTTGGCGGTGCGCAGCAGTTCTTTGTCGAGCACGTTTACGCTCTTGCACTTTTTCAGCGTCTCGTCGATGTCGATGATGTGCTTCAGTTTGTAGAGGAACCACTTGTCGATTTTCGTCAATTCGTGTATCTGGTCAATCGTGTATCCGCGGTGCATGGCCTTTGAGATGACGAATACGCGGTTGTCGGTCGGGTCGCGCAGCGCCTCGTCGATGTCTGCGATCTCAAGTTCCTTGTTCTCTACGAAACCGTGCATGCCTTGGCCTATCATGCGCAGGCCTTTTTGTATGGCTTCCTCGAAGTTGCGGCCTATGGCCATTACTTCGCCCACGGACTTCATCGACGAGCCGAGCTCGCGGTCAACTCCGCGGAATTTGCTCAGGTCCCAGCGCGGTATCTTGCAGACTACATAGTCGAGGGCCGGCTCGAAAAATGCGCTTGTCGTCTTCGTGACGGAGTTCTTCAGGTCGAACAGGCCGTAGCCGAGGCCGAGCTTGGCTGCAACGAAGGCCAAGGGGTAGCCCGTGGCTTTTGACGCGAGGGCCGAGCTGCGGCTGAGTCGGGCGTTCACTTCGATTACGCGGTAGTCTTCGCTCTTTGGGTCGAAGGCGTATTGCACGTTGCATTCGCCTACGATGCCGATGTGGCGTATTATCTTTATGGAGAGTGCGCGCAGCTTGTGGTATTCGCTGTTGGTCAGCGTCTGCGACGGGGCGATGACGATGCTCTCGCCAGTGTGTATGCCGAGCGGGTCGAAGTTTTCCATGTTGCACACGGTGATGCAGTTGTCGTAGCGGTCGCGCACAACCTCGTATTCAATCTCCTTCCAGCCTTTCAGGCTCTTTTCAACCAATACCTGGGGCGAGAACGAGAATGCTTTTTCTGCCAGTTTGTTAAGTTCTTCCTCGTTGTCGCAGAAGCCGCTTCCGAGTCCGCCTAAGGCGTATGCGGCGCGGATGATGACGGGATAGCCCAGTTCGGCCGCAGCCTTACGTGCCTGTTCTATCGTTTCGCAGGCTTCGCTCTTAATTGTCTTTACGTTGATTTCATTCAGGCGCTCAACGAAGAGTTCGCGGTCTTCGGTGTCCATGATGGCCTGTACCGGCGTGCCGAGCACGCGAACGCCGTATTTCTCGAGCACTCCGCTCTTGTAGAGTTCTACGCCGCAGTTGAGCGCCGTCTGCCCGCCGAAAGACAGCAGTATGCCGTCGGGGCGCTCCTTCTCGATTACACGCTCTACGAAGTACGGTTGTACGGGCAGGAAATATATTTGGTCTGCTACGCCTTCGGATGTCTGCACCGTGGCGATGTTGGGGTTGATGAGGACGGTTTCGACGCCTTCTTCCCTCAGTGCCTTCAAGGCTTGCGAACCTGAATAGTCGAATTCTCCGGCTTCGCCGATTTTCAATGCTCCCGAACCGAGAAGCAGCACTTTCTTTATATCGTTGTATTTCATAACGTATGTTCCTTATTTTGTTTGTAGACTGGCCGCATGTGGCGTGGTTGTCACTTGTTTGCTGATATGACTTTCTCAATGAATTTGTCGAACATGAACTCTGTGTCGACAGGGCCTGAACATGCCTCGGGGTGGAACTGGCTCGAGAACCAAGGGTTGGTCTTGTGGCGTATGCCTTCGTTGCTGCCGTCGTTCATGTTTACGAAAAGCTCTTCCCAATCGTTGCCGAGCGTTGATGCGTCAACGGCGTATCCGTGGTTTTGGCTCGTGACGTAGCAGTGTTCCGTGCCGACGAGGCGTACCGGTTGGTTGTGCGAGCGGTGGCCGTATTTCAGCTTGTATATCTTCGCCCCTCCAGCCTTGGCCAGCAATTGGTTGCCCATGCAGATGCCGCAGATCGGCTTTGACGACACGCTCATCTGCTTACGTATTATGTTCACGGCGTCTTCGCACATGTCAGGGTCGCCAGGGCCGTTGGCGAGGAACAGGCCGTCGAAGTCCATTCCTGTATAGTCGTAGTTCCAAGGCACTCGTATCACTTCTACGCCACGGCGTACAAGGCATCTTATGATGTTGTTTTTCACGCCGCAGTCTACAAGCACGACCCTCTTGCCTGCGCCTTCGTTGTAGCGTATCACATGTTTGCAACTCACTTGGTCAACGAAGTTTACTCCTTCGTAGTCTGCGGCAGGGATGTTGCCGGGCTCGTCGTCGAAAAGAATCTTACCCATCATTACTCCGTGCTCGCGAAGCACTTTGGTCAGTTCACGCGTGTCTATGCCTGTAACGCCCGGCACATGTTCGCGCTTGAGCCAGTCGGCCAGGTTTTCCGCTGCGTTCCAGTGGTTGTATTGCTCACTGTAATCGGCTACGATTATCGCCGAAGCGTAAATCTTGTCGCTTTCCATGAACGTGGCTATCCCGTCTGGCTCGACCGTGAACGGCGGTACGCCGTAATTGCCGACCAACGGATATGTCAGTACCATCATCTGGCCGGCGTATGAAGGGTCGGTCAGACTTTCAGGGTAACCCATCATGGCGGTATTGAACACAACCTCGCCGGCTACCGGGCTATCATAACCGAAAGACTTTCCGTGGAACTTTGTTCCGTCTTCCAATACTAAAGTTACGTTTCTCATATGTTTGTCGTGCTTTATGTGATGTCTTGTCGTAACGCAGGCTCTAAGAGTTGATGTTATTCATTTTGAATTGCCTGACGTGTGTTTTTAGAAAAAAGCCCGACGGACGGCACGAATGCCTGCCGCGGGCTTTTGTGTTGTTTGGCTTTATAGCGTGTTAGAATTTTTGTTCATATTGGTAAACGGTCTCCACGTACTTGATGAATGCTTGGTTTACCAGTTTGACTCCGCCTGGGGTGGGGTAGTTGCCTGTGAAGTACCAGTCGCCGTTGTGGTTGGGAATGGCTTCGTGCAAACCTTCTATTGACTGATAGACGAGCTCAACGGGCGTTGTCATGCCTTCGGGGCGCAGCATTTCGATGATCTTATCGTTTATCTCATCTACTGAGAATGGCTTGTAAATGTCGCGCACGCAGTTCTTCATTTCCGCTTTCGGCTTCTTCATCTCTTCTTTACACTTGTTGTACGTGTCCTCGATGACGCTGTACATACCCCTGTCTTTCAGAAGCTCGATAGTAGCCCTGAATACGCAGAATTCTTCAAGGCTCGGCATGTCGATGCCGTAGTAATCGGGATAGCGTATCTGCGGCGAACTGCTCACGATCACGATTTTCTTCGGATGCAGGCGGTCGAGTATCTTCAGGATGCTTTCTTTCAGGGTTGTTCCGCGCACGATGCTGTCGTCTATTATTACAAGGTTGTCTTTGTAGGGCTCGAGCGACTCGTAGGTTATGTCGTAGACGTGTGAGGCCAAGTCGTTGCGCGATGCTCCTTCCGTGATGAACGTGCGTAACTTGATATCCTTCCATGCCACCTTTTCGCTTCTTACGTATTGGTGAAGCAGATTCTCGAGCTCCTCGTATGACGGCTTGTGGTCCATGTTCATGATGAACTTGATCTTTTGCTCGTTTATGTACCGCTTGAAGCCTCCGAGCATACCGTAGAAAGCTACTTCTGCCGTATTGGGGATGAACGAGAACACCGTATGTTCGGTATCGTAATCTATGGCTTTAAGGATTGTTCCGGTCAATTGCTCGCCGAGTTTCTTGCGCTCTTTGTAAATGTCCCTGTCTGAACCTCGGCTGAAATATATCCTTTCAAATGAACATTTGCAATCTCCTTTTTGTTCGAGAATCCTTTTCACCGATGTTTCGCAATTCTTGTTGACTATCAGGGCGCAACCCGGTTCAAGTTCGTTTATGTCGTCACATTCCAAGTCGAAAGTTGTCTGCATTACCGGACGTTCGCTAGCGACTATTACGATTTCGTCGTTTTTGTACCAGAATGCAGGGCGTATTCCCCAAGGGTCGCGCATGGCGAACATTTCACCGCTTCCGGTTATTCCGCACATCACATACCCACCGTCGAAATCTGCCATAGTCGATTTCAACACGTTGCTCATCTTAATGTTGTTTTCGATGTATTTCGTTATCTCTTGGTCTTTCAACCCCTTGGTTTGTCCGTCAATGAAGTTGCGTTCCACTTCGCGGTCAAGCCTGTGTCCCATCAGTTCGAGAGTGATGTAGCTGTCGCTGTATATTCTCGGCGATTGGCCTTGTTTTACGAGCTTGTCGAATATCTCGTTGATATTCGTCATATTGAAATTTCCACAAAGGCAGAGGTTCTTCGCCCTCCAGTTGTTTCTGCGCAAGAACGGGTGTACGTATGACAAACCGCTTTTGCCCGTGGTTGAGTAGCGTAAATGCCCCATGTACAGCTCGCCGGCGAAAGGAAGGTGCTTTTTGGCGAATGTCGCATTCGACAGCTTGTCGGGAGCGAGATTCTTAATTTTCTTTTGTACGTTACCGAAAATTTCTGTGATAGCATTAGAACCCTCGGCACGTTCGCGGAACATGTACTCCGAGCCAGGCTCGGCGTCAAGGTTGACGCATGCCATGCCTGCTCCTTCCTGGCCACGGTTGTGCTGTTTCTCCATCATCAGATAGAGCTTGTTTAGTCCGTACATCCATGTTCCGTACTTTTGTTGATAGTATTCTAATGGTTTGAGTAGTCTCACCATTGCAACTCCACACTCATGCTTCAATGGTTCCATATATAAGATTTTTAATGAGCTATCAGATATGTTTAAATTTCCCGACACAGTGGTGCCGTTCCGGTTTTTACGATGTATTTCTTAACTCTACGGTTAGTGATTCTATTCCACGGTTACTGATTTTGCCAAGTTTCTTGGTTGGTCAACGTCTTTCCCCTTGCATACTGCTATATGGTAAGCCAATAGCTGTAAAGGTATGGTTGCCAACAATGGCTCCAAGCATTCTTGCGTGTCAGGCAGTTCGATGACTTCATCAACGATTTTCGTAATCGTTTCATCTCCTTTGGTTACTAATGCTATGACTTTGCCTTTCCGTGCTTTTATTTCTTGTATGTTGCTCAGCACTTTCTCATACATTGAGTTGCGTGTGGCTATTACTACCACAGGCATGTCGGAATCTATCAGGGCTATCGGCCCGTGTTTCATTTCGGCCGCCGGGTAACCTTCGGCATGGATGTAGCTTATTTCTTTCAACTTGAGCGCGCCTTCCATTGCTACCGGGTAATTGTATCCACGGCCGAGGTATAGGAAATTTCTTGCGTAAGTGAAGATCTTGCTCAACGACGCAATCCGGTCGTTTAGCTTCAATGTTTCTTCTATCTTCCCAGGTATGGCATTAAGCTCTTTTACTATTCCGAAATAGGTTTTATCGTCGATGGTTGACTTTGCTTTCGCCAAGGCAAGGGCAAGCATTGTAAGAACAGTAACTTGTCCCGTAAAAGCCTTTGTCGACGCAACTCCGATCTCAGGTCCTACGTGTATGTATGAGCCTGTGTCTGTTGCGCGTGGAATGCTTGCGCCGATAACATTGCATATTCCGTAAATGAACGCTCCGTTCTGCTTGGCTAATTTTACGGCGGCCAAAGTGTCCGCGGTTTCGCCGCTTTGTGATATTGCTATTACGACGTCTTTGTTTGACACGACCGGATGCCTGTATCTGAATTCGCTCGCATACTCGACTTCAACGGGTATGCGGCAAAGGTTCTCGATGATCTGTTTGCCTATTAGTCCGGCATGCCAGGATGTTCCGCATCCTACGATGATGATCCTTTTTGCTGAAAGAAGTTGCTTTTTGTAGTCTATGACTGCGCTTAATGTTACGTTGGTTCCTTCAATGTTTACGCGTCCGCGCATACAATTTGTCAGGCATTCCGGCTGTTCGAATATTTCTTTTAGCATGAAATGCGGATAACCGCCTTTTTCGATTTGTCCCAATTCCAAGTCGATTGTTTGGACTTTTGGTGACAATTCGCGGTTAAGTATGTTTACGACTTTGAGCTCGTCGCCTTTCTTCATTACGGCAATGCTTCCGTCTTCAAGATACACCACTTTGTCCGTGTGGTCGATTATTGGACTTGCGTCGGATGCAAGGAAGAATTCTTTATCGCTTATGCCGATTACCAACGGGCTTTGCCGGCAGGCCGCAATTATTTGGTCGGGGTGGCGCTTGTCGAGCAAGGCGACGGCATAAGCGCCTATCACTTCATGCAATGCCAATTGCACGGCTGTTAGAAGGTCGAGATTTTTTCTCGTCTGAACGTATTCGATTAGCTGTACAAGAACTTCAGTGTCCGTGTTGGAACGGAATGTCAGCCCTTTGGATTGCAGTTTCTTCTTGAGGTCTGCGTAGTTCTCAATTATGCCGTTGTGGATTATCGCGAGGTTCTTGGATTCTGAATAATGGGGGTGCGCATTCACTGCTGACGGTTCTCCGTGTGTGGCCCAACGTGTATGGGCTATGCCGACCGTTCCTGACACATCCTTGTCGTGACAGAATGAGTCGAGCTCGGCTACTTTGCCTTTTGTTTTGTAAACGTTAAGTATTCCCTCTTCGTTTAATAAGGCTACGCCGGCACTGTCATATCCGCGATATTCCAGTCGGCCAAGTCCTTTTATTAGAATAGGGTACGCTTCTTTATCTCCAATATAACCTACGATGCCGCACATAAGCAGAGTTTAATTACCTTAAAACAGTGACAACCAATGATGCCAACGATGTCATGGTGCCTAATACAGAGAACCATATTGTCACGCTTGAGCCGATGGCAGAGTTTTGCGCTTGCACTTTGTTCGGTTCAACGTAGATGTAGTCGTTCTGTTGCAGGTAATAATATGGCGAGTTAATTATGTTTGCGTCGTTCAGGTTGATCCGGTGTATTGATTTCTGTCCGGTTGAATCCTCTCGTATCAGCAATACGTTCTCGCGTTTACCGTAAATGGTGAGGTCTCCTGCTCTTGCAAGGGCTTCCAAGATGCTGATCTTCTCTTGGTCGACGGTGAATATTCCAGGCGATTTAACCTCGCCTGCCACGGCAACCTTGAAACTTGCCATTTTCACGGTGATGATCGGATTCTCGGTTTCCGACATGTATGGAAGTATTTTTTCCTTGATGCGGTTTTCGCATTGGCGTTTGGTCAATCCGCCGACTTCTATCCTTCCGACTATCGGGAAATTTATGTAGCCGTCATTGTCTACGAGGTATGTCTGCAGCGAACCGGCGCTGGTGGAAAGTGTTCCTAAATTGTTCAATGTGTTGGTTACAGACAGGTTGAATGGCATTGAAGCCTTGGGATCTGTTGTACTGACCGTGATAGTCAGCAGGTCTTTTGGCATGATTTTGGCGTCATAAAGTCCTTTAGACGCAGATAAGTCAATTGTGTCTGCATTTTGGAAATACGCGATATTCTTACCACTGCCGCAGCTTCCGAGAAGCAAGCAGATAACGGCGGCCGCCACTAAACCTAATATCTTTTTCATAATTTGAGTGTTGTAATAAAATCGTAAATCTTTGCAAAATTAGTTCTATTTTCCGAGATTTACAAATATTTGAAAATAAAATGCTTGAAAAAGCCTCTCTTGCCGATTTGTTATGGCAGGAGAGGCTTTGCATAGTAGTCTTATGCTTTAAAATTTGAAATAGTTCTTTGCGTTGTAGTAGCTGATGTCTTCAACCATGCGGTACAGGATTTCCTTGTCGTCGGGAATGAGGCCTTTTTCGACGTCGTTGCCGATCAGGTTGCACAACAGGCGGCGGAAGTACTCGTGGCGCGGATATGATAGGAACGAACGGCTGTCGGTCAACATTCCGACGAAGCGGCTCAGGAGCCCGAGTACAGAGAGGGCGTTCATTTGCCTTGTCATTCCGTCGAGCTGGTCGTTGAACCACCAGCCGCTGCCGAACTGAATCTTTCCGGGGCAAGAACCGTCTTGGAAGTTTCCGAGCATGGTGGCGATGACTTCATTTGCGCAGGGGTTAAGCGTATATAATATGGTACGCGTAAGTTTGCCTTCGGCGTTCAGGTGGTCGAGGAAGTGGCTCATGGCCTTGGCCGTATTGAATTCACCGATAGAGTCGAAGCCTGTGTCCGGACCGAGTTTCTTGAACATCAGGCTATTGTTGTCGCGTATGGCTCCGTAATGGTATTGCTGCGTCCAGTCGCTCTCGTAATCCATCTCGGCGAACACTGTGAGCATGCAGTGCTTGAACTGGCGGATTTCGAGTTGCGACAAGTCTTGGCCGCGCATGGCCTTTTCGAAGATTGTCTCAATCTGGCTGTCGGTGTACGGCTCGTCGTAGAACTCCTCAATGCCGTGGTCTGACAGACGGCAACCGTTCTCGTTGAAGAAGTCGTGGCGCTTTTGGAGCGCATCTACCAAGTCTTGGAATTTTGAAATCGTTACGCCGGCCACTTCGCCGAGACGTGTTACATATTCAGCGAAGTTTTTCGCGTTGTCCACAGCCATAGCCTTGTCGGGGCGCCATGCAGGAATCATCTTTATTTCGAAACCGCTTTCCTTTGTCTGCTTGTGGTATCTCAAGTCGTCTACCGGATCGTCGGTAGTGCATACGCATTCTACGTTGTAACGGCGCATGAAGCCGCGTGCGGTATATCCGGGTTGCTGCAGTTTCTCGTTGCACTCGTCGTAAATCTCGCGCGCTGTTTTCGGGCTCAGCAGCTTGTCTATGCCGAAAGCGGTCTTAAGCTCGAGGTGGGTCCAGTGGTAGAGCGGGTTGCGGAGAGTGTAGGGTACGGTTTCCGCCCATTTCTCGAATTTCTCCCAGTCGCTTGTCTCCGTGCCGGTGCAATATTTTTCGTCTACGCCGTTGGTTCTCATTGCGCGCCACTTATAATGGTCTCCGCCGAGCCAAAGCTCCGTGATGCTTTTGAATTTGTGGTCGTTGGCGACCATTTCGGGAATAAGGTGGCAATGGTAGTCGATAATCGGCATTTTTGCCGCATGATTATGAAATAGATCCTGTGCGGTAGCGGTTTCCAACAGGAAGTTTTCATCCATAAATTTCTTCATGTTTGTGTTTTCTTTTAAATAGTTAATTTATAAATTGTAGTTCATTCTTTTTATTTATGCAAATATACTGCATTTTTTTTGATTTCATGTTATTTTAAGCTATATTTGCACAAAATAAAGAACATAAACGGAGTTTACTCATTTCCAATTAAATTGATGCTATGATAAAAAACAGAAGCAACCAGGTGTTATTGATATATACCGGTGGAACCATAGGCATGGGGCAGAACCCTGACACGGGGGCTTTAGAGCCTCTCGACTTTAATCATTTGGTAAGCTGCATGCCTGAACTTTCATTGCTTAAGACCGGCATTGAGACATATCAGTTCACGCAGCCTATCGACTCGAGCGACATGTCGCCGCGGCTTTGGTCGCAGCTTGTCAGGATTATAAGCGACAATTATGAACGTTACGACGGATTCGTGATTTTGCACGGTACGGACACGATGTCTTATACTGCCTCGGCTTTGTCGTTCATGCTCGAGAACCTGACTAAGCCGGTAATCCTTACGGGAAGCCAATTGCCGATAAACCAACTGCGTACAGATGGCAGGGAGAATCTGATAACAAGCATCGAGATAGCCTCGGCTTGCCACGACGACGGCACTGCGATAGTACCGGAGGTTTGCATATATTTCAGTGGTAAGCTGCTTAGGGGTAACAGGTCGACCAAGACCAACGCCGACGGGTTTAACGCTTTCGAGTCGTTCAACTTCCCTCATTTGGCAGAGGCCGGCGTCAACATAATCTATCATGAGGAATACATCTTGAAGCCGGATTTTGACAAACCGATGATTCCACATACGGCCATAGACCCCAACGTCATAGTATTCTCGCTGTTCCCCGGACTTCAGGAAAACATAATCCGCCATCTTATCGACGCGGTCGAGCTGCGTTCCATCGTGATGCGTAGCTTCGGAAGCGGCAACGCGCCGAAAAAGGAATGGCTGACAAGGATATTGCAGCAGGCCGGTAAGCGTGGTGTTACGATCGTCAACATCAGCCAGTGTCTTGCCGGTTCGGTAGAGATGTCGAGATACGACACTGGTTACAGACTTAAGACGACCGGGGTGATAAGCGGTTACGACAGTACGGTTGAGTGCGCCGTTACTAAGCTGATGTGCCTGCAGGGCAGGTTCACTGATAACAAGATCGTAAGAACTTACATGAGCCGTCCGATATGCGGGGAGATAACAATTTGATTAAAAAAAACACAATATAGTTCGTCAGTTGGAAATTATTTCATATATTTGCAATAATAATAGTGGAACGTCGGGATAAGGAACGTTATTCCTTTCCAGTTCCATTGTTTGTAGAAACAGAAGTAGGTAATATTAATCAAAACATTAAAAACAAAACATCATGAAAGAATTGAAGGGAACAAAGACCGAGAAGAATTTGCAAGAGGCTTTCGCCGGAGAGTCACAGGCACGCAACAAGTACACTTATTTCGCATCAAAAGCAAGGAAGGAAGGCTACGAGCAGATTGCAGACATCTTCGAGGAAACCGCCAGGAACGAGAAAGAGCACGCAAAACTTTGGTTCAAGTATCTTGAGGGCGGCGACATTAAGGATACCGCAAGCAACCTCGAGGCTGCCGCAGCAGGAGAGAACTTCGAGTGGACCGACATGTACGACCGCATGGCTAAGGAGGCCGACGAGGAAGGGTTCAAGGAGATTGCAGCTAAGTTCCGCATGGTAGGCGCAATCGAAAAGGCTCACGAGGAGCGTTACCGCAAGCTGTTGGGCAACGTGAACGAGCAGAAGGTATTCTCTAAGGACGGCGATTGCATTTGGCAGTGCGCTAACTGCGGACACATCGTAATCGGTAAGAACGCTCCCAAGATGTGCCCGGTTTGCAACCATCCGCAGAGCTTCTTCCAGATAAAAGCCGAGAATTATTAATCCGTAGAGGCGCCGATACCGTGTTTTGTTAGCGGTAAAAGGCGGTCTGCTACGACGAAACAAGGACGGTACATGAAGTTAATGCTTATTCTTCATGTGCCGTTTTTTTTATTAAACACGTTGGGAATCAGGGACAATGACCATGAGCAAAAAAACTTGACGTTAAATTGAATGCGCAAGTTCGGCGTTGCGTTTGACTGTTTCCAATTTAACCGTGAGTTCGGTATAATAAAAATTCTAAAAGGTGTTATTTGTTACATGAGTTCAGTATAAGAAAAATGTAATCATTAAAAAACAAATTACATCATTATTTTAAACAGTAAGAAGTCTATGGCATACCGTCATTCCGGGCTTAGACCCGGAATCCAGTATATGCAGAATCGTTATATAAGTGGAGCTTTCCTGGATTCCGGGTCTAAGCCCGGAATGACGGTATGCCACAGACTTTTTTACGGGTTAAGTTGGATTCCATTTTCTTAATACCGAACTTACTTGATTTTAACATTGCAGGATGGCAATAAAAAAGGAAACTCCCTACGATCCGTATGTTTCAGGATTGACGGGAGTTTGCCTGTGATTCCGTAGGGATTCGAACCCTAGACCCACGCCTTAGAAGGGCGTTGCTCTAATCCAACTGAGCTACGGAACCATAAATCGGGTGCAAAGGTAGTTAAAATAATCATTTTATCAAAAAAAAATGCGTTAAAAGTTTAGATTGCCGTTTGAAACGGGGCGTAAGATGGGGATAATCCTTATGGGAAATGAAATGTGGCCTTTTAGCGCCTGAAAGGCGGCATATCGTGCTTTAAAAGGTAGCTTTTTGCAAGCTGAAAGGCGGCAAATTGGAAATTGTGTCTTTTCCAGTTGGTTTGCGCATGGCCGTCGGGGGCCGTCATGCCCGTTTTTGTGTTTTTTCTTATGCGTAACTTACTCTAAGATGAAGAAAATATAACGGAATGTCTCCGTTTTTCAAAAATAAGATGTAATTTTGCGGACAAAAATACATTATATTATAAGACATGAAAAAAATCAGTTCGAAGAAATTCGTAATTCCTGCCATAGCGTGTCTTGCCGTGATACTGTTCTTGTGCTATTATTTCTTTTTCACGCCGATGCTCAAGGGCGGCCAAAGCCGTTACGTGTACATCGACGCGGATGATAACATAGACTCCGTTTACAACAAACTTGACACCATTGCGACCCATCACGCCATGTCGGGCTTCAAGACTCTCGTTAGGCATAGCTCATACGGGGATAACATACGCACCGGACGCTACGAGATAGGGAAGGGCAACAGCGCCTTCACCGTGTTCAGGAAGCTGAAGAACGGCCTGCAGTCGTCGGTCAGGCTTACCATACCGAGCGTGCGCACGGCCGACAGGCTGGCCGGGGCGCTGTCGAAGAAACTCATGGCTGACAGCCTTTCCATTTACAAGGCGCTTACCGATTCGGCCGTGTGCGCCAAGTACGGTTACAAGCCTGAAACGATGCTTTGCATGTTCATTCCCAACACCTATGAAGTTTATTGGAACACGCCGATAGACAAGTTCCTTGACAAAATGAGCAAGGAGAGCAAGAAGTTCTGGAACTTCGAGCGCACGCAGAAGGCCGAGGCAATGGGCTTTACCAAGGAAGAGGTTATAACGTTGGCCAGCATCGTCGACGAGGAGACGGCCGCAGACTCGGAGAAGCCTATGGTGGCGGGTATGTATTACAACCGCATAAAGACGGGAATGCCGCTCCAGGCCGACCCCACTATAAAGTTCGCGCTTAAGGACTTTGACATAAGGCGCATTTACCACAACATGCTCAACGTAGACAGTCCTTACAACACATACCGCAACATCGGCCTGCCCCCCGGGCCGATAAGGATTCCTACGGTGGCCGGCATCGACGCCGTGCTCGACCATGTGCACCATGATTACCTGTACATGTGCGCCAAGGAGGATTTCAGCGGCACGCACAACTTTGCCGAGACGTATGAAGAGCACCTTCAGAACGCGGCCAAGTATGCGGCGGCGCTGAACAAGAGGGGTATAAAATGATTGTATCACAGCCGCTTGCCTCCGCGGTCGCGGCGGCTGTAAAATGAAATTAAACGAACAACAGATATGGTAACTGAAGAGAATAAAAGCGAAGAGAAAAAGAACCTTAGTTTCGTAGAGCAGATTGTAGAACAGGATTTGGCCGACGGTAAGAACGCCGGGCGGATTCAGACACGCTTCCCGCCGGAGCCTAACGGCTATCTGCACATAGGCCACGCCAAGGCCATTTGCATGGACTTCGGCGTAGCCGAGAATTACGGCGGAATATGCAACTTGCGCTTCGACGACACCAACCCCAGCAAGGAGGACACCGAATACGTAGACTCAATACTGAACGACATAAAGTGGCTCGGCTTCCATTGGGCGAACGTTTATTACGCTTCGGACTATTTCCAGCAGCTTTGGGACTTCGCCGAATGGATGATAAAGGAGGGCAAGGCTTACATCGACGAGCAGACGAGCGAACAGATTGCTAATCAGAAAGGCACGCCCACCCAGCCGGGCACGCCGTCGCCGTACCGCGACCGGCCGGTGGAGGAGAACCTCGCCTTGTTCCACAAGATGAACACTCCCGACGCGGAGGAAGGCTCGATGGTGCTCCGTGCCAAGCTCGATATGGCCAACCCCAACATGCACTTCCGCGACCCGATAATGTACCGCATAATACATACGCCCCACCACCGCACCGGCACGAAGTGGCATGCTTACCCGATGTACGACTTCGCCCACGGGCAGAGCGACTATTTCGAGGGCGTAACCCATTCGATATGCACCCTTGAGTTTGTTCCCCACCGTCCGCTTTACGACAAGTTCATCGACGAGCTTAAGACATACAAGGGCGAGGGCGGCAACCTCGGGGACTTCCGTCCGCGACAGATCGAGTTCAACCGCCTCAACCTTACTTACACCGTGATGAGCAAGAGAAAGCTGCACGCGCTGGTTGACGAGCACAAGGTCAGCGGCTGGGACGACCCTCGTATGCCCACCTTGTGCGGTATGCGCCGCCGCGGCTATTCGCCCGAGAGCATCAAGAACTTCATAAAGAGCATCGGCTACACCAAGTTTGACGCATTGAACGACATGGCACTGCTCGAAGCCGCCGTGCGCGACGACCTTAACAAGCGTGCCATAAGGGTTTCGGCCGTGCTCAACCCGGTGAAACTCGTTATAACAAATTATCCCGACGGGCAAGTAGAAGAGCTTGAGGCCGTGAACAATCCCGAGAATGAAGCCGACGGAAGCCACACCATTACGTTCAGCAAGAACCTATGGATAGAGCGCGACGACTTTATGGAAGACGCCCCGAAAAAGTTCTTCCGCATGTCGCCCGGGCGCGAGGTGCGGCTTAAAAACGCCTACATAGTTAAGTGTACCGGATGCACGAAGGATGCCGACGGCAACGTTGTAGAGATTCAGGCCGAGTACGACCCGACGAGCAAGAGCGGCATGGAAGGCGCCAACCGTAAGGTGAAAGGCACCCTCCATTGGGTTAGCGTTGACCATTGTAAGAAGGCCGAGATAAGGATTTACGACAGGTTGTTCAACGTTGAGAATCCTTCGGCTGACGAGCGCGACTTCCGCGAACTGCTTAATCCAGACTCTCTTACCGTCATGACCGACTGCTACGTTGAGGATTACGCAGCTACGAAGGTTGCCGGCGAATACCTGCAGTTCCAGCGTATAGGCTACTTCATGGCAGACATTGATTCGACGGAAGCACATCCCGTATTCAACAAGACGGTCGGCCTGAAGGACACCTGGTCGAAAATAAACAAAGGATAAGTAAGGAAATGTCATATAATTCGGAAGATTACTTCCTTTCAAATGAGTTCAAGAGCCTGCTCAAGAAGTTCGAGGCTGGAGAGGACGGCGGCGCTTACGCCGTCCTCGACCCTGACGAACTGATGGACGTAGCCGAGTATTACTACAACAACGGCGACCGGCAGCATGCTATTGGAATCATTGACAACACGTTGTCGGTATATCCGGGAAGCGCTCCTCCTCTCCTTTTCAAGGCGAGGATAGCGCTTCTCGACGATAATGACATACAAAAAGCCGAGGAATATACGGAAATGATAGAGGACAAGTTTGACCTCGAGTATTTTTATATGAAGGCGGAAATAATGCTTTATGAAGGTAAAAACGAACTTGCCGACCAGTATTTGGAAGACAAGTTCCTTGAAATCGACGATGACGACAAGGATTATTTCGCGATAGACTCGGCCGCCTTGTTCTTCGATTACGGCGTTGTCGACTTGGCGGAGCAGTGGCTTAAGCGTTCCGAAGACACCGACTGCGCCGAGTATAAGGAGCAGGCTGCGCGCATATTCATGGAGAAAGGCGAGTATGAGGAGAGCAAGAAACTGCTCAACGAGCTTATCGACAGCGATCCGTTCTCCATCCATTATTGGAATGCGCTTGCCTCGTCGCAGTTCTTCAACAACAACATCGAGGACTCCATTCAGAGCAGCGAATATTCGATAGCCATAAATCCGGATAACGCCGCAGCGTTGCTCAACAAGGCGAACGGCCTTTACAACCTCGGTAATTTCAAGGAGGCGCTTGAGTATTACAAGCGTTACAACAAGCAAAGCCCCAACGACGAGAACGGCGAAATGCTCATCGGATTCTGCCATTTATTGCTTGACGAGTTCGATGAGGCTATTGAACATTTCAGGAAAGCCGAGCAGTTAATATTGCCGGGCACGCACAATCTTGTCGACATATACAAGGACTGGTCCTTCGCCCTGTGCCGTCTTGGAAGGTTGGACGAGAGCATCAAGATGCTCGACAAGGCAAAGGAGCTTGATAGCGACCCTAACGATATATTGGTATATAAGGGCAACCTGCTGCTCGGCAGCGGTCATGCGGAGGAAGCCAAGTCTTGTTTCATACAGGCTTTGAGAGGGTCTGGCTCATCTCCTGAAATCTTCATGAAGATAGCCGTAATTGTTTTTGAGAGCGGTGATTCACGGCTTGCTTACAAGATGTTCAACATGTTGCTTGATAAAAACTATGACTTGCGCGGTGCGTATGCCTGTTTTGCGGCATGCTGTTACGACCTTGGCAAGAAAGCGGAGTTCCTGTACGCTTTGAAAAAGGCGTTGGACCATTCGCCGTTCGAGGTGAAGACACTGCTCGGCAAGCTCTTCCCTGACGACATGCAGCCCAAGGATTATTATAAGTACATGCTTGACAAGATGTCGGGTGAAGGCCGGCGGTAAATAAAAAGGCTTCAAGCGGTGTCTGCCTGAAGCCTTTCTGTTATTCTTATTTTTTCTTCTTTAGTCCCTTATAGGCCAGCACGCCTACTATTATTACGGCTAATGCCAAGAGCACGTAGCCTATTTCGTGGCTGTATTTCGTTGCGAGTTTATAAACGTCGTCGGTTGTTTTCAGGTCTGTGAAGCGGTAAATCATGTATCCTATCAGCGCCAGGACACAGTTCCATACGCCTGCGCCCAAGGTGGTATAGATGAGGAAATGGTCCATCCTCATCTTGGCCAAACCAGCGGGGATGCTTATCAGCTGGCGTACGGCAGGGATCAGGCGGCCGAAGAACGTCGAGGCCGCGCCGTGCTTGCGGAAGAACTCTTCAGCTTTCTCAACGCTTTCGCGGTCGATAAGGCACATGTGGCCTATGCGGCTGTCGGCAAACCTATATATTATAGGTCGCCCGAGCCAGCGTGCCAAGTAGTAGTTCACCAATGCGCCGATGTCGGCTCCGATGGTTGCGAACACTATTACGAGGAATATGTTCATGCTGTCGTCGGCCATCGCCTTCCATGCCGCAGGCGGAACGACTACTTCCGAAGGAAAAGGTATGAACGAACTTTCAATGGCCATGAATACCGTTACAACCCAATAATTCAGGTTGTCAAGAACCCATCTGAATAATTCTGCAGAATCCATTAATTTGAGATAGTATAAATTAAATCGGGTGCAAAGATAATGCAAATCGAGAGAAGTGCAAAATAAAAAGGAGTGAAACGAGTTTTTATTTTCACTTCCGAGATGCCGCTTGTCTTATTGAAAGATAATGCAAATCGGGCACTATATAATATTTTGTGTAAATGGAAATACGGGATTCAATTTAGAGTCTCGTATTTTTTTATTTTATACATTT
>CALUFA010000004.1 GCA_944319795.1 uncultured Prevotella sp. | reverse complement strand
GGAGTTACTGACAAAAAGTTCTTCCTATTCAGAATCGCTAAGCTATACGGATATCCCCACTAAATTTCTACTGCGCCGGAAAGTATGGAGGAGCGTTTTGATAGGTCGTAAACGTATGAAAACAAAAAACCGCCACGGTGAAACCGCGACGGTTGAAAGGCGTGGGCGCTGAGGGATTCGAACCCCCGACCCTCTGCTTGTAAGGCAGATGCTCTAAACCAGCTGAGCTAAGCGCCCTTGCTTGTGTTAAGCGAGTGCAAAGGTATCGCTTTTTTCCGAACCGGCCAAATATTTTCAAGACTTTTTTGCCTCGATAATGAAAAAAGATTGCCGGGCGGCTTCCGCCGGTCTTGCCGGCGTGTCGTAGGTGGTGTTGTAAGTGCCTTATAATCAACGTGTTTGCGAAAGGTGGCCTTTTGCGTTGCGAAAGACGGCCTTTTAGGCTGTAAAAGGCGGCCTTTGGGATTGATGCCGGATTTTTCCCATTTCGGGATTTCTTATGCCCAACCCACGTTTTCTTACGCTTTTATTTTGAAATTCATTCTACTTATACTATCTTTGTGGGCAAATTAGAAACACCAATGAATAAGATTTCAGACTTAACCCACATCCACGTCAAGTTGAAAAAACAAGGCTTGAAAGACTTGGTTTTCATCTGTTTGGGTATTTTGCTTTATTCGTTCGGCTATACGGCGTTCATCCTGCCCGACCAAATAGTGATGGGCGGCGCGTCGGGTATAGCCGCGTTGCTGTATTACGGATTCAAGATACCGCCGGCAATATCAATCTGGAGCATCAACATCATAATGGTGCTGATAGCCTTCCGCACGCTCGGCCGCCAGTTTACTGTGCGCACGGTGATCGGCGTTACCATCCTGTCGGGCATGATCGGCGTGCTGCAGCCTGTGTTCGAGGCTTATCCTATGGTGACGGCCGGCGAGGACAAGTTCATGCACCTGCTAATCGGCAGCGTGCTGTGCGGCGCCGGCCTCGGCATCGTGTTCTCCCACAACGGCTCCACCGGTGGCACCGACATCCTGATAGCCATGCTCAACAAGTACATGCACATGAACTTCGGGCGTGCCATCCAGCTTATCGACACATGCATAATCGGCTCTTCATACCTGCTGTTTTACAGCATGGAGCCGATAGTCTACGGCATCGCCTTCACCTTAATTTATAGTTACGCATGCGATTACGTGGTGAACGGCTCGAAACAGACCATGCAGTTCATCATCATATCCAAGCAATACGAAAAGATAGCCGACGTAATCAACACGCAGCTCCACCGCGGCGTGACCCTCATACCCGGCAAGGGATGGTACTCGAAGCACGAGGTAGACATCCTGATCGTGCTCGCGCGCAAGTACGAGGCCCACGGGATATTGAACACGATAAAGATAATCGACCCCGAGGCGATGGTGTCGCAGACGCTGTGCCACGGCGTGTTCGGCGAGGGATTCGACAAAATGAAGTAGCCGGGCGCACGCTGCGCAGGCTTTGTCCAACCCAAATCGGCCGTCGGAACCACGGACGGCCGATTTGGGTTAAATTGCATTAATTCATCAATAATTTGGATTAATAGGCCCTACGTATGGATTTTTTTTGCTAAATTTGCACGCAATAAATTTTTAAGTAATATATGTCATCATTTGTTGCAGATAAAATTGTAATGGACGGTCTGACTTTTGACGACGTCCTCTTAATCCCGGCTTATTCTGAAGTACTGCCGAAAACGGTAGAGTTGAAAACCAAGTTTTCACGCAACATCGCGCTGAACATACCTTTCGTAACGGCTGCGATGGACACCGTGACCGAGTCGGCCATGGCCATAGCCATAGCCCGCGAGGGCGGCATCGGCGTGATACACAAGAACATGCCGATAGACGAACAGGCCCGCCAGGTGGCGATAGTGAAGCGTGCGGAGAACGGAATGATATACGACCCCGTAACGATCCGCCGCGGCTCCACCGTGCAGGAGGCCCTGGACATGATGGCCGAGTATCATATCGGAGGAATACCCGTAGTCGACGAGGACAACCACTTGGTAGGCATCGTGACCAACCGCGACCTCCGTTTCGAGCGTCGCTTGGACCGCAAGGTTGACGAGGTGATGACGTGCGAGAACCTTGTTACGACGCATGTGCGCACCGACCTGTCGGACGCCGCCCAGATATTGCAGGAGAACAAGATAGAGAAGCTGCCCGTAGTAGACAGCGACAACAAGTTGGTAGGACTCATCACATACAAGGATATTACGAAGGCCAAGGACAAGCCAATGGCCTGCAAGGACGACAAGGGCCGTCTGCGCGTAGCGGCCGGAGTAGGCGTTACGGCGGATACGCTCGACCGTATACAGGCGCTCGTTGAGGCCAACGCCGACGCTATCGTGATAGACACCGCCCACGGACATTCAAAAGGGGTTGTCGAGAAGTTGCGCGAGGCCAAGAACGCCTTCCCGAACGTTGACCTCGTTGTAGGCAACGTTGCCACCGGAGCCGCCGCTAAGATGCTCGTAGACAACGGCGCCGACGCCATAAAGGTGGGCATCGGCCCGGGCAGCATCTGCACGACGCGCGTAGTAGCCGGAGTAGGTGTGCCGCAGCTAAGCGCCGTCTACGACGTGGCCTGCGCACTGAAGGGCACCGGCGTGCCTCTCATCGCCGACGGCGGTCTGCGCTATTCGGGCGACGTAGTCAAGGCGCTCGCCGCAGGCGGATACAGCGTGATGATAGGCTCGCTCGTTGCCGGCACGGAAGAAAGCCCCGGCGACACTATTATCTTCAACGGCCGTAAGTTCAAGAGCTACCGCGGAATGGGCAGCCTCGAGGCTATGGAGAACGGCTCGAAAGACCGCTACTTCCAGTCGGACACGAAAGACGTGAAGAAGCTCGTGCCGGAAGGCATCGCCGGACGCGTGCCTTACAAGGGAACGCTGCAGGAAGTAATCTACCAGTTGGTAGGCGGACTGCGCTCGGGCATGGGATACTGCGGCGCCAAGGACATCACCGCGCTTCACGACGCCAAGTTCGTCCGCATCACCAACGCCGGCGTATTGGAGAGCCATCCGCACGACATCACGATAACGAGCGAGGCACCCAACTATTCACGCCACGAATGATTTTCTAATAGCCGACGGGCGGAAGGAACACGGGCCGGCGGAGAATAAGGCGAAGCCGGCCTCCGTGGTGCCATTCGGTCTGCTTGTCAGCTATAATAAAAGGATAAAGATGAAATTTCAAAGTATCTTAGCGGCCATGCTTCTTTGCGGAAGCATGGCTTATGCTCAACAGGCCGACCCCGTAGTGATGAAAATCAACGGGCAGCCGGTGTTGCGCTCTGAGTTCGAGTATTCTTACAATAAGAACAATTCTGAAGACGTAATCGACAAGAAAACGGTTGACGAGTATGTAGACCTTTTCGTCAATTACAAACTTAAGGTGGCCGCAGCGCTCGACGCCAAGCTCGACACCCTAAGCTCGTTCAAGAAAGAGTTCGCCATGTACCGCGACCAAGAGGTGCGCCCGGCTTTCATCGACAGCACGGCGCTGCTCGACGAGGCGCACGCCATTTACGACCGCACGAAGGAGCACATCGGCCCGCGCGGCCTTATAAAGCCCGCCCACATATTGGTGTACGTGCCGCAAAAAGCCCCGACGGCGAAGTTCGAGGCGGCAAGGCAAAAGGCCGACTCATTATATAATGTATTGAAAGGCGGAGCCGACTTCGCCGAACTTGCCGGCAAATATTCGCAAGACCCGGGTTCGGCTAAGAACGGAGGCGAACTGCCGTGGCTCCAGCCCGGACAGACATTGAAAGAGTTTGAAGACGCGGCTTACGCCCTGCAACCGGGCGAAATGAGCGGAGTGGTGCAGTCGCCCGTAGGCTTCCACATCATCCTTATGAAAGACCGCAAGCAGCTTGAACCGTTCGACTCGTTGAAGAACAACATCTTGCGCTTCATCGACGCACGCGGACTGCGTGAGCGTATAATCGACAAGAAAATCGACGAGATAGTAAAGGCTTCCGGCGGAAAACTGACGAAGGAATCGGTTCTTGACGACAAGAAGAAAGAGCTCGAGGCCAAAGACCCCTCGCTGAAATATCTCATACAAGAGTATCACGACGGACTTCTGTTATACGAGATAAGCAACCGCACCGTATGGGAGAAGGCCGCCAACGACGAGAAGGGGCTTGAGGACTATTTCAACAAGAACAAGAAAAAGTATTATTGGAACGAGCCGAGATACAAGGGCATGGTGTACCACGTTAAGCAAAAGGACGACGTTAAAGCCGTGCGCGACTGCGTGAAAGACCTGCCGTTCGACAAATGGGCCGAGGTTTTGCGCACAACGTTCAATAACGACTCAGTGCTTAGGATACGTGTCGAGAAAGGCATCTTCAAGGAAGGCGACAACGCTTTCATCGACAAGATGGTGTTCGGTAAGGATACGACGGTTACGCAGCTGAAGGATTTCCCCATCGACGCCGTTTACGGAAAGCTGCTGAAGAAGAAACCGGACAGTTATACCGACGTGCGCGGACTGGTGACGGCCGACTATCAGGAAATGCTTGAGAAACAATGGGTTGCCGACCTGCGTAAGAAATATGCCGTTGAAGTATATTACGACGCGTTGAAGACAGTAAACAATCACACCAAACAATAAAATATGAAACTGAAAGGCAAAACTGCTTTGTGGCTTGCCGCTTCGATGGCATTCCTTACCGGTGCCAACGCAAGCAATGCCGGCGACGGTGAAACCGACGCACAAGCGGCAAAGGTTGACTCAGTGCAGGACGCTCCCGACCCGGCCAGCGTGATTGACGAGGTTATTTGGGTGGTCGGCGACGAACCTATATTGTTGTCGGACGTTGAGAATACAAAGCTGCAAGGCGAGCTTGAAGGCGTGAAGTGGGATGGCAATCCGGATTGTCTGATCCCGGAGCAGTTGGCCATACAGAAACTGTTCCTCCACCAAGCCGCAATCGACAGTGTCGAGGTGACGGAGTCGGAAGTGGCACAGAGGGTTGAAGACCAGATAAATCATTGGATTCAAATGGCCGGAAGCAGGGAAAAGTTGGAGGAATACAAGAACATGAGCCTGACCGAATTGCGCCAAACCCTGCATGACGACTTGCGTAACATGCTGCTCATCGACCGCAAACGGCAGGAACTGGTTGAAGACTTGACGGTGTCGCCTGCCGACGTCCGCCGTTATTTCAGCTCGTTGCCCGAGGACAGTATTCCGATCATTCCTACCGAGGTAGAGGTGCAAATCATCACGCGCACGCCTAAAGTCTCACAAGAGGAGATAGACCGCATAAAGGACGAACTTCGTGATTACACGGAGCGTGTCACCAATGGGGAAACTTCGTTTGCTACTCTTGCACGCCTTTATTCTGAGGATCCGGGCACGGCGCGTCAAGGAGGTGAGTTCCAAGATTATGTGGGCCGTGGCATGCTCGACCCTGATTTCGCCAATGTGGCGTTCAACCTTACCGACCCGAAGAAAATCTCAAAGATTGTCGAAACCGAGTTCGGATTCCATATAATCCAGCTGATAGACAAGCGCGGAGATAAGATAAAGGTGCGCCATATCTTGCGTAAGCCGTCAGTTACGCGCGACGCGATAGATTTGGCTTCTTCCCAGCTCGACTCAATCACAAACGACATACGTCAAGGCAAGTACACGTTTGACGAGGCGGCTACCTACATTTCAGACGACAAGGATACGCGCAGCAACAACGGACTGATGGCCAACATGGGTAACGACGGGCGTATGACGAGCAAGTTCCAAATGCGCAACCTCCCGTCGGAAATCGCCAAGGTCGTAGATACGTTGAAGGTTGGACAGATATCAGCGCCGTTCGAGATGGTAAGCGAGAAGAACGGAAAGAAGATGTGTGCGGTCATAAAGTTGAAGAACCGTGTTGAAACGCACCGTGCGACGATAACCGAAGACTTCCAGGCGATGAAGGACATCGTGCTTGACAAGCGCCGCCAAGAGTTCATCAAAGATTGGATACAGAAAAAGATCAAGACCACTTACGTGCGTATCAACGACCGTTACAAGAACTGTGATTACGAATATCAAGGTTGGGTTAAATGACGATAAAAGACAACTTGAATATTTTATTTCGCGGGCATAGGATTATCATATTGGCAATCCTATGCCTGTTTGGCCTTAGCTTGGTGCAATCGCGGCAGGCTCCGAAAAAGAAACGTAGGGCGAAGACCGACGAACGTGTTTACCTTATACATGCCGACAGGCTGCGTTTCGACCAGTTCAGCATGATGCCTGCCGCACAGATACTTAACGGCAATGTGGCCTTCAGGCACAAAGGGGCGACGTTGTATTGCGACAGCGCTTATTTTTACCAAGAATCAAACTCGTTCCGTGCGTTCGGGCATGTCAAGATGTATCAAGGCGATACGCTTTCGTTGTTCAGCGACTACGCTTATTATGACGGCGACAACCAAATGGCCGAGGCGCGCCATAACGTCGTGCTGACCCACAGGAAGACGAAACTTTATACCGACAGCCTGAACTATGACCGCCTTTACGGCATCGGCTATTTCTTCGAAGGGGGAAAAATGGTCGACAAGCAGAACGTGCTTGTTTCTGACTGGGGCGAGTATGATACAGAAACGCGGCAAGCCGTCTTTAATTATAGCGTGAATCTCAAAAACCCGAAGTTTGTGTTGACTACGGATACGTTGCATTACGACACGAAGACGTCGATGGCCCATATCGTAGGCCCTTCTGAGATAACGTCGGGCGAAAGCGTTATCCATACGTCGCAAGGGTATTACGATACGAACGCTGAGAAAGCAAGGCTTTACGGGCGTTCCACCTTGACGAACAACGGCAAGGAATTGACCGGCGACAGTCTTTTCCACGACGAAAAGACCGGAATAAGCCAAGGTTTCAGCAATGTTGTTTACAATGACACGGTAAACAAAAACCAGATGACGAGCAATTATTTCTGGTATAACGACAGTACGGGCTACGCCTTCGCCACGGACAGTGCCGTGTTGAAGGATTATTCACAAGGGGCTGACACGCTGTTCGTGCATTCCGACACGATGAAGGTGTACACGTTCAACATGAATACCGATTCGGTTTACCGCAAGGCCCATTGTTATAATAAGGTAAGGGCGTACAGAACGGATGTCCAAGCCGTGTGCGATTCGCTCGTTTACAACACGAAAGACTCGTGTCTTACGATGTATAAGGACCCGATAATATGGAACGCGGACCGCCAGTTGCTCGGCGAGGTCGTCGAAGTTTACATGAAAGATTCGACAATCGACCATGCCCACATCATCAACCAGGCGTTTTCGGTAGAACGGTTGCCTAACGATACGACACGTTTCAACCAGATAGCTTCGCGCGAAATGTTCGGATACTTTGACAAGGGGGAGATGCGCGAGACTGAAGCCGTAGGCAACGTGCAATGCATATACTACTTTCAGGACGACAAGGACAGTTCGCTTATAAGCATGACCTATCTTGAAACGGACACCATGCGCATGTTCATGCTCGACAGGAAGCTGCAATCCATTTGGGCGTGCAAGCAGAACGGAATAATGTATCCGATAACCCAGATTCCTCCGTCGAAGGACAAGTTGTCCGCGTTTGCTTGGTTCGATTACATCAGGCCGGTAGACAAATACGACATATTCAATTGGCGCGGCAAGGCGAAAGGCACTGAGTTGAGGAACATCAAGAGGCGTTCGGCCCCGTTGCAGTTCATCAATAAGGACGGCGTTGTAAGCGGCGAAGACGAGCCCGAGCAGAAGGCAATGCCGCCTGACGCAGCTGCCGAACCTGAAAATGAGGACGGAGGCAAGGCCGTTAAGGAAGGAATAAAACCAACGGAAGATGCGCCAGAAGGGCAAGCGTCTGCAGAGGAAGAAGCTGAATAAAGGTAAAGACACGCCGTTATGGGACTTTTTAACCTGAGAAAACCGCGTGGTTTCCGCCACGAGTATATGTTCATCGACAAGCGTAAGCAGCGTTTGCGCGCCGTTGAAGACCGTGCCAAGGCGGAGCTTGGCATGAAAGACGCGCCCGTAGATAAGGGATATGAGAGAATCAACGGCCTGTTCTTCAATGCAACGAGGCATGCGCGCAAGCGCAGGGAGCGCAAGCTCGCCGGAGGTTTTGTCTTGAGTTACGGCGTTATAATAGTGCTTTTGGTCATACTTGTCGCGGTATGGAAAATGCTGCTAAGCATGTAGCCTTCAGGCTATTTTTATCGTATTGCGGGATAAGCGGCGGTAGGTTACGGCTTGCTTATCCAGTCAAGCTATTGCATTTTAATTTATTTGAGGTAAAGACTTATGAGTGACATCATACAACTTCTGCCTGATTCGGTGGCAAACCAGATTGCCGCAGGCGAGGTGATACAGCGTCCGGCGTCGGTGATAAAGGAACTTGTCGAAAATTCGATCGACGCCGGTGCTAAGACTGTGAACGTGCTCGTTATCGACGCCGGGCGCACGTCGATACAAGTTATCGACGACGGTACGGGCATGTCGGAGACCGACGCGCGCATGGCTTTCGAGCGGCATGCCACGTCGAAGATACGCAAGGCCGACGACCTTTTCTCGCTCCACACAATGGGTTTCCGCGGCGAGGCTCTTGCCTCGATAGCCGCCGTGGCGCAAGTTGAGTTGCGCACGAGGAAGGCCGCCGACGAGATAGGCACGCACATATCAGTCGCCGGCTCTAAGGTTACAGGCCAAGAGCCTGTGTCGTGCCCCGTGGGAAGCAACTTCTCAGTAGAGAACATATTCTACAACGTGCCTGCACGGAGGAAGTTCCTTAAGTCGAACACTACCGAACTGAACAACATCATAACGGCGTTCGAGCGCATAGCGCTTGTTTATCCGCAGGTAAACTTCACCTTCCACAGCAACGGTGCCGAGGTGTTAAACCTTAAGACGGGCAGCCTGCGCCAGCGCATTGTAGACGTTTTCGGCAAGAAACTGAACCAGGACATACTGCCGATAGGCGTTGAAACCACCATTTGCAAGATAACGGGATTCACCGGAAAGCCCGAGTCGGCGCGCAAGAAGGGGGCGCACCAGTATTTCTTCGTCAACGGGCGCTACATGAAGCATCCCTATTTCCATAAGGCGGTGATGAACGCTTACGAACGGCTCGTCCCGACGGGCGAGCAAGTTCCATATTTCATTTATTTCGAGATAAACCCTGAAGACATCGACGTAAACATCCATCCGACCAAGACCGAGATAAAGTTTGAGAACGAGCAGACCGTATGGCAGATACTGCACGCCGCCGTAAAAGACGCGATAGGCCGCTTCAACGACGTGCCTTCGATCGACTTCGACACGGAGGGTAAGCCCGACATCCCTGTTTTCGACCCGTCGCTCGACGTCTCGGCTACCCCTAAGGTGTCGCTTAATCCGTCTTACAACCCATTTAAGGATACGGCCGCGCACGCTCCGCGGTTCGACAAGGAGCATGTGCCTTCATCGTGGGACAAACTTTATGAAGGGCTCGGCCGGGGCAAGTCAGAGGCCGAGGCGTTGCCCGACGAGGGCGACATGTTCGCCCAAAGCGGCGCAGAGCAGGATAGCGTAATCGAAGAAAAGTCGCCCGCCCATTATCAGTACAAGGGTAAGTATATCATGACGGCGGTAAAGTCGGGCCTGATGATAATAGACCAGCACCGTGCGCACATACGCATACTTTACGAGAAATACCTCGCCCAAATGAACGGCAAGGCAGGAAAATCGCAACAGGTGCTTTTCCCCGAGCTTGTGCAGTTCACCCTGTCAGAGGTTGTTACGCTGCAAGATGTTTGGCGCGATCTTGAACTTCTCGGCTTCGAGCTCACCCCTTTAGGCGGCGGCAGCTATTCAATCAACGGCGTGCCGGCCGGGCTCGACGGCGTAAATTTCGTAAAACTGTTGAAAGACATGGTGGGCGACGGGGCCGTAACGGGAACGGGCTTGGCCGCCGACATCAACAAGCACCTTGCGCTGCAGATGGCACGGAGCGCGGCGGTGCCCTACGGCCAAGTGCTCAACAACGACGAGATGGAGAGCATCGTGAACCGTCTGTTCACTTGCTCGAACGTAAATTATTCGCCTGACGGCAAGGCCGTAGTCGGCATGTTGAGGCAGCAGGACATCGAGCGGCTGCTCGACTGACGTTCCGCTTGAACCGTCGTCGGGCGTCGCTGCGCGTTTGGGTTTAACCCAAACCGGTCATTAGAACGTATGCACTTGAATATTTCTTAGTTTTCATACTCTTAGCCTGCTTATGCGTTTATGCCGTGTAGATTGCTTACCGTCCCGTCTCGTCGTAGCCCGTTACGCCTTCGCCGAAACGGAAAGCAATCTACACGGCATAAACACATAATCAGACTGAAGCCTAATGCCCGTTTGGGTTAAAAAAACAAAAATACAACCAAACGCACGCTTAGGTTTGAAAAATATCACTATCTTCGCATAATTCCAACCTTATTGGAATATTTTGGGCGGTCAGGCCGTTGCAATAATCTTATGGCTTGGCGGCCCGTTATTGGTAAACATAAATTTGATGAGTCATGAAAAAACTGTTAATCATCCTCGCCTTCGCCGGCGTTTCGGCCATGTCTGTGGCGCAAGATACGTTTACTACGGAGAAACACAGGGTTTCGACAAATAGGTTTTGGAGCAACTGGTTCGTCCAGGGGCATGTAAGTTGGAACGCCTGGTATGGTAATTACGAGGACGGCCGCGATTGGTCAAAAAGCCCGTTTAAGAAGTTCCGTTCAAATCCCGGCGTTTCGTTGGCCTTGGGCAAGTGGTTCACTCCCGGCCTTGCGCTCCGCACCAAGTTGTCGGGCATTTGGGGAAAGGCCGTGTTCAGCGACGACGACCGCGGCAACGTCAACAAGTATTGGATGCTGAACGAGCAGGCTTTGTTCAACCTCAGCAACATGTTCTGCGGTTATGATGAAGACCGTGTGTGGAATTTCATTCCTTTCTTCGGCGTCGGCGTGGCCCGTTCGTGTACGTATAACAGGTATGCTATGGGCATAAGCGCCGGCATACTTAACGAGTTTTGGGTGAGCCGCAAGCTCGCCGTGAACTTTGAAATCGGCCTTAACCGTTACGAAAGCGACCTGTGCGGCATGCCTGCCGACATGGGCGAGGGCATAATGGACCACCCTAACAACGTTTATGCCGAGGTAGGTGTGACCTACCGGCTCGGGCGGCGCACATGGGAAAAAGTGCCCGACATGGATGCAGTCAACGAGCTGTCGCAGTCGCAACTCGACGCCCTTAACGCCATGCTTGCTGACGAGCAGGCCGACAACGAGCGCCTGAGGAGCGAGCTCGAGGGTAGGGGCGAGGCTGCCGGAAACAGTGGGCAGGCCGTCGAGTCCGTCGTAACGGCTTATCCGGTTTCGGTGTTCTTCAATATCGGCGAGGCAGCGATAGCCTCTGGCAAAGACCTTGTAGACGTGAAACAGCTGGCCGGCGCGGCCGTTGAGGGCAACGCCGTAGTAAAGGTTACGGGATATGCCGACAGCGCGACCGGTTCTGCCGAATACAACCAAGACTTGTCGAAGAGGAGGGCTGAGGCCGTTGCCGCCGAACTGGAGAAGATGGGCGTGAAGAAGGAAAACATAAAGATAGAGGCCAAGGGCGGGGTAGACGACCTTGTACCGCCTTCGTACAACCGCCGCGTCATCGTTGAGATAGCAAGATAAGCGTAGCATTTTTTATAGAGTGTACTCATGTCATATTAATGGGCGGTTTGCCGGCAAACCGCCCGTTTTTTATTTGCAGGCCGGCGGAATGCAATCATGCGTCCGGCTTGTTTTGTCCGGCCTTATTTCCGTTGAAATCCGGCCGTTTTCCAATATGCAGCCTTTTGCGTTGTAAAAGGTGGCCTTTTGCGTTGTAAAAGGTGGCCTTTTGCACGCTGAAAGACGGCCTTTTGCAAAACGGCTGAATTTGTTCCTCGCATTGAAGTTAAATAATTTTAAGACTATGCGATTATGGTTTTTATTTCATACTTTTGCAAGAAATTATCTTATGCGCTTCCAACCGGTGCGCATACCATATTCTACGACACTGAAATGGAAATAATAAAGACTGAAATAGACGGAGTGGTTATAATCGAGCCACGTATCTTCAAGGATGCTAGGGGATATTTCTTCGAGAGTTTTTCACAGCGCGAGTTTGACGAAAAGGTAGGGCATGTAGAGTTCGTACAAGACAACGAGAGCATGTCTTCATACGGAGTCATGCGCGGTTTGCATTTCCAGCGTCCGCCGTTCACCCAGGCCAAGTTAGTGCGTTGCGTGCGCGGGGCGGTGCTCGACGTGGCCGTCGACATACGCAAGGGCTCGCCGACATACGGCAGGCACATCGCCGCCGAGCTGAGCGAAGACAACCACCGCCAGTTCTTCATCCCCAAAGGCTTCGCCCACGGCTTCGCCGTCTTGAGCGAAACGGCCGTGTTCCAGTACAAGTGCGACGAGTTTTACCATCCCGAAGCCGACGACGGCATAAGCATACTCGACGACAGCCTCGGCATAGACTGGCGCATACCGGTCGGGCAGGCGATACTTAGCGAGAAGGACACCAAGCACCCCTTGCTGAAAGAATTTGACAGTCCGTTTACTTTTTAAATGTAAAAAGGTAAAAAAGTAAAAAGGTAAATCCAAGTGAAGGGTTGGGCGAGTGGTTAGGATTGTGAATGACTTGTTCTTAATTCTAAGTTTTATAGAAATCTACAAGGCATTTCTACTTTTCTCCTATACTCCTTACTCCTTTACTACAAAATAACAACACGATGAACATACTTGTAACAGGCGCAAACGGCCAGCTTGGCAACGAGATGCGCATAATAAGCAGGCATACAGGCGACAACTACACGTTTACCGACGTTGTTGGGGCCGAAGGCGTGGAAACGACAATCCTCGACATCACCGACGCCGACGCCGTGAAGCGCATCGTGGCCGAGAAAGGCATACGCTGCATTGTCAACTGTGCCGCATACACCAACGTCGACAAGGCCGAGAGCGACGAGGCTCTGTGCCGCAGGCTCAACGCTGACGCCCCTAAGATACTCGCCGAGGCGGTGAAAGAGGTCGGCGGACTGCTCGTTCAGATTTCCACCGACTATGTTTTCGGCGGCGATCCTTACAACACGCCTTGCCGAGAGGAGCAGAAAGGCACGCCCACCGGCGTCTACGGTAAGACCAAGCTCGACGGCGAGAAGTACATACAAAAGGTAGGCTGCGACTATGTAATCATCCGCACGGCGTGGCTTTACTCCGAGTTCGGCAGGAATTTCGTCAAGACTATGCTTAACCTTACGGCTACGAAGCCTGCGCTTAAGGTCGTGTTCGACCAGGCCGGCACGCCCACTTACGCCTACGACCTGGCCAATGTGATAAAGGCCGTGCTGGCTGATTATGCTGACGAGAACCCAAGTTCGGGCTACACGAAAAACGGAATATACCATTTCAGCAACGAGGGCGTATGCTCTTGGTACGACTTTACAAAGAAGATAGCCGAGCTGTCGGGGCATACGGCATGCGACATACAGCCCTGCCACAGCGACGAGTTCCCCAGTCCGGTAAAGCGCCCGGCGTATTCCGTGCTCGACAAGACGAAGATAAAGAATACGTTCGGAGTCGGGGTGCCCTATTGGACAGACTCGCTTAAGGCGTGCATGGACAACATGAAAGCTGTAAAATAACGACAACAAGAAAAAATAAAGACTTATGGTATTCAAGCGGAACATAATTATTACAGGCGGAGCAGGCTTTATCGGCTCTCACGTTGTGCGCCTGTTCGTAAACAAATATCCTGAGTACAGGATAATCAACCTTGACAAACTGACTTACGCAGGCAACCTTGCCAACCTCAAGGACATAGAGGACAAGGAGAATTACATGTTCGTTAAGGCCGACATCTGCGACTACGTGACGGTCAAGAGGCTGATGGCCGACTACAATGTGGACGGCATCATCCACCTCGCAGCCGAGAGCCACGTTGACCGTTCGATAAAAGATCCGTTCACGTTCGCCCACACAAACGTGATAGGTACGCTGACATTGTTGCAAGCGGCGAAGGAATATTGGGAGAGCCTGCCCGAGGGTTACGAGGGCAAACGCTTCTACCACATATCCACCGACGAGGTTTACGGCGCGCTGGAGCTTACCAATCCCGAAGGAATAGAGTCGCCGTTTACCACCAAGGCGTCGTCTGAGCACCACCACGCATACGGCACCGAGTTCTTCACCGAGGAGACAAAATACAATCCGCACTCGCCTTATTCGGCGTCGAAGGCAAGCTCCGACCACTTCGTTCGCGCCTTCCACGACACTTACGGGATGCCTACCATCGTGACAAACTGCTCAAACAATTACGGCCCTTACCAGTTCCCGGAGAAGCTGATACCGCTGTTTATCAACAACATACGCCATAAAAAGCCGCTGCCCGTCTATGGGAAGGGAGAGAATGTGCGTGACTGGCTCTACGTAGAAGACCACGCCCGGGCTATCGACTTGATATTCCATAAGGGCAGGATAGCCGACACTTACAACATCGGAGGCTTCAACGAGTGGAAGAATATCGACATAATAAAGGTTGTAATCAAGACCGTCGACCGCCTGCTCGGCCGCGAGGAAGGCGAGGATATGAACTTGATAACATACGTAACCGACCGCAAGGGCCACGACATGCGCTATGCCATAGACTCGAGGAAGCTGCAAAGGGAGCTTGGTTGGGAGCCGAGCCTGCAGTTCGAGGAAGGCATCGAGAAGACTGTCCGCTGGTATCTTGACAACCAAGCGTGGATGGACAACGTTACGAGCGGCGACTACCAGAAATATTACGAATCTATGTATAAGAACCGTTAAGCCACAGCCTTTAACCCAAATCGGTCATTAGACCGTAATGAATCGAACTTTTACGTATTTTACTTACTCTTCGTCAGCTTATGCGTTTCTGCCGGCATCTTGCTTTCCGCCCCGTCTCGGCGTAGCCCGCTACGCCTTCGCCGAAACGGAAAGCAATCTACACGGCATAAACACATAATCAGACTGAAGTCTAACGACCGATTTGGGTTTAACCACGAACGGCTATTGCTGAAACAAGAAAAACCGCCCCTTAGAAGCCTAAAGGGCGGTTTTCTTGTATCGTGCAGATGCCGATGCCTTTGCGTCAGTCGGTAAGTATCACGGTCACTCCGCGCGCGGCTTGCGCTCCCATTACGAGGGCTTGGGCGATGTCGGCCGTCTTTGACGGGCCGGATATGAAGCATCCGTAACCGTAGTCGGTGAAACTTATCTTGCGGTAAGCCTCGTGCATGTTGCCGACTATGTTTTTCCGGCTGAGCAGTATTACGAGATATTCGGAGATGAAGCATACCGCGCGCTCTTTCATTGTCTGCGGAACCCATACGCATCCGTTCTCCGCAACGCCGATTTCTCCCCTTATGATGCCTACGTCGGTGCCGTTAAGGTCTTTCGCTTCGGCCACGGTGTCGGGGTTGCGCTGCGCTATCGTGATGCCGGGCAGGTTGCTGGCGAACACCTTCGCGTCGGGATAAATGCTCTTGATAACCTCGTTTATGTCGTCGTCGGCACCGAGGCTGACAACCTTTCCGCCTACTGTTTCGCTCATCTTGGCGAACTGCGCTACGACGTCGGTATATTCTATACCTTTCATCGAGTCGAGGTCGGGCATGTCGTAACGCCCTTCGGCCTTCATGTTACGTCTGTATCTTGACAGTATTTCTTCTTTTGTGCTCATCTGTTCTGATTTTAAATGTTGCCTGACTGCTTGCCTTCCGCCTCGAGCGTCTTTATCTCTTCATGGAACGGTTTCTTCTTGAACACTGGCATTTCGTGGCCGTAGCCCCATCCGTTCAGCTTGTTGTAAACCAGCGCGCGCGGCAGATGGTTGGCTATCGGGGCGAACTTAAGCGCCGTATCGTAAAGCGCCGGGTGGCCGAACAGGTATTTCATGCCCATTGACATGGCCTTCTTAACGGGGTCGGCCTTGCCGAGCGGGTCGAGCTGTTGCCGCCAACGGTATATCTGTTCGGATAGGTTCACCTTCACCGGACATACGTTGTCGCACGAGCAGCACAGTGTGCATGCGCTTACGTTGTCTGAGTATCGGGCGGCGTCCTTAAGCATTCCGAGGTTTATGCCGATAGGGCCGGGTATGAAATATGTGTATGAATAGCCTCCGCTGCGCCGGTAGACGGGACATGTGTTCATGCAAGAGCCGCAGCGTATGCACTTCAGTGTCTCCCAATGTCCGGGGTCGGCGATGATGTCGCTGCGGCCGTTGTCTACGAGCACGATGTGCATCTCGCCGCCCGGCCGCGGCTTGCGGAAGTGCGATGTGAACGTAGTTGTGGGCTGCCCGGTGGCCGCACGGCACAGCAGGCGCTGGAACACGGCCAGCGAACGGTAGTCGGGTATCACCTTCTCGATGCCCATCGCCACGATGTGCAGCTTGGGTACGGATGTAGACATGTCGGCGTTGCCCTCGTTGGTGCACACCACCACGTCGCCCGTTTCGGCCACGCCGAAGTTGGCTCCGGTCATGCCTGCGCCGGCCGTTACGAACTCGTTGCGCAGGCTGAGGCGTGCCTGGTAGGTAAGGTAGGTGGGGTCGTAGTTGCCTTTTTCGCTGCCGAGCTTCTCCTCGAACAGGCGGCCGACATCTTCCTGCTTTATGTGTACGGCAGGCACCACTATGTGGCAGGGCTTCTCGTGCATAAGTTGCAGGATGCGTTCGCCCAAGTCTGTCTCAACCACATCTATGCCGTGGCTTTCGAGATAGGGGTTCATGCCGCACTCTTCGGTCAGCATCGACTTGCTTTTAACGAGCTTGCTTACGCCCCGTTCGTAGAGGATCGACAACACGATTGAGTTGAACTCGGCCGCGTCTTTCGCCCAGTGCACCTTCACGCCGTTGCGTTCGGCGCTGTCGGCGAACCGCTCGAGGTACTTGTCGAGATGCGTCACGGTGTGGCGTTTTATGGCGCTTGCCGTGTCGCGCAGTTGTTCCCATTCGTCAAGGCTCATGGCCATGTCGTCGCGCTTGGCGCGGAGCGACCAAAATGTGTCGTCGTGCCAGGCTGCGTTTTTGTTGGTTTCCAAGAACTTTTGTGCTGCTTTTGAATGTAGTGTGCTCATAATCCTGCCGCTAAGATTTGTACAACGTGAATGAATTTTATGTCTTTCTTAAGGCGTTTGGCCACTCCCTCAAGATGCATGAGGCACGAACTGTCGGGCCCCGTAACGTATTCGGCACCTGTGGCCATGTGCCTTGCCAACTTGTCGGCACCCATGCGTGCCGACACCGCCGGCTCTTCTATCGAGAACATGCCGCCGAATCCGCAGCATTCGTCTACGCGCTCGGGTTCGACGACGGTCACCCCGTCGACGAGCGCAAGCAAATCCTTTATCTTGTTGTAGCGCGGAACGTTGCGCTCGCTCGGCGACGAGAGGCCCAGCTCGCGCACTCCGTGGCACGAGTTGTGCAGGCTCACCTTGTGGGGAAACCGGCCCGGCAGCGACTTAACTTTCAGTACGTCGTGCAGGAACTCGCATAAGTCCATCGTCTTTTCGGCCGCCTCGCACCTCCGCTTGCCTTCCAACAGCCTCGGATGGTTGAGCCTTACGAAGGCGGCGCAACTCGCCGAGGGAGCCACTACGTAGTCGAAACCCTTGAACATGTCGTCGAAGCGCCCGGCCAAGGGTACGGCCTTGCTCTCGAATCCGGCATTGGCCATCGGCTGGCCGCAGCACGTTTGGTGCATGGGGTAAGTTACGTCGACCTGCAAATGCTTCAGCAACTTGTATGCCGCTACGCCCACTTCGGGATAAAGGGCGTCGACGTAGCATGGAATAAACAGTCCTATTTTCATAATGCTTATAATCTCTTGCAGCGTGATAACCTGCAATGTTGTACGATGCAAAAGTACAAAATAACGGGGAAAGGCCATGCTTCGGGCGGAAAAACTTGCGTTATAAATTGTGCAAACGTAAGTACTACAGGATTAGGCGGTTAAAAACAAAACAGCCTAAGCTGAAACACGGGAAAACAAAAGACGGCAAATTGCAATGCAAAATGCCGTCTTTCAGCGCGTAAAAGGTTACCTTTCACAAGGCGAAAGGCCACCTTTTGCAAATGCGTCAAGCACCGGCCGCGCGCTTGTACTGCTCCATAAGCCACGCCTTCTGCTCGTTTATCGTCATCAGGCTGTTGTCAAGCTCTACGGCGTCGGCCGCCTTGCGCAGCGGCGACACCTCACGGTGGGAGTCTATGTAGTCGCGCTCCTTCACGTTTTTAAGTATCTCGTCGAAGTCGGCCTCCATGCCTTTGGCCTTCAGCTCGTCGTAACGCCTTCGGGCGCGGACCTCGGCCGACGCCGTTACGAACACTTTCAGCTCGGCGTCGGGAAACACGGTGGTGCCGATGTCTCGGCCGTCCATTACCACGCCCTTGTCCTTTCCCATGACCTGTTGTTGCCTTACAAGCGCCTCGCGGACGAAAGGCAGGGCCGAAACCGGGCTTACCTTGTTGGAAACTTCTATCGAACGGATTTCGTTTTCTACAAGCGTCCCGTTGAGATACGTGTCGGGGCGCCCCGTTGCCACGTTCAGCTTGAACGATATGCGGATGTCGTCCATGCGGGCTTTCAGCTCGTCAGCGTTCACCGTTCCGTCTGGGCCGAACATGTTGTTGCGCATGGCGAACAGCGTAACTGCACGGTACATGGCGCCCGTGTCGACATATACGTAACCTATCTCGCGTGCAAGGTCCTTAGCCATTGTGCTCTTGCCGCACGACGAAAAGCCGTCGATTGCTATGGTGATCTTTCTCATCGTTTAATTATTTAATCAGGAAATTCAAGGTTGTCGGATGGTATGCGGCTTACAGACTGTAACTTACGTTCACTAAAAGCGAGCTTGACGATACGTGGTATTTGCCGTAGGCCAGCTGCAGCTTGAAGCGTTCGAGCTGCAATCCGCCGCCGAACGACAGTCCGGCCATGTGGTTGCTCTCGTCGTCGGTGCCGCGCAGCAGCGTCATTTCGTCAGCCCGCCTGAAGTTGTAACCGGCCGCCACGTAAAACTGCTGCGACAGTATGATGTCTACGCCGGCCACGAGGTGGTTGATGAACTTTGTGTCCCAGTTGTTCAGGTTCACCAACGTTGCCGACACGCGGAACGGCAACGCGGCGAACTTCTTGCTCACTCCGGCCTGCAAGTCGAGCGGCATTCGCTCGTATTCGTCGTCGAAAGCCTTGAGTTGTCCTCCGAGATTCCTCGCCACGAGCGATACCGACCATTCCTTGTCGGGGTCGTAATAGTTCAGTCCGAGGTCGACCCCGACCGCCCAAGAGCTGTAATTGCCAATGTATGAATTAATGACCTTGGCCGATATTCCGCCTACGATCCTCTCGCCGAGGATGTAGCTGAACACTCCGCTTACGGCTATGTCCTTGGCCGAAAACTCTCCCGTCTGCACGTTGTTTTGGTCAACCTCCTTCATCTTACCGTAATCCATGTATTGCGCCGTTACCGCCACCGACGCCTTCTGCCTGACGATACGGTTGAACGAGGCGCTCGCAGTAGTGGCCCCGGCCATGTAAGTCATGAAGTTAAGGTTTATGCTCCTGTCGCTTACGGATGCAAGAAGGGCAGGATTGCCGAACATCAGTGAAGCATCGTCTTCTATGATGGTGATGTTGTCGCCGCCGAGGGCAGCCGCATGCGCGCTTACCGGCAGGCGCAGGAAGTTGTAAGCCGTCTGGCTTTCCTGGGCGTAACCGGCGGCGGCGAGTAGCGCCAGCAGGAACGAAAAAACGGTTTTTTTCATTTAAATCAGTTATTTTTACCGCAAAGATACATCTTTTTCAAATATCTGAGTTACTTTTGCATAGTGAAAAAGGATGTCTCGCACGCTTGTTTTTGATATAACGCAGAAAACGGCGAATTAGTATGTTGCAGGCCCGAAGGTATTAATTCTCATCGCTGTAAGTGGACGTAAAGAAATCATACAAGGTTGATTTGGACAGGCACAGGGCGTCAGGCTTCCTGACGGGACTGGTCGTCGTGCTGTCACTGTTCGTCGCCGCGCTTGAATTTACCACGCAGGGCGGCATGCCCGAGGCCGACGACGACATACTTGACGATATTTCGCAAGACATCGAGATGACTCCCGTCATACACCGCGACGACATGATTGCCGCGCAGGCTGGAAACCGTGCGGATGCTTCAGCCGGCAAACTGAACGTGGTAGACAACCCGGTTGAAAACGTAGCGGCAGACAAACTGCTTACCGACGACAACCTGAAGAGCCTGCTGGGGGTGGGCATAGGCGGGGTTGCCGACATTGCCAATACGCCCATATCGCTCGTAACGGTAGATACGGCAACAGATGACAACCCCTTGAACTTCAAGGTGGTAGAGCAGCTGCCGGAGTTTCCGGGCGGCATGTCAGAGTTCGTACAATGGCTGACGAAGAATCTAAAGTATCCGGTTTCGGCACAGCGCGCAAAGAAGCAAGGCACGGTGCTCGTATCGTTCATAATCAACAAGGACGGCACAACGACGGCCTACAAGGTGGTGAAGTCGGCCGGAGCCGAGTTTGACCGCGAGGCATTGCGGGTGCTCAAGCTGATGCCGAAATGGGAACCGGGCAAGGACAAGGGGCAGCCGTGCCGCACGTATTTCTGCATTCCGATAGTATTTAAATTGTAACCTATTTATAAACCAACATCTACAAAATCCTGAACACTATGTTGACAGCAAAAGAAATTCTTGGGAAATTCAATTCGTATCTTGATAATCTGCCGTACACTCGAGAGCCGCAAAGCCTTTACGAACCTGTGAAATACGTATTGTCAATGGGCGGAAAGCGCATCAGGCCGTCGCTGATGCTCATGGCTTACAACATGTTCAAGGACGACCCCGAAAGCATAATGCCGCAAGCATGCGCGATAGAGACTTACCACAACTATACGCTTTTGCACGACGACCTGATGGACAACGCCGACATGAGGCGCGGAATGCAGACCGTACATGTAAAATGGGACGCCAACACGGCCATACTCTCGGGCGACAGCATGCTCGTATTGGCCTTCCAACGCATGATGCAATGCCCCGGAGATAAGCTGAAACCCGTGCTCGACCTCTTCACGGAAACGTCGCTTGAAATAGGCGAAGGACAGCAATACGACATGGACTTCGAGACGCGCACCGACGTGAAGGAAGAAGAATACATCGAGATGATACGATTGAAGACGAGCGTCTTGCTTGCTTGCTCGTTAAAAATCGGCGCTATTCTTGCCGACGCTCCTGCCGCCGATGCCGACAACCTTTATAAGTTCGGCGAGCAAATGGGACTCGCTTTCCAGCTGCAAGACGACTATCTCGACGTTTACGGCGACCCGGCCGTGTTCGGCAAGGCTATCGGCGGCGACATACTTTGCAATAAGAAGACATACATGCTCATCAACGCTTTCAACCGCGCCGACGGCGTACAGCGCGGCGAACTGCTGAAATGGGTTACGGCAAAGCAGTTTGACCCGAAGGAGAAAATAGCCGCTGTAACCGACATTTACAATCAAGTAGGCATTAAACGCTTGGCCGAAGAAAAGATTGAATACTACTTCGCGCAAAGCCGCAAGTATCTTGCCGACGTCAACGTTGCCGACGAACGCAAGGCCGTTTTGGCGGCTTACACCGACAAAATGATGAAAAGGGAAAAGTGATAAGAATTAAGAGTTAAGAGTTAAGAATTAAGAAAAATGTACGGTAGTCGAACGATAAGGCATATCTTTCTTAATTCTTAACTCTTAATTCTTAATTTAAAAAGTCATGTTTTCTTAATTCTTAACTCTTAACCCTTAATTTAAAAGGGCATGTTTCCTTAATTCCTAACTCTTAATTCTTACTTAAAAGAGTATGCCATACAGACGATTACCGAAAACCGACGCCGCACGTTTGAAAGCACTTAAGACCGTGCTTGACAACAACGACATATATACCGCACGCAACAGGTTCATCAGTTGGGACGTGATTAACCGCGCCCAGCCTGCATACGACCGCCTGCTCACGGCGTCGGAACAATACCGTCTGTCATATTCGGCACAGTTGCGGGGAGCGGGAAAGATTGACAAGCTGCAGCACAACGCAACGATGTATGTCAGCCATTTCCTGCAAGTGCTGATGATGGCTGTGGAGCGCGGCGAGATAAAGAAGTCGGCCTTAAGCCTGTACGGCCTTGCCGAGGACGCGTCGTCGCTGCCGAACATGAAGGCCGCCGGCGCCCTGTTGAAATGGGGGCGCTTGGCAGTAGAAGGGGAGATGGCGCGCGTAAAATCGGGCGGACGCCCGATTTACAACCCTACGATTGGCATGGTGAACACCCATCTCGACATCTTCAAGGATTGCTACGATAAGCAGAAAAGCCTGCAAGAGCGCACGGCGAAGGCCCAAGACGCACTCAAGCGGATTCGTCCGGAGGTGGACGGAATACTGTTGGAACTATGGAACCAGATTGAAGAAAACTTCAGGGACGAGCCGCCTGGCGAGAGATTGGAGCAATGCCGCAGGTTCGGCGTTGTGTATTATTACAGGAAGAACGAGAAGAATAATGAATAATCAGCAAACATGAATAGCGCAAGCATGTTTTTCATCGACACACATACGCATCTTGACGGCCACGAGTTTGACGACGACCGCGACGAGGTAATCTCACGGGCGAAGGCCGCAGGTGTAAGCAAGGTTTTCATTCCGGCCGTCGACCTGCCGTCGGTCGATAGCGTTTTGGCCGTGTGCGGCCGCTACCCGGGTTACGCTTACCCTATGATAGGGCTTCATCCTGAAGAGGTGAAGGCCGACTGGCGCAGCGTGCTTGCACGGATGAAGCCGCGGCTCGACGAGCCTTCGAGCCCGTTCATTGCCGTCGGCGAAGTAGGGTTGGACTATTATTGGAGCCGAGAATTCGAGCAAGAACAGCTCGAGGCGTTCGAGGAACAGGTAAGATGGTCGGTTGAATACCGCCTGCCGCTGATGATACACTGCCGCAAGGGGCAGAACGAAATGGTGAACATGCTGCGCCGTTACGAGGGCGAATTGCCCGGAGGTGTGTTCCATTGCTTTACGGGTAACGAGCGCGAGGCCGCCGAACTGCTGAGGTTTGACAACTTCATGCTCGGCATAGGCGGCGTGCTGACGTTCAAGAAGTCGCGCCTGCCTGAAACGTTGGCGGCCGCCGTGCCGCTGTCGCGCATTGTTCTCGAGACCGATTCGCCTTACATGGCGCCGGTGCCGATGCGCGGTAAACGCAACGAAAGCGCCTTCACACTGTACGTGCTGAAGCGCCTGGCCGAATGTTACGGCGTAAGCGAGCAAGAAGTTGCCGACACGACTAACGACAACGTTAGGCGTGTGTTCGGCCGGTTGTAAGCCGTTTTGCGTGGCGTTGGTGTTTCCTTGTTTTTTTATTCCGGACCGACGTTGTTTTACTGTCTTACGGCCGTGTTTGCGTTTTACGGCCTTTTGCCTTGCAATATGCGGTCTTTCGCATTGTAAAAGGCTGCCTTTCATGCGCTGAAAGGCAGCCTTTTACAATTAGCTCAAAAAACGGTCATATCGTAAGAATCTTGTCGCGGCATTGCTCCATGAGCCATTTCGGCGTGCTCGTTGCTCCGCAAATGCCGATAGTCTCAACCCCGGCAATCCATTCGGGGCTTATTTCGTCAGGCCCTTCTATCAGGTGGCTGTTGGGGTTTACGCTCTTGCACTCGTTGAAGAGCACGCGCCCGTTGCTGCTCTTGCGTCCGCACACGAAGAGTATCAGGTCGTGGCGCTTGGCGAACGCGCTGATGTTGGGCATGCGGTTGGCCACTTGCCGGCATATCGTGTCGAAGCTCTTGAACGTGGCTTCGGGCGAGATGTGCGCCGATATGTAGTCGATTATGCGGTGGAACTCGTCGAGAGACTTTGTCGTCTGCGAGTAAAGGTATATGTCGCGGTTGAAGTTGAGCGACTTCACTCCGTCGAGGTCGGCCACAACCGTCGCCCGTCCGTTTGTCTGCCCTACGAGGCCGAGCACCTCGGCGTGCCCCGGTTTGCCGAAGATTACTATCTGAGCGTCGGGGCTTGAGTCGAATTTCTGCTTAATCCTCCTTTGCAACTGTAAGACGACGGGGCATGTGGCGTCGATTATCTCGATGTTGTTGCGCCGTGCCAACTCGTATGTCTCGGGAGGCTCGCCGTGGGCGCGCAGCAGCACTTTCACGTCGTGCAGCCGGCTCATCTCGTCGTGGTTGATGGTTATCAGCCCCATTTTGCGCAGGCGCTCGCATTCCATGCCGTTATGTACGATGTCGCCGAGGCAATAAAGCGTCTTGCCTTCGGCTAACTCTTCTTCGGCCTTGCGTATGGCGGTGGTCACGCCGAAGCAGAAACCACTGCCGCTGTCTATCTCTATTTGCATGGTTGGTCTTTGTCGGGAGTTATGAAGTTAAAGAGTGTAAGGAAGTTACCGCTCACAGCGTTGGCTAAGAAGTTAAAGCCGTTGGGTATGCCGTCTTAATCCGGGAGGTTAAAATAAGGCATGCGCCTAAGACTTTCCAAGCTGCTTTCTTGATTGCTTCAACTGTTTCACTCTACTTGTTAAAATATAAATCCAATAGTTCTTTTGCCGCGGCGAAGCTGGTGCGCTTGCCTTCGAGCACGGAGCGTTCGGCCTCTTTCAGGCGCTGTTGTATCGCCGGGTTGTTGTAGAAACTGCCGCGCAGGTGCTCGTTTATGCTTTCGTACATCCAGTATTTGCTTTGCTCGTTGCGTCGGTAGGCGAAGTATCCGTTGCCTTTTACGAAGTTGACGTATTCGTAAACCATGTCCCATATCTCCTTTATGCCTGTGCCGTAGAAGCCGCTGTAACACAACACTTTCGGTTGCCAGCCGCTTTCCGGGGCGGGGAAGAAGTGCAGGGCGTTGCGGAAGTTGCGCGCCGCCAAGTGGCATTTGTCCACGTTTTCGCCGTCGCACTTGTTTATCACGATGCCGTCTGATATTTCCATGATGCCGCGCTTGATGCCCTGGAGCTCGTCGCCCGTTCCGGCGAGTTGTATCAGCAGGAAGAAGTCTACCATCGAGTGGCAGGCCGTTTCGCTTTGGCCTACGCCTACGGTCTCGACGAATATCTTGTCGTATCCGGCCGCTTCGCAGAGTATTATCGTCTCCCTCGTCTTTCGTGCCACTCCGCCTAACGAGCCGGCCGTAGGGCTGGGGCGGATGAACGCGTCGGGATGCTGCGAAAGTTTTTCCATGCGTGTCTTGTCGCCGAGTATGCTGCCCTTTGAGCGTTCCGAGCTCGGGTCGATGGCCAATACGGCGAGTTTTCCGCCGAAACGGTCGAGAACGTGCATGCCGAACTGGTCGATCGACGTGCTCTTTCCGGCTCCGGGCACTCCGCTGATGCCCACGCGCAGCGAGCTTCCGCTGTAAGGCAGGCATTTCTCTATCACCTCCTGCGCCTTGATCTGGTGGTCGGGGTTGACGCTCTCTATCAGCGTCACGGCCTGGCTCAGTATGGTTACGTTGCCTTTCAGGATGCCTTCCACCATGTCGCCTACCGACAGTTCGTGCCGCTTGAAGCGTCCGCGCTTCAGGTAAGGGTTCACGATTGAAGGCTGCTCGACGCCAGAGTTTACTGTCAAGCCTTTGTATTCTTTGCTGTTTTCGGGATGTTCCATAGTCATTATGCAGTTAAGGGAATATTAAAAAATAAGGCAGTTGGAAGTGAACGGCGTTCGGACAGCCCGTACCTTGCTTGATGTCGGTTCGCTTCCAACCGTTAGTATGCCTGTTTATTTCACGTTGACGTGTATTACAACTTTAGACTTGTTGGGGTCGTTGGTTATCATCAGCACGCGCGGTTTGCTCCTTGCGTTCTTCAGGTGCTTCTTGTAAGCCGTGATTTTCAGCTTTGCCGACTCGCCCGGGTCGAGCCTCGACTTGTTCAGGCGCACTTTGAGTCCGCTGGTGAACATCTGCATCGAGCTGATGTTCAGCCTGCTCTTGCCTTGGTTCTCGATGATGATGGTGCCGCTCTTCTCGTCCTTGTCGTCGAACGAACCGAGGTCGAGGGTCTCCGTCGAGAGTTTCATCACCGGGGCGTTGAGCCGTTGCGTTTCCGACATGTTCCTGAATTCAGGCAACAATACGGCCGAGATTGATATTTCCTTGTCGTCGCCCACCTTGTCGCCGGGGAACATCCCGAGGTAAACCGACGATTGAGTCAGGCCGTAACTGCGCAGCTTGGTAGAGTTCAACGTCAGCGTAGCAACGCCCGTATGGCCAGGGGCGATCGTCGTTGGCGACACCGACGCCGTAACGTAGTCGGGCAAGTGCATTATTACGGGGCTTACGCTCTCGGTGCCGCTGTTGATGATGTGGATTTTCTGGATTGGCTTTTCGCCGAGGTTCACGTCGTCGAACTCTATGTTGTTCTTGTCCGCGCGCACGCTTCCGAGCGTGAAGTCGTAGAGTCCGGTGAAGTCGGTCAGGTGGTCGACTACTACGCCGCGCATCGTCAGGTACAACGGCTTGTCCGAAGCGTTGCTGTAAATGGCCGCCTCCTTGTGGAAATGTCCTAACTGACGGGCGTCGAACGTCACTTCAACCGTGAAGTTGTCGCCTTTCGAGATTACGCCTTTGGGATAGTCGGCCACTACGCAGTCGCAACTGGTTCTCACCGTGTCGATAATCAAGTCGCTGCCTTTGTTGCGCAGTTCGAACTTTGCCGTTACCGGACTTTCATACATGACGTTGCCGCAGTCAATCACTTCGTGCTTCGCAGATATGCGCTGGGCCTGGGCTCCTAACGCGGCGGAAGCCATCAATGCGGCAAGTATAACGCTTCTTTTCATATCAAGTTTTATTTTATTTCAATTGTTTGTGATGCCGTGCGTGCAGAGTATTCGGGAGCGTAAGCGCACTCAACGGTGCACGTACCGGTTTCGTACCGGCCGGCGCGGTCGATGTAATATTCTGTTTCAACTATGTGCCGGCCTTTGCTTAAGCGGTCGAAATAATAATAAGTAGCGTTGTCTTTCGGCGCGCAATAGTAGCCCCGGTGGTATCCGCTGAGCTGGCCTAATGGCTCCATGCACGCCGCGCGCTTGTCTTTCACTTGTACGTAATCGTAGTCGCGGTCGGCATTTATCGTTATGCGCACCTTCACACGGTCGCCTACTCTCAACGCCGTAGCAGCCTTTCCGTCGGCGTTAAGGATTTCCCTTTCCACCGTTATGCCTGCCGCCGCAGATGTTACGGCCGATGTCTTTTGCAGGGACTGGGCGTAAACGGCGCCCCACGATGTGCCGTCGGATGTTTTCGTTGCTGTGAAAATCTTGGCCTTGCCCGGTTCGGTTGTTGTTTTCACATAACCTAATCCTGCCGTGGCTTGTGGCAAGTCGAGCGGTTTATCGTCGATGGCAAGCTCTGCTTGTTCCTTGTTTTCAAGTACGCTTAAGTTGCCGTTGAGGAACGCATAAACGGCGTTTGCGCTGTTGATAGGCGTATCCCAGCCCTGGACTCGCTTCTGCTGGAGCAGCCAACGTTTCATCTCTTCCGCCTCGTCGGCGTATCCTGCGGCGTCTACCAACGTCATGGCTTCGATTGCAGCCACTTGCGTAGGTATGCGGTAGTCGAACCAACTGTAACCGGCGCGCGGCGAATCGTAGTAGCGTCCCATCTCTTCCGTTGCCACCGTGTATTCGTCTAAGCTCTTCACATACTCTTGCGCTTGCTTCGTGTCGCCGTGTTTTGCAAGCACTACGGCCATGATAGCCTTGTAGTACAAGTCGAGCTTGACGTTGTTAGCCTTGACTTCATTTAGGATGAAGTCTGCCGCATCTGCCTCGTTGTTATTCATCTGTCTGTCGCTGAGGGCGCAGATGTAAAGGTAGCGCACGGCGTTGTCCCAGATTATGTAGTATGGTTTGCCTTCCGCCTTGGCCTTTTTCGCCTCTGTTACTTCCTTGACGACTATGCCTCCGAGGTATTCCGTCGCTTTGTCAACCATAGTTTTCGTTTCCGGATGTTTTCCCGTCAGCATGTCTAAGCGTACCAATGTTTCGACGATGCTTGCCGTAAGCGTGGGCGAACCGTATTGCATACCCGGCCACCAACACCACGACCCGTCGGTTGTGCTTTGCAGTCTGCGTAGTTTGTCGAGCGTTGTCGTAAGGTTGTTGGCAAGAGTCGACTCGTTGAAATAGTTGGCGAGCATCTGCTTTTGGTCGCTCTCGAGGTCGGCATCGGCTACCCACGGAGTCTCGTCGAGCACGATGTTCTTAAGCTCTTGGTTCTTCGCAAGGCTGCTTGCAAGGCTCTCTTGGCCTGCTTCCATGCGCCATTGGTCGAACACGGTCTTTATCCTTGGCGACTGTTTCATCAGGTATGCGCTGATGCTGTTGGCGTAATAAGCCGTCGCAAGGCTTATTGCGTTGTCCTCGTTGGTGTTGCCTATGTAGGGCAACGCCTGTATCATAAGCCATGAGGGATTGTTGGTGTATTCAACTGTTAGCTTGCCGTCGCGCGCTCCTTCGGGGAAAAGCGGTTTCAGTTCGATTGTCTTTACGCCTGCTCCGTGCTGGGTGAATGGCACCGTCGTAGTTACAAGTTCGGCATCGGGAAGTACCGGTAGGTAGTGTTGCTCGCCGTCGCTGAAGTCTTTTCCTTCGGCGAAAATCTTGCAAATGAGCAACGGGTAATTGCCGTTGGCGTAATAGTTGAACGTTATGTTGCCGGTAGAATCAGCGTCGACGTCGAACTTCTTTTTCATTTCAAACACAACCTTCTCCGTCTCGGGGTCGACGAGTTGCATAACGGCCGTGCCGTCGACGGCGTTCTCCGAAGTGTTGAATATGCGTGTGGAAATCTGCGCACGGTCGCCAACGCGGACGAAGCGTGGCATGTTCGGCTGCACCATTACCGTCTTGCTGGCAACGGCTTTTGCATCAATCAGTCCGTTGTTCATCTGCTTGTCGTGCGCTAAGCCCATGAAACGCCACGTCGTAACGCTTTCGGGCAGTGTGAACTTAATTGAAACCTTGCCTGTCGTGTCGGCGCAGAGCGAGGGATAGAAGAAAGCGGTTTCCTCGAGATTCTCACGTAGTTGCACGTTGGTTGCTTGTCCGTTGTTGCCGTTGCCATCGCCTCCTGCGGCGTTGTTTGCAACTGCGGACTCGTTGAGGCTGAGAGATTCGGGTGAAACTATGCCGTCAGATTTGAGTGCAACGTCGGCCCTGGCTGCGTGTTTCTCAATGACCGGAGCGTTAAGCCTTGTGCCACGTATCATGATACTGCCGCTTGCCATTTCTTCTTTTGCGAAAAGAACTTCGCCGTAGCCGCCATAAGGGCTGCCGGTATCAATGCGTCCGAAGTCCAAATCGTTTATGCTTGGTAACTTAAGCGGAGCCGAACTGCCAAGTAAGAGCCAAGAATAATTAGGCGTGTACCATTGCGTGAAGGGCAACGACTGCGACATGAGCGGCGCGAACCACCATGAGAACGGCGCTATCTGATCGAGCGAAGCGTCGTACAACGTTGCGAGCAACTGTGCTTCTGCCGGTTTCCCGTCGGGTCTTGTTATATTGAGCGTCCACTCTTCCTTCTGTCCGGGAGTCAGACGGTCGCGGAAGGTGCTCCATTTCAGGATAAGCCGCTTGTCGGGCAGCGGTCTTTTTATGCTTACGTTATGCTTGTAAGCCTTGCCATTCTTAACCCATACGAGGTTGACGAGCAAGCCCGAACCGTATTCGTCTTTATACGTCAGCTTGCGTGTCTCCACCTTATTTGAAAGTTCGAGCGTTCCGTTTTTCAGCAGTTTGTCGCCCGAAACGACGGTATAAAGAACATGCACGTCCTCGTCTGACGAGCCGAACTGTAAGTAAACGGGACTGCCGTCGCGCGGAAATTCAGAGTTAGAGACGTAGAACCAGTCGGGGGTTTCTACGCAAGGCGTTGCGTCGTCGTAGCTAAACACGATGAAGTCGCGCTTCACCGTGTCGCCTGCGCAGACGGCCGTAAGCGTATGTTTGCCCGACTTAAGTTGGGCGATAGTGTTCCATGTAAGTTCCGTTGCGGCATTGGCTTTCGCCGTAAATGTGCTTTCAACGCCGCTCACGGTATAAGTAACGTCGCCGGGAATGTCGTTGCCGGCCGAGTTTTTCAGCGTGAACGTTATCGTCTTAAGGCTGTCGCGGAGCGTCTTTTCGGGCAAGTCGCACCCGAAGGCGGTAGGTTTGCTACCGAGCGGAAGGCTCAGTTCGCCGTTGTGGGTTTCGCCGGCCATGTCGGTAACGTCGGCTTCCGTTGTTATGTTATAGAACCGGGCTATGCGGTAATATTCTTCGCTGCTTACGCCGCAACCGTCTTCCCATACGGGCAGGACCATAGGCACGGCTATCTTGAATGCGCCGTCGCCGTCGGTAATGGCTTCGCCTTCGGCCAGTACTTCATCGTCATTGTTGAGGCTAAGCGTGCCGAAATAGCCGATGCGCCACCACAATGCCTGCTCGCGACGCACTTTATATTTCACCTTTGCGCCTTGTACGGGCACGCCCGAATATGCCTTGGCTCGCCCGGTAACGGTCAGCGTGTCGCCGTTCTCGTATTTTTCCTTAACGTCGTCGAACGTTACTTCAAACGTCGGACGCTTGTATTCCTCGACGCGGAAACTTGCAACGCCGCCGAGCGAGTTCTCCGTCCTTATCGTATAGTTGCCCGTAAGTCCGCCCTGCGGCAATGCGAAGTCGGCCGAAGCCGTGCCGTAAGCGTCGGTGGTGACATCCTTTTCGGCCACGGTCTTATAGTTTGCGTCTTTCAGTGTCAGCTTGATAGTCCTGCCGCCTACGGCCGTCTGTTCAAGCCTGTCTATGTGGCGCAGTATTACGGCTGCATGCACGGTCTGCCCGGGGCGGTATATCTTGCGGTCGGTGTATATCGCCGCGGCGTCGCGGGTGCTTTTGTTTTCGTAATAATAGAATCTGTTGCTGGTGGAATTGAACGGCAGGGCGTTGTCCGTTGCGCAATATGCGCGTGTCTCCCAGATGTCGTTACCCTTAGCGTAAGCGTATGTCGCTTCGCCTTTGTCGTCGCACGTCAAGGTCTGTAGCCCTTCATTTCTCTTCTTTATTGTTATCTTCGCGCCGGGCACGGGCTGGCCGGTAATGCCGCTGACTACGGCAAAGCGTATCTTTTTGCCGGGCAGTTCTTGACTGACAATGAACATGTCTGACACGTAAACCAACCGTCTTTCCGCCTCTACGGCCTTGTCGCTTGCCGAAAGTTCCATAAGGTAAACGCCAGTCTGTAGTCCGCTTACGGCGAACGAGTCCTCAACGGTTTCATACTCGGCATATTGGTCGAAGCTCTTTGTCTGGGTCTGTTTCGTTCCGCTTACGGCCTTAGCCTTAAGAGTGTTGTAATCCTTCTTGTCGTAAATGTTAAGGCCGGTCGCTCCGTCTACGTTGAGCCGTGTCAGCGTAAGCGTCAGCCGGTCGATGTTGCGCACCTCCACCTTTAGTCGGTTTTCGCTGCCGGGCAGTATCACGTCGTGTTCCATTTCGGCGTTAAACTCAGGGTTGGTAAGCTCTTTAGCGGCGTTGCGCAGCGTCTGCATGCGCGGCCATGCGCCCCAGCGGCTCACGGCTTTGTTTATAAAGTCGTACTTGTCTTTCGGCGTAACGTCGTTGCAACGTGAGATAAATTCATATTTTGTTATGGCCACTTCGCCGCATGCGTCCAGGTCAGAATATAGCCGTATGAGCGAATCGAGCGACGCGGCGTAGCGCGAACCTTTTAGCGTCCTTACGTAGCCGTCGCCGCTGTTCGCGGCGTTTTGCCTTACCATGTCGAGCGCCGTGAGCAGCGCGGCGGTGCGGTTTGAGGTGGTGGCGTAATAAGAGTGCATAGCCGCGTAATCCTCGGCCGTATAGCCGATAAGGCTCAGCAGGTCGTTGCCGAACAGGGCGGCATCGCGCCCCTTCACGACGAACGGCCCGTAGGCGTCGGCTTTTTTCGACGCGAGCATTGCGGGGTCGGCCAGCGCTTTCTTAAAATACGCCTGCGCAATAGTGTCGGTTGGGTATCCTTGCATACGGCGTTCGCTGCACGTCTTGCCGAGGGCGGCATAGCATACTGCGGCTAATGCCGGGTCGGTCTGTTCGTAACTCTTTGCCTTCCGTTCGAGGCGCGACATCTGCGGAGCCGTTGAATCAGGCGATATTGTACTCCACGCCCGCATCTTCCGCCACTCGGCTTTGAGCAGTTGGCCGTAGTTCTTCTCTTTTTCGGCCTTGGCAGCGATGCTTTCCAAGTGTTGGATCTGCGTTTTGGGCAAGTCGCGCTTTACGGCGTCGTCAACCTTTTTCCACAGTTCCGTATATCCGTCGGCAAACATATTTATCGGCATTAAGAATGATATAATAAGTAAAGAAAGCGTTGTTTTTCTCATGACAAAATATTTTTTCGTTCCTTATTCCCTTGTATTCACGCCGCAACGCCGTAAAGCCTGATTACCGTTTTTGCGGCATAGTGGCCTGAAACCGTTTTACAAAGGTAGGCAAATAACCTTAACCTACAAAACGATTTAATGTTTTTTACGGTTAGTGTAGGGTTATACGGTTTTACGGTTGTGGGGTTATACGGTTTATGTGGTTTTACGGTTGTTTACGGTTATGGGGTTTTACGGTTATAAGGTTATACGGATGTTTGCGGTTGTTTACGGTTATGAGGCTCATAATCGTAAAACCTAATAAGCCACACCCCATAACCGTAAAACCTCACAACCGTAAAACCTCACAACCGTAAAACCGTATGACCTCATACAAACATTTCCCTTATGAGGTGGCGTATGGCCATGATGGGATGATAGAGCATCATCCTCGGGCCGGAGTAGCGCATTATTTCCTTTATGCGCTGTTTCATCTCGGGCCGGTAGCAGTGCACCTTGCAAAGCCTGCACGTAGGCTTCCGCTCGCCGAACGGGCATCTCGACAGGCGTGCGGCGGCATACTCCGCCAGGGCCTTACACCCGTCGCACAATTCCTTGTTGCCCTCCTTGCGCAGGCAATACAGGCGTATCATCGTCTCTACGGTGCGCTTCTCAGCTTCAATCCTCGACTTGCTTCTCATACCGTAAGCGTCTGGTTTTTCAGTCTTTCAACTTTATCTTGCAACCGTCGAGACTCTCAATTACGGCCAACGACTCAACCCGTATTCCGGCCTGCCGCAGGTAGTCGCCGCCGTGCTGGAATGCTTTTTCTATTACGAACCCCATGCCCGCAAGCTCGGCCCCTGCCTGCTCAACAAGGTCGATTATGCCTTTGGCGGCGTTGCCGTTGGCAAGGAAGTCGTCGATGAACAGCACCCGGTCGCCGCGCCCGAGGAATTCGCCGCTAAGGCAGATGTCGTAAGACTTTTGCTTGGTGAACGAGAACACCGACGTCGTAAGCATCCCCTCCATCGTTACAGGCTTTTTCTTCTTTGCGAATACAACCGGCAGCTCGAGCAGATAGCCCGTCATAATGGCCGGGGCTATGCCGCTGGCCTCGATAGTGACAATCTTGTTGATGTCGGTCGACGCGAAACGCCTTACGAACTCAACGGCGATCGACTTCATCAAAACCGGATCCATCTGGTGGTTGATGAAGCCGTCAACCTTCAGTATTCCTCCCTCAAGGCATTTGCCGTCGCGCAATATCCTTTCCTTAAGTGCTTCCATAAATCCCTTTTTAATTGCAAAATTACAGCAAGCCGAGCGGAATGCAAAATAAAACGGAGTGAAACGCAGTTTTATTTTCATTCCCGAGGCGCAGCGTAATTTATGTAAAATTACAGCAAGCCGGGCGGAATGCAAAATAAAACGGAGTGAAACGCAGTTTTATTTTCATTTTCGAGGCGCAGTGTAATTTAACGTGAGTTCGGTATAAGAAATTAGGAAATGAAATCATTCTAAAGCGTAAGAAGTCGGTGGCATTCCGTCATTCCGGGCTTGGACCCGGAATCCAGAAAATACATTCTCGTCAACAACTTGGTTGCATACACTGGATTCCGGGTCCAAGCCCGGAATGACGGAATGCCACCGACTTCTTAAATCCAATACAACACGATACTTTTTATGAAATAATCCTTATACCGAACTTACGTTGATTTATGTAAAAAATACAGCAAGCCGGGCGGAATGCAAAATAAAACGGAGTGGAACGCAGTTTTATTTTCATTCCCGAGGCGCTGCGTCGTGGTATCAGTATCAGCCCAATGTCCCACCTTCTTAGAAAGAGGGTGGATGCATTAGGCTGATTGCGGACGTGTCATTAAGCATATTTCTCTGCACTTATTGCTGTTGGTATGGTAAACCGTTGATAATCAGTGTTTTATCAATGCGTTTGCAAAAGGCGGCCTTTTACGTCGCAAAAGGCTGCCTTTTAGGCGCTGAAAGGTTACCTTTTACAACGCAAAAAGCCACCTTTCGGAAATATAGAAGACACGCTTGAACAGACGGGCGACAGGCTGAGGGCAATGCGCCGGCCTGTTGTAGCATGATAATTAAAAATGACAAACGTTTTGATAAAAGCGTCTTAAAGTCTTTCAAAAAATGGTTGTTCGTTGTTCTTTATGACGAAAAATCATTAATTTTGCATTCACATAAGTACTCATCCTAATCCGAAAACATTATGACACCAAAGGAAATACGCAACGAACGCCTTGCGCAGAAGATGATAAAAAACCTGCAACGGCGCAACTTCAACGCATTATATTGCCCCACGGCGGCCGAAGCCGTAGAGAAAGTGTCGGCTATGATACCCGACGGAAGCAGCGTTACATGGGGCGGCTCGATGACCATACGCGACATGGGGCTGACAGAGGCCCTGCACAAGCGCGACCTTAACATATTAGACCGCGACCTTGCCGCCGACCGCGACGAGGCACAGCGCATATACCGCGAGGCGTTCTCGGCCGACTATTACCTGTCGAGCGTCAACGCGATAAGCGAAGACGGCGTGATAGTAAACATCGACGGCAACGGCAACCGCGTGGCCGCGATAACCTTCGGGCCTAAGAACGTAATCTTCGTAGTCGGCCTCAACAAGGTTGCGCAAGACGTCGCGAGCGCCCTTGCGCGCGCCCGCTCTACCGCCAGTCCCGTCAACGCCGCCCGCTTCGACATAAAGACCCCGTGCCAAATCGACGGCGTATGCCACAACTGCAACTCGCCCGAGAGCATCTGCAACTACATCCACTTCATGCGCAACTCACACCCGGCAGGCCGCCACACCGTGGTGCTCGTCGGCGAAGACTTGGGATACTGAAAAGTTAAGAGTTAAGAATCAAGAGTTAAGAAAATATGACTTGTCGGTAATTTTCTTAACTCTTGATTCTTAACTCTTAATTATATAAAAGCTCTTAATTCTTAACTTTAACTCATATAAATGATTGTCTGCATTGCCGAGAAACCGAGCGTGGCGCGCGACATTGCGCGGATATTGGGCGCTACCGTATCGCACGACGGATACATCGAGGGTAACGGGTACCAGGTGACGTGGACTTTCGGCCACCTGTGTACGCTGAAAGAGCCCGACGACTATACGCCGATGTGGAAGCGCTGGAGCCTCGGCGCGCTGCCGATGATACCCCAACGGTTCGGCATAAAACTGATTGACGACAAAGGAATATTCAAGCAGTTTGCCGTGATTGAGCGCCTTATGCAGGCCGCCGACGGCATAATAAACTGCGGCGACGCCGGACAGGAGGGCGAACTGATACAGCGGTGGGTGATGCAGAAGGCCCAGGCAAAGTGCCCGGTGAAGCGCCTGTGGATTTCGTCGATGACCGACGAGGCCATACGCGAGGGATTCAGCACGCTGAAAGACCAGCAGGAATACCAGCCCCTGTACCTCGCCGGGTTGAGCCGGGCCATAGGCGACTGGCTGCTCGGCATGAACGCCACGCGCCTCTACACGCTGAAATACGGGCAGAACCGCCAGGTGCTGTCCATCGGGCGCGTGCAGACGCCTACGCTCGCGCTGATAGTGAACCGCCAGAAGGAGATAGACAACTTCAAGCCCGAGCCTTACTGGGTGCTCTCCACGGTTTACCGCGATACGCTGTTTACGGCCACCGCCGGCAAGTTTACGAGCAAGGAAGAGGGCGAAGCCTCGTTCGCCAAGATTGCAGACAAGCCGTTCACCGTAACCGACGTGCAGAAGAAGGCCGGCAAGGAGGCTCCGCCCCACCTTTACGACCTCACCTCGCTGCAGGTGGACTGCAACAAGAAGTTTTCCATGAGCGCCGAGACGACGCTCAACGTTATACAATCGCTCTACGAGAAAAAGCTCACCACGTATCCCCGTGTGGACACCCAGTACCTCAGCGACGACATCTATCCCAAGTGCGCAGCTACGCTGAAGGGGCTGCGCGGATACGAAACGTTCACCCAACCGCTTGCCGGAAAGCCTTTGGCGAAAAGCAAGAAGGTGTTCGACTCGTCGAAAGTAACCGACCACCACGCCATCATCCCGACCGGCGTTCCGGCCTCGAGCCTCACCGATCTTGAGCGCCATGTTTACGATTTGGTGGCCCGGCGTTTCATCAGCGTGTTCTATCCCGACTGTAAGTTCTCGACTACCACGGTCACCGGAAAGGTTGACGACGTTGACTTCAAGGTCAGCGGCAAGCAGATTCTCGACCCGGGCTGGCGCGTCTTGTACGCCAAAGACGCGCAAACGGCCGACAACGACGGCGCAAAACCTCAGGACGAGGAACGCACCCTGCCTGCTTTCACCAAAGGGGAGAGCGGCCCGCATGCGCCGACGCTGACCGAGAAGTGGACCACTCCGCCCAAATACTACACCGAAGCGACGCTGCTCAGGGCTATGGAAACGGCCGGAAAGTTCGTCGACGACGAGGAACTGCGCGCCGCATTGAAGGAAAACGGCATCGGGCGGCCGTCGTCGCGCGCCAACATAATCGAGACTCTGTTCAAGCGCCGCTACATCAAGCGCGAGCGTAAGAACATCGTCGCCACGCCGACGGGCATCGAACTGATAGACACGATAAAGGAAGAACTGCTTAAGAGTTGCGAACTTACGGGCATTTGGGAAAAGAAACTGCGCGACATAGAGCACAGGAAATACGACGCCGGGCAGTTTATCGACGAGCTGAAGCAACAAATCACGCAGATAGTAAACGACGTGCTCGCCGACAACAGCAACCGCCGTGTAACCGTAATGACCGACGAAGACCTGAAAAAGAAGCCGCAGAAGAAGGCCGCGAAGCCCCAACCTAAGCCCACGACCGTGGCCACCGCCGCGCCTGCCGTCGGCAGGCAGCAGTCTGAAACGTTGCCGGCCGACGACTCGATAATAGGCCAAGCATGCCCAGTATGCGGCAAAGGGCACATAATAAAGGGCAAAACCGCCTACGGATGCGACCGTTGGCGCGAGGGATGCACATTCCGCCTGCCGTTCAAGTAGAGCCTTGCCGTATCGTGTCCGGCAGACTTCCGATTTGTTTTTCTGACTGTAATGAAAGCAATAAAACGGGTAAAAATAAGTTATTATACATGAATGTAGATGCTATTATGGGGCTTTAGGGTCGTGCGGTCGTGCGGTTTTACGGTCATGTGGCACTGCGGTTGCAGTGTTAGAACCGCAACTTTCGCGACCGTATGACCGTAAAACCGCACGACCGTATAACCTCACAACCCCATGACCGTATAACCTCACAACCCGGAAACGACATGAACGCAAGATTCTCTACATATATAATAATGTGTGTCACGGCGCTGCTCACAGTCTCGTGCGGCGCCGACCACTACATGAAAAAGGGCGAGAAGTTCCTCGCCATAGGCGAATATTACGACGCAGCGGAGGAATTTAAGGTGGCCTATAACAAGACCCCGACGAAGGAAAGGGCCAAGCGAGGCGAGCGTGCGCGCAAACTTGCCTACTGCTACGACCGCATAAACTCAAATGCCAAAGCCGTTGCCGCCTACCGCAACGTTATCCGTTACAAGAAAGACAGCATCGACACACACCTCGCCTTGGCGCGGCTTCTGATGAAATCGGCAAGCTACAAGGAGGCCGCAAAAGAGTTCCAATTAGTCTTAGACTCGCTTCCCGACAACGAATTAGCCAAGACCGGACTGCTGGCCGCACAGACGGCGCAGGCCGAAAAGGAAGCAGGCTCACGTTATATCGTGAAGAAAATGGACATATTCAACTCACGGCGGGCCGACTATTCGCCGATGCTCTTCGGCGACGAGTACGACCAACTCTACTTCACTTCAACCCGCAACGAGGCCCAGGGCGACGAACTCAGCGGCATAACGGGTACGAAACCCGGCGACATTTTCTTCTCGCAGAAGGACGAAAACGGCAAATGGCAACGCCCGGAGACGATAGAATCGGGGCTGAACACGGAGTTTGACGAGGGCGCATGCTGCTTTACGCCCGACCAAAGCGAGATGTACCTGACGCAATGCGTCACCGACCCGAACTATCCGAGGTTTGCAACCATCGCCACGTCGGCAAGGGCCGACGCCTCGTGGGGCAAGCCCCAGACGCTCGAAATAACGCGCGACACGCTGTCGAGCTACGCCCATCCGGCAATATCTCCCGACGGTCTTTGGCTCTACTTCACGTCTGACATGCCCGGAGGAAAGGGCGGTCTCGACATCTGGCGCATCCGCCTGACCGCCGCCGGGCTCGGAGGCGTTGAGAACTTGGGCGAACCTATCAACACGCCTGGCGACGAGATGTTCCCCACGTTCAGGCCGAACGGCGACCTGTATTTCTCGTCCAACGGGCACAAAGGCCTCGGCGGACTCGACATTTACATAGCGAAAGTTGACAAACGGACGAAAAGATTCGTGCTCGAACATCCGGGGTATCCGCTCAACTCGCAAGGCGACGACTTCGGAATGACCTTCGAGGGGCTGCACAACCGAGGCTTCTTCTCTTCCAACCGAGGCGACGCGCGCGGCTGGGACCACATATACAGCTTCGAGAAACCTGAGATAATACAGACCGTTAAGGGCTGGGTTTACGAGATGGACGGCTACGAACTGCCCGACGCCGAGGTCTACATGGTGGGCAGCGACGGCACCAACCTTAAGCTGAGCGTAAAGGGCGACGGCTCGTTTACGCAGGAAATCAACCCTAACGTAGACTACATCTTCCTTGCCACTTGCAAGGGATTCCTCAACCATAAGGAAGAACTGAGGGTGCAGCCAGTGCAGGAATCCGAAGAATACGTGCTTCAGTTTCCGTTGGCTTCGATACGTGTGCCTGTGCTGATTGACAATATTTTCTACGATTTCGACAAGTACACGTTGCGCCCCGAGTCGGAAAAGGCACTCGACGAGCTTGTGAAACTGCTCAACGAAAACCCCAACGTAACCATTGAACTGAGCGCCCACTGCGACTACAAGGGCAGCGCCGAATACAACAAGACGCTGTCGCAAAGGAGGGCGGAGACCGTTGTCAACTACCTGATAGACCACGGAATAGCCAAAGACCGACTTTCGCCCGTGGGCTACGGCAAGGAAAAACCCAAGACCGTGCGCAAGAAGCTGACCGAGAAATACCCGTGGCTGAAAGAGAACGACGTGCTCACAGAGGAGTTCATAAAGAAGCTCGACGATGAGAAACAAGAGATATGCAACCAGCTGAACAGGCGCACTGAGTTCACAGTGCTGCGCATCACCTACGGCATGTTCGACGAGCACGGCAACCTTAAGAATCCTCCCAAACCGCAAGAGCCTGCCGACGGCGGCAACGGTGACGACGACTTATTCTTTGATTTTGAATAAGTTGAATGCATATCACTCCTTTGCCAGCACCTTATAGCCGCCGACAAAGATTATCATAACCAGCAACTGCCAGAGCAGGTAAGGATGCTCGGCGAGCACAGGGTTGGCCGATATTAACATGGCAAGCTCTTTGACGGTGGCCGACAGCGCGCCCAACCAGTCGGACGCGACGCAAAGCAGTGTGCCGAGCAGCAAGCACACGGCCGTCCAGATGCGGTTAAGGCGGCGCGCGCGGTCGGGCAGACGGCGCATTACGCGGCGCGAGAAGCCGTCGTCGGGCACGTCGGTCTTGTTCTCGTTAAAGTACTTCCTAAGCAGAAGTTCGTCCCTATCGTCAGTCATATCCGTTTTCCTTTAAATATTTTGCAAGTTTAGACTTACCCCGTGCGAGGTGCGACTTCACCGTGCCGGGCGGCATGCCTGTTATGCCGGCGATGCTTTCTATGCTTTGCCCTTCGACGAGTTGCAGCGTTACGCACAGGCGTTCGTCGGGCTTAAGCAGCTTAAGGCATTCGTAAACGTCGAGCCGCAAGGCCACGTCCGTGCCCTTGCCTTCACGGTTCAGCATGTCGCCGGTGATGCCGCCGGCAGCCTTGTGCGATTTCGTATAATCCAAGAATGTACGGTAAGCTATGCGGAAGAGCCACGTCTGGAAGCCCGACGCGGCACGGAAAGCGCCTATATGCGTATAAGCCTTTATGAAAGTTTCCTGCGCAAGGTCGTCGCTTAGGGCGTGGTCGCCGAGCGTCAGCCCCAGCAGGAACCGCCTGACGGCCGACTGATGCTTACGGACGAGGGCGTCGAACGCACGCTTGTCGTCGAACGCCACCACCCGGGCAATAAGCGATATGTCGGTTAAAGCTTTCATGTCTACGTAGTCTTACTTTCCAACCGTCGGGCAAATCCGCACCGCCTGCCTATAATTCCTCCTTAAAATCGCCGTCGTCCTTATCGTCTTTCTTTTGCGTAGTGCGTGCGATTACGCCCTGGCCGGCTCCGTAAAGGGCTACGAGTATGCCGATGCCGGTAAGCTCTTCGATGCCGAGCGAGAGGAACACGGCAATCAGTCCGAGGCCGATGAAGAAGTTTTTAACGCCCTTGCGCCACAGCGCCTCGCTGCTTTCAAACTCAGTGGCACGCATGCCTTCGGGCATGGGCTGCCCCGTCTCCATTGCTTTCTCTGCCATGCGGTAGCGGTCTTTATTGCGCTTGAACAGGAAATATAGGATAAGCGCTATGACGATAAACGGCGAGAGCAGGAACAGCAGGCCGAGTATTACGACGAAAACGGCCACTATAACGCCGCCGGCGCCTATCGTAGAGAGGTATGCTACGAGGTTGAGCGGGTCGTCAACGTCGCCGAACCACATTCCGTGCTGATTGCCCCGGCCGTCGCCGGCCGGGGCAACGGCCGTGTCGGCGGCGGTGGTGTCAGAGTAAGCAACGATGCCTATCGTGTCGGCTGCGCTTGCGCCTTGGGCCTCAAGCGTGTCTTGCGCATGTGCGTTAGGCGCTGCGGCTGAGGGCAGGCCAAGCGCAACGAAAGCGATTAATGTTACGATCAGATTCTTCATATTGATGTGTTTTTATTTTGTCGTTTTACGTATGTTAGACGCATCGTGTGGCGGAAAAGTTGCAACACTGTGCGCTTTTTTTTGAAAAGGCGGCTTTTTACATTGCGAAAGGCCGTCTATTGCACGCTAAAAGGCGGTCTTTTGCGAGCTAAAAGACCGCCTTTTGCAAAGCGTTGGGTATCAATGCGTTACGCAATCGGTTTGCAGACGCTATCCCGAACGTCTACGGGCGTGGTTTTACTAACGCAGACCTACCGGTAGCACGGACAGCTGTTGGATCATCGTGCGCGCTAAGCGGCGCTGCCCCTTGTCGCTCGGGTGGAGCAGGTCGGTGGACGGATTGCGGAAGTAAGGCTGCTGTGCCTCCACCATTGGGTTCATTCCGCTCAAGGCGTTGAGGTCTATCACGGGTATTCCCCACACGTTGGCAGCCTCTTTCACGGCCTCGACGTAGGCGTCGAAATACTCTCCGCAGAGGTTTTGCCAGCTCTCGTCGGGCTGCAGGTTGGTAGCCCCGAATTCGGCGCGGGCGCGGTGGATCGGCGTGAACAGCACTATCTGCTTGTCGGGGAACAGCTCTTTCAGCCGTTTTATGCCGATGTTCATGCGCCCACGGAATGTGCCCTCGTCCATAGCCGGAGTGCGGCGCATGCGCCTGTACGCCTTCTTTTCGCCGTGTACGGCGGCCTCTACCGTGCCCTCTGCCTCGTCGTACCAGCGGCCGAGAGGCACTCCGGCGTTGAAGTCGTTGGTGCCTATGAATACCGTTATCGCGTCTACGCTGTCGCCGTGCTCGGCCTTCAGCCGCTCCGCCTGCCGCGGTATGTCGTTCCACTGGCGTCCGCTCACGCCGTAGACGTAGGGCGTAATGCCGAGCCACTCTTGCATGTAGCTCCAGTACTTCTTAGGCACGTCCTTGCTGTTGTTCCTCGGGTCGGTCATCGAGTCGCCGAGGAAACCCACGCGCTTGCCCTGCCACGGATGCGCGGCGGCGCACGCCTGCGCGCTGCATTCCGGCGTACATGCCTGCCGGTTGCCGCCGCCGGTCTGCCCACAGGCCGGCGTAAGTGCGAGCAGGGCCGTGATGATGGTTAATGCTTTCTTGTTCATAGTAGTTTCGTTTTACGGGCGTAAAGTTATGAAAAGTTATCCTAAAATGCGCAACGCAGTGCGAAAATGATGATTTCCTGTGCGGAAAAGGCTGTTCAGACGATGAAAAATAAAGACAAAAATCAGCCTTTTTTATTTTGCGTTACGCCATAATTGCGCTATATTTGCAAAAGGAAACAAATAAATTCTACGATGAAAGGAACGGACGCAAGCCTGAATTTGGCTGATTATTATTATCATATACTAAACACATTGAGCCGCAAGGCAAAGTTGTATTTAGTAAAAAGGTTGACTGATTCATTATTAAAAGAAGAATCGGCGGCAACGCCTGTACTTGAAGATGATAAACAAGCTATTTTCAACGAGCTTTCAGGCGCATGGGCGGACGATCCTGAGGCCGATATGATGGAAACTGAAATACGTAACGGGAGAACGAGCGGCAAGACTCGTATGATAACTTCTTTTGACGAATGAAGCAATACTTATTAGATACGAATATCTGCATTTTCTTCCTTAGGAAAAAATATGATGTGGCAAACCGTTTGAGAAAGGTCGGTCTGCAAAATATTCATATATCGGAAATAACCGTCGGTGAATTGCTGTATGGCGCGGCATGTAGCATGCAAAAAGAAAAGCACATCAAACAAATAAGCAATTTGTTGAATTTGTTTAAGGTCGAATCAATATATCCGGTTTTGCCCGTTTACGCTGAAACGAAAGCGTTATTGCGCCGACAGGGCACGATGATAGACGATTTCGACTTGCTTATAGGTGCAACGGCGAAAAAGTATGACATGATACTTGTAACGGAAAACATCAGGCATTTGTCGCATATACCGGACGTGAAAATTGAGAATTGGATAGACAGATAACGTAATATGTTATAAAAACAGTGATAAAGATGAACATAGGAGACAAGGCCCCTGAGCTATTGGGGCGCGACGAGAACGGCAACGAGATAAGGCTTAGCGACTTCAAGGGGAAGAAGCTCGTGTTGTATTTTTACCCGAAAGACCTAACGTCGGGCTGCACCACGGAGGCTTGCAACCTGCGCGACAACTACGGTGAGCTTAAGGCCCGTGGGTATGAAGTGGTGGGCGTGAGCGTCGACGACGGCAAGAAGCACCAGCGGTTCATCGCCAAGAACGAGCTGCCGTTCCACCTGATAGCCGACACGGAGAAAACGCTTGTTGAACAGTTCGGCGTGTGGGGCGAGAAGAAAATGTGCGGACGCACGTACATGGGCACGTTCCGCACGACGTTCATAATCAACGAAGACGGCGTGATAGAGCGCGTTTTCACTCCGAAGGAAGTAAAGGTCAAGGAACACGCGCAGCAGATACTGAAATAAAACATATTGTTAATCACATAAAAATCAATCTATGATAAACCGACAATTATTGCATCCTGAAAGCATCGTGGTCGTGGGCGGTTCTAACAACGTCCACAAGCCCGGCGGCGCATTGGTGCGCAATCTTATCAGCGGCGGTTACAAGGGCACGCTGAGAATAGTCAATCCGAAGGAAGACGAGGTGCAGGGCATCAAGGTGTTCCACGACGCAGCCGACATTCCTCCTACCGACTTGGCCGTCCTTGTCATACCGGCTCCGGCGTGTCCCGACACGGTAGAGCTGCTCGCAAGCCAAAAGGGCGTGAAGGCTTTCATAATAATCTCGGCCGGATTCGGCGAGGAGACCAAGGCCGGAGCCGTGCTCGAACAGCGCATCTTGGAATCTTGCGAGAAGTACGGCGCTGCGCTCATCGGGCCAAACTGCATCGGACTGATGAACTCGTGGCACCACAGCGTGTTCACGAAACCCATACCTACGCTGCATGAAAAGGGCGTCGACTTCATAAGCGGGTCGGGAGCCACGGCGGTGTTCATCCTCGAGTCGGCCGTAATCAAGGGTCTGCCGTTCAACTCTGTGTGGAGCGTCGGCAACAGCAAGCAGATAGGCATCGAGGACGTTCTGCAGTATATGGACGAGAACTTCGACCCCGAGCGCGACTCGCACATCAAGTTGCTTTACATCGAGAATATCTCAAACCCCGACAAGTTGCTGTTCCACGCCAGCTCGCTCATACGTAAGGGCTGCCGCATAGCGGCTATCAAGGCCGGCAGCAGCGAGAGCGGAAGCCGTGCGGCGTCGTCGCACACCGGCGCGATAGCCAGCAGCGACTCTGCCGTTGAGGCCCTTTTCCGCAAGGCCGGCATAGTGCGCTGTTTCTCAAGGGAAGAGCTTACCACCGTAGGTTGCATCTTCACGTTGCCTCCGCTGACGGGACGCAACTTCGCGATAGTGACCCACGCCGGCGGCCCGGGCGTGATGCTGACCGACGCCTTGTCGAAAGGCGGACTCAACGTGCCTAAGATTGAAGGGCCCGACGCCGACGAGCTGAAGGGCAAGTTGTTCCCCGGCTCGTCAGTATCCAATCCCATCGACATACTCGCAACCGGCACACCTGAGCATCTTGCGCTTGCAATCGACTACTGCGAGAACAGGTTTAAGGGTATCGACGCCATCTTCGTGATCTTCGGAACACCCGGACTTGTACAGCTTTACGAGGCTTACGACGTGCTGCACAAGAAGATTCTCGAATGCAAGAAACCGATATTCCCCATCCTGCCGTGCCTCAATACGGCCGGTCCCGAGGTGGCTGAGTTCTTGAAGAAGGGGCATGTCAACTTCAGCGACGAGGTAACTCTCGCAACGTCTCTTACGCAAGTGATGAAGACTCCGCGTCCGGCAGCTTCCGAAATAGAGTTGTTCGGAGTCGACGTGCCGCGCATCCGCGAGGTCATCGGGAGCATCGAGGGCGATGGATACATATCTCCCGAACAAGTGCGCGAGCTGTTTGAATGCGCCGGGATACCGATGGTGTCAGAGAAAGTAAGCTCCGACAAGGCCGAACTCACGGCTTTTGCCGAGAAGGTTGGCTATCCCGTAGTGGCCAAAGTCGTAGGACCTGTGCACAAGAGCGATGTCGGCGGAGTGGCACTCAACATCAGGACGGCCGAGCACCTCGGCTTGGAGTTCGACCGGATGATGAAGATCGAGGGCGCAACCGGCATCATGGTGCAGAAGATGTTGAAGGGCCGCGAGCTGTTTATCGGCGCTAAGTACGAGCCGCGCTTCGGCCATATTGTGCTCTGCGGACTCGGCGGTATCTTCGTCGAAGTGCTCAAGGACGTATCGAGCGGACTTGCTCCGTTGTCTTACGAGGAGGCTTACTCGATGATACGTTCGCTCCGTGCGTACAAGATTATAAAAGGAACGCGCGGACAGAAGGGCGTCAACGAGAAGAAGTACGCCGAGATAATAGTGCGCCTCTCTACGCTCTTGCGCTTCGCGACGGAGATAAAGGAGATGGACATCAACCCGCTTCTCGCCGACGAGGACGACATTGTTGCCGTCGACGCGAGAATAAGAATAGAGAAGAATTAAGAGTTAAAAGTTAAGAATTAAGAGTTAAGAAAGCATGCTTTTGTGGTGGTTTTAACAACAAAGCATATTTTCTTAACTCTTAATTCTTAACCCTTAATTATATAAATTCCACCATACGATGAAGATACTCGTCATTGAAGACAACGCCGACTTGCGCGAAGTGATAGTCCGTTCGCTTGAAAAGGAACGCTACGTAGTCGAATCGGCGGCTGATTACGCCTCCGCAAGGACGAAGGTTTTCGTTTACGAATACGACTGCATCCTGCTCGACATCATGCTGCCCGACGGCAACGGGCTCAACCTCTTGCGCGAGCTGGCCGACAAGGGGAAGCGCAACAACGTGATAATAATATCGGCGAAAGACTCTATCGAGGATAAGGTGAACGGCCTTGAACTTGGGGCTGACGACTATCTGGCAAAACCGTTCCACCTTGCCGAGCTGCATGCGAGGATCCGCAGCGTGCTGAGGCGCAACTCGCAGAACGGCGAACGCACGATAAGGCTCGGCAACGTGGCCATTCATCCCGACACGTTCAAGGTGGAAGTTGACGGCAAAGACATCGAGCTCGGGCGCAAGGAATACGACATATTGTTTTACCTTGTCAACCGTGCGAACCGGCTTATCGAGAAGCAGACGCTCGCCGAGGCCGTGTGGGGCGACAACATAGACCAAGCCGACAACTTCGACTTCATCTACGCGCAGATGAAGAACTTGCGCAAAAGGCTTAAGGCGGCCGGTGCCGACATCGAGATAAAAACTGTTTACGGATTCGGATATAAGCTCGTCAAGGTCGACAGGGAACAAGCAGGCAAGTAACTTGTCGTCCGTCTGCTAAAGAAAATGGTATGAAACTGCAAAACGTAATAACATTCAGGCTTTCCATTCTCAAGGCTGTCAGCATAGCCTTGTGGGCCGTGTGTTTTTATTTTGCCATAATAAAGGAAATCAACAACGAGACCGACGAGGCCCTTACCACCTACGCCGAAAACCTTATTACCGACTATTTGGCCGGAGTAGAGCTGCCGCCTCCAAATGAAATATCCGGCAACATGTACCAGATCCGCGACGTATCGGCCGACTATGCGGCACGCCACCGCCATATAAGGTATAAGGATACGGAGATGTATTTCAGCTCAAACTACGGTTACGAACCGGCCCGTTCGGTGACATACATATTCCAGACCGACAACGGGCAATACCGCGAATTGGCCGTGTTTACCGCCACGATAGACAAGAACGAGCTTAAATTGGCGATACTTTATTGGCTTATCGCCCTTTACGTGGTGCTGCTTTTAGGCATAACGGCCGTCAACTTATGGACGGTGCGCCACAGCATGAAGCCGCTGAAACGGCTTTTCGACTGGCTCGACTCTTACAAATTAGGGCAGAAAAACAAGCAGCTCGACAATCCGACAAGCATCAACGAGTTTAAGAAACTGAACGAAACTGTAAGGAAGAACATCGAGCGCAGCGAAAGGCTGTACGAGCAGCAAAAGATGTTCATAGCCAATGCGTCGCACGAAATGCAGACGCCTTTGGCCGTGTGCACCAACCGTTTGGAGATGCTTCTCGACGACGACGGCCTTACCGAGAGCCAGATGGCCGAGATTATAAAGACGCTGCGCACGCTGAAAAACCTGTCGGCTACGAACCGTTCGCTGCTGTTGCTGTGCAAGATTGACAACGGGCAGTTCAACAACAGCGTGGAAACGAGCGTTAAAGACGTGGCCGAACGCATCCTTACCGACATTAAACCCATATACGGGCGCAAGCATATAACGGTAAGCGCCGACTTGGGCGTAGCCCCGGTGGTCGAGATGGACGCTTCGCTGGCTGACATCCTGCTGGCAAACCTGATTAGAAACGCTTTCGTACACAACACTGAATATGGCAGGATTGCCGTAAAGGCGGACGAACTGACGTTCAGCGTAGCCAACACCGGCAGTACGGTTCCGCTCGACGAATCTAAGATTTTCGAGCGTTTCTACCATTCGGCCGACAAGAAATCGTCTACCGGACTCGGTCTTGCGTTGGCCAAAGCCGTGTGCAACCTTTACGGATTTACGTTAAAATACAGTTTCGACGACGGCATGCACGTATTTACAATAACGTTTCCTAAAAAATAGTTAAAAGGAAATATTGTCCCGATAAATTCAGATTCTTTTCAGAAACGGGTGTGATCTTTGCATCAGAAAAAGAAACAAAATAGTATAAACCCTAAAAAAACGCAGCATTATGAAAAGAATCATCCAAACCGTAGTAGTGGCATTAGTTTGCCTCGTAGCATTCCAAGTAAACGCATCGGCAGACAACGACAAGCCGATAAGCGTAACCCAACTGCCTGCAACAGCCCAGCAGATAATCAAGAAGCACTTCTCGGCCAAGAAGGTGGCCTTGGCCAAATTAGAGTCGGGATTGTTTGAGAAGAGCTATGAAGTAGTGTTCAACAACGGGGAGAAGGTGGAGTTCGACCGCAAGGGCAACTGGACGGAGATTGACTGCAAGATGTCGTCAGTGCCTGCGCGGCTTGTCCCGGCCAAGATAGCCCAATACGTAAAGTCTACCTATCCCGGAACTAAAATCCTGAAAATCGAGAAGGACGACAATCAGTATGAAGTGGTTTTGTCGAACAGACTCGAGGTGACGTTCAACAAGAACTTCCAGGTTGTCGACATCGACGATTGACCAACAGGCAGGCAAGCAGGCCGCACTGCAATCGGCCAAGCATCCTTGCGCGCTGCAAATGGCCTCGACTGTCCGCCTGCTTGCCGTCCGTCAACAGGAAAGTCAGCCCGTCGGCAACAGTTAAATCCGCCCACTTTTAAACTACAATGAAGACGATATTGACATCATTACTGCTCGCCTTGGCCATGTTCCTGCCGGCGCCGGCTTCGGCAAATACGGATAGCGACAAGGCCATTCCGCCAAGCAGGCTGCCAAAGGCCGCGCTGCAGACAATCAGCGCGTATCTGCCGGGCCGCAAGATTGCGATCGCGAAGGTGGAGAGCGAGCTGTTCAGCAAGAGTTACACCGTTATATTCACCAACGGCGAGAAGATAGAATTCGACGGCCGAGGACGGTGGACGGAAGTGAAATGCAAGCGTTCGGCCGTGCCGGCATCGCTTGTTCCCGCTCAGATAGGGCACTACATAAGGGAGAACTACCCTGACTGCCGCATCCTTGAGATAGAGCGCGACGACGACGAATACGAGGTGAAACTGTCTAATTACGTTGAGGTTACGTTCAACAAGCGTTTTGAAGTAATCGATGTCGACTGAAAAAGCGAGTGTTAGTTGCATGCCATAATTACATTGTTCGCAAGAATGATTTGACAACGGAGAAGCCTTCTTCCGGCCATACGGAACGGAGGCTTCCCTTTTTTTGCGCCTGCCGGGGGTTAAGTGGACAGGGTACGGCTACGCCGCGTGCCTTGCGTGGTCGGGTGTGCGTAAATGATTGATTGTCAATACTAAACCGGACACGTATGCAAAAGGTTGCCTTTTGCGTTGCGGAAGGTAACCTTTTAGATTGCAAAAGGCCGCCTTTCGGAAGGTGAAAGGCGGCCTTTTGGAAAACGGTTGTTATCCAACCCTGTTACTTGAAGTTGTTAAGCAGCCCGACGATGTTTCCCGTTTCTTCTTCCGTCAGCGTTTGGTTGAGCGGTATGCTCAGCTCTTCGCGGTGTATCCTCTCGGTTACGGGCAGGCTCATCCCGTTCCAACCGGCGTAGCATTTTTGCTTGTGCGGCGGAATAGGGTAGTGTATCATCGTGCCGACTCCGTTGTCGGCGAGGTAGCGTTGCAGGTCGTCGCGCCGGCTGCACATTACGGGGAATATGTGGTGTACGCTGTTCCGGCAGTATTCTTCGCCCGGCAACACGAGCCAAGGGTTGGATACCTGCCGGATGTAACGCATGGCGATGCGGCGGCGTACGGCGTTGTCTTCGTCGAGATATTTCAGCTTTACGCGCAGCACGGCGGCTTGAATCTCGTCGAGGCGGCTGTTGCGCCCCTTCATGTCGAACACGTATTTGCGGCTCGAGCCGTAGTTGCCGAGCGCCCTTACGGTGTCGGCCAGTTCGTCGTCGTCGGTCGTCACGGCTCCTGCGTCGCCCAATGCGCCGAGGTTCTTGCCCGGATAGAAGCTGTGGCCGGCGGCGTCGCCGAGCGAGCCTGTACGCCTGCCGCCGAACGTGCAGCCGTGAGCCTGCGCATTGTCCTCTATCAGCTTCAGGCCGTGTGCCTTGCATATCCGGCCTATTTTCTCCGTATAGGCGCAACGGCCGTAAAGGTGCACTATCATAACGGCCCGCGTGCGCGGCGTTACGGCCTGCTCTATCAGGCTGTCGTCTATTTGGAACGTGTCGGGGCGCGGCTCTACCAACACCGGCTTCAGGCCGTTTTCGGTTATGGCGAGGATGCTCGCTATGTACGTGTTCGCCGGCACTATTACCTCGTCGCCGCGGCTCATTGCGCCCATTTCCATGTATGCCCGCAGGATGAGCGTGAGCGAATCGAGCCCGTTGCCGCAGCCTACGCAGTGCCTTGTGCCCGTATATCGGGCGTATTCTTCTTCGAAGGCTTTGTTCTCGTTGCCTTGAAGGTACCAGCCTGAGTCTACTACGCGCCTTACGGCTTGGCGTATTTCGTCGGCGTGCATGGCCGTAACTTTCGAGAGTTCAAGATATTTTATCATGACGGTTGGTTTGTGTGGTTATGCTGTCATGCGGTTATAGGGGTACGGGTTGTGAGGTTGCTCCGCATAAAAGCATAACCTCCACGCAACCGCATAGCCCTATAACCGTATGACCTCATAACCGTATGACATTTATAAAATGAAGGAAAACTTTGGCGTTACCCGGCATCCTATGCCTTCCTTGAAGTCGCACAGGCCGTTGTTAGGCGTGCCGTCTTCGGTAGACGGGCCTATGTCGAGCGTCTTGAGTCCCTGCGCGTGGTAGTGGCCGAACAGCGAGTAGGCCAGTCTGTTCATCGTGCGCAGGTGTGAATACGCCTTAATGTCGCCCCAATAGATTACTTGCGCCGTGCCTTCGGCTACATGGAACACTTGCGCCGCGGCCACGTCAGTTCCGCCGTGGGTCATCACGAAGAAGTCGGCTTTTATGGTTTCCACGGTGTCTTTGACGCCTTGGAGCGTCATCCTAAGCGGATAACCGTGCTCCTCGCGGTTGGCCTTGATTACTTCGTAGGCGCGCTCTATGCCGTCGGGAGTGCATCCCAGGTACAGCAGTTCCAAGTCTTCCTGCATGGCGCGGCGCAGGTTTTTCCTTGCGTTGCGTTCGATGATGTCTTGGTAACGGGTGAACATTGCCAAGTCGAAGTGGTAGTTCAGGTTGATAGGCAGCAGCGTGCCGTAGCGTTGGAGCGTGTTCGCCCACTTCGATATTTGTGTCTCGTCGTAGACGGTCGGCGGCAGGGTGATGTGCACGGGGGTGCCCGTGCTGCGCGAATATTGCTTTAGTGTGGAAACGATTTCTTCCATAGTGCCTGTCCGCAGTTTGCCGTTCGTGGTGAATCCGCCGAACGGAGCGGAAAAAGGACTGTACAAACCGCCGGAGCGCTTGCCTGCTATCAGTCCGGCTTTCGGCTTTCCGCCGTCGGCGAACACAAGGTAATTGACGGCTTCAACCTTGTGCTTGTTTAATTCGGTAAACTCTACCGAGTTAAACACATGCGGCATGTTCTTAAACAGTTGCTTGTATTCCCCGGCCCCGATTTCTGTTATATGCATAATGAAGAAATAGTTTGCTTACGCCGTTCCGCGCGTGTTCGGTCATTCGGATTTTATGTATTCAAGGAAATCTTCGTATTCCCTGATGTAGTCTTCTTCCTCGTAAAGCTCGGAAGCGAGCACTAAGCAGACGGCTCCCGACGAAAAGTCGTCGAGCGTGCGCCAAGTGTCCGTGTCGACGAAAAGCCCTTGGTACGGATGGTTGAGTAGGTATGTGTGCTTGTTCTTGCCGTCGTCGAGCGTCACGGTGAAGCTGCCGCTTACGGCGATGATGAATTCCTTGCACTCCTTGTGCGAATGGCCGCCGCGGCACTCGCCTCCCGGCACGTCGTAAACCCAGTAAACCCGCTTGATTTCAAACGGCACGTTCTTAAGCTGTTCGGCTACGGTCAGGTTGCCGCGTGGGTCGATTATCTTAGGCAAGTCGATTATCTTGTTCATCGTATGTTTAAGGTTTTAAGTTTATGCGGTTATCGGTTTATACGGTTGTACGTTTTTTTAAAATTGTTGTTTTTAGGGTTTTAAGATTGTGCGGTTATTGTGTATGTATCTCATTGGATTATACGGTCTTAGTGTTGTATGGTTTAACGTTGGTTCTTGTTTTACGGTATAGCGTACAACTTATAACCGCGCAACCTCATGACCTTTTTGACCGTATAACCCAATAACCTTATAACCGCACAACCGTATTACTTGATCACCGTCGCGGCAAGGCGCTTCGCCTTATCCCTTAGCGGCGTAGTGTCGGCATCGACGTCGCCGTAGCAAAGCACTACGCCCATGCGGCGGCCTACGTGCTGCTCTTGTTTGCCGAATATGCGAAGGCGCGTGTAATCTTCGGAGAGCACGTCCGCCATGTTGTATTCAGGCTCATGGCCTGCTTCCTCTTTGGCCAATACCACTGCGCTTGCGCCTGCATGCTCGAGGTGTACGGCAGGAATTGGCAGCCCCATGACGGCCCGGAAGTGCAGCTCGAACTCGTTGAGGTTGAGCGTATGGCCGAGAGTAACCATGCCGGTGTCGTGCGGACGGGGTGAAAGCTCTGAGAAAACTACGCCCTTATCGTGGCTGAGGAAGAACTCCACACCCCATATCCCCGCGCCGGTAAGCGCCGTAGTTACGGCTTCGGCCATGCGTTGCGCTTCCTTAAGATCGTGCCCGCTGATGGCGAAGGGCTGCCAACTCTCGCGGTAGTCGCCGCCTTTCTGCACATGCCCGATAGGCGGACAGAATAGCGTAGGGCCGTTCTTCTGCGTTACGGTGAGAAGGGTGAACTCGCTGTCGAAGCGGATGAACTCTTCGATTATTATCTCCTTCACGTCGCCGCGGCTGCCTTCCATGGCGGCGTTGAACGCAGCCTCGAGTTCGTCGGCACTCTTAACGACGCTCTGTCCGTGGCCCGACGACGACATCAGGGGCTTTATCACGCACGGGAAACCTATCTCGCGCGAATGCTCTTTCAACTCGTCGAGTGTCTTGGCGTAGAAATATTTCGCCGTCTTAAGTCCTAATTCCTTGGCCGCAAGGTCGCGTATGGCTTTGCGGTTCATTGTGAAGTTGACGGCGCGCGCACTCGGAACTACCTGTATGCCCTGCTTCTCGAAATCGAAGAGACGCTCCGTCCTGATTGCTTCTATCTCGGGAACGATGATGTCCGGACGGTGTTTTTCAACGACGGAGGCAAGGGCCTCGCCGTCAAGCATGTTGAAAACTTCGCACTCGTCGGCCACTTGCATGGCCGGGGCGTTGGCGTAACGGTCGCAAGCCACGACGTACTGGCCGGCGCGCTTCGCCGCTATCACGAACTCTTTGCCTAATTCTCCAGAGCCTAACAATAATATTTTCTTCATATATTCATGTTCTATAAGTAGACAGGGAATCAGCAGACAAGCAGCCAGTGACGAGCAGACAAGGAGATTTGCCTTGTCACTTGTCTGCTTGTCACTGACTGCTTGTCTGCTTGTTTACTTGTCTGCCCGTCTGCTATCATATCAGTTGTTTTACCATTTGCCACTCGGGCGACACTGCCATCTTGCGAAGGTCGGCTTCGATTATCTTCAGCATCGTGTCGGTGCTTACCTTCCGTTCGCGCGCTATGTCTTCAAGCGGCTTCACGTCGTTGCCGAACAAGCCGTAATACTGCTGCAACATGTCCTCGTCGTCGGCGTAGACGAGGTGCATTATGTGCTTTACGTAATGCTCCACCTTTTCGCTTACGCATCCCGGATTTTGCCCGAGGCGTATCAGGAAGTCCTGAAGTTCTTGCGACAGTGCGTCCATATTGTTACAATGTCCTTTTATTATATAACTTGTTTATTGCCGGAAAATTGTGTCACCAGCCTTTTCTCGGGTCGGCGAGCGTTACGACTTCAAGGTCCTTGAACATGTTGCCGTCTACCGTAAGCCTTATTATCGTGCGGTCCTTGTGCCATCCCTGAAGGCCGGCAGCGCCCGGATTTATGTGCAGCAGGTTGAGCGTCTTGTCGTATTTCACCTTGAGTATGTGCGAATGTCCGCTGATGAAGAGTTGCGGAGGAGATGCGTATATCGACGCCCTGATGCTCGGGTCGTAGTTGCCGGGATAGCCGCCGATGTGCTTCATCAGCACGTCTGCATCCTCGCACTTCCACCTCAGCTTCTCGGGAAACATCATTCTCAGGTCGCCGCCGTCGCAGTTGCCGCAGACGGCGCGCAGCATGCGGAACCCGGCTAAGCGCTCCGCAACCTCCATTGAGCCTATGTCGCCGGCGTGCCATATCTCGTCGCACGGCTCGAAATAGTGCAGGTACTTGTCGTCCCAGTAAGCGTGGGTGTCGCTGATTATGCCGATACGTTTCATAAGTACTTTGCAGTGACAAGCAGACGAGTAAACAAGCAGACAAGGAGATTTGCCTTGTCACTTGTCTGCTTGTCACTGACTGCTTGTCTGCTTGTTTACTTGTCTGCTGAAAAAAGTTTCTTCCCGATGAACTCCTTGACGAATTCCACGGTGCCGTCCATGCCGAGTATGCTCGAGTTTATGCAAAGGTCGTAAGACGTGCTGTGGCCCCACACCTTGCCCGTATAATAATTATAATAGGACGCGCGCGAGGCTTCCTTGTTCTCGATTATCTTCTTCGCTTCGTCGGCGTTGCAACCGTGGCGCTTGCAGACGCGAGCTATGCGCTCGTCGAGGTCGGCCGTGACGAACACGCTGACGGTGTTCTTGAAGTCGCGCAGCACGTAGTCGGCGCAACGGCCTACGAACACGCACGAGTGGGCTTCGGCCGCCTTGCGTATGGCGTCGCTCTGAAACTGGAACAGACTCTCCTGCGACAGCTTGTTGTTGTAGAAGTTGCTGTCCGACACGAACGGGGCGTGCATGTGGAACAACGAGCGGAAGAAGCCTTTCTTCTCGTCGTTCTGCTCGAAAAACTTCTCGCTGAAGCCGCTCTCCTTTGCGGCAAGGTTGAGCAGCTCCTTGTCGTAGAAATTGCACCCGAGGTCGTCGGCCAGGCGCTTGGCTATTACGAGTCCGCCGCTGCCGAGCTGCCTTCCGACGTTGATTATTATCTTTTTGTCTTCCATAAGCGTTGTCTTTTTCGGGAAAATGTATAAGCAGACAAGTGACGAGCAGACAAGCAAACAAGGAGATTTGCCTTGCCGGTAGCCTGCTTGTCAATCTTAATAATTGCCTGTTTGTCGGTTTGCCTGTTTGTCACCCGTCTGCTTTTTATTTGTCATTCGTCACTTGTCTGCTTGTAACTGGTTTACTTGTCTGCTGGATTCCTTGAATTTCTTCATATACTTAGCCATCATCACCACTGCCACAATGGCCGCGATAGCGTCGGAAACGGGCATGGCCGTCCACACGCCGTCAACGTTCATGACGGGCGGCAGTATGACGAGCAGCGGCAGCAGGAACAGCATCTGGCGCGAGAGCGACAGGAATATGCTTATCTTGGCTTTACCGATGCACTGGAAGAAGTTGGTTATCACCATCTGCGCGCCCACTATCGGGAAGGCCAGCATGTGGATCCTGATGCCCTCGATGGCGAGGTCGATCAGGGTCTTGTCCGTCGTGAAGAGCCTTGCGCACTGGTAGGGCAGGAACTCGGCGATGGCGAATCCCGTAGTGGTTATCACCGTGGCCGTTATCATGGCTAACTTGAGCACCTTCATCAGTCGGTCGTAGCGCTGCGCGCCGTAGTTGTAGCCGGCTATCGGCAGCATGCCCTGGTTGAGGCCGATGGTCACCATTACGAAGATGAACGACACCTTGCTGGCTATGCCGTAGGCGCCTACGGCGAGGTCGCCGCCGTATTTCGACAGTCCGGCGTTGATGAATATCACCACCACGCACGCGCATACGTTCATTGCGAAGGGCGACATGCCTATGCTCGTGATGTTTTTCACTATGTCGCTTTTCAGCTTGTAGATGCCCCGCTTGAAGTGGAGTATCTCGGAATCGTTGCTGAACAGCTTTATCTGCCACGCGAGGGCTACGCCCTGCGATATGATTGTGGCGAGCGCGGCACCCATTATCCCCATCTTCAGGGGCCAGATGAATATGGGCGCGAGCACGATGTTGAGCACCACGGTGAGTATCGTCGCGGCCATTGCCTGCTTGGGCTTGCTGGCCGCGCGCAGCACGGCGTTCATGCCGAGGAACGTCTGCGACACTACGTTGCCGGCCAGTATTACGAGCATGTAGTCGCGGGCGTAGGGAATCGTGTTCTCGCTCGCGCCGAAGAAATACAGTATCGGGTCGAGGAACAACAGCGTTATCAGTCCGAAGGCTATGCCGACTACGAGGTTGAGCGTGAAGCTGTTGCCGAAGATGTGCTCGGCCACGTCGTAGTCTTTCTGTCCGAGTTTCACCGAGATGCACGTCGACGAGCCTATGCCCACGGCGGCTCCGAACGCCGCCGAGAGGTTCATCAGGGGGAAGGTGATGGCCAGGCCGGATATGGCCAGCGGCCCTACGCCCTGCCCTATGAAGATACTGTCGATCATGTTGTAAAGCGACGAAGCCGTCATCGCCACGATTGCGGGCAAGGCGTATTGCGCCAGCAGTTTGCCCACCGGCTTCGTCCCAAGTTCAAGTGTTGCCTGTTTGTTATCCATATTAATCTTTCGTTTCGAGTGCAAAGTTACTGCAAAAATTCGGTTAAGCGAAGTAAAAACGAAAACGTTTTGGCTTTTTATCCAAAAATGTGCCCCGTGCTGAGCCTTACACGGCGTGCCCCCGTGGGGGCGCAAGCCTCGCCGTATGCGCGGCTCCGACCCCGGCTCCGCTGCCGTATGCGGCCTTTCGCTTTCTAAAAGGATGCCTTTTGCACGCTGAAAGGCCACCTTTTGCAACGTAAAAGGATGCCTTTTGCAACGCATTGGTAACCAGTATGTTATGCCGCTTGCGGCGAAGCGCGCCCTTTACAGCCGGCCGGCCCTGCCGTAAATGGCGGTTGAGGCGTGCCTGTTAATTAGTGCTTAGGAAATGCAAAACTAACAAAAAGTCACGAAAAGCATTGCGAAGTCGGGATTTTTATGTAACTTTGGCACGAAAACTGATAAACCTAACGACTATGGAATTACCATTTGCAGAATCTTGGAAAATAAAGATGGTCGAGCCGATCCGTAAAAGCACGCGCGAGGAACGCGAGCAATGGATAAAGGATGCTCACTACAACGTGTTTCAACTAAGGGCCAACCAGGTGTACATCGACCTTTTGACCGACTCCGGCACGGGCGCCATGAGCGACCGCCAGTGGGCTGGCATGATGACGGGCGACGAGAGCTACGCCGGCGCAGACTCGTTCTTCCGCCTGAAAGACGCCATAAAGCGCATTACCGGCTTCGACTACGTGATACCTACCCACCAGGGGCGCGCCGCCGAAAACGTGCTGTTCTCGTACCTTGTGCACGAAGGCGACATAGTGCCCGGCAACTCGCACTTCGACACTACGAAAGGACACATCGAGGGGCGCAAGGCCGTAGCGCTCGACTGCACCGTAGACGAGGCCAAGGACACGCAGCTTGAAGTGCCCTTCAAGGGCAACGTCGACCCCGTGAAGCTCGAGAACGCGCTTAAGGAACACGCCGACCGCATACCTTTTATTATAGTGACCGTAACCAACAATACGGCCGGAGGCCAGCCCGTGTCAATGGAAAACCTGCGCCAAGTGCGCGCCATAGCCGACAAGTACGGCAAGCCAGTGATATTCGACTCGGCCCGCTTCGCCGAGAACGCCTACTTCGTAAAGACGCGCGAGCAGGGCTATGCCGGCAAGACGATCAAGGAGATAGCCCGCGAGATGTTCGCCCTGGCCGACGGAATGACCATGAGCGCCAAGAAAGACGGCATAGTGAACATGGGCGGATTCATAGCAACGCGGCGCCAAGACTGGTACGAAGGTGCGAAAGGATACTGCGTGCAGTTTGAAGGCTACCTGACTTACGGCGGAATGAACGGCCGCGACATGGACGCGCTCGCCATCGGATTAGACGAGAACACCGAGTTCGACAACCTTGAGACGCGCATCCGCCAAGTGCAATACCTCGCGCGCCTGCTCGACGAGTACGGCATTCCTTACCAGCGCCCGGCCGGCGGCCACGCAATATTCGTAGACGCAACGAAAGTGCTCACGCACGTACCTAAGGAGGAATTCCCAGCCCAGACGCTCACCATAGAGCTTTACCTCGAGGCCGGAATACGCGGATGCGAGATAGGATACCTGTTGGCCGACCGCGACCCCGTAACCCACGAGAACCGCTTCAACGGGCTCGACCTGCTGCGCCTCGCCATCCCGCGCCGCGTCTACACCGACAACCACATGGCCGTTATCGCCGCCGCGCTGAAGAACGTGTACGACCGCCGCGAGCAGATAACGCGCGGCGTGAGGATTGCTTGGGAAGCTCCGCTCATGCGCCACTTCACCGTACAGCTTGAAAGACTGTAAGCGTTGAAAATTAAGGATTAAGAGTTAAGAATTAAGAAAATGTGCCACTGAAACCGCAAACAAGAGCATATTTTCTTAATTCTTAACTCTTAATTCTTAATTTCCTACGCTGAAATTAGGGAAAAAGTATTACCTTTGCACCACGATTTGAGAAAAAGGTCCCGTAGCTTAGCTGAATAGAGCGTCAGATTCCGGTTCTGAAGGTCTTGGGTTTGAATCCCAACGGGATCACATCGGAAATGTAGCGGCGTTGAATACGCGCCGCGCCAGGTTGCAGACGGGTACGTCGGGCCTGTTCAAGGAAAGATGCTCGAGTGGCTTAAGAGGCACGCCTGGAAAGCGTGTATACGCCAAAAGCGTATCGGGGGTTCGAATCCCCCTCTTTCCGCAACGTTTTTTTAATCCTTAAGGATATGAACAACTTGATTGCAACGATTGCGACAATCACGCTCCTTCTATTTACTCAATGCCATTACGCCCAAGCGCAGGAAGCCGGGGGGGCTGCTCCCGTGGCGACTGAACAAGCTGCCACCGCCGCGGCAACGGGCGGAGCGGCCGCTTCATTGCCGGCGGATTCTACGGACGAAGCCCTTTTGGCCGACTCTGCAGGCATCGACTTGGCCGAAGTGCCCGACTCTACGCTCGCTCCGGTGGAGAGCGTAGGATTCCACAAGATGCTTAAGACGAAGTATATCGAGGGAAGCGCTGGCTTCATGTCGTTCGTGGCCCTCGCCCTCGTGTTGGGGCTTGCTTTCTGCATCGAGCGCATAATCTACCTCACTTTGTCGGAGATCAACGCCAAGAAACTTATGGCCGACCTCGAAAGCCAAATCATGCAAGGCGACATCGAAGGCGCAAAGACGACGTGCCGCGACACGCGTGGCCCGGTGGCTTCAATCTGCTACCAAGGGCTTTCGCGCATCGACGAGTCTATGGAGGACATCGAGCGCAGCATAACTTCATACGGAACGGTGCAGGCCGCGAACTTAGAGAAGGGCTGCTCGTGGATAACGTTGTTCATCGCAATGGCCCCGTCGCTCGGCTTCCTCGGCACGGTGATAGGCATGGTGATGGCTTTCGAGCAGATACAACAGGCCGGCGACATCAGCCCTACGATAGTTGCGGCCGGTATGAAAGTGGCCCTCATAACGACCATCTTCGGACTCATAGCCGCCCTTATATTGCAGGTGTTTTACAACTACATCCTTTCCAAGATAGAGCATATCACCAGTCAGATGGAAGAATCGGCGATAACCCTGCTGGACATAATAATGAAATATAAGTTGACGAAATGACGCGATCATCCTTACACGGCATTAATGGGCTGTCGGCCGAACAAGTGTCGACACGCGTGCTTTATGCGCTTGTCGTGCTGATAGTGTTGGTGTTCGGCGCTTTCTTCCTTGTAGGATACGACGTCCCGTTCGAGGACAACCCCGAGTTCAACGCCCCACGGCTTACCGACCTCGTGCTCGTGTTCATGTATGTGCTGGTGGCTGCCGCCGTAGTGCTTGCTGTCGCCGCCGTAGCGGCAGGCGCGAAGATGGGCGGCAAGTCGCAGGCCGTGGTAAACAACATACCCGCCGCGAGGATATCCTTGTTCACGGCGGCGCTCTTGGTGCTGTGTCTGGCGGTTACGTTCCTTCTCGGTTCGTCAGAGCCTGTGCTTGTCAACGGGGTTAGGTTCACCGACACGTTCTGGCTGAAAGCCACCGACATGTTCATTAATACGTCGTTCGTACTGCTCGGCGTGGCCGTGCTTGGCGTGGCGTTCGGAGTGTCGGGATACAACAGGAAAATAAGACTTAAGAAGTTTAAGGCTTGAGCCTGGTGGACGTAACGTAAATTCCTGCTGTTAAGAAAAATGCCCGGTTCAGGTTGAAAAACGACTACAAACATGATTCTACGCCGTAATAAACGTTCCGTTCCGCAGCTCAACACAACGTCGACTGCCGACATATCGTTCATCTTGTTGGTGTTTTTCCTTATCATGACGTCGATGGACACCGATAAGGGGCTGGCCCGCATGCTGCCTCCGGTCAACGACGAAGAAAGGCAGGAAGAGACCGTCGACGTGGAACGGAGCAACGTGTTGTCGCTTAAGATAACGGCGGACGGCGGACTGTTCGTAGACGGCAAGGCTTACGACATTGGCCGTTTGCGCGCTAAAGTGGTTGCTTTCGCCGGCAGGGAGAATGGCCGACGGCAGCGTATGATTAATTTGGAAGTTGACCGCAGCGCGCCATACGACGCTTATTTCGACGTCCAAAACGAGATTGTGGCGGCATATAAAATTGTCCGTAACGGCTATGCCTTGAAGAAATACGGCCGCGCTTACGCCCTGTGTACGCCTGAACAGCGCGAGGCCGTGCGTGCTTATTATCCGCAAAGGATTATGGAAAGCGAAACCCGAAGCGGGGAAGGAGGTGGCGAATGAGCTTTTTCAACCATGTAAGGCGCGAGGTGCCGCAACTTAATACGGCGGCATTGCCCGACTTGATATTCACCGTGCTTTTCTTTTTCATCACCGTTACCCACATGCGCGAAGTCACCCTTAAGGTAAAGTACCAAGTTCCACAGGGTACGGAACTTACCCGTCTTGTTAAGAAGTCGGCCGTTACATATATTTATATAGGCAAACCTACGGACGGAATGCGCCGCGCCGTAGGCGGCAAAACATGCATACAGCTGAACGACAAGATAGCCGACGTAACGGCGGTAACGGATTATGTCGCCGAGGAACGCGAACGGATGTCGCCCGAAGACGCACAGGCTATGAGCGTGTCGATAAAGGCCGACCGTGGCACAGAGATGGGAGTAATATCCGATGTGAAGCAAGCCTTGCGTAAGGCCGGTGCCTTACGCGTGAACTATTCAGCCGTCAAAAAAGGCGGAAAATAACCTGTTAAATCTTCATAATTGTTTTAATCCATAGCCTAAAGTTAAAAATTTACTTACAATTTGTTGCGGAAATGATAATTTTATAGTATCTTTGCGCAAAGTAAGAGGCAATATGTATTTGGCGTAGAGTTGTTTACATGTTGTCAAAATCTAAAACACAAGTAAATTTCCACAGCAATGGCACATCACAATTTAGACTCATTAGACAAGAAGATTCTTAAACTTATTGCCGAGGACGCACGCATCCCGTTCTTAGAGGTGGCGCGTTCGTGCAATGTGAGTGGCGCAGCCATTCACCAAAGAATACAGAAACTTAACAACCTTGGGGTGCTTAAGGGTTCTAAATTCATCATCGACCCCGAAAAGATAGGCTATGAGACATGCGCCTATATGGGGCTGAACCTGAAGAATCCGGAGAAGTTCGACGAGGTTGTCGACGAACTGAAAAAGATTCCCGAGGTGGTGGAATGCCACTATACGACGGGCGATTACGACATGTTCATCAAGATTTACGCAACCAACAACCACCATTTGCTGAACATAATCCACGACCGTCTTCAGCCGCTCGGGTTGTCGCGCAGCGAGACGATAATATCGTTCAACTCGGCTTTCAGCCGCCAGTTGCCGATTATCGACATGCCGATCGACGACCCGGATGAGGCCGACGATTAACATGTATGATATGGACTTGAATAAATTCATCCTGTCTTTTGCGCTTGCGTTGTCACCTTTTGTGTCGCAAGCGCAAAATGTTTATGTGATAGAAGGTAACGTAGGCGAAGCGCCGGAAGGTACGGAGATATTACTGTTCCGCGACGAGGGGAATCTCGGAACGATTGTTGCGAGGGACACGTTGCGCGCCGGCAAGTTCCGCTTTGAGGGTGAAACCACCGGCAGCGGTACTGACAATATGTCGTTGGCCGCACAGTACGGCGGTACAGGGAGCATGATCCTAAGACTGTATGTGCGCCCAGGCAGTTATGTAAGGATTTCCTCCGACGACATGTTTGTTTACACATGGAACGTAGAAAGCGACGTTCCGGAACAGATGGAGAGGCAGAAATTCATAGCCCCGGTGCGTGACTTATGGATCGCAGTACAGCGAAACAACCGGCAGGAGGACGCCGTAAAGGCACAACTGAAGGCAAAAGGTATTGCGGAAAGCGACAAGTCAAGGTTGAAAGCGGTACGCGACAGCCTGAAACAGGCGACAAAACAGCTGCATGAAGAGATCATCTTAAAGGAAAGCAAGATGATGGCGGCCATGCAGGTGGACGACGTTTGGATGTTGGAACTTCTCAACAATGCTTACATCGCGAAGCATTCTGAGCGCGAGGACGTGAAGAACAGCGTCAGGGAACTTTACGACAAGCTACCCGAAATGTGGCGTAACACGCCTATGGGAAAGGAAGCCGGAGCTGTGATATACCCTCCTGCGCAATTCAAGGTAGGAGAATTTGTAAGTGATACAGACTTGTATGACTTGGACGGAAATGTCCATAGGCTTGCCGACTTCAGGGGGAAATACATACTTATGGACTTCTGGAGCTATGGTTGCCGTGGTTGCGTAATGGCCATACCTGAACTAAAAGAAATAGCTGAAACGCATAAAGACTCCGTGGCCGTTGTCAGCCTGTCGCTCGACAACGACAAGATTTGGCGCAAGGCTACCGAGAAATACGGTGTGACTGGTAACAACCTGAACGACCGTCAGGGGCGAGCGGCATAGCGGCGAAGTTCGGCATCTACGGCATACCGCTCTTTGTGCTTATTTCTCCGCAAGGAACATTCATTGAAAAATGGGTTGGTTACACCGAAGGAGGACTGAAAGAGCGTGTTGAAAAGCTATTTTCAAAGCAATGAAACACAACCGTAACGGTAAAAGCCGTGGGCAGGACGCGTGCCTATCCACGGCTTTTACCGTTTATCTTTCATAGTCGACGAAGGCGAAACGGTAGGCGTGGCGTTCGTCTGCGGCGTGCTCTTCGCGGCTCACTTCATGCCAACCGTCGTATTCGGGGAAAAAGGCGTCGGCACCGTCGGGCGTGTCGTCGACTTCCGTCAGGCAGAGCCGGTCGGCCATGTTGATGCTCTGTCCATATACTTCCGCCCCACCTATTATATAAATGTCCTCTTCCTGTGAGCAATGTTTGAGTGCCTCTTCAAGCGAAGTGTACGCTTCGCACCCCGGGAAGTCGTGCCTTGTGCGGCTTAAAACGATGTTCCTGCGGTTGGGTAGGGCGCCTTTCGGCAGCGACTCGAACGTCTTGCGGCCCATTACGACGGTGTGTCCCGTCGTCAAAGCCTTGAAGCGTTTCATGTCGTCCGGTAGGCGGTAAACCAGTTTGTTGTCCTTGCCGATTGCGCGGTTGCGTGCAACGGCGGCTATGATTGATATTCTCATTCGGTAAATTTCTTAATTAGCTTAACGCTGACTTTCAGTTTTTAACTCCTAATTCTTAATTTATTAAACGCTCACTTTGCCTGATATGTGCGGCCACGGGTTGTAATTCTCGAGGGTGAAGTCTTCGTATTTGAAGCTGAATATGTCCTTAACGTCGGGGTTGAGGCGCATCGTAGGCAACGGCCGGGGCTCGCGCGTAAGCTGCAATTTTACCTGTTCAAGGTGGTTTAGGTACAGGTGTGTGTCGCCCGTAGTGTGTATGAAGTCGCCCGGCTTAAGCCCCGTCACTTGCGCCATCATCATCAGCAGCAGTGCGTAAGACGCTATGTTGAAAGGCACTCCGAGGAAAGTGTCGGCGCTGCGCTGGTAAAGCTGCAGGCTGAGCCGGCCGTCGGCTACGTAGAACTGAAATAGGCAGTGGCACGGAGGCAGGTGCATTTGCTCGATGTCGGCCACGTTCCATGCGCTGACAATCATGCGCCGCGAGTCAGGGTTGTGCTTTATCTGCTCTACGACGTTCCTAATCTGGTCGATGTGCCCCCCGTCGTAGTCGGGCCACGAGCGCCACTGGTGGCCGTATATCGGGCCGAGCTCGCCGTCGGCGTCGGCCCATTCGTTCCATATTCTCACTCCGTGCTCCTGTAAGTATTTCACGTTGGTGTCGCCCTTCAGGAACCAGAGCAGTTCGTATATTATCGACTTAAGGTGCAATTTCTTCGTCGTCAGCAGCGGGAAACCGTCTTCAAGATTGAAGCGCATCTGGTTTCCGAATATGCTTATCGTGCCCGTACCCGTGCGGTCGTGCTTCTTTACGCCTTCCGTAATTATACGGTTGAGCAGGTCAAGATATTGTTTCATCGTATTTTTATTATTCTGTTGTTTTTTTCCTTATTATTTCGTTTGGGGTTTCGGGCGTGTGCGTGCTTTTTATTTTCCATTCTGCCGGATAAAGGTTGTTTGCCCGGTTGCCGATGTTTTTCTCAAAACCTATGGGCACGCCCTTGTATGTAACGAGCACGTAGCCGCGCGGAGTGCCTTCGGGCAGAGGCACGGCCTCCTTGCGTAGGTAGCTTAGCGCCTGGCGGTAGTCAAGTCCGACCGTAGGGAATGCCGATGTGTTGCAGCTTGTGGAAAGGGCTAAGGCTTGCGAGGGGACTACGTCGCGGCCTTTGGCTTCGCCAATAACGACGCCGGCCGAAAGTATTTTCAGCGTCTTTGCGGCCGTTGCGTAAACGTCTTTCCATGCCTGTGGAACGGCCATGAACGTGTCGCCGGCCTGCACGATGTCGAACTTTTCGGGGGCTGTAAGCCATGTCGTGTCTGCGCTTGCGTCCGTGCCGCCGCGTCCTTGTTTGCGCCCCTTGTGCTTGTCTTTTGTTTTTTTCGGTGTGCGTTGCCCTTCTTCTTCTGTTCCGTGCTTGCGCATTACGGCCATGAACAGCCCTTCGCCCTTCGTCTTTCCTGGTAGGAAACGGTAAACGGGGCGGTCGAATCCGCCGAGCAGCGAGCCCGTTATGCGCCAGTCGGGCGAGGTTTCAACGCTTAGGACTTCAGCCCCGAGCTCTTCGCAGATGAATCTTACGTTCTCTTCGTTCTCTTTCGTGTTGAACGTGCAAGTTGAATATACGAGCAGTCCGCCCGGTTTCAGGCATTCCCAAATGTCGGTTACGATTCCGCGTTGCAGCCGCCAACACTTCTCCACGTTCTGCAAGCTCCACTCTTTCACCGCCCCGGCGTCCTTACGGAACATGCCTTCGCCCGAGCACGGTACGTCGGCTATCACCACGTCGAACGCCAAGCCGCTGCGCTTGAAGTCCTCTGGATAATTGTTTGTCACGATAACGTCGGCGTTGCCGAACTTCTGCATGTTCTCAGCCAATATCTGCGCGCGCGTCCGTATTGGTTCGTTGCTTACGAGCAGGCAGTCGGCCGGCAGCGACGTCCGCGCCACGGTAGACTTTCCCCCGGGGGCTGCGCACAGGTCGAGTGCCGTCTTTGCCGTACCGCCGTACTGCCTCAGCACTCGGTCGAGGAACATCGACGAAGCCTCTTGCACGTAATACAGTCCGGCGTGCAGCATGGGGTCGAAGGTGAAGTTAGGGCGCGACTTCAGGTAAAACCCGTCTTCACACCACGGCACCCGCCCTTCGCTGCCGGTTATTTCTACGTCGTCGCAGCGGCATTTCGCCGGGTTCAGCCTTATGCTTACAGGTGCCTCTGCGGCGAGTCCGCTTGCCAGTTCGGCCCAAAGCCTGTCGCCAAAGGCGGCTTTCGTACTGTTGATGAAGTCTTCAGGTAGTGCAATGTCCATAATGTCCGGATGTTCTCTTTTTCGCATGCGGCAGATTGCCGAGTGCAGCTTATCTTTGGCAAAGATAATGCAAACGAGTGGAAAGAAAGTTTACTTTCAATTTCCCGAGTGCAGCTTATCTTATGCAAAGTTACAAATAATTTCAATGTTTTCACACAAAAAGTTGTACGATAAGCCTAATTAACTTACCTTTGCGCAATCAAACGCTAATTAACAGACTTTTTATATAATTATTTTTTTACAAAAACAATTTTGTCATGAGATTCAAACATCTTATCATGTTCATTGCGGCGGCGGTCTTCGCTACGAACGCAAGTGCCCAAGAAGAAGTAGAGGACAAGAACCTTTTCAACCACCTTTCGGTCGGAGTAACGGCCGGTACGCCCGGTTTCGGTGCCGATGTGGCCATGCCCATCTGCAATTACGTACAGGTGCGCGCTGGTTTCTCGATGCTGCCGAAGTTCAAGTTCGACGCTGAAATGGATTTGAACGACTATTCGTCAGAGCTGTCAGGCTACGGCGTGCCCGACGTTTTGGAGGCTGAGGCAAAGATAGGCTTCACCAACGGCAAGCTGCTTTTCGACGTTTACCCGTTTAAGAAAAGCACGTTCCACGTAACGGCGGGATTCTATTTCGGTGGCGGAAGCATCATCAAGGCTTACAACAAGGAAGACGGCATGCTTATGGGACTGACCGAATACAACCGCGACCATCCCGACCGTATGATAGGATACGAGCTTGGCGACTATCTGCTCACTCCTGATGCCGACGGAAACATCAGCGCCGCGATAAAGACTTCGGGCTTCAGGCCGTACATCGGTATCGGTTCGGGCCGTGCGGTGCCCAAGAAGCGCATCGGACTTATGTTCGAGGCAGGCGTTATGTTCTGGGGTTCGCCGAAGATATACTGTAACGGCGACGAGCTTACGAGCGAGGATTTCGGCGAAGACGGCGGCGACTTTGTCGACGTGCTGAGCAAGATAAAGATATATCCCGTAATCAACCTGCGCATCTGCGGACGCATATTCTAAAATAGAATATCCGCAATTTACTAAATGCTCCATCCTCATTCTATAAGTCGGATGGTAATTGTCATTCCGGGCGTAGACCCGGAATCTAGAAAGCGCCCATTTATAAAAGAACGAGGTCGTATATACTGGATTCCGGGTCTACGCCCGGAATGACAATTACCATCCGACTGCTTAGAAGAGGATGGAGTGCTTGGCTATATGTGGGCACTCGCCTATTTGTATAGCGTCAGTCCCTTGTTTTACCACGGTTTGGCATGGCTTGAAATATGCCTGCCGGCAGTTGCGTAATGCGTTGACTACCAATGCTTTTCTAAAAGGCTGCCTTTTGCGGTGCAAAAGGCAGCCTTTTAGCGTTCAATAGGTAACCTTTTGCGCTGCGAAAGGATGCCTTTCATACGTTGTCCGGCGTGCGGCTACAACCATGACGTTGGGTAATCCGTCTTTCCGTCAGCGCTATGCCGTAGGTAAATCTCCTTTGTTTTTTGGGCATTTAGCTTTATTTTTCAGGCTGGCGTAGTGGTGTATAGATATTATTTAATATCTTTGTAGCTGTAAGTATGGCAGGGGGTTGCCTGCCGGTACGGCCTTATGACAAACAAAATACTATAATATCAGACATGGAAAACTTTCACCTGGACCTTACAGACATGATGAAAAAGGTTTCAAGCGTCGGCGTTATGCCGGTCGTGTGTTTCTTTGCTTTCGTATGTTCCGTGCTGCCCGCCGTGGCTGCCGACTATGTTCCCGACGACTACGTGTGGACTTCGCCGAGCCAAAACTCGGCCGGCTCGATGCCTTGCGGTGGCCACGACGTCGGCATGAACGTGTGGGTTGAGGACGGCGACGTTATGTTCTACGTTGCGCGCAGCGGCATGTTCGACGAAAACAACACGTTGCTCAAGGCCGGACGCTTCCGCCTGCGCCTCGCCTCCGACCCCTTCAAGGGCGGCGACGGCAGCTTCAGCCAGACTCTTAAGCTAAGCGACGGGGCGGTGTACGTAAAGGGCCGCGGCGCCGAAGTGCGCCTTTGGGCCGACGTCTACACCTCGGCCGTGTACATGGAGGTAACGTCAGCCGTCAAGACCGACGCCACCCTGAGCTACGAGAGTTGGCGGTACAAGGACCGCCCGGTGACGAAAGCCGAGTGCCAGCAGTGCTCGTATAAGTGGGTGTTGCCCAAAGACTGCACAACGTATGCCGACTCGATACGCGCCGAAGGCCCGACGCTCGACTTCTGGCACAAGAACCGCGAGCAGACCGTTTTCGACTTCACCGTGAACCGCGAGCAGCTCGACGGCATCAAGCAGCAGCTTTACAACCCGATAGGCGGCCTGCGCTTCGGCGGCAGGATGACCGCCCCGGGCTTTACTTTCACCGGCACGAGCGACGGCGTTTACGCCTCGACCGACTACCGCGCGTGGAACTTCAAGGCGCAGGGCGTGCGCAAGGCCGCAATGACCTTCGTGCTCTATACGGGCGACAACGTGCCCGAAGCGCCGTCGGCAAAGGTGTCGCGCAAGCGCAGCGCCGAGTGGTGGCACGAGTATTGGCAGCGGAGCAACATTGAGTTAAGAGTGAAGAGTGAAGAATTAAGAATTAAGAGTGAAGAGTTAAGAGTGAAGGACGGGGCATCGGCAGCCGTCGACTACGGCGTAGCCGATTCTGCATTCTGCATTCTGAATTATGCATTGCCTAAGGCTGTGCGTAACTACGAGCTGTTCCGCTACATGCTCGGGTGCAACGCCTACGGCGAATGGCCGTCGAAGTTCAACGGCGGACTGTTCACGTTCGACCCCGTTTACGTAGACCCGAAGACGCCCTTCACGCCCGATTACCGCAAGTGGGGAGGCGGCACGATGACCGCACAGAACCAAAGGCTCGTCTACTGGCCAATGCTGAAGAGCGGCGACACGGACATGATGGCCGCCCAGTTCGACACGTACCTGCGCTTTCTGCCCACCGCCGAGGCGCGCACCAAGCACTACTGGGGCCACCGCGGAGCGTCGTATTGCGAGCAGATAGAGAACTTCGGACTGCCCAACCCGGCCGAATACGGCAAGCACAAGCCCGGCGACGACCCGGGCATGGAGCGCAACGCATGGCTGGAATACCAGTGGGACACGTCGCTCGAGTTCTGTTCGATGATACTCCAGGCGCACTTCTACACCGGCATGGACATTACGAAGTACGAACCGATGATCATAAGCTGCCTCCGCTTCTTCGACGAGCATTACCAGATGCTCGCCAAGCAACGGGGAGTAAAGGCGTTAGACGGCGACGGTAAGCTGATACTCTACCCCTCGTCGGGCTGCGAGACGTACAAGATGGCCTACAATCCGTCGAGCGTCGTAGCCGCGCTGAAAGTCGTCACGGAGCAGTTTGAGAAGTATAAGGCGCTGAAAGGTCTTAAAGATTTTTCAGCATACGCCCTTGACTCTACTTTCAAAAGCCGTATTCCAGACATCCCATTGCGCACAATCGGCGGCGATACATGCATCGCCCCGGCCGTCGTATGGGCACGAATACAGAACGTGGAGACACCGCAACTCTACCCCGTGTTCCCGTGGCGTGTGTACGGAATGGGGCGCGACGGGCTCGACATAGCGCGCAACACATACATGAAAGACCCCCACGCGCTTGAGATGCGCACGCACATCGGCTGGAAGCAGGACAACATCTGGGCCGCCTGCCTCGGCCTTACTGACGAAGCCGTGCGGCTCAACACGGCGAAACTGGCCGACGGCCCTTACCGCTTCACGGCTTTCTGGGATCCCGGTTACGACTGGGCGCCCGACTGCAACCGCGGCGGCGGAGCCATGATCGGCCTTCAGGAGATGCTCCTTCAAGAAGCTCCCGACGGCAGCCTGCTGCTCTTCCCAGCGTGGCCGAAAGACGTTGACGCCCGCTTCCGCCTGCATGCCACGGGCGGACGGATAGTGGAAGCCGAGATAAAAGACGGCAAGATAACGCATGACATAATAACAGAATGTAAATAAAATTACCTGAACAATATGAATTTAAGAACCTATTTTACCGCTATCGTGGCCTTTGCCGCCATGAGCGCAAGCGCCAAGCTGACGGTGACACGCCTCACCTGCAACTACCAGGGCGACACGGCCGCGCCCGAGAGCGGCTGCATCAGCGACATGGCCGTAACCGAGGGCGCAGTACGTTTGGGCTGGCAGATGACGGCCACGGCCAACGGCGAAAGCCAGTCGGCATACGAAATAACCATCCACGAGAACGTTACCGACAGGCAGGTGTACACTTCCGGCAAGGTGGAGTCGGGCCAAAGCCAGCTTGTCGACGCGCCGGCGCTGCGGCCGAACAGGCACGGATACTATTGGCAAGTGCGCGTATGGAACGATAAGGGCGAGGCTTCCGACCTGAGCGGAAAGCAGAAGATACGCGTAGTTCCGGCCGGGATAGACGCCGAATGGATAGGAGCCATCACGCGGAAGGACGCTAAGATACCCGACGGACGCTTCCCGAACACGGTGTTTAAGAAGGATTCGTTCAAGACTAAATGGGCCGGCGTCGACTCGCTTTCGGCAAAAAGCATAATCTTGCGCAAGGAGTTTGACACCGGGCGGAAGGAAATAGCCGACGCAGTGCTTTACGTAAGCGGCTTGGGGCACTACAAACTGAGCCTTAACGGCTGTGGCGTAGGCAATGCGGAGTTCGCCCCCGTGTGGAGCGAATACGATAAGACGGTGTACTACAACGTATTCGACGTTACCAGGCTCCTTGCCTCCGGCGATAACGCCGTTAGCGTGTTGCTGGGCAACGGCATGTTCAACGTGCAGCGCATGGGGCGTTACAGCAAGCTGCAGACCAGCTTCGGGCCGCCCCAGATGATACTGCGCCTTGAGATAAACTACGCCGACGGCACGCAACAGGTAATCAAGAGCGGCGCCGACTGGAAGTATTCGCCCAGCCCGATAACGTTCAACAGCATCTACGGCGGCGAGTCATACGACGCACGCTTGGAACAGACGGGATGCGACAGTGCCGGATTCGACGATTCCAAATGGCTTCCCGTGGTGCTCACCGAAGGGCCGAAGGGCCGGCTTACGCCGCAGACCGTGCAGCCCGTGCGCATCATGGAGCGTTACGGCATAAAGTCGTGGAAGCCCATTCCGGCCGACTCACTCGCCGCCGCAAGCAAGGCCACGAAGCGCGAGATACACCCTTCGGTGTTCGTGGCCGACATGGGGCAAAACCTCGCGGGATTTCCCGAGATCACGGTCAGCGGCAAGCGCGGACAGAAAATAACGATGCTCGTGGCCGAAAAGCTGACCCGTCAGGGAGCGTGCGACCAGCGGCAGACCGGCCGGCAGCACTATTACGAATACACGTTGAAGGGCGACGGACAGGAGACATGGCATCCGCACTTCTCTTATTACGGCTTCCGCTACATCCAGGTAGAGGGCGCCGTGCTCGAAGGACAGCCCAACCCCGACGGCCTGCCTGTGCTGAAAAGGCTCAACAGCTGCTTCATATACAACTCGGCCGAAGAGGTTTCGTCGTTCGAATGCTCGAATCCGCTGTTCACGCAGACCCACAGGCTGATTGAAAGGGCCGAGCGCAGCAACATGCAGAGCGTGCTGTCCGACTGCCCCCACCGCGAAAAGCTCGGCTGGCTGGAGCAAGACCACCTGTGCGGCCCGAGCCTGATGTACAACTACGACATGACACGCTACGCACCGAAGGTGATCCGCGACATCACCGACACGCAAAAACAGAACGGCATGGTGCCGACCACAGCGCCGCAATACATATCGTTCGGCAACCTGTTCGACGACTCGCCCGAATGGGGCAGCACGCTGATAATCATGCCGTTCATGTATTACGACCAGTACGGCGACAGCACTTTGATTACCGACAACTACGAACCGATGCGCCGATATGTGGATTACTTGACTTCGCGCGCCGACAACGGCATTGTAAGCCACGGCCTCGGCGACTGGTACGACTACGGCCCGTGGCGCGCGGGATTCTCTAAGAACACGCCCGTGCCCCTCGTTGCTACGGCCCACTACATATTCGACCTGCAACTGTTGGTGCGCGCCGCGCGCATGACCGGGCGCGAAGCCGACGCAGAGAAGTATTCGGCCTTGCTCACCGACGTAACAAACGCATTCAACCGCGAGTTCTACAAACCCGACTCTTGCACATACGGCACGGGCAGCCAGACGTCTAACGCCCTGCCGCTATACCTCGGGCTGACGGGCAATAACAAACAGGCCGTAATGCAGAGCCTCATAGCCGACATCAAGGAACACGGCAACCGACTTACCACCGGCGACGTAGGTAACCGCTACCTTTTCCAAACCCTGGCGCTGAACGGGCAGAACGAACTGCTCTACACCATGCTCAACCACTATGAGACGCCGGGCTACGGCTACCAAATACGCCACGGGGCGACCACGCTGACCGAACAATGGGATCCCAACCAAGGCTCGTCGCTCAACCACTTCATGATGGGACAGATAGACGAATGGTTGTTCAAGACCCTCGCCGGCATACAAAACCAGCCCGGCACGCACGGCCTGCGCCACCTGCTCATAGCCCCGACGCTCGTCGGCGACCTGCAATACGTCAAGGCGTCTACGGCATCCCTTTACGGAAAAATCAGCGTTGATTGCACCCGTTCGCGGCTGACCGTAGAGATACCGGTAGGCAGCGACGCGACGATAGTGCTGCCCGACGGTCAAAAGAAACAGGTAGGCAGCGGACGCTATACGTTTGATTATTAGTAAAAACGCCCGTAGAATTACGGTGTTTGTACAATAACGTGTGCGTAAGTAGCATTGTGTCGTGATTAATACGAAGTTTTGTTTTAATATGAAAGGTTGCCTTTCGGACTCCGAAAGGCAACCTTTTACATTGCAAAAGGCAACCTTTTGCAACCTGAAAGGTTACCTGTTGTTTTTGTATTCCGCTCGGCTTGCATTATCTTTTGATAAGATAAGCTGCGCCTCGGAAATGAAAATAAAACCTCGTTTCACTCGCTTTTATTTTGCATTCCGCTCGGCTTGCATTATCTTTGCACCTCAAAAAAGGAAAATCAGTAGATGTATCGGTTTGTATCCATAGTTTGGCTGCTTATAATATGCTCCGCCGCGTGCCTCGGCGGAACTGCCCGTAAGGTGAAATATCCAGGAGGGAAGACTTACATGTTCCGCGTAGTGCTGAAAGACAAGCATGGCACGCCTTTCAGTTTGAGCAAACCGCGCGATTTCCTCTCGGCCAAGTCGATAGTCAGGCGCAGCCGCCAGCATCTCGGTTTGGATTCAACCGACCTACCGATTAATCCGGCTTACGTCAACGAGATTCGTTCAACCGGTGTTGAGGTTGTAAGCCATAGCAAGTGGAACAATACCGTCCTTGTGCGCAGCCGCGAGCTTAGCAGGCTGAAAAGCGTTGCACTGCTGGGCTGCGTAAAGGAAATAAGGAAGGTGTGGACGTCGCCCGACTCTATCGACCCGACGCCTGCGAGGGCGAGGTTCCATACCGAGTTCAACCGTTGGGATACTATCGGGCAGAGCAAATACGGAGTGGCCGGCGACCAGATAACCATGCTCGGCGGCGACAAGGTTCACAGGCATGGCTTTCGTGGACGGGGCATGACGATAGCAGTGCTCGACGGCGGATTCATGAACGCCGACCTGATACCTTGCATGAAGGGCATCAAGGTTGTTGGAAGCAATGATTTCGTAGTGCCGCGTTCGGCCAGCGTGTTTAAGGAAATGGACCACGGCACTAAGGTTTTGTCGACAATGGCGGTGGATGTGCCAGGCACGTTCGTCGGTACTGCGCCCGATGCAGGATATTGGCTGCTGAGGTGTGAAGACAACCAGGGCGAGAGCCTTGCCGAGGAAGATTATTGGGCTGCGGCTGCCGAGTTTGCCGACAGCGCGGGTGTGGACATAATCAGCAGTTCGTTGGGCTTCCACTCTTTCGACAATGCTGCCGACAATTACAAGTATTCGCAGCTCGACGGGCGCACGGCCATGATTTCTTATACGGCCTCGTTGCTGGCCGATAAGGGCATAGTGTTGGTGAACAGTGCCGGCAACGACGGCATGGCGTCGTGGAAGAAGATAAACGTGCCTGCCGACGCCCCCGACATACTCACCGTCGGAGCCGTTACGCCCGACCGCCGCAACGCCTCGTTCAGCAGCATCGGCCCGACGGCCGACGGTAGGATTAAGCCCGACGTTATGGCCCTCGGCAGCCCTACGGCCGTAATAACCGGCCGCGGCACTATAATAAAGGATGTGGGAACATCGTTCTCAACGCCCGTGGTGGCCGGGTTAGTGGCCTGTCTTTGGCAGGCTTTGCCAGGCAAGACGGCTAAGGAGATAATCCGCCTTGTGAGGGAGAGCGCGGACAACGTTGCTTCGCCGGACAACATCTACGGATACGGAATACCTGATTTCTGGAAAGCATACCAAACCGGAAAAGAGAAATACAAGAATTAATGGTTTGCGAAATATGACTATCGGCGCCTGCGGCTCCTAATCGGCTAACTCTTAATTCTTAACTCTTAATCCTTAACTTAAATAAGTATGAGGCAGTCATTAACCCTTTTCGAACTTAATTCGCTCGTGCGCGAAGCGGTTGAACTGACCCTGCCCGACAGCTATTGGGTCGAGGCCGAACTTGCAGAGGCGCGTGAGCGCGGCGGACATTGCTACATGGAGCTTGTGCAGAAAGACGACCTCGGTACGGCCCTCGTTGCTCGTGCTTCGGCCAGGTGTTGGCGGAGCGTATGGATGCTCGTCCGCCCCCATTTTGAAAGGGTTACGGGCGAGAGCCTCCATGCAGGGATGAAGGTGCTGTTGCAAGTGCATGCGCAGTTTCACGAAAACTATGGCTTCTCGTGGATTGTGACCGACATCGACCCGACGTTCACCCTCGGCGACATGGCGCGTAAGCGCCAGGACGTGATAAGGAGGCTGAAGGAAGAAGGCGTGTTCGACCTAAATAAGGAACTCCGCCTGTCGGCGTTCGCCAACCGCATAGCCGTAATATCAAGCGAAACCGCCGCCGGATACGGCGACTTCTGCAACCAGCTTGCCGGCAATGCCTTCGGCTTCAGGTTCAATGTTACGTTGTTCCCGGCCGTAATGCAGGGCGGACGCACCGAAAAGAGCATAATATCCGCGCTCAACTCCGTCAACGCCGATGCCGACGGTTACGATTGCGTGGTGATAATACGAGGCGGAGGAGCCGTGAGCGACCTGTCGGCTTTCGACTCGTTGCTGCTTGCCGAGAATGTTGCCAACTTTCCTCTGCCGGTCATTACGGGCATCGGCCACGAGCGCGACGAGTCTGTGCTCGACATGGTTGCGCACACGCGGGCGAAGACTCCAACGGCGGCTGCGGAACTGTTGATAGACAATCTCGAGCATACCCTCGACCGCATAGAGGCGGCCCGGACTGCGATCGTGAATCATGTAAACGGCAGGATGGACTTTGAACGGATGCGGTTGGCCAGGGTGTGTGAGCGCATCCCGGTGCTGTTCTCGCTCGTAAAGACACGCCGGTACGCACGGCTCGACGCCTTGCATGAAAGAATGTGTTCGTCAGCCAACCGCATATTAACGGCTGAACGGGTGAAGGTAGACCGGTTGCGCTCGGCAGTAATCCCGGCGGTAAGCCGCAAACTGACGGCTGAGAACCACCGCCTCGAACTGCTTTCGCAGCGCACCGAGGCCGCCGACCCTGCACGCCTGCTTAAGCGTGGGTATTCGATAACCCTGCATAACGGCCGCGCCGTCCGCTCGGCGTCTGAGCTGAAAGACGGCGACCTGATAGAGACGCGGTTGGGAACGGGAAATGTCGTATCGACAGTAGGGAAGCAATGACGTTAGTGGTAATTTGTATTCACCTTAATTAATATAAGAGACATGCCAAAAGAATTGAAATACGAAGAGGCGTTAAAACAGCTTGAAGCCATTGTGGCGAAAATGGAAAACGACGAGCTTGACATCGACAGCCTCGGTCAGCAGCTGAAAACGGCCCAACAGCTGATACGCCAGTGCAAGGCCAAACTGACAAAGGCTGACGAGGAAATAAAGAAGATACTCGCCGACGGCGGCGATGATTGATTTGCCGCTTGCACGGGCAGGCCGTGGCCGTTGGCTACGGCCTTATTGCAAATAATATTGAAAAAAATTGTTAGTTAGTAAGAATGTTAGTATCTTTGCCGGGGATAAGACGGGATGACGGCGCAGCCTTGTCGGTAAGGTAGGGCGCCGCTTCTTGGACGCATTATCGTAGGCAAACATTTTTAACTTAATGATATTATGAAAAATCTGGATTGGGCTAATTTGTCATTCGGCTATATGCCGACCGATTACAATGTGCGTTGCTATTACCGCGACGGCAAGTGGGGAGAGATTGAAATCTGCTCTGACGAGTACATAAAGATGCACATGGCTGCTACGTGCCTGCATTACGGACAGGAAGCGTTTGAGGGCTTGAAGGCTTTCCGCTGCCCCGACGGCAAGGTGCGCGTGTTCCGCATGGACGAGAACGCCGCCCGTTTGCAGAGCACATGCCGCGGAATATTGATGCCTGAGGTTTCAACCGAGCTTTTCGAGGAGATGGTAACCAAGGTGGTACGCCTTAACCAAGACTATATCCCGACTTACGAGAGCGGAGCTTCGTTGTACATCCGCCCGTTGCTCGTCGGCATGTCGGCGCAAGTCGGGGTGCATCCGGCTTCCGAATATTTGTTCATGATATTCGTAACTCCCGTAGGGCCGTACTTCAAGGGTGGCTTCGCCGCCAATCCTTATGTTATCATACGCGAGTACGACCGTTCGGCTCCGCTCGGCACTGGTATATATAAGGTGGGTGGCAACTACGCCGCTTCGTTGCGCGCAAACAAGATGGCACATGATTTGGGCTACGCTTGTGAGTTCTATCTTGATGCCAAGGAAAAGAAATACATGGACGAGTGCGGTGCAGCCAACTTCTTCGGAATCAAGGACAACACCTACGTTACGCCTAAGTCGACCAGCATCCTGCCGAGCATCACCAACAAGAGCCTCATGCAGCTTGCCGAGGACATGGGCATGAAGGTTGAGCGCCGCCAGATTCCCGAGGAAGAACTTGCAACGTTCGAGGAGGCCGGCGCGTGCGGAACGGCAGCCGTGATAAGTCCCATTTCTAAGATAGACGACCTTGAGGAAAAGAAGAGCTATGTAATCAGCAAGGACGGAAAGCCCGGCCCGATATGTACGAAGCTCTATAACAAGCTGCGCAACATCCAGTACGGTATCGAACCCGACGTACACGGATGGACGAAGGTTATAATCGAATAAGTAATTGACAGTTGGATTAAGAGTCGGGAGTTGGGAGAATAAGCATTGTCCATTAACTTGTAATGGCGTTTTTCTTGATTCCCAACTCTTAATCCGTAACGTTTAATCTTTCGCTCTTTGCTTCCAACTCTTCACTTTTAATTCTTAACCCTTCACTTTTAAAGTATGTCCAAAGGTAAGTTAGCCAAGTTCGCCGACATGGAACGTTATGAGAACGTTTTCCAGTATCCGTATTCGGTTGTCGACCAAGTCCCGTTTGAGATGAAAGGCCGTTGGCGCGACATGTATTTCCATAACGACAACCCGATAGTGCTTGAACTTGGATGTGGTAAAGGCGAATATGCCGTCGGGCTTGCCAAGATGTTTCCCGACGTTAATTTCATCGGTGTGGACATCAAGGGCGCACGCATGTGGACGGGCGCTACGCAGGCTCTTGCCGAAGGGCTGAAGAACGTCGCTTTCCTTCGTACCAATATTGAGATTATCGACCGCTTTTTCTCCGCAAGGGAAGTGCAGGAGATATGGTTGACGTTCAGCGACCCACAGATGAAGAACGTGCGCAAACGTCTTACCAGCACCTATTTCATGGAGCGTTACCGCCGTTTCCTTGTCGACGGGGGTATCGTGCATGTGAAGACGGACAGCAACTTCCTTTTCACTTATACCACGTACATGGTCGAGCACAACCGCCTGCCGCTGCTTTTCCGCACGGAGGACCTTTATCATACGGAAGAAATAGACGAAGAAACGCGCCGCATACTTTCAATCAAGACTTATTATGAGAGCCAGTGGATTGAGCGCGGGCTCAACATCCGTTACATGAAGTTCCGCCTGCCGCACGGGGTTGCTTTGGAGGAGTCGGACATTGAGATACCCGTAGACGATTACCGCAGTTATAAGCGAACAGGGCGAAGCGGCGTAGACATGCGCAAGTAAGGTGGTGATGATAAAAAGTAACGATAAGTTAATTAATAAACCCTTTTTTATCGGCTTTTATTTTGTTTTTCGCCCAACATGCATTATCTTTGCAGCGGAAACAAGATTTGTAACCATTAATGGACGAAATTTTTATTATCCTGCTATTAATCATGTTCAATGGCATATTTGCCATGTCTGAAATAGCAGTCATTCAAGCAAGAAAAACTACTTTATCAAACGATGAGAAGAAGGGAAGTAAGGGTGCGAGGATGGCTCTGCGCCTTGCCAACGACCCTGACCGTTTCCTTTCAACAGTGCAGATAGGCATCACGCTTATCGGAATTTTGACAGGTATTTATTCTGGAGCGTCGCTGTCGGGTAAGTTCTCCGACGTGTTCGAGAGTTTTGGCATGGCCGAACGTTGGGCGTATCCGTTGGCCCAGGCTTTGATCGTAATCATTGTGACTTACTTGACCATAATCTTCGGAGAGCTTGTTCCGAAGCGCATCGGTATGAGCGTTGCTGAAAGGGTGTCTAAGTTGATAGCCCGCCCGATGTACGTCTTGTCTGTCATAGCTGGGCCGTTCGTATGGATATTGTCGAAAAGCACCGAGGCGATGGTCAACCTTTTGGGCGTGAAGAACGCTGAGACGAAAGTTACCGAAGAGGACATCAAATCGATTGTACAGGAAGGCAAGGAAGACGGCGAAGTGCAAGAAGTCGAGCAAGACATAGTTGAACGTGTGTTCATGTTGGGCGACCTTACTGTCGATTCCATAATGACCCACCGCTCAGACGTCGTAACCCTTGATGTCAACATGACCAACGACGAGCTTAAGGCCGTGTTGAACGAGAACCTTTACGAGGCTTATCCGTTGATTGACCGCGGCATTGACAACATCCTCGGCGTAGTGTTGCTTAAGGACTTGCTGTTCCGTCTTGACGATGAAACGCTCAACTTGAAGTCGATAATGTATCCTGCCGTTTATTTTTACGAGAACATGAGCGTCTACAAGGCTCTTGAACAGATGAAGGAAAAGCGCTTGACCCAGGCGTTCATCTGCGACGAATTCGGTAGTTTCCAAGGCATAATAACACTGCGCGACATTCTTGAGGGTCTTGTCGGAACGATCAACGAGGTTAATAACGATCCTGAAATAGTGAAGCGCGAAGGCTCCGAGAGTTGGCTTGTCGACGGGCAGTGCTCGTTCTACGATTTCCTTTCGTACTTTGATAAGGAGGATCTTTACGACAGCGAACAACAGGATTACAACACCCTGGCCGGACTTATAATTGAACAGATGAAGCACATACCGCAAGCAGGCGAACGCACTGACTGGAACTGTTTCAACTTCGAGATCATGGACATGGACGGGGCGCGTATAGACAAGGTGCTTGTCACTCTGAAAGAGACGGAAAAGCCTGTGGAAGAAGATTAGGCCGCGTTCGTTCGAACGCGTGGACTAAGAAGGGGATGTGCCAAGATTTATATGTCTGGTTGTTGGCACATCCCCTTTTATTTGATGCCGTTCCAATCCGTGGCCGCTTTGCCGCGGCCGTGCGAATGTCGGCCAGGGCGCTGGGCCTACATTACCGGCGTATAGGCTGCGTAAGTGCGTTTTGCATTGTTTTTCAGGGTATTTCGATATTCAATTTCTTGTAATAAGAGTACAAAAACTTTATATTTACGTTTTATTATTGTTAATCTAAAAGTGTATCAATGGAAATCCAAGCAGCACAAGATTTTCAGGCTTTGTCGATAGCGAGGCTGATTATGCAGGCGATGAATTACGACTGCTGCCGTTATTTTGCAGGGCCGGAGCATACGCTCGACGATTTTGAGCGTGTGATGACTTCATTGGTTTTGTCAGAGAAGTCGCAATATAGTTATTTGAACACCATTGTCGCAATCGGCGACGACGGAGGTTTGTGCGGCATGTGCGTGTCTTACGACGGCGGACGGCTGCACGAGTTGCGCAAGGCTTTTGTCGATGCGGCGAAGGAAAACTTCGGCCGTGACTTCAGCAACATGCCCGACGAGACTTCCGCCGGCGAACTTTATATAGACAGCATAGCCGTGAACGAGAGCTGCCGGGGCCAAGGCATTGCCACGCATTTGCTGCATGCCGTTATCGAGAAGGCCAGGGCCATGAACCTTCCGGCCGTAGGCTTGCTTGTCGACAAAGGCAACCCGAAGGCTGAAAAACTGTACACGAGGGTCGGTTTCAAGTACGTCGGCGACGGCACTTGGGGCGGGCATGAGATGAAACACTTGCAGTATGTGTTATGATTCCGTGCAACGGGGGCGGCCCGTGGCGTGCGGTAAGGACTGTAAAAGCGGCCCTGCTGTGCGGCATGGCGCCTTTGCCGGACGACGTTTACTAATCTTAAGACCTTAAGAATCCTGAACCTATAACAACCTTAAGAACAGAAATGCAAGACAGCAAATATTTGGTGGCAACGGAGCGCGACGCCCAATGGGGGCTCGTCGTCAACACCGTAGGGTACGACGAGGTAGGTCCCGACGACGCATATCCCACCCACGGGCACGGCGACGGCTATTATTTCGACATCGAGCGCGGCCGCACGCTCGATGAATATCAGATGCTTTATTTGGTCGAGGGCGAGGGCGTGTTTTCCTCTGAGCATGTGAAGGATGTCCCAATCAAGGCCGGCGACATATTCCTGCTGTTCCCGGGCGAGTGGCATACGTATCATCCTTTGCGCGTTGAAACGTGGAAGAGTTATTGGATAGGTTATAAGGGCCGTAACATGGACGACAGGCTGAAGTATAATTTCCTGTCGTTGGACAAGCCTGTTTACCATGTCGGTTTCAGCAATGACATCGTGCATTTGTACAGGTCGGCCATGACTACCGCCAAGGAAGAGCCAGTGCATTGCCAGCAGATATTGGCCGGAATCGTGAACAACCTGCTCGGATTGATGTATTCGCTTGAGCGTAAGATGGAGCTTAGCCGCAAAGGCGGATACGTTGACATGATAAACCGTGCGCGCCTACGTATAAGGGAGGGCGTGGAAGAGAAGATAACGGTGCAGGAGATTGCTGCCGAGCTTGGTTCGAGTTATTCTAATTTCCGCAAGTTGTTTAAGGAATATACCGGCCTGTCGCCGGCTTTCTACCAGCAGGACCTTAAGTTGCAGCACGCAAAGGAACTGCTTTCAACCACCGACATGAGCATAAAGGAAATAGCTTACCGCCTAAATTTTGATTCTCCCGATTATTTTTCGAGCAAGTTCAAGGCTAAAATCGGATGCAAGCCCAGCGAATACAGGACGAGGATGAGGTGAGTAACGTTAAGTTAAAAGTTAAGAATTAAGAGTTGAGCGTTAAGAATTAAAGGTTAAGAAAAACGCCCTTGTTGGTCTTTACGAACTTGGTAAACCAACAAGGGCGTTTTTCTTAACTCTTAATTCCCCAAAAAGTTCTTAGCTCTTAATTCTTAACTCTTAACTTTTTTATATGCCTATTACGGTCTTTTCAACCCAGTATGCGGCTATTCCGGCCACGTATCCTACGAAGGCTATCCATGTAATGTTCTTCATGTACCAGCCGAACGTGATTTTCTCGAGTCCCATTACAACGACTCCGGCTGCCGAACCGATGATGAGCATCGAGCCGCCCACGCCGGCGCAGTATGCCAACAGCTGCCAGAAGATGCCGTCTTGGGCCATTGCGCCGATTTCGGCCATTGGATACATGCCCATGCATCCGGCCACGAGGGGCACGTTGTCGATGATGCTCGACAGAACGCCGATGATGCCTGTTATGAGGTAGTAGTTGCCGTCGAAGGTTGCGTCGAGCCCTTTGCCGAGGGCGGCGAGCACGCCGATTTCCTGCAAGCACGAAACGGCCATAAGTATGCCGAGGAAGAAGAGTATCGTGCCCATGTCGATGCGCGATATGATGTTTGTTATGCGCTTTTGCGTTCCGCCCTTGTCGTTGTGTTCGGGCAGGTGGCGGTAGAATATCTCAGTGGCCGTCCACAGCACGCCGAGCACCAACAGTATGCCTACGAACGGGGGCAGATGGGTGATAGACTTGAATATGGGGACGAACACCAGTCCGCCTACGCCGATCCAGAACACGGCCTTGCGCTGCCTGTCGGTGAAGTCGTTGGCCACCGTCGCGGCCGTGAGGTTGGCCCCGCCGGCAATCTGTCCCTTAAGTTTTAGCGAAAGTATGTAGGCAGGTATGATTACTGACACCACCGACGGGATGAACAGTTCCTTGATTACTCCGCCTGCGGTGATGAGGCTCTTGTTCCACAGCATGATGGTGGTGACGTCGCCTATGGGCGAGAACGCTCCGCCCGAGTTGGCGGCTATGATGATGAGCGAGGCGTAGATAAGCCGGTCCTTGTGGTCCTTTATCAGCTTGCGCAGTATCATCACCATTACGATTGCCGTCGTCATGTTGTCGAGTATGGCCGAGAGGAAGAACGTAAGGACGGTGATACGCCACAGCAGGGCTTTCTTGCTCTTGGTTTTCATCATGTCGCGCACGAAGTTGAAGCCGCCGTTCTGGTCTACGACTTCCACTATCGTCATAGCGCCCATCAGGAAGAACAGCGTCGTGGCGGTGCTTCCGAGGTGGCCTTCTATTACCGAGCCGGCCGCGGCGGCTATGCCGTCGGGCGCAACTCCGGCGAAGTTGCCCGGGTCGAACATGTAGAGGGTCCAGCAGGCCACGAGCATCAGCAGCGCCACGGCCGCCTTGTTTACCTTGGTCAGCGTCTCCAAGGCGATGCAGAGGTATCCGATTATGAATACCACTACGATGGTAAGTGTTAGTGTTGACATTTGTTTGTTTTTTAGATTAGTGTAATATACAGTTTGCAAATTTAACGATTTATTCTTGTTTTTATTGCCGTATGTGTAAAAAAATGCTTATTGTAACGTTATTTTTACGGCATGCGGTGGCATGGGCGGCTGGAATCTGTCGTAAAAAACGCCTCGTCCGTGTTATTCGTTTACTTTCGGCGGCGTTTATCTTAGTGTCAGTAACTAACCGGCACGCCGCGGCTTACAAAGTAAAAGGTGGCCTTCCGCATTGCAAAAGGTAGCCTTTTGCGTTGTAAAAGGTAGCCTTTCAGAGCGTCGTTTGCCGCCTCTTGGATTGCCGCCGGCCGCCGGCGGCGCGGAGGCCGCAGTCGGGCCAAATTACAAGTCGGATCAATTCTTATTGTCGAAAAATCAAATTATAAGACGTGTTTTCATGAAAAAATGATAACTTTGCCTACGAATAATCTAAACAAACAAGCGTCGGCCGGTTGCCGACGCCTATTCGGTGATAATTTAATACAAAAGAAACATACTAACTACATGGACAAGTCTCAATGTTTTTTCGCTGTCGACTTGGGTGCAACAAGCGGCAGGACAATCGCCGGGTTCATAGAGGACGGCAAGGTGAAACTCGAGGAACTCACGCGGTTCCCTAACAACCTGATAGAAACGGGCGGCCACTTTTACTGGGACATCTACGCCCTTTACTTCGAGATAATCAAGGGGCTGAAGCTCGTTGCGCGCCGCGGCCTTAGCGTCGGGAGCATCGGCATCGACACATGGGGCGTCGACTTCGTGTTCGTAGGAGGCGACGGCGCGCTGCTGCGCAACCCCGTTGCATACCGCGACCCCTATACTTTCGGCGCGATGGAGGACTATTTCGCCAACGCCGTGCCCAAGGACGAGGTGTACAAGGCCACCGGCATACAGTTCATGAACTTCAACTCGCTCTTCCAGCTATACGCCATGAGGCGCGGCGGAAACTCGGCCCTCGGCAACGCCGAGAAGATACTCTTCGTGCCCGACGCGCTCAGCTGGATGCTTACGGGCGAGGCCGTGTGCGAATATACCATCGCATCGACCAGCCAGCTGCTCAATCCGGTCACCAAAGACCTCGACGGGCGCCTGCTCGCCAGCGTCGGCCTTGAGCGCGGAATGTTCGGCAAGTTGGTGATGCCGGGTCACAAGATAGGCGTGCTTACCGAAGAGGTGCAGAAGATGACGGGCCTCGGCCCCGTGCCGGTGATAGCCGTCGCCGGCCACGACACGGCCAGCGCCGTCGCCGCCGTGCCTGCCAAGGACGAGCACTTCGCCTACCTCAGCAGCGGCACCTGGAGCCTTATGGGCATCGAGACGAAAGAACCTATCATCAACGAATTGAGCTACGAGCGCAACTTCACCAACGAGGGCGGCGTAGAAGGCACTACGCGCTTTCTCAAGAACATCTGCGGCATGTGGCTGTTGGAACGCTGCCGCAAGGAGTGGGGCGACGACGCTCCGGCCGACTACGGCACGTTGCTCGGCGAAGCGATGAAGACCACGCCCTTCCAAAGCCTCATAAACCCCGACGACGAAGTGTTCGCCAACCCGGCAGACATGCGCCGTGCCATCCGTGATTATTGCGCAAGGACGGGCCAGCACGTACCCGAGGGCTACGCCGAGACGTGCCGTTGCATATTCGAGAGCCTCGCCCTGCGCTACCGCCAGGTGGCCGGTTACCTGAAAGAGATGGCCTCGTTTCCCATCGACACGCTGCACATCATCGGCGGAGGCTCGCTCAACGACTACCTCAACCAGTTCACGGCCAACGCCACGGGGCTTACCGTGCTCGCCGGGCCGCAGGAATGCACGGCCTTGGGCAACATCATGCTTCAGGCTAAGGCGGCCGGCCTGGTCGACGGCATCTTCGACATGCGCCGCATAATAGCCGACAGCGTAACCCTGAAACGCTTCGAGCCGCAGGACAAGGAGCAGTGGGACGAGGCGTTCGCAAGGTTCGAACAGATAGCAAAGTGAAATCTCATAAATAACGTTGAACGGTAAAATTGGTGGTGCCTGGGCGGCTGTCGACAAGCGCGTGCCGGCCGTATCGGTTCTCATGCTTGCTTTCATGGTCAGCAATCCGTGGCTCTGAGCGGCGCAATCGGCACGGCGCTTGTCTTTTACCGCCGTGGCATCACCGTTTTGCATGCTCTGCAATTAAATAAAAAACGGAAGAAATGGAAATATTAATCGGACTTATAATCATAGCCGTCGGCGCTTTCTGCCAGTCGAGCTGCTATGTGCCTATAAACAAGATAAAGGCTTGGAGCTGGGAATCTTACTGGCTCGTTCAGGGCGTGTTCGCGTGGATAGTGTTCCCACTTTTAGGCGCAATGCTCGCCGTTCCCGAGGGGCGCGGCCTCATGGAGCTTTACGCAGCCGACCCAGAGGCTTCTTTGCTTACCATGTTCTTCGGCGTGCTGTGGGGCGTCGGCGGACTGACGTTCGGCCTGTCGATGCGCTATCTCGGCGTGGCTCTCGGCCAAAGCATAGCCCTCGGTACGTGCGCCGGACTCGGTACGATACTCACGCCCGTATTCACGGGCAACACCCAAGACCTCACCTTGCCGGTGGTGGTAGGCGTCGTAGTCACCCTCGCCGGCATAGCCGTAATCGGAGCGGCCGGCAACATGAAGTCGAAGTCGCTCAGCGAAGAGGAAAAGAAGAAGGCCGTTAAGGACTTCAATTTCACCAAAGGCATAATCGTCGCACTGCTTGCGGGCTTCATGAGCGCGTGCTTCAACATCGGATTAGGCTTCGGCGGACATCTGAACTTCGGCGACGCGACCGACCCCATGTATAAGACTCTGCCCGCCACGCTGCTCGTAACGTTGGGAGGATTCGTTACGAACGCCGTGTATTGCTTCTACCAGAACAGCCGCAACAACACTTGGGGCGACTATTCGCAGACAAGCCTTTACGCCAACAACATCCTGTTCTGCGCCCTGGCGGGCCTTCTTTGGTACAGCCAGTTCTTCGGACTGAGCCTCGGCAAGGGCTTCCTTACCGACTCGGCCGTGCTCATGACGTTCTCTTGGTGCATACTGATGGCGCTCAACGTAACGTTCAGCAACGTCTGGGGCATCATCCTGAAGGAGTGGAAGGGCTGCTCGCAGAAAACGATCGCCGTGCTCATAGCCGGCTTGGTAATACTCATCGTGTCGTCGTTCCTGCCGCAACTGCTCGGATAAGGGCGTAATGCGGCATGCCTTGCATGCAACGGAAAGAGACCTGGCCGTACTTTTAACGATACGGCCAGGTCTCTTTCCGTTTGCCTCCACACCGTCGCCGGCGTACCGTAAGTGCGGCGTGGGCATGTTTTTGGGCGTTCAACCCGGGTGCCATTACGCAATAAGGCGCGCCCGGCATGAGCTTTAGGCGCGCCTTACCGCCAAACCGCTTATTTGAGATAAGTGTTGAAGAACCGTTCCATCTTGTCGAACGGAATCTTATCCATGTTGTCGTAAAGGTCGGTATGGCTTGCTCCGGGCACTATCAGCAGTTCCTTGTTTGCGCCCTGAAGTTTCTTGAAAGCGTCTTCGCCGAAATAGCGCGAGTGGGCATTCTCTCCGTGGATTACGAGCACGGCGCTCCTGATTTCGCCAGCGTAAGCCAGTATGGGCATATTTAGCAGCGAAAGGGCCGACGTCTTGTTCCAACCGTTGTTTGAGTTGAGCGAGCGCTCATGGTAGCCGCGCGGGGTTTTGTAGTAGGCGTAATAGTCTTTCACAAACTGCGGCGCGTCGGCCGGCAACGGGTCTGCCACGCCTCCGGCCAATGCGTATGAGCCGCTCTTATAGTCCTCCGTGCGCTGCGCGTTGAGCTGCCGGCGCAAGTCGTGGCGTGCGTCGGGATTGTTGGCTGCCTCGAAATATCCGTTGGCTGTCACCCGGCACATGTCGTACATGGTAGAGGCGACCGTGGCCTTGATCCTTGTATCGATTGCGGCGGCGTTGAGTGCGAAGCCTCCCCAGCCGCAGATGCCGATGATTCCGATGCGTTCCGGATCGACGCCGGGATGCGTGGAGAGGTAGTCTACGGCGGCGCTGAAGTCTTCGGTGTTGATGTCTGGCGAGGCCACATACCGCGGCCAGCCGCCGCTCTCGCCCGTAAACGAGGGGTCGAAGGCTATCGTAAGGAAGCCCCGCTCGGCCAAAGTCTGGGCGTAAAGGCCCGACGCCTGCTCTTTCACCGCGCCGAACGGGCCGCACACGGCTATTGCGGCGAGCTTGCCTTCGGCATCCTTCGGCGTGTAGAGATCGGCCGCCAGCGTCACTCCGTACCGGTTGTGGAATGTTATCTTACTGTGGTTCACTTTGTCGCTTTTCGGGAACACCTTGTCCCATTCTTGCGTAAGGTTAAGTTTCTCTTCCATAAATGTTTCGTTTTTAATGATGTTTTCTTGTGCTGGAACGCTCGCGCCTACCGGACATACCGCGGCGGTAAGGCACAGCTTGATTAGCGTTGTTCTCATGTGTCTTTGTTGTTTGCTGTTATGAATGCCGTCGCCTGCCAGTCGTTTTACATTATTCCGCAGGCTTAATCCATGCCGCAAATTTACTGTTTTCCCGTAAGTGTGCCGATAGACGGATTACATTTAAAACAATACATTTTACGGTATCTGGTGCCGAAGGGTTTTTACGCCGCCCAAAATAAGGGCTTTTGCGTAAAGGTTTGGAAATAAAAAAAACGTAATCCCGATGTTTCACAACATCGGGATTACGCGTCTAAATAGACTCTTAAACTAATATTATCTGAGAATGATAAGATTTTATTGTCATGTCATAAGCAATGTCGTGTCCGTTTATTTGGGCAGGTGGAATGCTTTCGTCATCTCGGCCATCTGCTCGTCGCTCATGCCTTCGGGCTCTTCGCCCATGTTCTTGGCGGCGATGTATATAAGGGCGCTCTTGTTGAGCACGTCTACTTGGTCGAAGGCCTGCATGATGTCGGTGTCTATGGCGAACACTCCGTGCTTCTCCCACATGGCCACGTCGTAGTCGTCGAGCTGCCTAACGGTTTCCTCGGCCAGCTTTACGCTGCTCGGAAGCTCGTAAGGAATGATGCCTAATCCGCGCGGACAGAATGCCTTTGTCTCGGGAATCATGCTCCAGAGCAGCTTCGTCAGCACGTCCTTGCCCAAGAACTTGCGTATGTGGGTCATGGCTACAAGCTCGATGGGGTGGGTGTGCAGCGATGCACGGTAGGGCGAGCCTTTCTCTATAAGGTGGTCGTGCACCATGAGGTGCGACGGCAGTTCGCTTGTCGGATTTACGGGATTGTCGGCTATGATGACGTAGCTGGCGCAGTCGTCGAGTATCCTTATTATGCTGCCGTTGTCCATCGGCCACCGTGCGAGGTCGCGCATCCTGCGGTTTGTGCCCTTGCAGAAGAAGTAAGCTCCCTTGAGGTGGGGCAGTGTTACGCCGATTTGTTTTACTTCGCTGATTGCCGGCATTTGCCTGATTTCGTCGTCTACGAGCTCGGTTACGTTTACGGTGATGTTGCCGCCGTTACGCTCGGCCCAGCCTTTTTGCCATAGGTAGCCTGCTACTTCGGCTACTTTGTCAACTTCGTTTTTTAATGCGGGACGTCCGTCGAGTATACTTTTCATAATATTCTTTTGGTTTTTACTTTGCAAAAATAGTAAAACATAGTGAAACATCCGTATCGTATTTTGATTTAAAAACATTGTTTTTTGACAACGCGGACTGTTTGTTGCCTGTGGCATGCCTGCCTGCCGGTTTGTAAAAGGTGGCCTTTCGGCCTGCAAAAGGTTACCTTTCAGGCTGTAAAAGGTCACCTTTTGCAATGCAAAAGACCGCCTTTTACAACGCAGTTCTTTGCCTGATGTGTAACGTCTTGAATGCCAAGATGTTGCGGCTGGCGGATACTGCCTGCCTTAGCAGCGGCTGTGGGGCCGTCGGGACTTGCCGCAGAACGGGCAAGGCGGTTTGCGGATGAGTGTAAAATGTGATTTTTTTCAGGCTAAGGATGCTTTATTCATTATTTTTTAGTAAGTTTGCATACATGAACAACGATATTGCGAATAGTGGGGCGTTTAGCGGTAACGTCATCGTGGTAGACGCCGACTATGTAGACAAGGTGGCGTTCGACCTCATTGTGAACTTCGAGCGCATGATAGGCCGCCGCATTCCGCCGGCCGACATGGCGCGGTGGATTGACTGCGTGGCGCTCGACGGCGGAGTGCGCGAGGGCGCGAACGAGACGCATGTGGTGCTGATCCACGATAAGAAAAACAGTAAGATGGACAACTTCGCCCCGTCTGATTACGCCTCAGAGCTTAACGGCAAGGCTTTTAAGGACAACTTGGGCGAGTTCGCCTTAAGCTCGTATCCCGTAGAAAGCCTCGTAGGCAAGGAGGATTTCTTCGCCGAGGTGCTCGATGCCGTGTGCCGCCGCAAGGAGGTGAAGCGCCTTATGGTGGTGCCCGACGACGGGCGGATGTACGACGCCGTGCGCCAGGCGCTGCGCTTCGCCGGCGACGACAAGCGCATAACCGTGTTCGCCATGCAACCCATGCCCGGCGGCAACTTCCGCCAGGAGATACTCGGCTATTCGCTGATGAGCGCCTTGGGCATAAAAGCCGACGAGCTTGAAGGGAAGGTTTAGGCCGCCTGCCGGTCTAAAGGGGCTTGTCTGGCCCATTGGGCCTATTAGGCCAATTTGGCCTGTTAATCCAATAACAACAATTAATTAAAAACAAAATAATCAGAAAATGGGAAAAGTATTGATGATCGGCGCCGGCGGCGTCGCTACCGTGGCAGCGTTCAAGATAGCGAAGAACGCTGACGTGTTCACCGAATTCATGATTGCAAGCCGTCGCAAGGAGAAGTGCGACCAGATTGTCGAAGCCATACACAAGGCCGGCATCGACATGCCTATCAAGACGGCACAAGTAGACGCCGACGACGTAGAGCAGCTCAAGGCCCTCTTCAGCGATTACAAGCCGGAGCTGGTAATCAACCTCGCGCTGCCTTACCAGGACCTTACGATAATGGACGCCTGCCTTGCATGCGGATGCAACTATCTCGACACGGCCAACTACGAGCCTAAGGACGAGGCCCACTTCGAGTACTCTTGGCAGTGGGCTTACAAGGAGCGCTTCGAGCAGGCCGGGCTTACGGCCATACTCGGCTGCGGCTTCGACCCCGGCGTAAGCGGCATATACACGGCTTACGCGGCCAAACACCACTTTGACGAGATACACTATCTCGACATCGTAGACTGCAACGCGGGCAACCACCACAAGGCTTTCGCCACCAACTTCAACCCGGAAATCAACATCCGCGAAATCACGCAGAAGGGCCTTTACTACAAGGACGGCCAGTGGATTGAGACCGAGCCGCTCGAGGTTCACAAGGCCCTGACCTATCCCAACATAGGCCCGCGCGAGAGCTACCTTATGCACCACGAAGAGCTTGAGAGCCTCGTTAAGAACTATCCTACGATAAAGCAGGCCCGCTTCTGGATGACTTTCGGCCAGCAATACCTTACTTACCTTGACGTAATACAGAACATCGGCATGTCGCGCATCGACGAAATAGAGTACGAGGCGCCGTTGGCCGACGGCTCGGGCAAGACGGCCAAGGTGAAAATCGTGCCGCTGCAGTTCCTCAAGGCCGTGCTGCCCAATCCGCAGGACCTCGGCGAGAACTACGACGGCGAGACAAGCATAGGCTGCCGCATACGCGGAATCAAGGACGGCAAGGAGCGCACCTATTACGTCTACAACAACTGCTCGCACCAGGAGGCTTACAAGGAGACCGGCATGCAGGGCGTAAGCTACACCACGGGCGTGCCCGCAATGATAGGCGCCATGATGTTCTTCAAGGGCCTGTGGCGCAAGCCCGGCGTGTGGAACGTCGAGGAGTTCGACCCGGATCCCTTCATGGAGCAGCTCAACAAGCACGGACTGCCGTGGCACGAAGTGTTCGACGGTGATCTTGAACTTTGATAGCAGACAAGCGGACAAGTGACGGGCAGACAAGCAGGTATGCTTAGCCGCTTGTCCGCATGTGTGGATTTTTGCAGGCGCAAGGACGTATTTACAATGCAAATCTCCTTGTCTGCTTGTTACTTGTCAACTCGTAACTAAAATAAAACAATGGCAAAAGACAAAGACAACGCGGCCGACGCAAGCATACAGGAGGGCAAGCTGAAAGCCCTCCAGGCCGCAATGGCAAAGATAGAGAAAGACTTCGGCAAGGGTTCCATAATGAAACTCGGCGACGAAAGCATCGAAGCCGTCGAGGTGATACCCACGGGCAGCATCGGCCTTAACGCCGCTTTGGGCGTTGGCGGATACCCGCGCGGCAGGATAATAGAGATTTACGGCCCCGAGAGCAGCGGTAAGACGACGCTCGCCATACACGCCATAGCCGAGGCGCAAAAGGCCGGAGGCATAGCCGCCTTTATCGACGCGGAGCACGCCTTCGACCGTTTTTACGCCGCTAAGTTGGGCGTCGACGTTGAGAACCTGTTGATTTCGCAGCCCGACAACGGCGAGCAGGCCCTCGAAATAGCCGACCAGCTGATACGTTCGTCGGCAATCGACATCCTCGTTGTCGACTCCGTGGCCGCCCTCACGCCGAAAGCCGAAATAGAAGGCGACATGGGCGACAACCGGGTGGGACTGCAGGCGCGCCTTATGAGCCAGGCCCTGCGCAAGCTGACGTCGACCATCAGCAAGACCAACACTACATGCATCTTCATCAACCAGCTGCGCGAGAAGATCGGAGTGATGTTCGGCAACCCCGAAACTACTACCGGCGGCAACGCCCTGAAGTTCTATGCCAGCGTGCGTTTGGACATCCGCCGCGTGACGAGCATCAAGGACGGCGACCAGGTTATAGGCAACCAAGTGCGCGTGAAGGTGGTTAAGAACAAGGTGGCTCCGCCGTTCCGCAAGGCAGAGTTTGAGATAACGTTCGGCGAAGGCATATCAAAGGTAGGCGAACTTGTCGACCTCGGCGTTGAGTACGGCATCATACAGAAGAGCGGCTCATGGTTCTCTTACCAGGGAAGCAAGCTCGCCCAGGGCCGCGACGCTACGAAGACGCTCCTTAAGGACAATCCTGAGCTTTGCGAAGAGATAGAGGCGCTGATAATGCAGGCTATCTCGGATAAGAACGAGAACTTGTAGAGTGAAGAGTCGGGAATTAAGAATTAAGGAAATATGGCTTTGGAATTTAAGCGGCAAATCTGTTTTTCTTAATTCTTAATTCTTAACTCTTAATTATAAAATTAATGTTTGTAGAAGTCGGCCAGCTGAAAGATTGGTTCGCGGGTTTCAACTCGACGTATTTCGACGGGAAACTGGCGGAGCCGGCCATTGCCGTAGGGCGTTCGCGCACGCGCCTCGGTTCGTTGTCTTGGAAGTACAAGCGCAGGTTCTTTTCCAAGGTCCCTTGCGGATACGTTATCCGCATAAGTAACTATTACGACATGGACGAGCGGCAGTTCAAAAGCGTGCTGTTGCACGAGATGATACATCTTTACATAGTTTCAAACGGCATGAAAGACACGTCGCCGCATGGCGTCTTGTTCCGTAAGAAGATGCAAAGCATCAATGCCGACGGGTGGAATATAAGCGTGTCGGCGAAGATGCAGGGTGTAAGTAGTGCTTGCCGTGCCGGGAAGAAACGGAGCCGGATGGTGCTCGCCGTGGCGATGAACGACGGCCGGCGCCTGCTTTCGGTAGTCAGTCCGCGTTATGTAAAGGTTGTTGACGGCATAGTCAATCACTCGCCCGATGTTAAGTCATGTTCTTGGTATGTATCTTCCGATGATTATTTTGCCGATTTCCCCGTCGTGCGCACGCCTCGCGGACGTATCGTTCCTTCCGAAATTTATGACCGGTTGACGGCCTCCATGCATGCCGTCGGTTTTTGACGTCATGCCGTCGGGGCGGCCGTAGCGGTGCGTATGCTTCTTGTTTATACGAAGAATGCTTACGCCCGGCAATGGGTGAAGCATTCTCTTATGGTGTGTTGGTTGTACTATTTGGAAGTTTAAGAATCTTGTGTCGGCTTATTTATTGAAGTCCAGTTTGTCGCTGTAATACTTGAAAAAGTCGAATTTGAGTATCTCCGAGATTCTCAACAGTTCGGCCGTATCGATAGAATGCTTGCCGAATATCTTGTAAACGTTGGTCCGGCTGCATTCCAACTGTGAGGCAAACCATACTACGGTGAGCCGTTGCTCTTTCAGTTTGTCTTTTATCATGGAGCCAATCTCTACGTCTGTCATGTACTTTCTTGCTCCGTTCGGTTCTTTCATAATGCCGTTGTATTTTATGAAAATATGCGTAAAGATAATGCAAACGAGCGGAATGAAAACTTGTTTTCGGATTCCCGAGTGCCGCTTTATCTTATGCAAAGATAATGCAAACGAGCGGAAACCGAGCTTGTTCGTAGTTTCCCGAGTGCCGCTTTATCTTATGCAAAGATATGTTTATTTATCGATAAAAGCAAACGGCTTTGCCGGTGTAGTGGAGTAAGGTGTTTGTTGGTGTGTTTATCTGGTCTGTTTTCGTGTTTGTTCGGTCGGAAAACTTTTCGGGAAAAATTAAGAGTTAAGAGTTAAGGATTAAGAAAACGATAGTCTTGTAATAAAGCAACAAAACTATTTTCTTAATTCTTAACTCTTAGGTCTTAATTCATTAGAGTTTCGCAAGTTCTATAACTTTGTCGACAGCGGCCGAAAGTCCGTCGGTGTTTTTGCCTCCGGCAGTGGCGAAGTGGGGTTGTCCTCCGCCTCCGCCCTGTATCAGTTTGGCCGCCTCGCGCACCATTTTGCCGGCGTTGAGGCCGTGGTCGGCAACGAGGTCGTCGCTTATCATGACGTTGAGCGTAGGCTTGTCTTCGTGTATGCTGCCGACGACGCAGAGTAGGTGGGTCGGCACAGCGGCGCGGATCTTGAACACAAGGTCTTTGGCTGCGTCTTGTTTCATCGGCATAACGGCGGAAACAACACTAACGCCGTTTACCAAGCGGGCCTGCGACACCAATTTGTCTTTTGCCCGTTCAACGGCTTCGGCCCGGTATTGCTCGATGAGTTTTCTCATGGAGTCGTGCTCCTCGATGTATTTTTCGATTACTCCTTGCAGGTCTTTGGCGTTGTTGAACAGTGCCTTGATTGCCTTCGTGACGTCTTCGAGCTGGTAGAGCAGCTGTTCGCATTCCCTTCCGGTCTTGGCCTCGATGCGTCGGATGCCGGCAGCAACGCTGCTTTCGGATATTATCTTAAGCATTCCGATGCGGCCCGTCGACCGTGCGTGGATGCCTCCGCAAAACTCTACGCTCGGGCCGAAGCGCACCACGCGCACCTTGTCGCCGTACTTCTCGCCGAACAGGGCGATGGCTCCCATCTTCTTAGCTTCGTCCAAAGGCATGTCGCGGTGCTCGTCGAGCGGAATGTCCTGGCGTATCATGTCGTTGACGATTTGCTCCACTTTGCGTATCTCCTCGTCGCTTACTTTCTGGTAATGCGAGAAGTCGAAGCGCAACGTGTCGGGCGATACGAACGAGCCTTTCTGCTCTACGTGGTCGCCGAGCACTTGCTTCAGGGCGTAGTCCAGCAGGTGGGTGGCCGTGTGGTTGGCTGCGCTGGCTTCGCGCTTGTCGGTGTCGACGCATGCCATGAAGTCGGCCTCGGGCTGCTTGGGCAGTTGTTTTACGATGTGTACCGACTGGTTGTTCTCGCGCTTTGTATCGATTATGTCTATCGTCTCGTTCTCGCTTACGAGCACGCCGCAGTCGCCCACCTGTCCTCCCATTTCGCCGTAGAAGGGCGTGTTGTCGAGCACAAGCTCGTAGAAGGTGTTCTTCTTCTGCGTGACCTTGCGGTAACGGAGTATGTGGCACTCGTATTCGGTGTAGTCGTAGCCTACGAAGCGCTGCTCGCCCTCGCGCAGCTCGGTCCAGTCGCTGTTCTCCACGGCGGCGGCGTTGCGTGCGCGCTGTTTCTGCTTCTGCATCTCTTCGTCAAACTGTTTCTCGTCAACGGTCAGTCCGTTTTCGCGGCATATAAGTTCGGTAAGGTCGAGCGGGAATCCGTAAGTGTCGAACAGACGGAACGCCTTGGCGCCGTCAAGCTCGGTCTTGCCGTTCTTTTTAACTTCTTCCATCGCGTCGGCGAGCATGCTGATGCCGTTGGAGAGCGTGCGCAGGAAGGCGTCCTCCTCTTCCTTTATTACGCGCATGATAAGCTCGCGCTGCGCCGGCAGTTCGGGATATGCGCCGCCCATCTCGCTGACGAGCACGGGCACGAGGCGGAACAGGAAGGCTTCCTTCTGCCCGAGGAAGGTGTAAGCGTAGCGCACGGCGCGGCGCAGTATGCGGCGGATAACGTATCCGGCCTTGGCGTTGCCGGGCAGCTGGCCGTCGGCTATCGAGAAGGCCACGGCGCGAAGGTGGTCGGCAACTACGCGCATTGCCACGTCGGTCTTCTCGTCCTTGCCGTATTCCATGCCCGAGAGGCGTGCGATCTCTTTGATTACTGGCTGGAATATGTCCGTGTCATAGTTTGAGTGCTTGCCTTGCAGGGCGCGCACCAAGCGCTCGAAGCCCATGCCCGTGTCTATCACGTTCATAGAGAGCTTCTCGAGCGAGCCGTCCGCTTTGCGGTTGTATTGCATGAACACTAGGTTCCATATCTCGATCACCTGCGGGTCGTCCTTGTTCACCAACTCGCGTCCAGACACTTTTGCCTTCTCCTCGGACGTGCGCGAGTCAAGGTGTATCTCCGAGCACGGGCCGCACGGCCCCGTGTCGCCCATCTCCCAGAAGTTGTCGTGCTTGCTGCCGTTGATTATGTGGTCGGCCGGTACGTGCTTCGCCCAGTATGCGGCGGCTTCGTCGTCGCGCTCGAGGTTTTCCTCCTTCGAGCCTTCGAACACCGTTACGTAAAGGTCGTCGGGGTTAAGCCCGAGCACGTCTACCAAGTATTCCCAGGCGTAGTCTATCGCCCCTTCCTTGAAGTAGTCGCCGAAACTCCAGTTGCCGAGCATCTCGAACATGGTGTGGTGGTAAGTGTCGTGGCCCACTTCTTCGAGGTCGTTGTGCTTTCCGCTTACGCGCAGGCACTTCTGCGAGTCTGCGCGTCGGCGCGGTTCGGGGTCGCGCGTACCGAGGATGATGTCCTTCCACTGGTTCATTCCGGCGTTGGTGAACATCAGCGTGGGGTCGTCTTTAATCACCATAGGTGCCGACGGCACGATCTGATGCCCTTTCGATTCGAAAAACCGTTTGAACGATTCACGGATTTCGTTTGCTGTCATTTCCTTTTTCATATCGTGATGTAAGTCTTGTTGCTATGTATATAAAACGGGTTTGCAGCACTGCGTTGCCGCTACCGTTGTGAATAAAAGTTGTTATCGGGCAGCAAAATTATAAAAAATCATACAAAAAGCCAAATCCGCAGCACGCCAAATGCGTTTTGTAAAGAAAAAAGGTTGTGAGGTTTTACGGTTATGAGGTTGTGAGGTTATGTGGTTGTGAGGTTATGTGGTTATGTGGAAAGTAAGAAGTCTGTGGCATTTTGTCATTCCGGG
>CALUFA010000003.1 GCA_944319795.1 uncultured Prevotella sp. | reverse complement strand
CTTTAGCTCAGCTGGCCAGAGCACGTGATTTGTAATCTCGGGGTCGTTGGTTCGAATCCGACAAGAGGCTCAAAACATCTGATGGTAATGAAGAAGAACGGGGGCGCTTCGGTTCCCCCGTTCTTTTTTATTGTAATGTATCGTATTCGTAATGAAGTTGAAGAAATTTGGGAAGTTAGGGAACTTTGGGGAACTTAAAGAAGTTGGGGAAGTTTAAGCCGATAGTCTTGTACGCACCGGCAAGGCATTTGGCTTTAACTTCTAACGAAGCGTTAGCGGAGTGATGACTTCTTTAAATTCCCAATAGGGCTTTAACTTCTTTAAATTCCTAATGATTAAATAACACTATGGACGAAAAACAACGTATATTGCGGCTCAGGCAGGAGTTGAACGGGCATAACTATAAGTATTACGTGTTGAACCAACCGTCGGTGAGCGACCGTGACTTCGATTCCATGATGCACGAGCTTGAGGAGCTTGAGGCGCGCCATCCTGAAATGGCCGACCCTTGTTCGCCCACTCAGCGCGTTGGCAGCGACGTGAGCGCCGAGTTCCGCCAGGCGGCGCACAAGTACCCGATGCTCTCGCTTGCCAACACTTACGGCGAGCAAGACGTGGCCGACTTCTACGACAGCGTGAAAAGGGGGCTCGGCGGCGAGGATTTCGAGATTTGCTGCGAGATGAAATACGACGGACTGTCGATCTCGCTGACTTACGTCGACGGCCGCCTGGCGCAGGCCGTTACGCGCGGCGACGGCCTGCGCGGCGACGACGTTACGGCCAACGTGCGCACGATACGCTCCATTCCGCTCGTTCTTAAGGACGGCGACTGGCCGCGCGAGTTTGAGATACGCGGCGAGGTGTTGTTGCCCTGGCGCGAGTTCGAGCGCATCAACGCCGAACGCGAGGCCGCCGAGGAGCCGCTATTCGCCAATCCGCGCAACGCGGCCAGCGGCACGCTGAAGAGCCTCGACCCCAAGGTTGCGGCCTCGCGGCGGCTCGACGCTTACCTGTATTACCTGCTCGGCGACGGCATCGGGGGCGACGGGCATTACGAGAACCTTATGCGCGCCAAGGCGTGGGGCTTCAAGATCAGTGACGGCATGCGCAAGGTGAAGACGTTGCAAGAGGTTTACGACTTCATAGCCTACTGGGATACGGAGCGCAAGAACTTGCCCGTGGCCACCGACGGCATCGTGCTTAAAGTGAACTCCCTGCGCCAGCAGCGCGCCTTAGGCTACACGGCGAAAAGCCCACGCTGGGCGATAGCCTACAAGTTTAAGGCCGAGCGCGAGTGTACGCGGCTTAACGAGGTGACCTATCAGGTAGGCCGCACGGGGCAGATTACGCCCGTGGCCAACATGGAGCCGGTGCAGTTGGCAGGCACGACGGTGCGCCGCGCCACGCTCAACAACGAGGACTTTATCCGCAGCCTTGACTTGCACGAAGGCGATTACGTCTACGTTGAGAAGGGCGGCGAGATAATACCTAAGATAGTAGGCGTAGACACGTTGCGCCGACAGGCCGGCGCACGCCCCGTTGAGTTCATTACGCGTTGTCCGGAATGCGGCGCGGAGCTTGTGCGCTACGAGGGCGAGGCGGCGCACTATTGCCCCAACGACGCCGGATGCCCGCCGCAGATAAAGGGGCGCATAGAGCATTTCATATCGAGAAAGGCGATGAACATCGACAGTCTCGGCCCCGAGACCGTCGACGAATACTACCGTCGCGGACTTATCAACAACGTTGCCGACCTGTATGACATCCGCGTGGAGCAGATAAACGGCGACGGCAGCCGCCAAAAGTCGGCGCAAAAGATAGTCGGCGGCATAGCGGCCTCGCGCCGAGTGCCGTTCGAGCGCGTGGTGTTCGCCCTCGGCATACGCTTCGTCGGCGAAACGTCGGCGCGCCTGCTTGCCCGTAAGTTCAAGAACATCGACGCTTTGGCCGCCGCCTCGTTACAAGAGCTTATGGACGTTGACGGCATCGGCGAGGTGATAGCCAAGAGCGTAATAACGTATTTCCACAACCCGGCGAACGTTGGGATAGTAAACCGCCTGCGCGCCTACGGCCTGCAAATGCAGCTGAGCGACGAGCAGATGCAGGAGCAGGGCACGAAGCTCGAAGGCAAGAGCATCGTAATCAGCGGCGTGTTCGCCCGCCACAGCCGCGACGAATACAAGCGGATGATAGAGGAAAACGGCGGCAAGAACGTTGGCAGCATCAGCGGCAAGACGTCGTTCATTCTGGCCGGCGACAACATGGGGCCGGCCAAACTGCAGAAGGCGGAGAAGCTCGGCATACCCATCGTTGACGAAGACACGTTCCTCTCAATGATAGAGTGAGCACGATTTATCTCAGTTTGTTACGGTTGTAGTGCGGAGTGACTTTCACGTTGAAATATATCATCGAGACCAGGCATAGCGCCGAGCCGATGAGGTAGACCATGTAGAACGTGAAGTGTTGGGCTACGATGCCGCTCGTAGCGATGCCGATGCCTATGCCGACGTCCCACGCCGTAAGGTACGTGCTGGTGGCAGTCGCGCGCTGGTTGTTCGGCGCGAGGTTGATGTAAAGCGTGTTCATAGCCGGGAAAATAACGCCGAAGCCGATGCCGAGGAGCAGGGGCACGGCGAAGAACATGGCCTCGGCTGCGCCCATGCCGTGAGGAGCTACGAAACGGCACATGCTTAACATGAAGAATGCCAAGACCACCGGGTACAGGCCGATGTGGATGCATTGGGTGATGTAGCCCTTGTCTACCTTCTTGCCGGCAACAAGGCGCGACGCGCCCATGCCGGCGGCCATCAGCGTGAAGAAGAAACCCGACGGCACGTCGAGGTTGATTTCACGGGCGTACATGGCGACGAAATTCGTAGTTGCCCCGTAGGGAATGGAGAGCATTAAGAGGGAAATGCTGACCGGGATGCCTTTGAGCAGGATGAAGCGGTCGAGCGAAAGTTTACGTTTCGGCACGGCCGGATCTATGCCTGTTACTTGTTTGTGTAGCATTCTCGCCTTTATCGACTCCGGCGTGCGGGCCTTTACGCACATTGCGCATATAAGGCCGACGGCGCTGAACGCCATGCCCGTGGCGAATATGCCGTTGTATGTAACGTGGTCGTGCATGAACAGGCCGGTCATCGGGCCGAGCGCCATAGCGATGTTGTTCGTTAGTCCGTAGTATCCTAAAGCCTCTCCGCGCCGGCTGCTCGGTGTTATGTCGACGCAAAGGGTGTTGCCGCCTACGGTTACGCTGCTGAACGCTACGCCGTGCAGGGCGCGTAGTATGATGAACCATGTAAGTACGCCTGCGGCCATGTAGCCGAGGAAAATCGACGCACAAATGAAATAGCAGAGGATGTAGATCGGCTTGCGTGGAAACTTGTCCATAAGGAAGCCAGAGAAGGGGCGAACGCACAGGCCGCTGACCGTATAGCAGCTCAATATCGCTCCGAGCATCGCTGCCGGACAGTTGAACGTCTCCCTGAGGTAGAACGGCAAAACGGGGATGAGCAGCCAGAAGCCGAAAAACAATAGGAAGTTGGCTGCGAGGATGAATATGTAGCTACGGGTGAAGAGACGTTCTTTCATTTTTTGATTAGGAGTGTTAAGAGTTGGAAGTTAAGAAAAACGTCAAAGTTGATTAGCCGGATGATTAAATTAAAGAGTTAAGAATTAAGAAAGAATGATCAGGCCGTTAGCCGGCTTTAAATCCTTTCTTAATTCTTAACTCTTTATTCCTAAATCCGGATTTTAGTTTGCCGCGTCGAACTCGTGAAGGAAGCGCACGTCGTTTTCAGAGAATAAGCGCAAGTCGGACACTTGGTATTTCAAGTTGGTGATGCGCTCAACGCCGAGTCCGAATGCGTAGCCGCTATAAACCTTGCTGTCGATGCCGCAAAGCTCGAGGACGTTGGGGTCAACCATGCCGCAACCGAGGATTTCAACCCATCCCGTGTGTTTGCAGAAGCCGCATCCCTTGCCGCCGCAAATGTGGCACGAGATGTCCATCTCGGCACTTGGTTCGGTAAAGGGGAAGTAGCTCGGGCGGAGGCGTATCTTGGTGTCAGCCCCGAACAGTTCGCGCGCGAACGTAAGGAGAACTTGTTTGAGGTCGGTGAACGATACGTTCTTGTCGATGTATAGCCCTTCAATCTGATGGAAGAAACAATGGGCTCGTGCGGTGATAGCCTCGTTGCGGTAAACTCGTCCGGGGCAGATTACGCGGATTGGCGGTTGCGTGGTCTCCATAACGCGTGCTTGGACAGAACTTGTGTGGCTGCGCAGTATAATGTTCTTTGTAACGTCGTTGGGATTGGTCTCGACGAAGAACGTGTCTTGCATGTCGCGTGCTGGATGGTCGGCGGCGAAGTTCATCTTTGTGAACACATGGAGGTCGTCTTCCACCTCGGGGCCGTCTGCCAACGTAAAGCCCATGCGCGAGAATATGTCGATGATTTCATTGGTTACGATAGTCAATGGATGGCGTGTACCGAACCGTATGGGGTAGGGGGTGCGCGTCAGGTCGATGTCGTCGCCTGCAACTTCATTTGCTTCGCATTGTTCTCTGAGCGAGTTGATGCGCTCGAGTGCGGTTTGCTTAAGTTCGTTGATTTTTATTCCCACTTCCTTTTTCTGCTCTGCAGGAACGTTGCGGAAGTCGGCCATAAGCGTACTGATTTCGCCTTTCTTACTTAGGTATTTAAGTCTCAACGCTTCGATTTCTTCAGGCGTTGAAGCGTTAAGGCCCTTCACTTCTTCAAGCAGTTTCGCTATTTTGTCGAGTATCATTTTGAAGATAATTTTGGTGCATATTAAAATCTTGATGCAAAGGTAATATTTTTAGCTTGAATATGTGTAATAAATCAAAATAAAGTTGTACTTTTGCGTAAATTTTGATAGACGTTACTTCTGTTTAGAGTGTAAGGTTTGTGGCTGTAAGACGGGGTTGGCGGCAACTGCTGCGGTATGTTTGCCCATGCCCTGCAACTTGGACGCTGCATGGCTTAAAGGCTTGATAATGAAAGGTATGTAATTATGAAAAATGGTGTTGTTTTGGTCTTTTCGGCTTGCGTGCTCATGGCAATGTGGGCGACAGGCTGTTCAGACAAGAAACCCGTTGCGGCCGACACGGCGGTCGTGGATTCATTGCAAGTTGTCGACACTGCATCCGTCGACACGCTGGATGAGATTATATCCGAACAGCCTATGCCTAAGGCTGCCGATGAGCTGTTTGACGACTTCATATTCAATTTCGCCGCCAACCGTAAGTTGCAGATGGCAAGGGTGAAATTCCCTTTAAAAATCGTCGACGGAGAAAAGGTTGCCAGTCTTGGGAAAAAACAATGGAAGATGGAGCACTTTTTCATGGAGCAAGGGTATTACACCTTGATTTTCGACAATATGAAGCAGATGGACGTCGTTAAGGATACGTCGATAAACAACGTCGTTGTCGAGAAAGTGTACTTAACTAAAGAAAAAGTTGAGAAATACATGTTCGAGAGGTTGAACGGTCGTTGGTTTCTTACTTCGATACGCACCAATGACATGGTTCACAATACAAACGCTTCATTCCTTGCGTTTTATCAGAAATTCGCTTCCGACCCGGAATTTCAGTTGGAGAGCTTAAACAATCCTGTAATGTTCACCGGTCCGGACCCTGACGATGATTTCAGTACGATGACGGGCGAGATTGCTCCTGAAACATGGCCGGCATTTGCGCCGGAGCTGCCGTCAGGATTCATATATAATATAATGTACGGGCAGAAGTACAGGGAGGGAAACCAGAAAATATTCGTTATGCGAGGCATTGCCAACGGTATGGAGATGCAACTTACATTTAAGCGCATAGATGGAGATTGGAAGTTGACGAGCCTTTCAGAATAAGAAATACCCATTTTTATTGTTTAAGGTATGAAAGATGTTTTGAATTATAATCTAAAAGGACGTAACACGTTTGGCATGGACGTGGAATGCCGTAGGTTTATTGAGTTTTATTCTGAAGACGAATTGCACCAGGTTATAAAATCTCTCACAGATGCGGATAAGCCGTTGTTTGTTCTCGGCGGTGGCAGTAATGTGTTGTTTACTAAAGATTTTGACGGCACGGTGTTGCATTCGGCTATTAAGGGACACCATGCCACCCGTATGGACGGCAGCGTTTTTTTGCGCTGTGGTAGTGGAGAGACATGGGATGACGTAGTAAAACTTTGCGTTGAAAACGGATTGTACGGAGCTGAGAATCTTTCGCTTATTCCTGGCGAAGTCGGTGCTACGGCGGTTCAAAACATAGGTGCTTATGGCGTTGAGGCAAAAGATCTGATATTTAAAATAGAGGCGATAGATATAAATACTGGGCAGAAGCGCGAGTTTTTGAACGAAGACTGCGACTATTCTTATAGATGGAGTAAGTTCAAGGGAGAATGGAAAAATCAGTACGTAATAACATTCGTTACATACAAATTGTCAGATACGTTCGTTCCACGTCTTGAATATGGCAATATTCAGTCCGAACTTGATAAAAGGGGAATAAAGACCCCTACCGTTACTCAGATGAGGAACGTGGTAAAAGAGATACGCAAGGCCAAGTTGCCAGATCCTTCAGTTGAAGGCAACGCCGGCAGTTTTTTTACCAATCCGATAGTCACTAAGGGTAAATATGTGCAGCTCGTAAATGAGTTCGGCACAGTTCCACATTATCTTGTCGACGAAGAAAATATTAAGATCCCTGCCGGTTGGATGATAGAGCAATGCGGTTGGAAAGGTAAATTGCTTGGTAGGGTAGGTGTGCACTCACGTCAGGCTTTGGTGCTTGTCAATAAGGGTGGAGCTGAAGGCAAGGATGTGTTGAAACTTTGTGAAGCTATTCAGTCGGACGTGATGAATAAGTTCGGAATTGAAATAAAGCCAGAAGTGAACATTATCTGAAAATGAAACTGACTTTTCTCGGTACGGGTACTTCTGTCGGTGTTCCGACGATAGGTTGTAAGTGTGAAGTTTGTACAAGTACGGACAAGCATGATAAGCGGCTGCGCGCATCTGCTTTTGTAGAGGAGGGCGACACGAGGATTTTGATTGATTGCGGCCCTGATTTTAGGCAACAGATGCTCGGTTTGGATTTTAAGAAAATAGACGCAGTGTTGTTGACACATGTGCATTACGACCATGTTGGAGGACTTGACGACATCCGTCCGTTCTGTGTGTTTGGCGAAGTGAAGATTTATTGTGACCAAATTACGGCCAATAGGCTAAAACAGTCTATTTCTTATTGTTTCAGCGAGCATAAGTATCCAGGTGTTCCGAATATAAGTCTTAATGTTGTAAGGCCTCATGAGCATTTTAAAGTTGGGGAAGTTGATATCATGCCGATTCAAGTTATGCATGACAAGCTGCCGATACTTGGATACCGTTTGGGCGATTTGTTGTACATAACTGATATGAAGACGATCGATGAGGATGAAATGAAGTATATTGAAGGGGTTAGGGTGCTTGTTGTGAACGCCCTGCGTTTTTCTCCCGAACATCATTCACACCTCACGGTTGATGAGGCTTTGTCATTTGCGGAGAAAGTTGGTGCAAAGCAAACTTTTTTCACTCACATGGGGCATGATATAGGTTTGCATGAGGTGACTAACGGCCTGTTGCCAAAAGGTGTGAATTTGTCTTACGACGGGCAAGTAGTGGAATTTTAATGTAAATATGATTTAAATCGCCTTTATTTATAGTGAAAATATGTTATATTTTGAGGTGCTAGAGCTATGAATTTTGGCCAATACGGCAAAAGTCAGTACCTTTGCACCGTGTTTTTCATAGTATTAGATTTAAGGTTAACAAGGTTGGAGTACAGCGGTACTCCTTTTTTGTTTTTATAGTGGTATGATCTCAATTTATAAACGTGTTTTTCTTATTGTTACTTTTGAATTTGCGGTATAATTTCCATGCAAGCATGAATCCGTCGGCTAAGCCGGCTCCAGTCGACATCAGCGATGCAACTGTTAAGCCTTTCTTTTTCTGCTCGGGCTTACGGAACAGTTCTTTCCATAATATACCCATTTGTTGATTGTCCCTCTTAATCTCGGAAAGAAGAACTTCCTTGCGCAGTCTTATTTCGTGTAAAGTGTTGTATGTTTCGGTCTTATTCATGACTAATGTGGAATTATTCCATCAGCAGGTTTGTAATAAATCTGATTAAAGGTTTCTCTATCCAGCTTTTCCTGAATATTGCGAATAAAATGAAAACCAAGATGTAGAAAGCTCCGATTATTCCGAAGGCCGCAGGGTAACCAATTGCTTGCCCCATGGCAAGTGCGGCTGACAAGGATAGGAAGAACAGGATTGCGATAACGATAAGCGTAAGAATTGCAAAAAGCAGCAAGGCAGTGATGATCCTTACTGTTTTCTCCATAACATCGAGCTTCAGGTATTCACCCTGAAGCCCGATACTATGTTTCAGCAGCTTTATAAGCTGTCCTATTATTTCAATGTTTTTATCGCTTGAAAACATGTGAAGATTTTGTTTTTAAGCTCTTTCCGTTTCAGCTGCGTCTGTGATGTCTTCAGCCAAGTCATTCATTTCCTTACGGCTTAACTTGATGTTGTGCTTTTGGCAGAAGTCGTCAATTGCGTCTGTGATTTTACCACGAGTATCTTTTCCCTTTTCGGGAGCCAGCAACAGGCCTAATGCCGCACCAGCGATAGCGCCACCCAAGAAAGCGCCAATGTAACCTAATGTTTTCATAATTACTTATTTTAAATTATACAAATTGTTTCTATCCCCAGTTGACCGTTTTCGGGCTGAATGGATTTGTTGATAGCAAAAATAGTGATAATTTCCCAAACTTCAATATTTTTATTCGACTTTTTTGTTAAAAACAATGTATTTCTTTGATTTAACAAACTTTATGTGCAGTTTGTCAAGCGTTTTGCTTGTTTTTGTGTAATTTCGCACGATAAATGTAGGAACTAAAGTTTATTATTTAAACAATAACACGAGAAATTATGAAGAAATACATGGTGGTGTGTGCCAGCCTTTGCATGGCCTTGGCGGTTACGAGTTGCAAATCATCCGAGAGCGCTTATAGGAAAGCATACGAAAAAGCTAAGGCTCAGGAGGAGAATCGTGCGACAGATCAGAATCAAGGCAACGAGGAAATTGCCGTAGTGGCACCTGTGGTTGAGAAGCCTGCAAGCGAGACGGTAGTTCTTGACAATGCGGACAATGTACCTGTAAGGCAGGAGTCCTTGTCAGTCGTAAACGGTGCCGGCCTGAAGAATTTCAGTGTGATTGTAGGATCGTTCTCGGTTCAGGCCAATGCCGAGGGCTTACAGGGAACGCTCAGGAGCCAAGGGTATGACGCTCAAGTTGCTTATAACTCGGCCAACCAAATGTACCGTGTTGTTGCGGCAACATTCGATGCGAAGCAAGACGCTGTGCGCAGCCGTAACGAACTTCGTTCGCAGTATCCCGACGCTTGGTTGTTGTATAACCAAAAATAATATTCGTGCCCCGTATTTTGTCGATTGACTACGGCAAGAAACGAACAGGCTTGGCTGTCACCGATCCTTTGCAGATTATAGCAAACGGATTGGTGACGGTCGCTACGTCTGAACTTTTCGATTTCTTGCGTGATTATGTCGGAAAAGAGTCTGTCGAGCGTATTGTCATAGGCGAGCCGAAACAGTCGGATGGCAGTCCGAGTGAGAACATGGGGAGGGTTCGGCAGTTCGTTAGTCGTTGGCGCAAGGCCTTTCCTGAAATCCCGATTGAGTTTTATGATGAGCGTTTCACGTCCGTATTGGCCCACAGGGCTATGATTGACGGTGGCCTGCGTAAGAAAAAACGTCAGGACAAGGCTTTAGTCGACGAGGTTAGTGCAACGATAATTTTGCAAAGTTATTTAGAGTCTGTAAAAAGAAAACAATGATATTACCTATTTATATTTATGGGCAACCGGTCTTACGCAAGGTTTCGCAAGACATAGGTCCTGATTATCCAAATCTTAAAGACTTGATAGCAAACATGTTCGAGACGCTTACTGCGTCAGACGGGGTCGGACTTGCCGCTCCCCAAGTTGGATTAGACATCCGTTTGGCAGTAATCGACCTTGACGTGTTGTCAGAGGATTTCCCTGAATACAAAGATTTTCGTAAGGCTTACATAAATCCCCATATTCTTGAGTACGACGAGAGCAATGTCGATACTTCGGAAGAAGGTTGCCTGTCGTTGCCCGGCATACATGAAAACGTTAAGCGTCCGACTCGCATCCGTGTAAGGTACATGGACGAGGATTTTAACGAGCATGACGAGTGGGTTGATGGTTATCTTGCTCGTGTCATGCAGCATGAGTTCGACCATTTGGATGCCAAGATGTTCATCGACCGTGTCTCCCCGTTGCGCCGCCAGCTTATTAAGAGCAAGCTGAAAGCCATATTGCAGGGACGTTTCAGTTGTAATTACCGTACTAAGGTGGCAAGGAAATAACCTTGTTCCTATATTCGTTCGCGTCGCAGCCTAAGGCTGTCGACGCGGAGTTTTTGATGCATTTTCAGGACAAGTCTCTTCTTATGCGCAAGTTTTTATTGTCTTTATTATTGGTGCTTGTGTCTTTGTCGTCATCAGCCCAATTCAGGACAGACCGACTGTTGGATGTCGGTCGTAGCGCGCTTTATTATGAAGACTATGTCCTTTCAATCCAATATTTCAACCAAGTAATATTGGTTAAGCCTTATTTATACGAACCGTGGTTTTTGCGTGCGGTAGCGAAGTTTTACCTTGACGATTTCGTAGGCGCTGAGAAAGATTGTTCAGAGGCAATCAGGCTGAATCCTTACGTCCCGGACTTGTTTGAGCTTAGAGGTTTGTGCCGCATCAGGCAACATGAGTTTGACGGAGCGATAGCCGATTACGATAAGACCATAGAGTTCAACCCTTATAATAAGAACTTGTGGTTCAACCGTGTGCTATGCAAAATCGAGAAGAAAGATTACGATGCCGCCAACGCCGACTTGGATTCGATGATGACCATGTGGAAGACTTATTCAAAGGCGTATTCGCTAAAGGCGGAAGTCTGCATGCAACAGAAGGACACGGTGGAAGGAGCCAAATATCTTGACAAGAGTCTCGAGCTTGACCCATACGACGGCGATACGTGGGCGTACCGTGCAATGATAAGCCTTTCGCAACAGAAATGGAAAGATGCTGACGGGCAGTTGTCAAAGGCCATACACCTTAAGCCTAATACGGTCGCTAATTATGTAAACCGCGCCTTGGCACGGTATAACATAAACAATCTTCGGGGGGCGCTTGCCGATTACGACAAGGCTCTCGAGATAGACCCGAACAACTTCCTTGCGCATTACAACCGAGGCCAGCTGCGCGTCCAAGTGGGCGACGACAACCGTGCGATAGAGGATTTCAACTATGTCATCAACCTTGAGCCTGACAATGTTATGGCTATTTACAACCGCGCCCTGCTGCTCGAGCGGACCGGCGACGTTTACGGGGCCATACGCGATTACACGAAGCTCATCGACCAGTATCCCAATTTCTGGGCCGGCCTGAGCAACCGTGCGCGTTGTTACCGCAAGGTTGGCATGACTTCGAAGGCCGAGCTTGACGAGTTCCGTATCTTCAAGGCACAGATGGACAAGCACTACGGCCGCCAGAGGCGTTGGAGCAAGCAAAAACGGCATGAGGTCCGCAAGAAGAGCGAGATAGACTTTGACAAGTATAACCAGCTTGTCGTTGAAGACGATAACAGCGTGAAACACGAGTATTCGTCGGAGTATCGCGGACGGGTGCAGAACCGGAAGGTCGACGTCGTGTTCCTGCCGATGTTCCAACTCTCGTTCATTCCTTATGACAATGCGGTAAAGTCGTACCAGGCATACGATAACGACGTTGAGAAATTCAACTTCGACCAGAATCCGAAGCGCAAGATTTACATAAGATGCGGTGTAAAACAACTTTCCGAACAGGAAACAAAGGATGTTTTCTCTTTGATTGAAACCTTGTCGGAAGCAATAGACGCTTCGCGCAACCTGCAAAAAGACAAGGGGCTGATATTACAGCGTGCCGTGGCCAACAGCGTAGTCCAGAATTATGCCGACGCAATAAACGACCTTACCGCGTACATACAGACCGACAGCACGTCGTCGCTGGCGTACTGGCAGCGTGCCGTTTGCCAGGCGCGCATGAACGAGTATGACGCTTCGCAAGGCACAGACGTAAGGCTGAAAACCGTCGGCGCAATATCCGACCTCGACAAGGCAATAGGGCTTAATCCGGACAATGCTTACTTGTATTTCGACCGTGGAAACCTGTATGCGTCGAATAAGGATTATGAGCGTGCCATATCTGATTACGACGCGGCGATAAAGTGCGACCCGAAACTTGCCGAGGCATATTACAACCGTGGCATAGCCAATATAAATCAGGGAAAGACCGCTGAAGGCATAAGCGACTTGAGCAAGGCTGGTGAGCTTGGGTTGTATGAGGCTTACAGTGCGATTAAAAAGTATAGCAAGAAGTAAATGGTTGTTTTTTACTAACATGCTGGTTTGTTTTATATCGATTGTCAAAATGTCATGTTTTTGTGTCGTTTTCCTGAATAAATGATAATTGGAAAATGTCTGTTGGTTGGCAAGAAATAGGATTAAATAAGATGGTTTAATGCGTTTTATTGTACGTTTTGCCTCCTTTAACAGTGTGATTTGCGGTCTTTTAGCTTGCAAAAGGCCGTAATTTACAAGCCTAAAAACAGGTTTTATGAATCGAAAAAGCCGCTGAAACCTTAAGTTACGGCGGCTTTTATATTGTTTTTTCGTTGCTTTTTATTGCACAACACATGAAGTGTTGTGCTGAACTTGTTGTAATATAAAGAGTTATGATTGCACATGAAAAACAGTGATTTTCAAGCCATTGATGAGATTATTTCAAAATACTGTAATTATTAACGTATTCAATAAGTCAGGATGTAACAGTATAAGGGCTCTTACTTACAAAATGTTTTTGCGCTAATTGAAGCGGATTTGTCGCAGTGTCGGAAAAATATCGTATATTTGTAAGGAATATCCTGTATTGTTGAAAACTTATGCAGAAAGAAGTATTTGATGCTTGCGACAGTTTGTTTTCTGTGCGCTTTTTTCTTGCTCCGACAAAAAAGTGCGTGTGTATCGGGAGGATGTCTGGCGCAAAAGCGTGTCACGATGCCTTTTTGTGTATATTGAGTACAGTCGGTGGCATGGCTATGAGGTTCTAAAAAAGTATGTATACATCTTAAAATAAATTCTATTCATGGCATTTCCATGTGATTTTGTTTGGCTGTTCGGCGTAAATGCCTAATTTTGCAGCCTGAAACAGAGTGGACGGCGGCGTTCGGACTTAAGCTGTCCGCCCGTCTGATAATGGTGAAAGTTAGTATTTATGGAATATCTTCAGTTTATTATTGATTTCATTTTGCACATAGACCAACACATGATCGAGCTTGTGCAGAATTACCATTTGTGGACTTATGCAATCCTGTTTTTAATCATATTCTGTGAGACGGGACTTGTCGTGACCCCTTTCCTGCCGGGCGACTCGCTGCTCTTCGTGGCAGGTGCCATAACGGCCCAGCCTGACATGCCGCTCGAGATAGGCTACTTGGTGCTGATTGTGTTCGTGGCGGCTGTGCTCGGCGATTCGTGCAACTACATGATAGGCCACTTTTTCGGCAAGAAACTGTTCAGCAATCCTAATTCTAAGATATTTAAGCAAAGCTCGCTCGACAAGACCCACGAATATTTCCGTAAGTACGGCGGTAAGACGATAATCCTCGCCCGATTCATTCCTATCGTGCGCACGTTCGCCCCGTTCGTAGCAGGCATGGGCAAGATGAACTATTATTATTTTATGGTTTACAACCTTACGGGCGCAGCCTTGTGGGTCGGAATATTCTGCTTTGCCGGATATTTCTTCGGCGACCTGCCTTTCGTGCAGCAAAACCTTAAGCTGCTTTTGCTTGCGATAATCGTAATATCGGTAATGCCTGCCGTGGTTGAGGTTGTTCGTGCAAAGGTGAAGAGTAAGTAACAGTGGAATAAGACGTGTCTTTCTTAATGTTGAAATTAATCCATATTTTTTCCCTCAATTCAAAAGAAAACTGTAATTTTGCAGCCAAAAGATTTAAATCAAGGATGTTATGATAAAAATTACATTTCCCGACGGTTCTGTGCGTGAGTACGAACAGGGCGTAACGGGACTTCAAATCGCAGAGAGTATTTCGCCGGCTTTGGCCCGCAACGTTTTGGCGTGCGGCGTAAACGGCGAGACGGTTGAGCTTAACCGCCCGATTAACGAAGACGCCAGGATAGCGCTCTACAAGTGGGAGGACGAAGAGGGCAAGCACGCCTTCTGGCACACTTCGGCCCACTTGCTGGCCGAAGCATTGCAGGAACTTTATCCAGGAATACAGTTTGGCTTCGGTCCGGCCGTCGAAAACGGATTCTTCTATGACGTGATGCCTAAGGAAGGCGACGTGATAAAGGAGGGCGACTTCGAGAAGATAGAGAAGAAGATGAAGGAACTGGCTTCTAAGGACGAGCCGGTTGTACGCAAGGAAATATCTAAGGCCGACGCTTTGGCCGAGTTTAGGGCCGACGGACAGGAGTATAAGTGCGAGCACATCGACCAAGACTTGGCCGACGGCGAGATTACTACATACACGCAGGGTAACTTCACCGACCTTTGCAAAGGCCCTCACCTTGTGAGCACAGGTGCCATCAAGGCCATCAAGATAACCAGCGTGGCAGGCGCTTTCTGGCGCGGCGACGCCAAGCGCGAGCAGATGACCCGTATCTACGGCATCACTTTCCCGAAGAAGAAGATGCTCGACGAGTATCTCGTAATGCTCGAAGAGGCAAAGAAGCGCGACCACCGCAAGATAGGTAAGGAAATGGAGTTGTTCATGTTCTCTGAGCGTGTAGGCAAGGGATTGCCTATTTGGTTGCCGGCCGGCACCGAGCTTCGCCTCCGTTTGCAGGACATGTTGCGCCGCATACAGAAACGCTATGGATATAAAGAGGTTATAACTCCGCATATCGGAAGCAAGAACCTTTACGTAACTTCGGGCCACTATGCACATTACGGCAAGGATTCGTTCCAGCCGATACATACTCCGGAGGAAGATGAGGAATACATGTTGAAGCCGATGAACTGCCCCCACCACTGCGAGGTGTTCGCTTGGAAACCGCGTTCATACCGCGACCTTCCGTTGCGCATAGCTGAGTTCGGTACGGTTTACCGTTACGAGAAGAGCGGCGAGCTGCACGGACTTACGCGTGTGCGCTCGTTCACGCAGGACGACGCCCACATCTTCTGCCGTCCTGACCAGGTAAAGGCTGAGTTCCTTAACGTTATGGACATAATCCATACCGTGTTCTCAATCTTCAACTTTACAGACTTCGAGGCACAGATTTCGCTCCGTGACCCTAACGACCACGAGAAGTACATCGGTTCTGACGAGGTTTGGGCCGAGTCGGAGCAGGCCATCATAGACGCTTGCAAGGAGAAAGGGCTCAACGCAAAGGTAGAATACGGTGAAGCTGCATTCTACGGGCCGAAACTCGACTTCATGGTCAAGGACGCAATCGGACGCCGTTGGCAGTTGGGCACTATCCAAGTAGACTACAATCTGCCTGAGCGCTTCAAGTTGGAATATACGGCTGAGGACAACACGAAGAAGACGCCTGTTATGATCCACCGTGCGCCGTTCGGTTCGTTGGAGCGTTTCACCGCTGTGCTTATCGAGCATACTTCAGGCCATTTCCCGTTGTGGCTCACTCCCGACCAGGTTGCAATCTTGCCGATCAGCGAGAAGTTCAATGATTATGCCCGTCAGTTGGCTAAGTATTTCGATACAGTCGGAGTGCGCGCAATCATCGACGAGCGTAACGAGAAGATAGGCCGTAAGATTCGCGACAACGAAATGAAGCGCATTCCTTATATGGTTGTCGTCGGCGAGAAAGAGCAGGCCGACGGTTCTGTTGCAGTAAGAAAGCAAGGACAGGGCGACCAAGGCTCGATGAGCAAGGAGGACTTCGCAAAGAAAATTAACGACGAGGTGGCCGAACAGCTGAAAGACATAGAAAATTAATAATTAAGAGTTAAGAATTAAGAAAATATGCTGCACGGAGATAATCCACAATGCATATTTTCTTAATTCTTTCTTAATTCTTAATTCTTAACTCTTAATTTATCAATTAAAAGTTTTGTTAATTGGTTGATTTGTGCTAACTTTGCAACCGATTTTCATAAAACATCCGTAAAACAGTTGAATGAAGCACGACAAAAACAATCATTATCGCGTGAATGAACAGATTCGCGTAAAAGAAGTCCGCATCGTAAGCGATAACGGCTCCACAGTAGTACCAACACGTCAGGCATTGGATATGGCACGAAGCCAGGGGGTAGACCTCGTAGAGATTTCACCTAACGCCCAACCGCCGGTTTGTCGTCTCATCGACTATAGCAAATTCCTGTATCAGCAAAAGAAACGTGCTAAGGAGTTGAAGGCGAAACAGGTTAAGCAGGAAGTTAAGGAAATCAGGTTCGGGCCTCAGACCGACGAGCATGATTACAACTTTAAGTTGAAGCATGCGAAGGAATTTCTTGAGGACGGCAATAAGGTGCGTGCGTTCGTGTTTTTCCGCGGTCGCTCGATACTTTTCAAGGAACAGGGAGAAGTTCTCCTGTTGCGTTTTGCCAACGACCTTGAGGAATATGGCAAGGTAGAGCAGATGCCGGCTTTGGAAGGTAAGAAGATGTTCCTATATCTCAGTCCGAAGAAAGCAGGAGTTGCAAAGAAAAGCCAACAGAAGATGGATCGCGAGCGCCGTGAGGCCGAAGCTAAGGCTCAGTCGCAGCAGGCGGTCGATAATGCAGAGGATGACATGCCTGCAAGCGGCGGTCTGTTTGCTAACGCAAAGAACGGAGCCGATGCACTGAAGAAGCTCAGTGAAGGCAAGGAGTAGAATCTGAAAATGATTAATTGTGCGTAACGTCCTGGTATATACGTTGCCACAGATGTAAATAACAATAATTTTAAACAATTAAAAAAATGCCAAAACAGAAGACAAATTCCGGTGCAAAGAAGAGATTCTCTTTCACTGGTACAGGTAAGATTAAGAGACACCACGCTTACCACAGCCACATCTTGACCAAGAAAACAAAGAAGCAAAAGCGTAACTTGCTTGGCTCTACGATCGTAGACCATGACAACCTGAAGCAGGTGAGAGACTTGCTCCGTCTCCGTTAATCTATTGTCTAACAAATTAAAGGGAAAAAACTATGCCAAGATCAGTCAATCACGTTGCTTCAAGAGCAAAGAGGAAAAGAATTTTAAAACTTACCCGTGGATACTACGGAGCAAGAAAGAACGTTTGGACGGTAGCCAAGAACACTTGGGAGAAAGGTTTAACTTACGCTTACCGTGACCGTCGCAATAAGAAACGCAACTTCCGTTCATTGTGGATTCAGCGTATCAATGCTGCCGCACGCCTTGAGAATATGAGCTATTCAACATTGATGGGTGCGTTGCACAAGGCTGGCATCGAGATCAATCGTAAGGTTCTCGCCGACCTCGCAGTGAACAATCCCGAGGCTTTCAAGGCTATCGTTGATAAAGTAAAGTAAACAAGCATTCTAACAATCATAAAACCGCAACCTCTGTAAAATCGGGATTGCGGTTTTTATTTTTTATCCGCAAAAAGAAATTTGGCAAAGTTTTTTTATTAGACGAATAATGCCTAACTTTGCAGCAATAATCTTTATACAAATCTTTATCAGGCATGGGAATGGTGATAGGTATAGACGTCGGCATAAGTACGACCAAGATAGTAGGCATTAGTAACGGCAAAGTGGTGTCACCTATGCGGGTGAAAGCCACCGATCCAATAACCTCTCTTTACGGGGCGTTCGGTAAATATTTATATGATAACAAGATACAACTGTCGGACATCGAACATGTAATGCTTACCGGCGTAGGTGCTGCGTATATTAACAAACCCGTTTACGGACTGCCTACAAGCAAGGCCGGAGAGTTTGTTGCTGACGGATTAGGGGCGCGCCACGAGTCAGGAAAGGATAAAATCATAGTCGTAAGCATGGGTACGGGTACGTCGCTCGTGCGTTGCGACGGCGATGATATAGAGCATATTGGCGGAATAGGCATTGGTGGCGGAACATTGCAAGGCTTGGCGCGCCTGCTTCTGAAGACCGACGACATACGAACACTTTCAGAGATGGCTGTCATGGGTAATGTATCGAACATAAACCTACGCATCGGCGACATCAGTGCCCGTCCATTGCCCGGATTGCCCATGACGGCCGTTGCCTCACTGTTCGGTAACGCCAAGAGCGACGCTTCGCGTGAAGACATAGCTGTCGGACTGATTTGGATGGTGCTCCAGTCAGTAGGCCAGTCGGCCGTGCTTGCTTCTATCGGCAGTGACATACGTGAATACGTGATGATAGGCAATCTTACGCTGTTGCCGCAATGCCGCATGGTGTTCCCTCCGATAGAGAAACTTTATGGTGTTAAGCTCATAATACCAGCCAACTCTGAGTTTTGCACGGCGATAGGTGCAGCTCTCTGTTATTTCGACAAGCGTTATAAGACGGACATGCTGCAATGACACATCTGACGGAATGAACGGCGACGACATATCAGTATCAGGTTTCGTCCATGTTGGCGGGAACGACGTTTCAAGTCGTTTTACCGACATAGAGGTGATACCTACCAATGGTTATAACTTGATAGCCAAGGCCAAACGTCATGGCCGCTGGTGGGTGTTGAAAGGGCTTAAGGAGCCTTGGCGTAACGACGGAACATATACGGCGTTGCTGAAAAAGGAGTTTGACATACTGGTACAAATGCAATATCCGGCGGTAGTTACGGTCATAGGAATGGAAAATGTGACCGGCATTGGGACGTGCATTGTAATGGAATGGATTGACGGTGAAACACTTAAGCAATGGCTTGAAGTGAAGCGTAGCCGAAGGGAAAAGTTAAGCATCGTCTTGCAGATAATTGATGCGCTTGAGTATGTACACGGGCGGCAGATAGTCCACCGCGACTTAAAACCGTCGAACATACTCGTTACGCGCAACGGCCGTTATGTTAAGTTGATTGACTTCGGACTTGCCGACGGTGACGACTACGCCGTTTACAAACAACCGGCAGGCACTGACGGATACATGTCGCCAGAGCAGTCGGTGATGCGGCTGACCGACATACGCAATGACATTTACAGTTTCGGCTGCGTGTTGTCTGACATGAAGCTCGGTTTCGCATACCGAGGTATAGCGAGGCGGTGCAAAGCCGATGCAGGCAGGCGCTACCAAAACATGAATGGGGTAGGGCGTACCTTAGTTCGTCGAAGCCGTATCAGGCGCAATATTTTTATTCTAATAATAGTTGCTGTCATGTCGGTATGTGTTTGCACGCTCTATGTTTCGCGCAACAGGCTTGCGACAAGGAATGACGAGATTGCCTTAGAGGTTGATACCGCCCGTAAGGTCATCGGTTCGTTGCAGGCGGAGCTTGACAAGAGTACTGCGGCGCTAGAGGCTGAAGAGCAACGGAAAACACGGATAGAAAACGCCATTAGTGAAGGTAAACGACGCATGGAGTTGATTGTCAAGCGTGCCGGTCTTAGGAACATTTCGTCATACGACGAATACATGAGCGCGTATGAAGAAACAGCGAACAAACTTTAGGCGTTTATGTAGATTATCCTAAAGGGTTGAAAGATATTGACGACGGCGACCGTGAGACTGTAAAACTTGTGTTAGCGTCGTATTATGAAGAATTGGTGAAACCATTGTATGCTAAGGCTTGGTCGTTGAAAGATAATGAGTAGAGGGGTTGCTTCGACAATAAGCCCGAGGCTTTGACTGTGTATGTCGAAAGGACAAGGCAACTGGAACTTTTCTAACGTTTCTTATCACGAACTCTCGTAAAGACGGTTAAACTCCAATCGGCATCAGGCCGCATTGTCTCGATTGGGAGCTTAATGTGTCATCCAACCGGTTTTTATTATGCCACATGCCTTATAAAATTCGTTGAATTGGCGTTAAATATGCGTATTGAGTATTTATTTTAATATTATTTAGTCTCAAAATTTAGTCCATAATTCCATAATGTAGTATTTTTGCGCTAAAATTAAAAGTGCAACAATAAAAATAAGAATTATGGCAGAATCCATAGATATCCGCGAGTTGAATATCTTGATTGAACAAAAGAGCTCTTTCGTCTCAAACCTCACTATGGGCATGAACCGTGTAATCGTAGGCCAGAAACATTTGGTTGAGACGTTGTTGATAGGATTGTTGAGTGACGGGCACATATTGCTCGAGGGTGTGCCGGGATTGGCCAAGACGCTCGCCATAAAGACTTTGGCGCAGCTTGTCGATTCGAAATACAGCAGGATACAGTTTACTCCGGACTTGTTGCCGGCCGACGTTACCGGAACGATGATATATTCGCAGAAGGACGAGAAATTCCAAGTGAAGAAGGGGCCGGTGTTTGCAAACTTTGTGTTGGCGGATGAAATTAACCGTGCGCCTGCCAAGGTGCAGAGTGCGTTACTCGAGGCGATGCAAGAGCATCAGGTTACGATCGGCAGCGATACTTTCGATTTGCCTAATCCGTTCCTTGTAATGGCGACGCAGAACCCGATAGAGCAGGAAGGCACGTATCCTCTGCCCGAGGCTCAGGTTGACCGTTTCATGCTGAAAGTCGTAATTGATTATCCTACCATTGAAGAGGAGAAACTTATCATTCGCGAGAATCTGCAAGGCTCGCTGCCCGAGATTTCGCCTGTAATTTCAGCGCAGGAAATAATCAACGCCCGCGACGTTGTGAGAAAGGTTTACATCGATGAGAAGATAGAACAGTATATCGCAGACATTGTTTTTGCTACACGTTATCCCGAAAGGTACGGGCTACCGCAGTTGAAGGATTTGATAACATTCGGAGGCAGTCCCCGTGCCAGCATTAACTTGGCCAAGGCTTCACGCGCTTACGCGTTCATCAAGCGCCGCGGTTATGTGATTCCTGAGGACGTGCGCGCTGTTGCACACGACGTGCTCCGCCATAGGATAGGTCTTTCTTACGAGGCTGAGGCTACGAACGTAACGGGTGAAGAAATTGTTAGTGACATTATAAATAAGGTGGAGGTTCCTTAATGGATACCCAAGACATACTGAAGAAAGTACGCAAAATTGAGATAAAGGCGCGCGGACTGAGCAATAATATTTTTGCCGGGCAATACCATTCGGCCTTTAAGGGGCGTGGTATGGCGTTCAGCGAAGTACGTGAGTACCAGTATGGTGACGACATACGCGACATCGACTGGAATGTTTCGGCCCGTTTCCATAAACCGTACGTGAAAGTTTACGAAGAGGAGCGCGAACTTACGGTAATGCTTCTTATAGATGTCAGCGGTTCGTTGGATTTCGGCACGCAGAAGGCATCAAAGCGCGAGGTGGCGACCGAGATAGCTGCAACGCTTGCCTTCAGTGCAATTCAGAACAACGACAAGATAGGGGTGATATTCTTTTCTGACAGGATAGAGAAGTATATTCCGCCGAAAAAAGGGCGCAAGCATATCTTATTTATAATACGTGAAATGCTTGATTTCCATCCGGAGAGCAGGAAAACCGACGTGAAAGTGGCTGTCGAATTCCTGACAAGCGTGTTGAAGCGCAGATGTACGGCCTTTTTAATGAGCGACTTTTATACGAAAAACGAGTTTGAGAACGCCCTCACCATTTGTAACCGTAAGCACGACGTCGTAGCAGTGCAAATATATGACCCTCGTGCCGAGTTCCTTCCTGACGTTGGTTTGATGAGAGTCGTTGACGCTGAAACAGGGCATGAAATGTATATTGACACGAGTGACAGAAGGTTGCGTAACGCCCATCATGCATATTGGCAAAACCGGCAGAAGATGTTGAATGACGTGTTCAATAAGAGCAATGTCGATAATGTGTCGATTGCCACTAACCAGGATTATGTAAAGGCGTTGATGCAGCTGTTTGCCATGCGCAGCTGAAAGGCGTAAATATGAATACGGGTACATTAGAACTAACTGAAATACATATTCCTGTTAGGTGGCCGTTCCTTTTAACCAATATAAACTAATGAAACGTATAATTTTCATAATATCACTTATAGCATGCGTTTTAAACGCGTCGGCTCAAGTTTATGTCGAATCTAAAATAGATTCGATAGAAATACTTATAGGTGAGCAGACGAGCGTTGCCCTTAGTGTAACGGCTAAGAAAGGAGCTAAGGTGAAGATGCCCGTTTATGAGCCTTCGCAGTATATAACGCCGGGAGTCGAGGTGTTGGCACATTCGGATGCCGACACGTCGCAGCTGGATAACGGACTTTTAAAGATAACAAAGAGATATACGTTGACCTCATTTGACGAGAATCTGTATTATCTTCCGCCGATGACGGTGAACGTGGACGGCAAGAATTATAAAAGTAAGAGCCTTGCCTTGAAAGTGTTGACCGTACCGGTTGACACTTTACATCCTGAAAAGTTTTATCCGCCTAAGGGTGTCCAAAGCAATCCGTTCTTATGGAGCGATTGGGAACAGGCGTTTTGGCTAAGTGTCGTCTTTGTGTTAATATGCGTTTTAACGTATTATTTATGGACGAGGCTTAAGGAGAACAAGCCTGTCATTGCGAAGGTGCGCATCATCAAGAAACTTCCTCCGCACCAAAAAGCATTGAAGGAAATAGAGCATATTAAGGAAAATAAGATGTCAGTGTCGGAAGACCAAAAGACATATTATACACTTCTGACCGATGTGCTTAGGAAATACATTAAGGCAAGGTTCGGCTTTAATGCCATGGAGATGACAAGTTCTGAAATAATTTCCAGGCTGCAACAAGAAGAGGACCGGAAGATGATTGATGAGTTGAATGAACTTTTCATGACGGCCGACCTCGTGAAATTTGCAAAGTATTCGACCCTGATAAACGAGAATGACGCAAATTTGGTTAATGCAATCGAATTCATAAATACGACAAAACTTGAGAACCAGCCGACCGTAGAGCGCGTAGAGCCGAATCTGACAGAGGCTGATAAGCAGAACATCCGTTCACGTTCGGTGTTGAAGGGTTCGATAATAGTGCTTCTGATTGCAGGAGCTGCTCTCTTCGTGTTCGTCATGTACCAGGTTTATTTGTTGTTGTAGGAGGAATTGTAAATTATGGAATTTGCCAATAAAGAATATTTCCTGTTACTTTTATTGCTTGTGCCTTACTTGATTTGGTACTTGCTTTACAGGAAAAAGAGCGAGCCGACTATGAAGATGAGCGATACGTTCGCTTATCAGTATGCGCCGAAAAGCCTGCGCGTGCGTCTGATGTGGCTTCCTGCGTTTTTACGCATAGTGACTTTCGTGCTTGTCGTTATCGTACTCGCACGGCCTCAGACGTATAATAGTTGGGGAAGGCGCACGGTTGAAGGCATTGATATAATGCTTGCAATGGACGTGTCGACAAGTATGCTTGCTGAGGATTTGAAGCCAAACAGAATAGAGGCGGCCAAAAACGTTGCCTCTGAATTTGTTTCCGGCAGGCCGGATGACAATATCGGTTTGACGATCTTTGCAGGCGAAGCGTTTACGCAGTGTCCGATGACAACTGATCATACGTCGTTGATAAACTTGCTACAAAACGTAAGGACCGACATCGCGGCAAGGGGACTTATCGAAGACGGAACTGCCATAGGCATGGGATTGGCCAACGCCGTAGGACGTCTTAAGGACAGTAAGACGAAGAGTAAGGTCGTTATATTGTTGACCGACGGTAGCAACAACATGGGCGACATTTCTCCGCTGACGGCAGCCAATATAGCTAAAAGTTTCGGAATACGTGTTTATACCATCGCCATAGGAAGCAAGACTTTGGCTCCTTATCCCATGCAAGTCGGTGGAACAACGCAATATGTTGATTTGCGCGCAGATATCGATGTTGAGACCTTGAGCGAAATTGCTTCAATTGCAGGCGGACATTTTTACCGTGCGACGAATACGGCAGAACTGAAAAAAATATATGGAGACATTGATAAGTTGGAAAAGACGAAAATGGACGTCAAGAAGTTCTCTAAGAGGTATGACGTTTACCAACCGTTCGCTTTAGCTGCATTTGTCACGATGTTGCTTGAAGTATTGTTGAGGCTTGTCGTTTTTCGTCGTATTCCATAATGTTCTAAATAAAATTATTAAGCGTTTATGTTCAGATTTGAAGACCCTGCATATTTGTATTTGCTGATATTGATACCGCTCCTTGTTGTTATAAGGATGTTCGGATTGCGTAAACGTAAGCGGCAAATAATGAAATTCGGCGACCCTGCGCTGCTGAAGGATCTTATGCCTGATGTCTCAAAAGTTAGAAACGAGGTTAAGTTTTGGCTCATGTCCGCAGCCATTGCCTTGTTGGCTGTAATGCTCGCCCGGCCACAAATGGGCACAAAGATAAGCCAAGAACAACGTCGTGGCATAGAGGTTATTTTAGCGTTGGACATTAGTAACTCGATGAAGGCTGAAGATGTTGCGCCGTCGCGTTTGGACAAGAGCAAGATGTTGATTGAGAATTTGGTTGACAATTTTACGAACGACAAAGTCGGTCTTGTCGTTTTTGCAGGTGACGCTTTCGTGCAACTTCCTATAACAAGTGATTACGTGTCGGCAAAGATGTTCCTGCAAAATATAGAACCGACGTTGATTGCCGTCCAAGGAACCAATCTCGGCGAAGCCATCGAACTGAGTTCAAGAAGTTTCACTAAGCAGGATAAAGTAGGGCGTGCGATAATCGTCATCACGGACGGTGAAGATCATGAAGGTCGTGCTGTCGAGGCTGCCAGGAAGGCGAAAAAGAATGGTATGAGGGTCTTTGTCTTAGGAGTAGGCTCGCCGAAGGGCTCACCGGTTCCGGAAGCAGGAGGCGGATATATGAAAGACAGAACCGGGCAAGACGTGATGTCGGCGTTAAACGAAAGCATGTGTAAGCAAATTGCAGAAGCCGGAGGCGGAGCGTATATTCATGTTGACAATACGAATGTAGCCCAGAAACAACTTGACAATGAGATATCCAAGTTGCAGAAAGGCGATATTATGAGTGTTGTTTACAGTGAATACGACGAACAGTTCCAAGCTGTTGGCATTTTATTGGTTTTATTATTGGTTATCGAGACCGTAATTCTTGAGAGTAAGAATCCGCTACTTAAGAAGATAAAGTTATTCAGATGATATTTTGGATAAAATGAATTTTAAAATGGCGAGAAGGTATATTATATTAACGTTGCTTTTAGGGGTTGTAATAATCGCTGATGCCCAGACTGACCGCCAGTTTGTGCGTGACGGTAACCGTCTGTTCGATAAGCAGCAATATGACAAGGCCGAAATACAATATAGAAAAGCGGTGTCTAAGAATCTGTCTAATCCTCAGGCCGTTTATAATTTGGGATGTGCCTTGATGATGCAGAATAAGGATTCGGCTGCCATCGTTCAATATCAGAAAGCCGCCAAGCTGGAGACTAATAAGTTACGTCTTGCAAGCGTATATCACAATATCGGGGTGATATGTCAAAACCACCGGATGTATGCCGACGCAATAAAGGCTTACGAGCAGTCGTTGCGCAATAATCCGAAAGACGATGAAACGCGTTACAATCTTGCTCTCTGCAAGCGTATGCAAAAGAATGAAAAGAAGAACGAAAACAAGGATAAGAATAAGAAGAACGAAAATAATAAATCGCAGAACAACAAGGATAGGAATAATCAAAAGGAAAAAGGCCAAAACAAGCAACAACAGCAACAAGAACAGATGAGCAAGGAAAATGCGGAGCAGCTGATAAATGCCGCTATACAAAATGAAAAGGCGACACAGCAACGCTTGAAGAAGGCCATGCAGAAACCAGGCTCGCGCAGGAGTAATGACAAGAACTGGTAAAAGTAAATTCATTGGGGTCATAGGTATGAAAAGATGTTTTTTCATTTTACAATTTATATTAGCATGTGTGGCATCGGCTAACGCACAGAGGTTTGTCGTGAACGCACCGTCGCAAGTCTCCGTGGGAGAGAACTTCAGGCTTACGTACACAATAAACACGCAAAATGCGAAAGATTTCCGCATCGGGAATATTCCTGATGCTTTGGAAATAATAACTGGTCCGTATAAGTCGTCGCAAGCGAGCTACCAAATGGTAAACGGTCACACGAGTAGTTCTTCGTCTATAACATATACGTTTATTTTGTGTGCCTCTAAAAACGGAGTTTACACGATTCCTTCCGCGCATATAATAGCAAACGGCAAACGGCTTGCTTCAAAAGCTGTAAAGATTAAGGTTGCAGGGGAAAGCGACAACAACGGCGGAGCACCGAGAATGCATGATGAATCGGATAACCAGCCGCGCCTGAGCGATGCGGGAACGCCTATCGGAGGCCGTGACTTGTTTATAAAAGTAAGTGCGAATAAACGTAGCGTATATGAACAGGAACCTATCCTTTTGACATACAAGGTGTACACACTTGTAGATTTGACGCATCTTGAAGGGAAAATGCCTGATTTAACAGGTTTCCACACCCAAGAGATACCCCTTCCGCAGCAAAAGTCATTCCATATAGAGCGTGTTAATGGGCGGCCTTACCGTTGTGTCACATGGAGCCAGTATGTAATGTACCCCCAAATGACAGGTAAGTTGGAAATACCGAGCATAACCTTTAATGGGACGGTGATTCAGCAAAATCGCAATGTCGACCCGTTTGAAGCCTTTTTGAACGGAGGTTCCGGATATATAGAGGTGAAGCGTGCTATAAAAGCGCCTGGTATGACAATCAATGTGAATCCGCTCCCTAAGCGTCCTGCAACTTTCTCAGGAGGAGTAGGAAAGTTTAATATAAGCGCCCAAATCAACAAGAACGAGGTAAAAGCCAACGACCCGATAACGATTCGCGTCGTGATAAGCGGTGTCGGCAATCTGAAGTTGATAAAACAGCCGATAGTGAAATTTCCGAAGGATTTTGATAAGTATGATGCAAAAGTAACGGATAAGACAAAGCTGACCACGAACGGCGTGGAAGGTAATATGATATATGATTTTATTGCCGTGCCGCGCAATCAGGGAAAGTATGTTATACCGGCGGTGGAATTTGTTTATTATGACATTGAAGCCAATGCTTATAAGACCATAAAGACGCAATCGTTTAATCTTGATGTTGCCAAAGGTGACGGCAGTGCCAATACGGCTGTTGATTATAGTGATTTTAAAGATAAAGACATACATCCGATTAAGGAAGGCGACTATGAGGTTCAAGACGTGCGTGACATATTCTATGGTTCGGTTGCTTATTGGGTGGTGTTGTCAATATTGTTTGTCGTTTTTGTCGGAGTTCTTATCGCTTTCCGTAAGCGTGCGATAGATAATGCCGATATAACGAAGTTGAGGATAAAGAAAGCCAACCGAATTGCGACGAAACGCCTGAAATACGCAAGCACCTTGATGCTTAAGAATGACCATGACAGATTTTATGATGAAGTGCTTCGGGCTTTATGGGGATATGTCGGAGATAAGTTGAATATTCCGGTTGAGCAACTGTCTAAAGACAATATCGCCGACAGGCTCGCATTGAAGAACGTTGATGAGGATACTATATCAATGTTCATCAGGGCTGTCGACGAATGCGAGTTCAACCGTTATGCACCTGGTGACGTAAAAGGAAATATGAACCAAACTTTTGAAGCTGCGATGACGGCGATAATAAAGATCGAAGACGTTTTGCGTGGAGTTAAAAAGAACAAGGCCGGCGTGAAGTTGGGCTTGTTGGTGATGTTTGTCATGCTATTGCCGGTCTCGGCAAATGCCATAACAAAGAAAAATGCTGACGATGAATATAAGAAAGGTAATTATCAGCAAGCCATAAGGGATTATGAAGAGTTGTTGAAAAAAGGCCCGAGCGCAGATTTGTATTTCAACCTCGGGAATTCGTATTACCGCACGGACAATATAACAAGAGCGGTGTTGAATTATGAGCGTGCGTTGCTGTTGTCGCCTGGAGATGAAGATATAAGGTTCAATCTTCAGATGGCACGTTCGAAAACCATTGATAAGATAACGCCTAAATCCGAAATGTTCTTTGTAACATGGTATAAGTCGCTGGTCAATTTAACCAGCGTTGACGGTTGGGCGCAGACGTCAATAATAAGCATGTCTTTCGCCTTGGTACTTGTGCTTTGTTATCTGTTCGGACATAAGGTTTTGTTGCGTAAAACGGGCTTTTACGGAGCAGTCGTTTTTGTTGTGCTTTTTGTGCTTAGCAATATTTTTGCGTACGAGCAGAAACGTACATTGACGATGAAGACGGGCGCCATAGTGACGTCCCCTTCCGTAGCGTTGAAGAAGACCCCGGCGGCGAACAGTGAATATAGCGCAATCATCCATGAAGGCAGCAGGGTCGAGATTATAGACGATACGATGAAAGATTGGAAATTTGTGGAACTTGAAGACGGACGCGAAGGATGGGTGCTGGCAAGGCAGATTGAGCGAATATGAAACTGATGTCGTGTTAGGAATAAAAATATATTAAATGCAGACACTGATAGAGACAGATTGCAATATTCTTGCGTTTTTCAATGGAAGCGATTCTTTGTTCATGGATAATCTGGTTGTAATCCTTACATCCGGGTTGACATGGATACCGTTGTATCTTTCTCTGTTTTACATCGTAATTAAAAACAACGAAACGATGAAGCAGATAATGCTCGTAGTCGGTTGCGTTTGTTTGTGTATGTTGTTGTCTGACGGTGTTGTTGACTTTGTTGTTAAGCCGCTTGTTGGCCGTTTACGTCCTTCGCAAGAACCGCTGTTGAAATATTCGTTGGACGTAGTCAACGAAATGCGTGGAGCTAAGTATGGATTTTTTTCAGCCCATGCCTCTAATACGTTTTGCATAGCGGTGTTTTTCTCGTTGTTGGTACGTAACGGTAAGTTTGTAACGGCGATGGTAGTTTGGTCGTTGTTGAATTGTTGGACACGCCTGTATCTCGGCTTACATTATCCGAGCGATATTGCCGTCGGCCTTTTGTGGGGAGGCTTGGTCGGAGCTTTTGTATATTACATTTACATAAAGTTGTACCTTCGTATGCATCCTGATTTTAATTATATTTCATCCCAATATACTTCCACCGGTTACAATCAGGCGGATATAGACATCGTTTTGTTGGTGTTGGTGCTGACTTTGCTGTATGCAATAATAAGCGCATTGTTTTTTTAGTTATTTTTCATTCATGATGGAGACAAAACATATTCAAATAAAAGATTATAATTACGAGTTGCCTGACGGGCGCATCGCTAAGTTCCCGATAGCGCAGCGCGACCATAGTAAACTTCTTGTTTATAATAAAGGAAACGTGTCCGAAGACATGTTCTATAACATTGCAAATTATCTGCCCAAAGGTTCGTTGATGATATTCAATAATACGAGGGTTATCCAAGCACGCATACATTTTCGGAAAGAGACTGGTGCCCTGATAGAAGTTTTTCTGCTTGAACCTGCTCAACCTGCGGATTATGAGCAAATGTTCCAAACGACTAAACAATGTTCATGGCTTTGTATGGTCGGGAACTTAAAGAAATGGAAAGAAGGTTCCCTTAAAAGGACTTTTGAGATAAATGGATTTGAAGTTACATTAACTGCAATGCGCAGCCACGAGCAGGGCACGAGCCAATGGGTCGATTTTCATTGGGACGATGCCAAGGTGACGTTTGCTGATATTCTTGAACATGCCGGTGAGTTGCCGATACCGCCGTATTTGAATCGTGAAACTCAGGAAAGTGACAAAATCACTTATCAGACAGTGTATTCCAAGATTAAAGGAAGCGTTGCTGCGCCGACGGCCGGACTGCATTTTACAGATGACGTATTGCATTCTATAGACGGGCATGGTATAGACCGTGAGGAATTGACCTTGCATGTAGGTGCAGGAACGTTCAAACCGATTAAAAGCGAGGAGATTGCCGGACACGACATGCATACGGAATATATCTCCGTGCGCCGTGAGACGTTAGAGAAACTTATAAAGCATGATGCCTGTGCAATTGCAGTCGGGACGACGAGTGTAAGGACGCTTGAAAGTCTGTATTATATCGGGGCGCGCTTGGGCAACAATCCAAATGCAACAGAGGAAGAGCTGCATATCGACCAATGGGAACCGTATGATACGAATCCGCAACTTAAGCCGGTCGAGGCTTTGCAAAACATAGTGGATTATTTGGATAAAAACGGGATGACTTCATTTCATGGCAGCACGCAAATAATAATTGCGCCAGGCTATAAATATAAAATAGTTAAGATGCTTGTCACCAACTTCCATCAGCCTCAAAGTACGTTGCTATTGCTCGTAAGCGCCTTTGTCAATGGTGACTGGCGTAAGATATACGATTACGCCCTTGCCCATGATTTCAGGTTCTTGAGCTATGGCGACAGTTCGTTGTTGATTCCATGAGTATTGCGGAATAAAAATAAAATAAAGATATGAAAATAGGAGATAAAGTTAGGTTCTTAAGTGAGACAGGCGGTGGAATAGTCGCCGGTTTTCAAGATAAGAATGTAGTCTTGGTTGAGGATGAGGATGGATTCCAAATACCAGTTCGTGTCAATGATGTCGTAGTTGTCGATACTGACGATTATAATATAAAACCTGTTGTTCCCGTCTCGAAACAAAAGCAAGAAGATGACGATTATGATCCGTCAGACCGTCCTATAACCTTTATATCCGAGCCAGAGGAACGTAAAGGTGGGGATGTCTTGTCGGTTTATCTTGCGTTTGTGCCTGTTGATGCAACGGTAATGAGTAAGACAAAGTTTGAGGCTTACCTTGTAAACGACAGCAATTATTACGTTTCTTACACGTATATGTCGGCAGAAAGTGCGGGTTGGCGATTAAGGTCGTCTGGCGAAGTTGAGCCTAACACGAAACTGTTCATCGAAGAGTTTGACCATGAGTCGTTGAATGAACTTGAACGTATTGCTGTGCAGCTCATATCATATAAGCGTGGAAAGACATTTATGATTAAGCCGGCTGTTGATGCACAGATCCGTGTAGATACGGTTAAGTTTTATAAGTTGCATACGTTCCAGGAGAACGATTTCTTTGAGCAGCCGGCATTGATCTATACGATAATAGAGAATGACCGACCTGTTCGTCCTCTCGTCATTGATGCTAAAAAGTTAAAGCAGGACATGGCTCGTAAGGTGTCGGAAGACATTAAAAAGATTATTCCGCAACCAGCTAGGAAACAACGTGGTAAAGACGAGCCTGTGGTAGTGGATTTGCATGCCGGTGAACTTCTTGAAACAACGGCAGGAATGTCGGCAGCAGACATACTCAATCATCAACTTGACGTTTTCCGCCGGACTATGGATGAATATAAGGGTAAGATAGGCACAAAGTTGATATTCATTCACGGTAAAGGAGAGGGAGTGTTGCGTCATGCAATAATACATGAGTTGAATTACCGTTACAAGAAATGCCCGTATCAGGATGCGTCGTTCCAAGAATACGGATACGGGGCAACGCAAGTGACTATTAAGTAGAATCACAAAGAAAAGAAATCTGTATAAAAAACTACGTTTATGCAAAACGGATTCGTAAAAGTAGCAGCCGCAGTGCCTTCAGTGAAAGTCGCTGATTGTGAATATAACACTCTGCAAATTGAGAATATTATCGCTAAAGCCGAGGGCAAAGGCGTGGAAATAATCGTATTTCCCGAACTTAGCATTACGGGTTATTCATGCCAAGACCTTTTCCGCCAGTCTCTTTTGTTGGACCAGGTTGAAACGTCAGTGCTGATGTTGCTTGATTTTACAAGGAATCTCGACATTGTTTGTATCGTCGGTATCCCGGTTGCAGTCGGGGACTTGCTTCTCAATTGTGCAGCAGTAATACAAAAGGGTGATTTGCTCGGGCTTGTGCCTAAGACATATCTTCCCAATTATAGTGAGTTTTATGAAAAACGTTGGTTTGCGTCTTCGCAAGACTTACAACCGACTGAAATCCGTTTTGCTGGCAATAAGATTCTTGTTACGCCTGAACCAGTGTTGTTCAGGACGTGTGACAATGTCTTGTTCGGCATTGAAATATGCGAGGATGTTTGGGCCCCTGCTCCTCCAAGCAACAACTTGGCTCTTTCCGGCGCCGATATAATATTCAACCTGTCAGCCAGCGATGAACTCATAGGTAAACACAAGTATCTTAAGAGTCTTTTGTCACAGCAGAGTGCCCGTACAATTTCGGGGTATGTGTACAGCGGATGCGGTTTTGGGGAAAGCTCGCAAGACATGGTTTATGCCGGCAATGCCATAATTTACGAAAACGGGCGGCTGTTGGCCGAAGGTGAGCGGTTTAGTTTTAAACCGCAGGCAGTTATGTCGCAGATCGACGTCGAGAAGTTAAGAAGCGAACGCCGCACCAACAGTACATACGTTAATGCCCAGCGTGGACACCATGCCCGTATTGTCGATGCGCATACAACTGTGGCCCAGCGTGATTTCGAACTTATAAGGGATGTCGACCCACATCCGTTCATACCGAAATCTGAGGATATGGAGGCAAGTTGTAATGAAATATTCTCGATACAAGTTGCGGGATTGGCTAAACGGCTTGTTCATACCGGCTGCAAAACCGTCGTCGTAGGTATTAGCGGCGGACTTGACAGCACATTGGCTTTACTTGTTTGCGTTAAGACATTCGATAAACTCGGATGGGACAGGAAGGGCATCGTCGGGGTTACGATGCCTGGTTTCGGAACAACAGACAGAACTCATGATAACGCTGTCGCACTTATGGAAAGCTTGGGCGTTACGTTGCGCGAGATAAATATTTCCTCTGCCGTAGAACAGCATTTTGCGGATATAGGCCAAGACGAGTCAGTACACGACGTAACTTATGAGAACAGTCAGGCGCGCGAGCGTACGCAGATACTTATGGACTTAGGCAATAAACTTGGAGGTTTGGTGATAGGTACAGGGGATTTGTCGGAGCTGGCGCTTGGTTGGGCTACGTATAACGGCGACCACATGAGTATGTATGGAGTTAATTCGGGAATTCCGAAAACTCTGATAAGGCATCTTGTGAAGTTCGTGGCTGCGAGCGTTGACGATGCTTCACGCCTAACTTTGCTTGACATTATCGATACGCCTGTGAGTCCAGAACTGATACCGGCCGACGATGAAGGTAATATCGTACAGAAAACCGAAGAACTTGTCGGGCCGTATGAGTTGCATGACTTCTTTTTGTATTACATCTTGCGGTTCGGGTTCAGGCCGACGAAGATATTCATGCTCGCGCGAAAGGCGTTTAACGGCAACAATGCTGATGCTCCATTTTATGATGATGAAACGATAAAGAAATGGCTGTCAACGTTTCTACGCCGTTTCTTCAGCCAGCAGTTTAAACGCTCGTGCCTGCCTGACGGTCCGAAAGTCGGCAGTGTGAGCCTAAGTCCGCGTGGTGATTGGCGTATGCCGAGCGATGCGTCATCGGCCCTTTGGTTGAAGGAATGTGAGCTGATAACGGTTTAAATTTGAAATCCGCAGACTTTTTACCATATAAAAAGCCTGCGGATTTTTTATGTTGCGGTATTCCAAATGTATTGAAAATGAAGGATTATTCCCGACGGTACTCTTTAAATCAGCGTTATGGAACGTTTGATGAATGCGTCAAGGGCGGCTCCTTTCAGCATGCCGTTCTGTAATAGTGCAAGGTCGATGAGTTGGTGCAGAATTTTGTTGTCCTTGGCGTAGTCGGCTATTATTTGTTTCTTTTTATTGCGTTGCTCGTCAAGGGCCTTTTCCGTTTCGGCCAAATCATCTTTCTCTTCCTGTGTCACTTCTTCCGGCTTTTTCTTGCTTTGGTTTTGATGCAATGCCGACAGACGTGCCTGCTGGCCTTTGATTTCGCTTATTACCGGTTTGAGCGCTTCTCCGCATTTGGCGTTTTCGTCATCAAGAATGCCTTTTATAAGGGCATGGTCGCTGTTGAGTACGAGGCTGTAGCTGTCAGGCATTTGAGAGTAAAAACTCATGCCGCTTTGATATTTGCTTATGTCTTTCATGCGGCGCATGTATTCGCTTTGCGTAATCATCACCGGCAGGGCGTTTTCCCCGAGTGATTGAACTTCGACGCTGAATTCGGCTTTCTCTATTTGGGGCATTTGTGAGCGGAATGCGGATGACAGATTGTCAGCTTGGTCGCTGTCAAGCTCTGTACTCTTTGCGTCGTCTTTTACAATCAGGCGGTCTATAACGTCGCTGTCAACGCGCATGAAACGGCTTTTCTCGAATTTCTGTTCAAACATTGATACGGTCGGAACGTCGAGTTGGCCGTCAAGCAGCAACACGCTGTATCCCTTTTCCTTGGCTGCCTCGATATACGAGTATTGGTCTTCCTTGTTGGTCGCGTATAGGTATATAAGTTGGCCGTCCTTATCGGTTTGGTTGTCTTTGATAAGGGTCTTGTATTCATCGAACGTGAAATGCTTACCGTCGACATCTTTGAACAGCGAGAAATCTTTGGCCCGGTCGTAGAAGTCTTCTTGTGACAACATTCCGTAGTTGATGAACAGCTTCAGGTCGTCCCATTTGTTTTCATATTCTTTGCGGTTCTCCTTGAATATGCCGTTCAAACGGTCGGCAACCTTTTTCGTGATATATGTGGAAATCTTCTTCACGTCGCGGTCACTTTGCAGATAACTTCTGCTGACGTTCAGCGGAATGTCCGGTGAGTCTATAACGCCGTGCAACAATGTAAGGAAATCGGGTACGATGCCTTCAACCTGGTCTGTTACGAACACTTGGTTGCAGTACAGTTGGATTTTGTTGCGTTGCAAGTCTATGTTCGACTTTATGCGTGGAAAGTAAAGTATGCCCGTGAGGTTGAACGGATAGTCTACGTTCAAGTGGATCCAGAACAACGGGTCGTCCTGCATCGGGTAAAGTTCATGGTAGAACTTTTTGTAATCCTCGTCTTTCAGAGTGTTTGGCGTTTTCGTCCACAGTGGTTCCATGTCGTTGATGATATTGTCTTCGGCAGTTTCCACTTGTTTGCCGTCTTTCCATTCGGTCTTTTTCCCGAATGCCAATGGCACAGGCATGAACTTGCAATATTTGTTGAGTAATCCTTGGATTTTATTCTTCTCAAGGAATTCTTTACAGTCGTCGGCAATGTGGAGTATTATGTCCGAACCCCTGTCGGCTTTTTCGGCATCGTCTATTTCAAACGAGGGGCTGCCGTCGCAACTCCACTTTACGGCTTTTACCCCATCCTTATAGCTCTTTGTTATTATCTCGACTTTGTCGCTCACCATGAAGGCGCTGTAAAAACCTAAGCCGAAGTGGCCTATTATGGCGTTGGCGTTGTCTTTGTATTTGTTGAGGAAGTCGTTTACTCCTGAGAATGCAATTTGGTTGATGTACTTGTCAATCTCTTCTTCAGTCATGCCGATACCACGGTCGCTTATGGTAAGGGTCTTATTCTTTTCGTCAAGGGTTATATGTACTGTAAGGTCGCCAAGTTCGCCTTTGAAGTCGCCTTTTTCAGCCAAAGTCTTCAACTTTTGTGTTGCATCAACGGCGTTGCTTACCATTTCACGTAAGAAAATCTCGTGGTCTGAGTACAAGAACTTTTTAATGACGGGGAATATGTTCTCGGTTGTCACCCCTATATTACCTTTTTGCATTGTTTTGGGTTTTTATTGAATAATTGTTTTGCAATTGGTATAGCAAATACTGTGCCAAGCGTGCTTGTTTAACATGAGTCCGGCATAAGAAATGGTTGCATTTTCTTGTGCCGGACTTACGTATGAATTAAGGTCGGGTAGGGTGGGTTGGGCTGACTCTTTGATAAGGTGGTCTTTCGTTCACTGTTGTCGAAGATGTAAAAGACCGTCTTTTATTTCGTGAAATGTCGCCTTTTATCTTGCATAAGGCCGTGTTTTGAAATGCAAAAGGCCGTTGATTGGAAACGTTGTGAAAACAAAGGCGGTACGATGCCTGCTTTGATGCGCAATTGTGCGGCTTATTGGTTATATGTGGATATGACTAATGTTTGTAAGGCCCGGCATGTTAAGGAATTTTAGTCATAGATCTTATGCTCTGCCGTAATTGCTGCCGGCATGGGCATCGTACCGCCTTATTAGTTGAAACATCCGTTCCTGTGGTGTCCAGGATAGGTTGAAATGTTTTTATTTGCTTAGTTTGTTGTGCTCGGGGAAAACCACTGTCGGTTTATATGATTTGGCTTCTTCGAAATCCATTAGGGCATAGGCTATTATTATAACGGTGTCGCCTACTTGGCACTTCCTTGCAGCTGCGCCGTTCAGGCAAATGCATCCGCTGCCGCGTTCGCCTTTAATGATGTATGTTTCGAAGCGTTCGCCGTTGTTGTTGTTTACGATCTGGACTTTCTCGCCGGCTATAAGGTTGGCTGCGTTCATCAAGTCTTCGTCAATAGTGATGCTGCCCATGTAGTTTAGGTTGGCTTCCGTTACTTGGACACAGTGTAATTTGCTTTTTAGAACTTCAATCATCATGTTCTTAATGGTTTTTCTTCCGGTTTATCCATGCGGCATTGTTCTAACCTGCATGCGTAAACCTACTTTTCAACATTATTCTTTATACTTAATATGATCGATGAGCCTTACGGGCCTTTTGCCGCAATATACGGTTATGCAGCCTACTACGTAATCAGAGTCGCCCCAATTGTTCACTTGCTGGAGTGTGTTGCCGTCTACTATCTCAAAATATTCAACGTCGAGTCCGGGCGTGGAATTGATTTTTTCAACGACATAATCGTGCGTTTCTTTCACGCCGTGTTTTTTTGCGTATTCGATGCTTTCTTTCAACGCCTTGAATATGTTGGGCGCAATTTTACGTTCGTCGTCGCTAAGGAGGGCGTTGCGTGAAGAGCGTGCCAGTCCGTCAATGTCGCGTACTATCGGGCATTCTACAATTTCAACGCCTAATCCTAATGATTTCACCATTGCTTTTACGACGGCTATTTGCTGCCAGTCTTTTTCTCCGAAATAGGCTTTACCTGGGCGCACGATGTAAAACAGGCGGCTGACAACTTGGCATACGCCGTTGAAATGGCCGGGACGGTGCGCACCTTCCATTACAGTCGATACCGGCGGAAACTCGAAGTGCCTGGTGTCCGGGGTAGGGTACATTTCTTCTACCGACGGGATGAAAACATAATCAGCCCCGACGCTTTCGAGAAGTTTGCAATCGGCTTCCGTATCTCGCGGATAAGAATTAAGATCCTTGGGGTCGTTGAATTGTGTCGGGTTTACGAAAACGGAAACGACGGTGATGTCGTTGTCTGTTACGCTCTTTTTTACTAATGATGCGTGACCGTCGTGAAGGGCACCCATCGTTGGAACTAATCCTATGCTTTTACCTTGCTTCCTGTCATCAAAAAGTTTGTTTTGAAGCTCGACTATTTTATTAAAAACCTGCATATTGCGATAAAACTTTAGGTTTTAAAGATGTTTAAATGCAATTTGTTTTGCTTTTACCGATTGTTTTCAGCGAGTTTGAATGTGTTGCAAAATCGATACGCAATTCAAGCGTGCAAAATAACAACAAATTTCTTAAATAAAAAAGAAAATAAAACAAAATATGCCTATAAGAAGCCGCTTTTGCCTAATTAACGAAAAAAAGTTACATGGATACAAACTTTTTTTGTACCTTTGCATGGATAAAAGAATATATAATGGCAAAGAAAGTATTATTCATAAACCAAGAAATTTTTCCTTACGTTCCTGAAAGTGAGATGTCGCATTTGGGGCGCATCATACCGCAGGTGATTCAAGAAAACGGGCATGAAATAAGGACGTTCATGCCGAAATGGGGGAATATAAACGAAAGGCGCGGGCAGTTGCACGAAGTTATACGCCTGTCGAGAATGATGCTTATAATTGACGAAACAGACCATCCGCTCATAATAAAGGTGGCTTCGATACCGTCAACGAGGATTCAGGTATATTTTATAGATAACGAGGATTATTTCACTAAGCGCCTGATGGCTTTTGACGAGAATGGCAATGAATACGAGGACAACGGCGAAAGGGCGGTGTTCTTTGCCCGTGGCGTACTTGAAACGGTAAAGAAACTACGTTGGGTCCCGGACATCATACATTGCCAAGGTTGGATGTGTTCCATAATACCTCTTTATATAAAGACGGCATACCAAGACGAACCTTCGTTTGCTAATACGAAGATTGTGACATCTTTGTTCTCGGAAGAATTGCATGGAAACCTCGGCGCTAATTTCCGCCAAAGCATAGAGTTCCGTAATGTAGGGGCGGACGTGTTGGATCATTACGGTGACGACTTCGGATTCCTCGATTTACAGAAATTGGCAATAGATTATTCCGACGGAGTAGTAAGCGCGGGGAAAGACATCAATCCGGAGTTGCTTAAGTATGTTGAAGGGAAAAAACTTCCTTTCATGACTAATCCTGCGGACGAGGATATATGCAAGGCATACGAGGATTTCTACGACCGTGTTTTTGAAGGTAAAGCGGAATAGGATAATATAAAAGTTCATCTTACAGGACATCAAATGAAAATTAAATCTTTAGCACTTGCCGTGGCCATGATTTCGGTTGTGTTTACGGCGTGTGATGACACAACTGATTCAATAGGTACGTCATTGACGGATAACATGGACATGCTTAAAGTATCGACTGATACGTTTGAGGTTACTTCACGTTCTTTTGTTGCCGACTCGGTTTTGTCTCGTAATACGGTCGGGTATCTTGGAAAAATAAAGGATCCTGAAACCGGCAATTACATCGTAGGGGATTTTATGGCACAATTCGGTACGCTTGAGAACTATACTTTCCCGGAGAAGGACAGCATTGTAAGCGTGGATGCCTCAGGCGACGTTGTAGCCGATTCTTGTCATATAAGGCTCTTTTATACGACATATTACGGTGATTCGTTGGCCACTATGAACTTAACGGCCCACGAGATGTCGGAACCGATGAAGGAGAACACAAAGTATTACTCGAACTTTGACCCGAAGGCTGAAGGACTTGTCAGGCAGGATGGGCTAAAGATAAACAAGACCTATACCTTGGTAGACCTTAGCATAGATGAGGACGAACGTGCCGACGAAGGTTCTTATACACCGAATATAAAGATTGACATGAATAAGGAGTATGTTGACAAAGACGGTGTAAGATATAATAATTTCGGTACGTATATCATGCGCCAGTATTATAAGAATCCTGATTATTTCAAGAATTCGTACAATTTCATACATAACGTATGTCCTGGATTTTACTTTGAAATGAACGACGGACTCGGCTCAATGGCCTATGTATATGTAAGTCAGCTGAATGTTTATTTCAGGTATAACAACGACTCCACTTATGTAGGAACATCTTCGTTCTCTGGTACGGAAGAAGTGCTGCAGACCACAAACATCGTTAATGACGCGGCCGCTATAAAAGCCCTTGCCGAAGACAACACTTGTACATATCTTAAAACGCCGTCCGGGATATTTACCGAAATAACTCTGCCTGTTGACGAGGTTAAGGCCGGTCACGAAAACGATACGTTGAATACTGCAAAGTTGACACTGACGCGCATAAATAATAATCATCACGGCGAGTATTCATTAGATGCCCCGTCCACGTTGCTTATGATTCCTAAAGATAGTCTTTACAGCTTCTTTGAAAATGGAAATATCATTGACTATCAGAAATCGTTTGTCGCGTCATACAACTCAACTTATAATAATTATGTCTTTAATAATATTTCAGGCATGATTACATACATGTATAACGCAAAAAAAGACGGACTTGCATCCAATCCGAATTGGTTGAACGAGAAAGAAGGTGAGAACTGGAACAAGGTTGTCATAATTCCCGTTACGGTTACGACTAATTCATCCAATCAAATCATAAAGGTCGTTCACGACATGAGTCTTACGAGTACGCGTCTTGTCGGTGGAGATGACAATCCAAACGGGCCTATAAGGCTAAGTGTGGTTTATAGTAAGTTTAGTCATGAGTAAGTTGATTTGTTGACTATGGCTGACAATTTTCTTGAGCGTCATCAGCTTGAATATGAAAAGCGGAAAGCCGAATGGCTTCGGAAAAAGAAACATCTGCCTAAAATAAAGGTGGTTGTCGTAAGGAAATAAAGTGCCGGTGCGGAAGGTAATAAGCCTGTTGCATTCTGTCATTGCCGTTAGACAATGACAGAATGCAACAGGCTTATTAAATCCAATAACAACGATACTTTTTGTGGAATAATCCTTATACCGAACTGACGTTAATCTTATTTTCTTGTTTCATATCCCGACTCTCGTGGGAATGGTTAGCATCTATTCGTGTCTGTTTTTATCCACTTTACTATCACAATGTCACATTAGGTAGTATCATATTGATAACCAATGTTTTACATTGTGACATTAACTATGCGCAACCTTCACAAATGTCACTATTACTATAATGGAAAATATGCTTATGGCGTGTGAACGGGTTTTCTTATCCCGATCTTGCGTGAATGTCGTGACGGTGGCAATTTTTTTATGTCACGCTATAAATACTTGATATTTAATGCTTTATGCAGAATGTGACATTGTGAAAGTAAAAGAGAATAATAAAGCGGAATGAAGTGTCATTGTGTATTACAATTTACCGCATATCGTCGTATGAAAGGTTGCGTATTAGTTGGTAAAAGACTACTTTTTAGACGTCTTTTAAGCGTACTTATGTTATTCAACACTCGGCGTAAGTATTATGTATAATGAATATTTTAAACCAACGGCATTAGTGAAAGGCTACATCAAAAGTTTTAGCGGACATCAATAATTTTTTATGCATTGTGCATTATGAATTTTGATTTGCTAAGTATAATGTCGAACTCACTAATTATATTATAATCCCCACGCTTTCAATGCAACTTTACTTTCAACATTATTCTCGATGTTATCCGGTAAATTACAGAAAAAGTCTATACCGGTCAGTTCTTCTAATTCGTCTATCGTTACGGCGAAAGCGGATAGTGACTCGTCGTCCTGCCAGTCGTCCTTTTGCTGTTCATCCCAAAAGCCTATGGCCTTGTAACCCATGCTGTTTTTCATTAGGCACGCCATAAAGAAATATTTGGGTACGATCAACTTGCCTTCAATTCTTTCTATTATTTGGTATTCATGGTCAATTGTTCCGCCTTTGCAAACGTATAAAGTATCGGCAGATGAACGTGGAGTCCAGTCTCTTACTTGTTCTTCCATCCTTAGCCATACGCCTTCCCTTTTGCCTGCACTGCTGTTGGTGTATCCGTTGAATTTGTGGTATTGTGGTTGCATGTTTGTCATATAGAAGGTTTGGTAATTGGCCATATATGAGTATTTCCTATCAGCATTTGGACAGATGTGGCCGTGTTCGTATCCGGAGCCGTAAAAATAGTCTGTTCTCCAATAATCGTTTTTATCCAGGGTGGGGTCGTTCATGTATCCGTCTACAACTCGGCTGAATTGCCCCGTGTATCCTTTGTGCATTTGGTAGCATGACCAGCGTTGTGATTTCTTGTCGCAATCCCATTCGACGGCGTAATTCACACGGTCTTTGTCGTATTCCTTGTCGTCGTTTGTCCTATAAACTATTACAACGCTGTTCCCATCCTTTAATTTCGGAAATTCAAAACGTGTGACAGCTGCATCATTTGTAACTTTATTTTTATTTATGTTAGGGCTGTCTTGTTTCTGCCCGTCGTTTTCATTGTTGCAGGATGATAATGTTACGACAGCTGTTAAAACGCATAACAGCGTATGATAATACTTCATAGGATGATGATTTTGGTTGCATTAGGATATAAAAAATGCGTTCCAGCGTATATGCGACTACGCCGAAACGCATTTTATATGTCTCTGCGATATATATTATTTACGTGCCTTACCGTAGCGGCTCATAAACTTGTCTACGCGACCAGCCGAGTCAACAAGTTTGCTCTTGCCCGTATAGAACGGGTGTGACGTACTTGAAATTTCGACTTTTACCACAGGGTAAGTTTCACCTTCAAATTCTACTGTTTCCGTAGTCTTGCATGTAGAACGTGTAAGGAACATATCGCCGTTGGACATATCCTTGAATACGACGGGGCGATAGTTTTCTGGATGGATTCCTTTCTTCATTTTAATATTAAATTGAATGTTAATTGATTAAATTCCACTTTATATGTTCGGTTTGCAAAGTTACGATTTTTTTGCCTATAATCCAAATTACTTTTGTCTTTTCTGCCAATAAATATGCCATTATGCGGCTTATTTATTTATAATAATGCAAAAATCGGGAAAATGTTTGCATTTTCCCGATTTTATCAGTTTGCTAATTTAATTGTTTACAGAACCGCCTACGATGTCTAATAATTCGTTTGTAATTGCTTGTTGGCGGCTCTTGTTGTATTGGAGGTTCAACTCGCGGAGCAGTTCGTCTGCATTGTCTGTGGCTGTTTGCATGGCAACCATGCGTGCCGCATGTTCGCTTGCATTACTGTCCAATAGTGCCGTGTAAATCATCAGATGCAACAATTTCGGAATCAGTTGCGCCAAAACCGTATTCATGTCAGGCTCAACAATGAAATTGTCGTTTAATGGTTTGCTCTCTTCTTTTTCCGTAACTGTTCTATTGCCTTTTTTACGAAGATATTCTTGGGCTTCTAACGTTGCAATATTTGAAGTCAAATCTCGTTCGTCGTCAAAATACAATTCGCTCTTTACGTCTATTGGTAAAAATGTTTTACGGGTCAGGATTTGAGAACCGGCACTTTTAAAATGATGATATATCATTTCCACACGGTCAATGTCTCCTTTGATGAATCTTTCGGCAAGAGATTCTGCCAACTTGATGCAAGGATGAATATTAGGCTTGTCGGCAATGCTTGTGAAATCGCCCCCGCTATTCAAACCAAGTTTCGTCACTTTTTCTGCGACTTTGCGTCCTATCGGATAAATGATGATGTTTTTTGTACCTAAATGGCTGTATTCATCAATTACTTGTTGCATCATTTTTATTATATTGGCATTGAAACCACCGCATAGGCTGCTGTTAGATGAATACACGATTAGGGCAACTCGCTTAACCGGGCGCTCTAAACTGTATGCGGTTGTTGCGTCAACCTCTGAAGCCAAAAAACTTTTGAGTATATGTTCGAGCATAGACTCGTATGGCAACATATTTTCTATCATGACTTGGGCATGGTGCAACTTTGAGGACGCTACCATCTTCATAGCACTCGTAATTTTACGAGTGCTATTTACAGATGATATTCGATTTTTGATTTCCTTAAGTGACGGCATAATTTAATCAACTTTTATATTGACCTGCAATGTCTGCCATTACGGATTCAATGATTGTTGTTTGTTCATCACTGATTTTTCCGCTTGCCAGAACTTCAATTACATCAGCGTGCGAAGTACGCATCTTATCCAAGAACGTATCTTGGCATTCACGCACTTTTTCTACCGGGACATCATGCATGAGTCCGTGTGTGCCACAATACAGGATTGCTATTTGTTCGCCTACGGGCATTGGGCTGTATTGGGGCTGTATGAGAAGCTGGTTGTTCTTTCTTCCTCGGTCGAGCGTCATTGCCGTAACGGCATCCATGTCGCTTGAGAATTTAGAGAAGGACTCAAGCTCCCTGTATTGGGCTTGGTCTATCTTAAGAGTTCCAGCAACTTTTTTCATACTTTTTATTTGGGCTGAACCACCTACACGGCTCACGGAAATACCAACGTTGATTGCCGGTCTGAAGCCTTGGTTGAACAAATCCGTCTCAAGGTATATCTGCCCGTCTGTAATGGAAATCACATTGGTCGGGATGTATGCTGAAACGTCGCCGGCCTGGGTCTCGATAATTGGAAGGGCCGTAAGCGAGCCTCCACCTTTTACATGGCCTTTCATGCATTCGGGAAGGTCGTTCATTTGTTCTGCAACTTCCTGCTGGTCGTTGATTCTTGCCGCACGTTCGAGCAAGCGGCTGTGAAGATAGAACACATCACCAGGATAAGCCTCACGTCCTGAAGGACGGCGCAATACAAGCGAAACTTCACGATATGCGACGGCTTGTTTCGACAGGTCGTCATATACGACCAACGCCGAAAGACCTCTATCCCTGAAATATTCGCCGATTGCAGCTCCTGCGAACGGTGCGTAATATTGCATTGCGGCAGGATCGGCAGCCGTTGCGGAAACAACTATGGTATATGGCATTGCGCCATGTTCTTTTAAAGTTGAAACCAATGCGGCTACGGTTGAAGCCTTTTGGCCTATTGCCACATATATGCAATAAACAGGATGGCCCGATTCGTAGAATTTCTTTTGGTTTATGATCGTATCAACGGCAATTGCTGTTTTACCTGTTTGCCTGTCGCCGATAATAAGCTCACGCTGGCCTCTACCGATGGGAATCATTGAGTCGACAGCCTTAAGTCCGGTTTGTAAAGGCTCCTTGACGGGTTGGCGGTAGATAACTCCCGGGGCTTTACGGTCCAACGGCATTTCAAAAGAGTCGGTAAGGTCTATGTCGCCTTTTCCGTCTATTGCTTGCCCAAGAGGGTTTATTACTCGTCCAAGCATGTTATCGTTCACCTTGATGCTGGCAATGCGTTTGGTTCGCTTGACATGCATGCCTTCTTTTATACCGGACGTAGGTCCCAAAAGCACGCATCCGACATTGTCCTCCTCAAGGTTCATGACAATGGCCATTGTACCGTTTTCAAATTCAAGAAGCTCGTTTGCTTCAGCGTTGCGCAAACCGTATATACGGGCAACTCCATCGCTGACTTGCAAAACCGAACCAACCTCGTCGAATTTGGCACTGTCACTTATACCCTTGAGCTGGTCAAGAAGAACTTGTGATACTTCGCTTGGTTTAATTTTATCTGACATATTATTAATTATTAATTACTTAAGCTGCGACAATATGGTTGTTAATTTTGATTTCACACTCATGTCCAATCTATAAGTATCATATTCCAAGATGAAACCTCCTATGATGGATGGGTTTGTCTCGGTTTCAAATTCAACAGTACCATTTGTCTGACTTTCAACCAACTTACGCAACTTCTGCTCCGTGGCAGAAGATACGGTCGTGGCGGTTAGAAGTTTAGCACGGATTAGCTTTTTCTGTCTTCGGTATAAAGTAATATATGAATTAGCAATAAATTGCATCATGCTCTCGCGGTCTTCTTTAAGAACTAACTTTATGAACGTCTTTGTCAGAGCGCATGGCTTGTCGCCAGAAGCAGTCAACAACAACTGTTCTTTTGTAGTTTTCGGGAGCATGGGATTATCTATGGTAAACCTAAGTTCAGGGACTTTTATATAACTCTTTGACAAAGTTTGCATTTCTTGATAAACCTTGTCTTCAAGTTTTACTTCTGCACCTGCTTTGAATAAGGCGCGGGCATATCTTACCGATATTAATCCTAAATCCATAATAAATTACTTTTTATTTGAAGTGGAAACTTCATCCAGCATACGTTCAATCAAATCCATCTGCGCCTTGTCGTTGCCGAGTTTCTCACGAAGGATCTTCTCTGCAATTTCGACGCTAAGTGTAGCTACTTGTTTACGAATGTCGCTGATGGCTGCCCTTTTTTGGTTCTCTATCTCAATTTTTGCCTCAGAAAGCAGCCTGTTGCCTTCTTCGCGAGCTTTGTCTTGAGCCTTTTCCACGATAGCGTCCCGTGTGGCTGCAGCCTCTTTTAAGAGAAGAGCCTGCTTTTCACGAGCTTCTTGTAAGATAGCTTCGCTTTCGGCTTTGATGTTGGATAGTTTTTCATTGGCTTCATGTGCCTTACGCAGACTTTCGTCTATGTAGGCTTTTCGGTCGTTCACCATCTTGACAATTACCGGAAAACCGAATTTCCATAATATGGCAAGAACGATGAGGAAGACGACCGTCATCCAGAAAAACAGACCAAAACCAGGGGTTATTAATGACATAAGCTGTTAAGATTTCGATTACTTAATCTCCATATTACACGAAAAGTGCAAGCAAAGCGATGATGACTGCAAAGAATGCGACACCTTCGACAAGAGCGGCTGCGATGATCATTGAAGAACGCAGATCACCCATTTTTTCCGGTTGGCGCGCCATTGCGTCCATTGCTTGTCCACCAATTTTACCGATACCGATACCTGCACCTATTGCGGCCAAACCACCACCTACTGCGGCACCTAACTTTGCAATCTCTGCTGCTAATAATAATGAAATCATAGTCGTAATTTTTTAATTGTTATTTTTGTTATTAGTTTTAATTTACTTAGTTTTTTGCATGTCCATGAACATGGGCAAGCGAAATGAATACAGCGCTAAGCATGGTGAATACCAATGCTTGGATGAAGCATACAAGAACTTCGAGCAGCATCATGAAGATGCTCATAGCCACGCTTACTACCGTCATCATCGAACCTGCGATAGCGTTGATTCCAAACATTATGAAAATAATGCATGCCAATGAAAGTGCAATGGCATGTCCTGCCATCATATTGGCGAAGAGTCGGATCATCAATGCCAGCGGTTTCGTGAAAATGCTGAAGAATTCGATGAACGGCATCAATGGTACCGGCACTTTCAGCCATGTTGGTACTTCTGGCCAAAATATATCTTTCCAATAGGCTTTTGTTCCGGTGATGTTTGTTATCAGGAACGTACATAACGCTAAAAAGAAAGTTATTGTTATGTTGCCGGTGAGGTTGCCGCCTCCGGGAGGGAACGGAACTATGCCCATGATGTTGGCCAGGAATATGAAGAAGAAGCATGTCAGCAGGTATGGAGCATACTTGTCAGCCTCTTTCCCAAGAGACGCTTTAACCACGTCATTATAAATGTACATGATAAACATGTGCATCAGACCTGTGAACCCCTTAGGAGCAGGGTCTTCGGGCTTATGCTTCTTGCACCATCTTGCAGGAATTAGCACACATATCAGAAGCAGGATTGCATCGATGAACAAAACTACAACAGTCTTTGTTATAGAAATGTCTAGCGGGCAGACTTCTTCCCCGTTTACTTTTTCGCAAATTTTGTTTTCATTAGCCTCGCTTCCTGAGATGTATAAGCCATAAGGTCCTGGACGATTGCCTTCTGCGTTTTTTGCTTCTGCAAATTCACTGCTGCAGAACACATGCCATCCTGTCGAGCTTTTCACTATTACAGGAAGGTGCAACGTTACATGGTGTCCGTTTATCGTAGTGATATGCCAGTCGTAGGAATCTTGGATGTGGCCGAACAGAATTTCCTGCAGGTCAACTCCTTCCTTTTCTTCACCAGCTTCTTTAGCCGCATGGATCGGAGCGACAAAAGCCAATAACAGCATTATCAAAAGCAAATGCCTGATATATTTCATTTTTCAGTCTTTAGATTATTATTCTTTTCTATACGGGCAAAAAATACGCTGTCGAACACGAGCATCACTAAATAGAAAGCAAAGAACAGCAACACGAAATTGCGGATGGACTCCTTGTCGTCACGGCAAATCACGCAATATGCGATTACCACTAAAGCCGCCGTCATTAAACGTATTGCCGATGCAGCCAAATAGAATTTCGTCATGGTTCCAGGAGTGGATTTTGCAACCTTCTTCCATAATGAGCCATAAGCAAAATTTATAATTATGGTATATAAAGCACTTACGGCTAAAGCTGCAGCCAACGATATGTCAAGCCAATTCACGCTTATTGCAATTATAATGGCAAAGGTTATCGCAACGGTAATCCATAAGCTGTGTTTGCAATATCGCTTACTTGTTTCGTTTATCTGCTTTAAATCCATAGTTAATTTCAGTTCAGCTCAACGCACAAGTTGACCATATTCTTTTGGACTTCAACAAATCCTCCTGTTATGGTCAGGCTTGTCTTGCCTTCTGTCGTTGTGTATTCGACAACCCCCGGCTGTAAAGATGAGATTATCGGCGCATGGTCGTTCAATATTTCAAAACTACCTTTAGTGCCGGGAACCAGTACGCTTTCAACCGGTCCGTCAAATTCTATCTTCTCCGGTGATATTATTTTCAGCTTCAATCCCATATCATAACGAATTTTTATCAATTGCCCTTAGCTGTTTCAAGCAGTTTTTTGCCCTTGGCTATGGCATCGTCGATTGTTCCGACATTCAGGAATGCTTGTTCGGGCAAGTCGTCAACTTCTCCGTCGAGAATAGCATTGAAGCCTTTTATCGTTTCTTCAATCGGTACCATTACGCCAGGGAGACCTGTGAATTGCTCGGCAACCGTGAACGGCTGGGACAGGAAACGTTGAACACGGCGTGCCCTGTTTACCGTCAGCTTATCTTCATCTGAAAGTTCGTCCATACCCAAGATTGCGATAATGTCTTGCAGTTCCTTATAGTGTTGCAGAATCTCTTTTACTCTTTGGGCGCATTCATAATGTTCTTTACCGACAATAAGCGGGTCGAGGATACGAGAGGTACTGCCTAACGGATCGACGGCAGGATATATACCCAGCTCGGCGATTTTTCGGCTAAGCTCAGTGGTAGCATCCAAATGGGTGAACGTTGTTGCAGGTGCAGGGTCGGTAAGGTCGTCCGCAGGTACGTAAACAGCCTGTACCGATGTGATACTTCCGTTTTTTGTTGATGTAATGCGTTCCTGCATGGTTCCCATTTCGCTTGCAAGTGTAGGCTGGTAACCTACGGCAGAAGGCATACGTCCCAACAATGCAGATACCTCTGAACCAGCTTGCGTGAAACGGAATATATTGTCGATGAAGAACATAATATCCGTGGCTTCGCCGCCTTTGCCTCCATGGTCGCGGAACTCTTCTGCGACTGTAAGTCCGGATAAGGCAACTGACGCACGCGCTCCGGGCGGTTCGTTCATCTGGCCGTAAACAAGCGTGGCCTGTGATTTTTTAAGTTCTTCCGGGTCAACTAAAGACAAGTCCCATTTGCCTTCTTCCATTGCTTTCTTGAACTTCTCTCCGTAACGGATTACGCCAGACTCAAGCATGTCTCTGATAAGGTCGTTACCCTCGCGAGTGCGTTCGCCTACTCCTGCGAATACGGAGTAACCGTTATGTCCTTTGGCGATGTTGTTGATAAGTTCCATGATAAGAACCGTTTTGCCGACACCGGCGCCACCGAACAAACCGATTTTTCCACCTTTCATGTATGGCTCCAATAGGTCGATAACTTTTATACCGGTAGCCAACATCTCTTTGTGTGTTGATAATTCGTCAAATTTCGGAGCTTCACGGTGGATTGGGTAGGAGCCTTTCATGTCCAATGGCTTCATACCGTCGATCGGTTGGCCGATAACGTTCATCATGCGTCCTTTAATTTGTTCGCCGGCCGGCATCATTATAGGATGTCCGGTGGAAATCACTTCTAATCCGCGTTGAAGACCGTCGGTGTTGTCCATTGCGACGCATCTGACTGTGTCTTCGCCTATATGCTGTTGAACTTCTACTATCAACTCGCGGCCGTCAGGGCGTTTAATCGAAAGGGCATCGTAAATTTTAGGCAACACTTTCTCAGGGTCAGAGCCCTGCGTATCAAAATACACGTCTATGACAGGGCCGATAATCTGGGAAATGTGTCCTTTAATTTGTTCCATAGGTATTTATTTTAAGTATGTATTTTTCAAAACGCAAAATTACTAAATTGTTCTTTACCGACAAAATAAATCAAATAAACTTTTCTGCCGTAAACTTTTATTTGCATTTCCATGAATACATTTTAACAACATTGATATTTGATGTATTTAGTTTCTTATATGCTCAATTCGTCCAAAACCGTGATTAGTTTTTTGTCAAACGGCTTGTCTGAACGTATGGCTTCGCTTAACGGAATATAAACAACTTCGTTGTTGCGTACTCCGACCATAACGTTGCGTTGTCCTTGTATGATGGCATCGATAGCGCCAACACCTGTGCGGCTTGCCAATATTCGGTCGTGGGCCGAAGGTCTTCCGCCGCGCTGCAAATGGCCGAGTATTGAAACCCTTACATCGTAATCGGGGAATTCGTTGCGTACACGGTCAGCATAATATAGTGCGCCGCATTTGGGGCTTTCGGATACTATCACTATGCAGCTTTTCTTACTCTTTCTTATTCCGCGTTCCATGAATCGTGCAAGCTGGTCGACATCGGTTGAGTCTTCGGGTATGATGGCTGCCTCCGCGCCGGATGCGATTGCGCTGTTCTGGGCCAAGAATCCGGCGTCACGCCCCATTACCTCAATAAAGAATATTCTTTCATGGCTCTGGGCCGTATCTCTGATTCTGTCCACGCATTCTACGATGGTGTTCAGCGTAGTGTCGTAACCTATTGTCGAGTCTGTTCCATACAGGTCGTTGTCTATTGTTCCGGGAAGACCGATGCAGCATACATCGTGTTCTTGGGCGAATATCATAGCGCCTGTAAGCGAACCGTTGCCGCCGATTACGACTAATGCGTCGATGCCGTTTTCCACCATGTTGTCATAAGCCTTTTGCCTGCCTTCGGGCGTCTTGAACTCGTCGCTCCTGGCCGTTTTTAGTATTGTGCCTCCAGACATTATTATGCCGCTGACGTTTTCCGTGGTGAAATCTGCTATCTCGTTGTTTATCAAGCCGTCAAAACCGCGGTAGATGCCTTTGATCTTAAATCCTTTGCATATGCCGGCGCGAGTCACCGCACGTATTGCCGCGTTCATTCCTGGGGCGTCGCCTCCGGAAGTCATAATTCCAATAGTCTTAATTTTACCCATATTTTATATTGTTTTTGATTTAGAATCTGTTGAAGAACCACATGACGGCCAAACCGGCAATGCCGCTGATTAAAGCCACGGAACCTACATTCTTAAAATACCATCCTACGTGTATGCGTTCCATTTTCATCAGGGCTAATCCGCTTATTGAACCTAATGGCAATATGTTTCCGCCAATAGCCGAACAGAAGGCTATAATTTTCCAATATATGCCGTTTTGCGTAAACGATGAAAAGTAAGCGGGGTCTGCAAATTGCAATAAGTTCTCCGTCTCGACAACGGGATAGATTGAAATGAAACTCATACATGTCGCGAACGAGTCGAGCACGCAGCTTACGCAAGCCGTGATTGCGCCCATAATCCAAACATTGTGTATGTTTGCGTCGCAGAATCTTGCAATGTGCGAAACGATGCCTGTTTCGTGCACCGCACCGATAGCAAGCATTATGCCCATGACGAAAAGCATGAGTTGTATCGTACCGTATTGAAGGGCGCGTGGGATAGGGCGCTGTATCATTTGGTCTGAGTTCATCAGTTTGTGGTTGAAAATCTCGTTCACGATCCACAGAACCGAGAGTACGCACAATGCGCCAAGGAACGGGCTGAGTTTTGTGATGTTGTGGAAAGTGGGTATGAACCATAATCCCCCGATACCTAAAAACAGCATTACGATGCGTTGCCACCTGTTAAGATTTGTGTCGTCGCCGCGGTAGGGCATGGTCGTACATTGTTGGTCGATGTGGTCAGGCAGGCTGCGTCCGAGCCAATACGTCGGCAGTCCCCATGCAATGAGGCACGGCAGCGCAAGCGACGCTGAGAAGTTCGTCGCCGTGACGGCTCCCGTGCTCCACAGCACAAGTCCGTTGGGGTCGCCGATAACAGTCAGGGCTCCTCCGCAATTGGCTGCAAGCACGATTGCGCATCCGTAAATCATCCTTTGCCTGCGGTTGGGCAGCAATTTGTGCATGATTACGAGCATCATCGTCGTCGTTGTTAGGTTGTCGAGGTTGGCTGAGATGATGAACGTCATTATTGACATTATCCATAACAGTTTTTTGCTGTTGCGGGTCTTGAGGAGTTCTTGCAGGAAGTCGAAACAGCCGTTGTTGTTCAGTATTTCGACAATGGTCATCGTGGCTAACAGGAACAATACGATCTCGGCACTCTTGCCGACGTATTTGATGAAAATGTCTTGTGCGATGTATTGTTTTACAGACGAGCTTGTCGATGCCGCCCCTGAAAGGAAGTTCGCATATTCTTCAGGGTGCTGTGATGTTACAAAGTCCGTTCCATAACAAATATAAAGCACCCATCCGGCCGTACCGACGAACATTGCTATGGCTGCGCGGTTTACGTTGGTGGCGTATCCCGTTGCAATAAGGACGTATCCTATCAATAAGATTGAAACAATTACAAGTGCCATAGTTTTTACATGATTCAGCTACAAAATTACGAAATATTCTTAGAATAAGGAAAAAATAATTAGGAAAATGTCCTTGTTTAACGAGAATTTAACCTAACCGGCGGTAATTCAAAATGAGGCGGATTTTGGCTGCGCCGGTAATCGGGACATACGCTAAAGCGGAAAAAAAGAGGCTTCTGTCTGGAAACCTCTTTTTCGCATGCTTTTACAGCTCTGCGTCTTTGTAAAGATAGCGCTTGATGCTTTTCTTCGGTGTTTTCTCGAATTCTTCGTCTTGCAGTTTGAACGTCGATATTTTGCTGAATGAAGGAATCCTTTGGTTGAGCTCTATAAGGTTCTGTTCCATAACGTGTTGCAAGTCTTCTTTCGAGAAACCGAGACTCTTTGCTTCTTCGTAGTCCGGGTATATCAGGGCGACGAGCTTGTCGCCTTTCTGTATTATAAGGCTTTCCACCACCATGGTCATACTGTTCAGCTTGTCTTCTATTTCTTCGGGATATACGTTTTGGCCGTTCGCCCCGAGCAGCATGTTCTTGCTCCTGCCTTTGATGAAAACGTATCCGTTTTCGTCCATTAGTGCAAGGTCGCCCGAGTGATACCAGCCTTCGCTGTCGAGCGCGAGGCGTGTGGCTTCCTCGTTCTTGTAGTATCCGAGCATGGTGTTAGTACCTCTTGCGAGCAGTTCTCCGGGTACGTTCCGTGGGTCGGGACTGTCGATTTTCACATCCATGTGCAGCACGGCTTTGCCGCATGAGGTTGGTACGAAGTCCTTCCAATCCGTGTATGTTATGATTGGTGCGCATTCCGTTGCCCCGTATCCTACGGTTACGGGGAAGTCTATGCTTTTCAGGAATGATTCAACCTCTTGATTGAACGGGGCGCCGCCTACGACAATCTCGTAGAGATTGCCGCCGAATGCTTCGAATACTTCGTCGTAAATGCGTTGTTTCACCTTCTTGCTGATTACCGGCATGTTCAGCAGCAGTCGCATCTTGTGCGTTTGTATCTTTGGGAAAACCTTTTTTCTGATTATTTTCTCGACTATCAGCGGAACTGCTATGATTATCGAAGGCTTAATATCCGTGAATGCCTGTGCTATGATGGCCGGGCTCGGCAGACGCGTAAGGAAAAAGATGTGGCAGCCGTGGCAGAATTGGAACAGGAACTCGAACGACATACCATACATGTGGGCCATTGGCAGTATGCTGACCGTGTTTGACCCTTTTGCTATGTGCGAGCCGAGCATCTTAAGCGTGAAGTCAAGGTTGCCCCATAACGCACGGTAGGGCAGCATTACGCCTTTCGAGAATCCGGTCGTCCCGCTCGTGTAGTTGATAAGTGCCAGTTCGTCAGGATTTTCTTCTATATAATAATGTACGTGGTTGGAGCGGAATGCCTTTGGGTATTTCTTGCCGAACAATTCGTTAAGGTGCTCCCTGGCGTATGTCAACTTGTCGGTTCTTGAAACTAACAGCGAGTAGTCGGGAATGTATATCACGCCTTCTATGTCGGGCATTTTCGTTGCGTCGATAGTTTTTGCCACAACGTCGCCGACGAACAGCAGTTTTGCCTCGCTATGGTTCACGACGTTGTATATCTGGTCAGGCGTGAATTCGTGCTGCACTGGTACGGCGACCGCTCCGTATGTGAGCGTTGCAAGGAACGCTACGGCCCAGTTGGCGCTGTTGCGGCCGCAAATGGCTATTTTGTCGCCTTTTACAACGCCGCTGTTTTCAAACATTATATGCAGCTTTTCTATTTTTCTTGCTACGTCCTTATATTGAAGCGTTACGCCCTTGTAGTCGGTCAATGCATCGAGATCCCAGTTCTCGATAACGCTTTTCTCGATGTACGAGTTGAAACTTGGTATTGATTCCATTGCACAAAATTCAAAAATTTGTGCAAAGATAGGGTATTTTATGCACATATCAAAATTATTTGTGCAGTATTTATATAAGGTCATCTGTTATTGGTTGTTTTTTAACGTCAGTTCGGTATAAAGAAAAGTAATCCATTCTAAACCGTAAGAAGTATGCCACAGGCTTCTTATTCCTTAGGATGGATACATTTTCTTTATCCTTATACCGAATTGACATAACGTTTTAATATCACAATGTCACCGCACAGATTAATCTCTTGATTACCAGCATGTTGAATGGTGACATTAATGCTAATGTCACGTTCACAATCGTCACGTACCCAGTCTTTCCTGAAATCAGTGGATGCATTTGGGTAAAAGGCGTTTTTTTATACGGTAAAAGGCTGCCTTTAGCAAGCTAAAAGGTAGCCTTTTGTAAGATGGTTGACAATCAGTTGAATATCTGCTATGTCAAAATAATAATCAATTTGTCTTTTTTTACTCTATAATGATTGTTGAGCCCGATGTCAGTCTGAAATCGTCAACTAAGACATCATGTCCGGGGCTTTTTGCGTTCATCATCAAAATACAGTACGTGCCGTCGGTGGCAAGCGTGAAGGTGTGGGTTACTTTTATCCATTCGGTATTGGTTATGTCGTTCACGTAGTCTCCGTATATGTACGAGTCGCCACCTGATATAGAGCCGTCTTCGCCTACAATGGCATAACCCGGGCGAACGGATGCTCCGTCGGCGGTGGCAGCCTTAACGTAAAACTCCATCGTGTATTCACCGGCTTTAAGGTCAAGTTCTTTGTAAGAGAGGCGTTTGTTGCCGCTTGATGTGCCTTCGACGCATACTGAATAAGTTCCGCTGTGTGCGTCGGTGCTTTGCGACAGGTTGGCGCTACTTGCGCTTGACGATGATTTCCAGTTGTTAGGTTGTCCGCCTATCCAACACTCGAAGTCGCCGTTAAGCGCGTCGGGGTCGCCAACATCCTCGATACCGCTGCCTTCGCCTTTCTTCCATGAGTACAGATAACTCTTGTTTGTTACGGTCTCCGGGGTATTGCCTTTATAGTTTGTAACTTTTCCGCACACTATCACCTCGTCACCTACGTTGAGCAAATCGCCTGATGTGTACTTCTTGTTGTCAAGGTAGAGCGAGCGGAATACGTAGAACTGGTTGTTCTCCGAGCCGTCGTCGGAGATGTAATATGTGGCGTTGCCGTATTGCGTTCCGAAGTTTTCTTCGATTGATGAGACAATGCCTTTGATGTAAACATCATTTTCTGATTCCTCGTCTTCTGCCAACGATGACGCAAATGCAATGGCTGCCACGCAGTTGAATGGGTTGTCAACAGTGCCGTCGCCTTCGGGCTCGCCGCTGATGGATGGCTCATCGCCTCCTCCGCCTTCACCTGTCTGTCCGTTGATTGAGTAAATGTAGCTTCCGTTTTGCACTGTCTCAAGTGTGCCGTTATAGTTCATTATCCTACCATAAACAACTACGGTATCTCCATATTCAAGCAAGTCGCCGGATGAATAATTGGTATTTCCGAAATATTTTGAACGGTAAATGTAGAATTCGTTGGTCCCGTCCTCGTCGTCTGAGATGTAATAAGTTGCATTTCCGTAACCATCGTTATAGTTTTCCGATATGTTTGTTACGATGCCTTTTATGTAAATTTCTTCCGTAGATTCTTCACCTGATTCCAACTTTTCAGCCTCTTGGATTGTGGCAGCTACGTTATAAGGATTGGCTTGGCTTCCGTCTCCTGCAGGTTCTATGACAACCGGTTTGTCAATCGGATTATCGTTCGGGTCGTCGTATGGTGCAGGGACGTCTTCGCAACTCGTGAATGTGAACGCCGTCAAGGCAATGGCGAGTACTGAATATAATATCTTTTTCATAATAAAATGTTTTCTTTATGTTTGGTGAAATGTTGTTTATTCTGCTTGTTTGAAGTCTCCGTCTTGGCGCATCAGTATTTGCCATGTGTCGCGGTAGCGTGTGAATATGCCGATAAGGTCAACCTTTCCCTCGGGCATTACCGTGCCGGCGAAGTCGGCGTATGTGCTCGTGCGGACAACAAGGCGCGTGCTGTTGTTGACTGCGCGGTTGACCGCGTTACCGGATTGAACGTCTTTCGCCGGCGCGAAAGTACGTTCCCCGTTGGCTTGTGAGAGTGTTACTCCGCGTGCAATCATCAGCCTTCCGCTGTTCTCTTGCATGTAATTTGTGTCGTTAATCTTGTCGAGGTCGAATTCGAGCGTGTCTATTTTCGATATGTCGGCTGTTCCGATTAGTTTGAAATGCTCCTGCCACAATGTGCGGTTCATACGGCTCGGCGACGTATATCCGCTGTTGCTGGTGTATGGCGTGCCTATTTGAGGTTGGTTGCCGTAGGTGCCTATGTAGAGATCTTTCAGGCTTACGAGTATTTCCTGGCCTACGGGCAGGTAGCCCCAAAGCCCTCCTTGCGCTATGCATATCAGTATTCCGCCCGTGCCGTCGTCTACGGCTATCTGGTTGTAGATGTTTCCGCCTATGTCGTTTCCGGTCACGCGGACCTTTATCTGTATGTCTTCCGTTATGCGTGCAGTGTCGGTTTGTTCCGTCAAGGCGTATGAGTACATGTCCTTAAGCTCGGCAATGGTCACAACGTTCGTCTCCTGCAGATTGTTGTTGCCGTAGGGAGTGGTTTTCCCTGTCGGGTCGTCCCAGTCCTCTTCCATGCACGACGTTACCGCCGTAAAGGTGAATATGGCGGCAAATGCCAATTTAATGTATTTGTGTTTTTTCATCTTCGTTTGTGTTTTAGAATCTGTAAGTGATGTTCAGCATGCCGTTGGTGCCGTAAGCGTAGAACCTCATCGGGTTGCGTGAGAAGCGGTATGCGCGTATGTTTCCTGAGTTTGTGTAATCGCTACGGCTCTGCTCGTATCCGCCGGTGCATAAGTTCTGGTTGTTCAGGATGTTTGTCATCATGAGGTTGATCGAGAGCTGGCCTCGCTTCAGGTATATGCTGCGGCCGATTGATCCGTCAAGCATGAAGCCTCCGTGTCCCTTAGCTTGTTCTACGGCTGACGGTAAAACGTTGCCGTCGTTGTCGTAGATGTCGTGGGTAACGCCTTGCCTCGTGTCGAGCGTGCTTGCGTAGCGGTAGCTCGGCGAGTAAGAGAGGTAGATGCGGTCGTAGTAGTTGCAGTTCAGGTCGATGAACCATCCGCCCCTATGGTAGCTCAGTCCGAGGCTGGCGGCGGTGAGCGGCGTGCCTGCGTCGCGCATGTCCTTGTTATATACTATCTCGTCGGTGTACTCGGCGCTGGTCGAGTTCATGTAGCGCACGTTTGAGTTGTTCTTGATCTTAGCCTCGCTGATCTGGCCGATGAGGTTTATGTCAAGCGAGCTGGTCACTTTGAAGCGGAGTCCAGCTTCAACGCCGTAATATTCTTTTTTGATGTTGGTGAGCGATACGTAAGAGAACGAGTTGATGTCGTCGAAGTAGTAGTTCTGCCAGTCGGTTACGTCGGTCAGATAGCTGTAATAGGCGTTGATGTTGGCGTGCAACCATGATGTTTGTAGTTGGTATCCAATCTCAGAACTGAACACTTTTTCGTTCTTGAGGTTGGTTACGTAGTCGTTGTTGATCTCGGGCGAGGCGAACGCCGTGCGTGCCTGGGGCGCGCGCCATTCGTAGCCTGCGCCTACGGTCAGCGTGTTGCCGCGTCCGAGGTTCCAGCTTGTTCCCAATTTGATTCCTCCGTCGAGGAATTGTGCGATTCCGCTTTTGCCATACGAGTTGTTGGCGGCAAGTCCGTTGCGCATCTTACCGTCGCGCTGCATCCATGTATAGCCGATTTTTCCAGCCACAGTATAATGCAAAATGCCCCAGTCGTGACTGAAGCTCGTCCATGCTTTTGTGTTGTTTACGAGTATGTTGTAATCATAACCGAAGCGGTCGCCCTCGCGTACCACGGCGTTTCGGTGGTTCAGGTCGTACTGTATTTCGTCAGCGTTGCGGTCGTATGTGCCGAGGGCGTATGTGTTGATATTGTGGTAGGTGGTGGCTCCGAGCAGGTCTTCCATCGTCTGGTAATGCATGCCTTTGTTCGAAGACCCTATGATGCCTACGTTCCAGCTCATGTTTTTCTTGAGCTGTTTGTTAAGTGTTGATGCAAATGTGTAAGTCAATGCGTCGTTGTGCTTGGCCTGGATGTAGTAGATTGCATCCTGTCCTTGTGCGGCCGCCTGGTTGTTAGAGTAGTATAGGCGGTCCCAGTTAATTTGGCGGTTGGCCTTAGAGCTTGTCCAAAAGGCGTATGCGCGGTTCCAGTCGGCCAGTGCCTGTGGTGTGCGGTTGGCTTCGTCGGTGTCGTCCCAAACGTCGTAGTAGCTGCTGGGCATGTTCTTCCAGTAGTTGGGGTGGGGGTTGTCTGCGTTGTTGTAATTGAGCTTGGTGCTTTGGTACATTGTGTATTTGCCGAGCAGCGAGGTGGTCAGCTTCGTGTCGTCGTCAATCTTCCAGTCCCAAGTAAGTATTGCCGTCGGCGAATAGTCGTTCACCACGCGCGAGTTGCGTTTCTTGCCGTTTTGGTATCCCCAATATGGGTTATAATAGCGGTCGTTGGCAAGCCAGTACATTTCGTCGGTTCCGGCGCCCTGCGAGGCACGTTCGGTAGGGTTGCCCCAAGTCACGAGCGACAGCGAGTGCGAGCCGTCGCCGAACACTTTCTGCGCTCCGAGGAAGTAAGACAATGAGTTGTAGAAAGTGCCTTCTACGTATCCCTCGCTGGCCCAGCGGTAAGTGACGTTGGCCGAGAATGCCCAACCTTTGTCGTTGAGTCCCGAGTTGAAGGTGTACATTCCGCGCAGGGTGTAGCTGCGGTTGGCTCCGCTCAGGGTAAGCCTGTGGCCTGCCGGCATGGATGCCGGGCGGAAGTTATAGTTGTTTGAGCCGCCCATGGCCGGCATGGAGAAGTTGTTGCTCTCGAATGGGAGCGACGATTCCATGTTGCGTGTCTGTTGGTTGAGGCCGCCGACCCAAGAGTATCTGAACTGGCCTGACTCCATGTCGTTTATCGGAGTTCCGTTGATATAGATGTCGTTGTACCTTTGGTCGAACGCACGGTAACGGAAACGCATAGGCGAAAAAAGGTATCCCACCTCGCTTGCGTATATGTTCGAGTTGGAGTTGATTATCGACACGTTTTGCGACATGTCGTCGTCTTCGCCCAACTGAGCTTCCGTGAAAGTGAATGCCGTTTCGCTCATTACTGCACCTTTCAGCCCTATGGAGTCGCTTTGGGCGAATGCCAAAGGCGTGTAGCACAGGGCTGCCACTGCTATTTTAAGCTTGTTCTGCATAATAATGTTTTTTATTGATCTTGTTGCAAAGTTAAGTGAATTTGTATTAACTTCAAAAGAAAACATGAATTTTATGCCGTATCCAACCCGTTTTAACCATTATGTAACACACATAATGACTTTTAGATCGTCTTGCCGGAATTTCATACGATAGGAGACGATGGCCTTTGGAAAACACAAAAGGAGCAGCCGAAGCTGCTCCGCTATGTTGGATGTTACTGTCTTATTTATTTGCGTTTCAAATGTTAGTAAGTAACGCAAACCGCTTAATCACCTTATCCTGTCGGCTGAACGGACTAATGCTTCGTCTGCCAAAATCGCTTTCCTTGCCATGAAATAGAGAATTAAAGATATTGCAGGGAAAACGACCGTGAAAGAAGTTTTAAAGTTGCCGGCAGCTTCTTTTATGTTAAACACGATTACGGCATAAATTACATACCATCCCACCGTAAGCAGGATGTTGAACATGCAGAAACGGCTTTGCGTTATCCTGTTGCGGTAAGAGAATATTGCTATTAACGAAATGGGGCATGTGATTAGCAGTACAGCGAATAACGCCCATACGGAGAAGTCGTGTCCGCCTCCCGGCTGTGTAATCCATAAGTTGTACATTACGGATTTTGTGCTTACTGCGTCGCCGGACGTGAAACTGCCCAATGGGAGGCAGAGGCATATTACCGTCAAGATTACCGCAACCAACAGGAAGATTGTTTGTTTCCGCTGTATCATTGCATTTCTTTTTGATTGTCTTTCTGCGTGTCACGCCAATATACGTTGCCGTCAATAAATTCTTGGGTTGCCAACAATGTCGGCTTCGGCAGCTTCTCGTAATATCTTGATATTTCTATTTGTTCCCTGTTTTCAAAGACTTCTTCCAAACTGTCATTATATGATGCAAATTCGGCAAGTTTCTTGCTCAAGTCTTGTTTTATCTCCACTGAAATCTGGTTAGCGCGTTTTGATATTATTGCAACGCTTTCATAGATGTTCCCCGTGTCATTGCAGAGTTCCATGATGTTGCGTGTCACAGTGTTTGTAGGAGCTTTTGACTTTTTATAATCCATGATGTTTATAAGTTTTTAATCTTTGATTATTTTTCCTTTGTATATTTCTTACATGAAGCGATGTACTTTTCCGCAAGTTTCTTGTTCTTAGATTCCGGATACTCGTTTATGAAACCGTAACATTCGTCCTCCGCATCCCTGTATCTGTCCATCTTCTTTTCCTCGACGCTTTGTTGCGCCAGTTCGAACTTACTTTTCATGATGAGCAGGGCGAAGTCTTCGCGGTATGAATTGTGCGGATAATCGTTTATTGCGTTTTGGGAGGTTATTATGCACGCCTCATAATTACTTCCGCCACTGGTGCAGTTGCCGAAATATGTACCGAGGTTATAATATAATTGTGCTGAATATAATTCCTTCCTAACTAATTTGTCTTGCAGCTCGAACAGTCTGTCCTGTGCCGTGTTCTTCAGCTTTGCGTCAGGGTATATGTCAAGATACTCTTGGAAAGCTGAAATCGCATTTACCGTTTGCGTTTGGTCCAAACGAGGCTCCGGCGTACTCATGTAAAGGCTTTCGCCGATGTAAAACGCTGCTATCGGGGCGTAAATCCCTTTCGGGTATGACTGGCGGTATTTCTTGAACGTCATGGCTGCCCCCTCGTAATCCTGGTCGCAATATTGCGCCATAGCAAGCATGTACAGGCTTTCTTCGGCGTTGTCGGTACCTTTTTGGAATGTTACCAATCCTTGAAGCAAAGAAATGGCCTGTGAGTATTTACCATTTGCGAACGCTTCCTTAGCGTATTCATATTGGTACGCGTAGTCTTGTGATTTGTAGACCTGGTTGAATTCGTGTGCGCATCCTGAAAAGACAATGGCTGCAAATAATATTATAGGAATGAAAAATTTACTCTTCATACGCAATTTGACAATTTGGTGTGCAAAAATACATATTATTCTTATAATCGGCAAGGTTTTTGATGCCATTTTTCAGAAAAAAATGTTTTCGTTATGTTTATTAAAGCAATATTTGTATTTTTGCAACGGCGTTTTTATCATATCGCCTTTATGTTTTTGATATGAGCGATTTTAAACTTGTTTCAGCGTATGAGCCTACCGGTGACCAGCCGGAAGCCATCAAACAGCTTACCCAAGGAGTGGTTGACGGCGAGGATGCGCAGGTGCTTTTGGGGGTTACGGGGTCGGGAAAGACGTTCACGGTAGCTAATGTCATAGCCAACGTTAATAAACCGACGCTGATTTTAAGTCACAACAAAACGCTTGCGGCTCAGTTGTACAGCGAGATGAAATCATTTTTCCCAGATAACGCCGTCGAGTATTACGTTTCTTATTATGATTACTACCAGCCAGAGGCGTATTTGCCACAGACGGACACGTATATAGAAAAAGACTTGGCCATAAACGAGGAAATCGACAGGCTGCGCTTGTCGGCTGTGTCCTCGTTGTTGTCCGGACGCAAAGACGTGGTCGTGGTTTCGTCGGTGTCGTGCATTTACGGTATGGGTGGGCCTGTGGAGATGGCGAAGAGTATTATTTCGGTAAAGTGTGGCCAAAAACTTGACCGTAACGTGTTTCTTCGCAACCTTGTCAACGCCCTTTACGTAAGGAACGACATCGAGTTGAAGCGTGGAAACTTCAGGGTTAAGGGCGATACGGTTGATGTTTTCATGGCATACAGCGACAATGTGCTGCGTGTGTCGTTTTGGGACGACGAGATTGATTCTATCGAGGAGATCGATTCCGTCAGCTTCCACCGCTTGGCGTCGTTCGACAGTTACCAGATTTACCCAGCCAATCTTTTCGTGACGTCGAAGGAGCAGACCGAAATAGCCGTGCGTGAGATACAAGACGATTTGGTTAAACAAATTGATTACTTTAACGAAATCGGCGATACTGTTAAGGCTCAGCGTATTAAGGAGCGTGTTGAATACGACTTGGAGATGATTAAAGAGCTTGGCCATTGCTCGGGAATCGAGAACTATTCACGTTATTTCGACGGCCGCCAACCCGGGCAGAAGCCGTATTGCCTTTTAGATTTCTTTCCGAAGGACTATCTTCTTGTCATAGACGAGAGCCACGTTAGTGTACCTCAGATTAGCGCGATGTACGGCGGCGACAGGGCAAGGAAGACCAACCTTGTGGAGTACGGATTCCGTTTGCCGGCGGCTTTCGACAACCGTCCGTTGACCTTTGACGAGTTCCACTCGATGATTCATCAGGTGATTTACGTGTCGGCAACGCCTGCCGATTACGAGCTTGCCGAAGCCGGAGGCGTCGTTGTCGAGCAAGTGATACGCCCTACCGGGCTGCTTGACCCAGAAATCGAGGTGCGTCCGAGCGAGAACCAGATAGACGACTTGATGGAAGAGATTTTGAAGCGTAACGAGCGTGGCGAGCGCACGTTGGTCACGACGCTTACAAAGCGCATGGCGGAGGAACTTACCGAGTATCTGCTTTCCCATGACGTGCGGGCGAATTACATCCATAGCGACGTGGCTACGCTCGACCGTGTGAAGATAATGAACGATTTGCGCGAAGGGCTGTTCGATGTCTTGGTAGGAGTGAATTTGCTGCGCGAGGGGCTTGATTTGCCCGAAGTTTCATTGGTGGCTATATTGGATGCCGACAAGGAAGGTTTCCTACGTTCCCACCGTTCGCTTACCCAGACGGCCGGCCGCGCGGCGAGAAACGTCAACGGAAAGGTGATAATGTATGCCGACCGCATAACCGAAAGCATGCAAAAGACGATTGACGAAACATTGCGCCGTCGCGAGAAGCAGTTGAAATATAACGAGACGCACCACATAACCCCACGCCAAATAGTGAAAGCGATAAGGCACGACACATTAACCGCTCAAACGGCTGAAGTCGAAAAGGTTGAAACCAAGGTTGCGTATAAGCCTTATATCGAAGAGGAACACGTTGCTTTCGCCGCCGATCCGATAGTCTTGCAGATGAGTAAGAAGCTGCTTGAAAAGAGCATCGCCAATACGCAGCGGCTTATGAAGCAGGCGGCCAAGGAGCTTGATTTCATCCAGGCGGCCCAGTTCCGGGACGAATTGCTCAGGTTGCAGGATATGCTTGAAAGTAAAAACAAGGACGAATGAGCGTTACGTTCCGATTGGCTGGTATCAAACTTGTTAGTTTCTGATTTTCAGACTGTTAGCAAGCAGTTTGTAAAAGGTTGCCTTTTGCGTTACAAAAGGTAGCCTTTTATCGCTTAAAAGGCGGCGTTCCGCAATATGGAATGCCGCCTTTTGTTTCCCGTTCGTTTATAATGTGAAATCTCAGACCTTGTGTGGTGCGGTTACGGTAAGCATGGGCTGTTTGACGAATGCCGTTGATGCATTGTTTAATCAGGTGGTTGCAGTCGTTGGTTTTATTGCTTCACCCATTCCGCCAAGGCTTCTTCTACATATCCGATAAATTCCGGCAGCTCTTTTATGCCAAGTCTGATGGTGTTGATGCGGTGTCTCCCGTCGTTGTATGCCTTGTCTTGGGTTATGGTCAGAAGCTGGCTCTTCTCTTGCGTTGGCAGTGAGAATGTGATGTCGCCGCTAAGCGATTCGACTGTCAATTCGGGCGGAACGGCTTCCCCCGCGTTTGTTTTTTCGGCGATGAATGCCATTGCGTCGCGGAAGGATGACAATTCCTTAAAGTCGAAAAACAGTTTCTGCCGTGAAAAATAATCTTCGTTGGCCGACACGCTGTGGGTTATTTTGAAATACGTCTCGGCTCCGCTGTCGTTGAAGTCGAAGAACATCGTCCCCCAATCCTGCCTTAACCGCCTGCTCCATGCGTTTAGCTTAGTTTGCTCGGGTTGGTACCCTTTGGGTTCCGGATTTTTATTCTCAGGCATTATCAGCCACGGCTGGCCGTTCTCGAGGTATTCAACGTTGTCGAAGCCCGCGAGTGCGCGCTCGAGCTTTCCTCCTTTCGTACAATAGCCGACGACGATGAGCGAGGCGAGCGACATCATCAGTATGTTGCGGTCGAACGCCGAGCGTGCCGTAACGTTGTGTACGCTTGGGTCGCAGTGCGTAGCTATAAGCAGCCTGCCCTCGGCCAAGGCTTGGCGCACGTCGTCGCCCCAATTGTCGTGCATAGCCTCGGCGAGCATGAGGATTGTCGGTATTTTACGCTGCAACAGGACTGTGAACACAGCCCGTTCCATTGGCGACTGGTTGCCGCACATCACGCAGTCGCGCTCAGGCGAAAGTCCCAATATCCATTTGCCTACGAGGTATTCAAGTCTGTCGGGTACTTTCCGTGAGCATACGAATGCCGTCTTTTTGTTTTTCATCAGGGCTTCGTTGCCGAGTTTGTTTAGTATTTTCATTGTTTTCCAGGTTGTATTTTAGACTGTTCCGGTTTAAGGGCACGATTGTTTTTGCAAAGATATTATTTTTTATCGAATTTGTGAAGTTCCTGCCGTTTTTACTTAATGTCGTTTCAGATTTGTTTGAATGCCAAGCAGTTCGGTATGCCACTATTTTAGTTTTTTGCATAAACTTTTGTACGAATGACTAAAAATTATTACTTTTGCGCTCGATTGGAAAAGGAACAACAAAAAACAACGAGTTGCAATGAATATTTCTTATAAATGGCTTAAGGATTATGTAGACTTCAACCTTACGCCGCAGGAGGTTTGCGACGCCCTTACGTCTGTGGGCCTTGAAGTTGATTCGCTTGAGGAGATTCAAGGTGTTAAAGGCGGCCTGAAAGGACTGTATGTAGGAAAGGTGTTGACGTGCGAACCCCATCCTAACTCTGACCATTTGCATGTGACCACCGTCGACTTAGGCCGCGAGGCTCCTTCGCAGATCGTTTGCGGAGCGCCAAACGTGGCTGCCGGGCAGAAAGTCATCGTGGCCGACTTGGGCTGTGTGCTTTACGACGGCGACAAGGAATTCGTGATTAAGAAATCAAAGCTCCGCGGAGTTGAGAGCTTCGGCATGATATGCGCCGAGGACGAGATAGGCGTAGGTACGAGCCACGACGGCATAATCGTGCTGCCCGACGATGCTCCTGTAGGGCAGCCGGCGGCAGAGTATTATAAGCTGGAAAGCGACTGGCTGATAGAAATAGACATAACGGCCAACCGCGCCGACGCACTGTCGCATTGGGGCGTGGCCCGCGACCTTTACGCTTGGCTCGTTCGCAACGGTTACGAGACGTCGTTGCACCGGCCCGGCTGCGAGGCTTTCAGCGTGGACGACAACACGATGCCTATCGACGTGACCATTGAGAACAACGAGGCATGCAAGCGTTATGCCTGTGTGAGCATCACCGGCTGCGACGTTAAGGAAAGTCCAGAATGGCTGCAGGAGAGACTGCGCACGATAGGTTTGCGTCCGATAAACAACATCGTCGACATCACCAATTATATAATGATGGCTTACGGCCAGCCGTTGCACTGCTTTGACGCCGACATGGTCGAAGGCCACCACATTATCGTTAAGACAATGCCCGAGGGCACTCCGTTCGTCACGCTCGATGGAGTGGAACACAAGCTGGGAATCCACGACCTTGCCATCTGCAATGAGAACGACGCAATGTGTATAGCCGGCGTGTTCGGCGGAAAGGGTAGTGGCACATACGAAACTACGAAGAACGTGGTTCTCGAGAGCGCCTATTTCCATCCTACGTGGATACGTAAGAGCGCACGCCGCCACGGCCTCGGCACCGACGCTTCGTTCCGCTTCGAGCGTGGTATCGATCCCGACGGCGTTATTTACGCCTTGAAGCAGGCTGCGATAATGTGTAAGGAACTGGCCGGCGGTAAGGTGTCTATGGAAATTAAGGACGTATATCCCGAGCCGATGCACGCCTTCAAGGTGTCGTTAAAGTACGGTTACGTAAACAGCCTTATAGGTAAGGACATACCGGCCGACATGGTTAAGGCCATTGTGAAGAGCCTCGATATGAAGATCGACGGCGAGACTGCCGACGGGCTTGAACTGAGCGTTCCCCCTTACCGTGTCGATGTGCAGCGCCCGTGCGACGTCGTTGAAGACATCCTCCGTATATACGGATATAATAATGTTGAAATACCGACCCAGCTCAAAAGCTCTCTCGTAATAAAAGGCGGGGAGGACAACAAGCACAAACTGGAGAACATCATAGGCGAACAGCTCGTAGGCTGTGGTTTCAACGAGATATTGAACAATTCGCTTACCAAGGCCGCGTATTACGACGGGCTCGAAAGCTACAAGGCGGAAAACCTCGTAAGGATAATGAATCCTCTAAGTTCCGACCTCAACGTCATGCGCGCCACGCTGCTATTCGGCGGATTGGAAAGCATAGCCTATAATGCCAACCGCAAGAATCGGAACTTGAGGCTATTCGAGGTAGGTAACGTATATAAGTTCCTGCCTGAGAAGCAGAACCACGACAACCCGATGGTTGCTTATAAGGAAGAGAAACACCTCGCTTTGTGGGTAACCGGCAAGCGCGTCGAGGGCAGCTGGGCCCATCCTGACGAGGACTCGTCATTCTATGAACTGAAAGCCTATGCCGACAACATACTCCGCCGTGCAGGGTTGCCTAAAGGCTCGACTGTTGTTAAACCTTGCGCTAACGATATTTTCGCAGTTGCCATGTCCGTCGAGGACAGAAGCGGCAAGGTGTTCGCCGAACTCGGCGTCGTAGCCGGAAAGCAACTCAAGAAGTTTGGCATCGACAACGACGTATATTACGCCGACATCCACTGGGACACGTTAGCCAAGGCTGCCGGTAAGAAAACCGTAAGTTTCCACGAGATAAGCAAATATCCTGCCGTAAGCCGCGACCTCGCCCTGTTAGTAGACAAGAGCGTGTCCTTCGGCGAGATAGAACGTATAGCCAGGCAGACGGAGAAGAAATACCTCAAGAGCGTCGAGCTCTTCGACGTGTACGAAGGTGGCAACCTGCCCGAAGGCAAGAAGAGTTACGCCGTAAACTTCATCCTGCAAGACGAGGAAAAGACCCTCAATGATAAGCAGATAGACGTAATGATGAGTAAGCTGACGGCTAACCTGAAGAAGGAACTGAAAGCGGAACTGAGGTAAGAATGTGGGTCTTGCGGTTATGAGTCTGTAAGGTTTTTAGGGTTATAATGTTTGGGTGCTTTCGATATAGGATATAAGATTTACCCCAATCTTACAACCGTAAAACCTCACACAACCGTAAAACCTCACACAACCGTAAAACCAAAAAATACAATTATATATATGGGAAGAGCATTTGAATACCGTAAAGCTACGAAGCTGAAGAGATGGGGCCACATGGCCAGGACGTTTACGAAAATCGGCAAACAGATAGCCATTGCCGTGAAAGCCGGAGGCCCAGACCCTGACAACAACCCACATCTGCGTTCTATCATACTAAACGCCAAGCGCGAGAACATGCCCCTTGAGAACGTAAAGCGTGCAATAAAGAACGCTATGGGCAAAGACCAAAGTGAATACAAGGAAGTAACCTACGAGGGATACGGCCCCCACGGCATAGCCATATTCGTTGATGCCGCCACAGACAACACCACGCGCACCGTGGGCAACGTGCGTGCCATATTCAACAAATTCAACGGCAACCTCGGAACAATGGGCAGTCTCTCGTTCCTGTTCGACCACAAGTGCGTGTTTACTTTCAAGAAGAAAGACGGTCTTGACATGGATGAGCTCATCCTCGACCTTATTGACTACGGCGTTGACGACGAGTATGACACCGACGACGAATCCGGCGAAGTAACCATCTACGGCGACCCGAAGAGCTTCGGCGAGATACAGAAGCACCTCGAGGAGAACGGGTTTGAAGTGACTGGTGCCGAGTTCACTCGCATTCCAAACGACCTTAAGGACGTAACCCCGGAAGAGCGTGCCGCAATCGATAAGATGGTCGACTTGCTTGAAGACGACGACGACGTGCAGAACGTGTACACTAACATGAAGCCCGAAGAATAATTTAATTACCCATACGTTGTCTTATGAAAAAAATATCATACGTTACGTCTGGCACATGCAGCAAACAGATAGACCTTGAAGTAGGTGATGACGGCAAGATACTTAACGTCGTTTTTACCGGTGGATGCAATGGCAATCTGCAGGGTATCTGCTCGCTCGTAAAAGGCATGCATGTTGACGATGTTTGGCAGCGTCTTAACGGAATACGTTGCGGAAGCAAGCCAACAAGTTGCCCAGACCAACTATGTAAGGCAATAGAACAGTTGAAGCAGATGTGACCTTGTCATAAAATCCGGTCGGCCCGTTAGGCCGACCGGATTTTTTATTATGCTGTTATTTATGGTGGATCAGGAACCCCAAAACGTCCTCTTAGTCAGTAGCATGGCACATGCGTTGGATTTCAAGTTTTGGTTTGAAATAACAAAATGCCATTCGGCTTAGGCTTTATTCCGTTTCTTTTATAATAAGTGCGTAGCGCCAAAGGTGGCGTTTCGTCCCACTCCTTGGCGCTACATGTTTTTTGCCGTTGCACGGTATGTTTTTATACCGCACAACGTTGTTATTTGTTGAAAAGTTCTTTCTCGGTGAATGCGCCGAGCTTCAGGTAGTTTTCGTATATGTTGGCGTATGCTTCAACATTGTCAGGCTGGGGCTTATATTCCTTAGAGAATCCGCTGTTCATTTTCTCGATAGCGTCTTCAACTTTTGCGTAAACTCCGGCAGCCGTAGCGGCGAACATGGCTGCGCCGAGAGCGCAGGCTTGGTCGGTGTTGCATACCTTTATAGGTTTGTTGATGACGTCGCACATGGTCTGCATTACGAATGGCGACTTCAGGGCGATACCGCCTATGCCGATAACATTGTCGATGACGACGCCTTCTTCTTCAAACCTGTCGACGATAGCCTTCGTGCCGAAGGCCGTAGCCTCTACGAGGGCGCGGAACACTTGCGGTGCCGTTGTGCCGAGGGTGAAGCCGGCTACTGTGCCTTTGAGCAGCTGGTTTGCGTCAGGGGTGCGGCGGCCGTTGATCCAGTCGGTTGCAATCATAGTGCTCTCGCTTACGGGGATTTTCTCAGCTTCCTCGGTCAGCTTAACTATTATCTTGTCGCATGTGTCCTCGACGATTTGGTCAACATCTTCCTTGCTGAGCTTACCTCCGAGTGTTTGTGGCAGTATGTTTCTTACGGGGAACTCGAGTATGCGCCTGAACATTGCGTATACGTCGCCGAAACTGGACTGGCCCGCCTCGAGACCTACCATTCCGGGGATTACGCTGCCGTCTACCTGGCCACAGATTCCCTTGATGCATTTTGTGCCTATCTCATCATACGACGCTACCATTACGTCGCATGTCGATGTGCCGATTACCCTGACGAGGGTATGTGTGGTTACGCCTGCGCCTACTGCACCCATGTGGCAATCGTATGCTCCGCCTGCTACTACGACGTTTTCGCTGAGGCCGAGCCTCTGCGCCCACTCTTTGCACAGGTGGCCTACGGGCTTGTCTGCAGTTTCGGTGTCGGTGAAGAGCCTGTCGCGGAATCCGGCGAGCTTCTGGTCTACAGATGTGAGGAACTCTTCAGACGGCAGTCCGCCCCATTCTTTGTGCCACATGGCTTTGTGCCCACAGGCACAGCGACTGCGCACGATGTCCTTGGCCGACTTTACGCCGGTGAGCACTGCCGGTAGCCATTCGCAGTACTCAACTATCGAGTATGCCTTCTTGGCTATGGCCTGGTCTTCGCGCAGTATATGGAGTGCTTTTGCCCAAAACCATTCAGCTGAGTATATTCCGCCTTCGTACTTGGCGTAGTTTACGGCCGACTTGGCGCATGCGTCGTTGATCTCTTCGGCTTCCTTAACGGCTGTGTGGTCTTTCCAAAGCACGAACATTGCGTTGGGGTTTTCGGCGAATTCGGGCAGCATGGCCAGCGGTGTGCCGCTTTCGTCAGTGAAAGCCGGGGTTGAGCCTGTCGTATCGAATGCTATTCCGACAACGTTGTCTGCCACGCCTTCGGCGCATTGGCCGAGCGCGTCGGTTACGGTAGCTTCGAGCACTTCAAGATAGTCCTTTGGATGTTGGCGCCATTGGTTGGTCTTAGGGTTGCAATACAATCCTTTTTTCCAGCGAGGATAGTATTTTACGCTGGTAGCGAGTATTTCACCAGTTTCAGCATTGACTACGAGGGCACGAGCCGAGTCGCTGCCATAGTCGAGTCCGATTACATATTTTTGCATAGTCTTATAAATTTCTTTGGTATAAAATAAGAGTTAAGAATTAAGTAAACCAATTTAATGAAATACAATCGGTTTTCTTAATTCTTAACTCTTAATCATTAATTAGTTTAACGCCTTGTTAAGCATGTAATATACTTCGTTGAAGCGCAGTTCCTTGCGGAAGTTGTCTACCGTGGTGTCATTGTTGATGAATACTGCCTCGATGCCTGCTATCTCGGCATAGTCTTGCCAGTATTCGTCGGTCAGGTCGTAAGAGAAGCAGCTGTGGTGGGTTCCGCCGGCGTAAATCCAGCAGCCTGCGCCTACCTCGAAGTTTGGCTGTGGTATCCACAGTGCGGATGCGACCGGAAGTTTCGGCAGTGGTTTCGGCTCGATGCAGTCAACATCGTTTACTATCATGCGGAAGCGGTTGCCCATGTCGACCACGGTTGCGGTTACGCCCTTGCCTACCTTCGACGTGAATACGAGGCGCGCCGTTTCGCTCTTTCTTACGCCGATGCCGAGGAAGTGTACCTCGAGGCGCGGCCTCGAGGCTGCGATGAGCGGACTAACCTCAAGCATGTGAGACTGAAGTATTGCGCTTTGTGCGCCGTTGAAATTGAGGGTGTAGTCCTCTAGGAACGAGCATCCGTTCTCCATGCCCTGGGTCATGAACCATACGGTGCGGTAGAGCGCTGCAGATTTCCAGTCGCCTTCGGCTCCGAAGCCGTAGCCTTCGGCCATGAGACGTTGAGAGGCGAGACCGGGTATCTGGTCGAACCCCATGCCTGAGTTTTCTACGTCTACGTCGCCAAGGTCGTCGAAGTTGGTAGTGAAGCCTTTGGCTCCCTTCTCTTTAAGGATGGCACGCAGGGCGAGTTCGGCCTTGGCTGCATTTCTTACTTTCTTGTATGCTACGGTCGACTTGTCTTCAAGCTCGGCGTCGTGTTCGTATTCTTTGAAGTATGTCTCGACAAGGGCGTCGACGTCTGCATCCTTCAGGTTCTTGTAGTGTTCGAGTACTTCGCTGAACGGGCAATAGTCAACATGGTAACCCAATACTTGTTCGGCTGCCACCTTGTCGCCGTCGGTTACGGCTACGTTGTTCATCTGGTCGCCGAAGCGTATGATTAGCATGTCTTGAGCGTCGGCCCATGCGGCGCAGACGCGTTCCCAAACGGCGATGTGGTCTTGCGTTTCAGCCTCTTTCCAGTAGCCGACAACGAGCTTGCGACGTAGGCGCATGCGTGCTATAATGTGACCGAACTCGCGGTCGCCGTGTGCGCTTTGGTTCAGGTTCATGAAATCCATGTCGATAGAGTCCCATGGAATCTCGGCATTGAACTGAGTATGCAAGTGGAGTAGGGGCTTGTGCAGTATTTGCAGGCCGTGGATCCACATTTTTGCCGGTGAGAACGTATGCATCCATGTTATTACGCCGATGCACCTTTTGTCGTTGTTGGCTGCGGCGAAAAGTTCGGCCACTTCCTTGCTGCTATTGGCTGTTCCTTTATATACAACTTTGATTGGCAGTCTGCCTGAGTTGTTCAGTCCGTCAACCATTTCCTTAGAGTGCCCGTCAACTTGTGCGACGGCTTCGCCTCCGTAAAGAAGTTGTGCTCCTGTGATGAACCACACTTCAAAATTTTCAAATGCTTTTACCATAGTCGTTGATTTTTAGTTGTTAGTGTTTGATTATAATCGTTTTCATTGTTTTTTCTTTTGGCCGTAATACGCATTAGGCCCGTGCTTGCGGCTGAAGTGCTTCTCTACGAGCAAGGGATTCATGGTCGTTTCGGGGTTTACGCAGAATGAAACGAACGCCATCTTTGCCACTTGTTCCATTACGACGGCATTGTAAACTGCATTGTCGGGGTCTTTCCCCCATGAGAAAGGACCATGATTTTTCACCAATACGCCAGGCGTGTGTATGTAATTGATGTCTTTGAACCTGTCGACGATTACCGTGCCCGTCTCTTTTTCGTATTCGGCCATTTGGTCTGCGGTCATGTCTCCAGTGCACGGAATGGCGTCATGGAAATAGTCGGCGTGGGTGGTTCCGATGTTCGGGATGTCTTTTCCAGCCTGCGCCCATGCCGTGGCGTATGTCGAGTGTGTGTGTACGATGCCGCCGATTTCGGGGAATGCGCGGTACAATACGAGGTGAGTCGGCGTATCTGATGACGGGTTGAGGTCGCCTTCGACAGTCTCACCCGTCTGGAGGTCGACGACTACCATGTCTGACGCTTTCATTGCGTCGTAGCTTACGCCTGAAGGTTTGATTACTACGAGGCCCTTTTCACGGTCGATGCCTGATACGTTGCCCCATGTGAATATCACTAAGTTGTGCTTAACCAAATCCAAGTTTGCCTTAAACACTTTTTCTTTCAGTTCTTCTAACATAGTATTAAAGTTTGAAAATCGGGTCCTCCATGTACGCTTCCTTGTTGAAGTGGTAAAGAGCGGCGCCACGTTTTGAAGTTATTTTGTCTATTAAGTCGGTTTTCTCGATATATTCGATTGTCTTTATCCTTTTCCTGAAGTTGCGCTTGTCAATGCTTTCCCCAAGGATTGCCTCATATACGTGCTGCAGTTGGGTTAGCGTGAAGAGGTCGGGCAGGAGGTTGAAGCTGAGCGGTTCAGATGATATTCTCCTGCGCAATAAAGTGATGGCGTTCCTTACCATCTCGTTGTGGTCGGAATATAGTTTGGGCATATCTTCGAGGTTCACCCATTCCACTTGGTGCTCTTTCAGTAGGTTTTCGTCGTAGTCCTTGACGTTTATCAATGCGCAGTAAGCAATCGAAATAACCCTTTCACCGGGGTCGCGGTCGATTGCTCCGAACGCTCCGACCTGTTTCATATATATGTCTTTCAGTCCGGTCAGTTGGTACAACACCCTGTTGGCGGCGTCGTCAAGGCTTTCATTCTCTTCGACGAATCCGCCGTATAGAGACCATTCGCCCCTTCCTGGATCCATTCGCCTCCTGCCAAGAAGCAATTTCAGTTTCTTGTCTTCGAAACCGAAGATGATGCAGTCTACGGAAACAAAGACTTTCGAATGTTCGTTATAATAGCTTGTCATTCTTGTTATTTATTATTGCTTACCCTGTCGGCAAGTCTGCAAAATAGAGTATCATGCCGCCTTGCCGACGGGGTTGAGTTTTCCGCATTACCAGAAATAAGCGTAGAACGCAGCGCACAATGCAACAACGCCGAGGGTTGCAACGACGTCCCATTTGTTCCAGCTTTTCAATATTTGTGCTTTGTATTCTTTCGTGAACGTAATGGCTGCTACCTGTTCGGCGGAAGGTTTCGGCGTGAACAGCGAGACTACTATCATCAGCACAATGATGAACACCAAGAGCCAGATTTCGAATACGAGCCAGTTTGTTTGCCAGAACCATGTCGTGTTTTCCCAGAAAGCTCCTTCCATTACGGCGTTTCCGTTTTTTGTTATTACGTTGGTCAGCAGGCGTACCATGCCGATGACGAAACCTCCAATCAGTCCCCATTGGCCGGCCAACGGGGTTATGCGCTTAGAGAAGATTCCCATCGTGAACACTGCCACCATGGCAGGGGCCAATAGCGACTGGATGTTTTGCAGATAGCTGTAAAGCGTGTCCATGCTCATCATCACGGGCATCCAAATCAGGCCGAGTATTACTACTACTACCGTAGCAATGCGGCCTACCAATACGTAGTGGGCTTCGCTCATGCCTTTTTTCATCGGCTTGTAGAAATCTTCGGTAAAGAGCGTGGCGCACGAATTGAAGAATGCGGCCAATGAAGCGACAAGGGCGCAGATGAAGCCGATAGTCACAATACCTTTAACGCCGGCTGGCAATATGAACTTGACCATTTGGGCGAATGCCGCGTCGGTGTCAGGTTCGGTCGTACCGGCCTTCAATGAGAACTCAAACGAACTCGTCGGGTCTTCAGCCAAGGCTGCGGCAATCATTCCTGGTATGAGGAACATGAAAACTGGGAGCAGCTTGAAATAGCCTGCGGCTATGGTTCCACGGCGCGCACGCTTCATAACTTCCTCGTTTGCCTCGCCTTTACGCTGGCCGAGTACACGTTGTACGATGTGTTGGTCTGTACACCAATACCAGAATCCGATAATGCTGGCCCCGATGAATACGACGAAGCCTGGGTATTCCTTATACATCGGGTCGCCTTCATCCCAATGGAACATGTGCGTGGTGCCGTATCCGTCGTGCAGTTTGCTGCAGAAGTCCATCATTGTGGTCCAGCCTTCGCCGATACTGCCTCCACCAAGGGTGGCAAGACCGAGGAACAATACGAGGAAAGAACCGATGATAAGTATCGGAGTCTGTATGGCCGAAAGCGTCATAACGCCTTTCATTCCTCCGAAAACGGTGAAAATAGCCGTTATCACGATTAGGCCGATCGCTCCGTACCAGAACGGTATGCCAAGAAGATATTCAAAGAAGATGCCACCCGTAAAGGCCGTAACGCTGACTTTCGTAAGGATGTATGCTACGAGCGTTATTATCGACAGCCATGAGCCCGTGGCCTGCGTATAACGGAATTTAAGGAAATCGGGCATTGTTATGATTTTGCCCAGCTTGTTGTTCAGTAACTGGTAGAAAGGCACGAACAACCATCCCAAGATCAGTATCATCCATCCTTGCATCTCCCAGTGAGCCATGCCGACGCCGTCTTTGGCTCCGGTTCCGGCAAGGCCGACAAGATGTTCCGAGCCGATGTTTGCAGCAAAAATAGCCGCACCGATTATGTACCAAGGCTCGCCTTTTCCAAACAGGTAGTCTTCACTGTTTGCGCCTTGTTGCATGCGTTTGTCTTTTTGGATGGAACGGTAGACAGCCCATCCCACCAACACGACTCCGATAATCAGGATTGCCCAGTCGAGCCAGATAAATTCATGAGTGTTCCAATTCATTTTTATTAGTTTTGGTTAGGTAAAGTATTGTTTGTTTATTTTATGCTAAACTTGTATGCTACATGACTGTAATATTTCTCACCTGGTTTGAGGTATGGCGACGGCCAGTCCTTTTTGTTAGGTGAGTCGGGATACTTCTGGCTCTCAAGGCATACCGAAACATGCTTGGGATATTTTATTCCGTGTTTGCAGCTTATGCCGGTTCCTTGGAAATTACCCGTATATACTTGAACGCCAGGCTCGTTGGTGAACATCTCGAGTAAGATGCCTGTTTTTGGCGAGTAAAGCGACGCAGCTACGACCTTGTCATCGCCTTTACCGTCTTTATACGTGTTCAGGCACCAGTTGTGGTCGTATCCGGAGGCGTTTCTTATTTGGTTGAACGTCGTGTCGTTTATGGTCTCGCTTATAGCGCGTGCCTTGCGGAAATCCATCGGAGTTCCTTCAACCGGGCTTATCTCTCCTGTCGTCATGTAGGTTGAGTCGGCCGGAGTGTAATTATCGGCGTTTACATACAGAACCATGTCCGTTCCCACTTTTGATGGGTCGCCGTTTAGGTTGAAGTAGCTGTGATTGGTCATGTTTATCACGGTTTCCTTGTCCGTCGTTGCTTCAAATACTATGTCGAGGGTGTTGTCCGACATTATTTTATATGTCGTGGTCGCTTTTACTGTTCCTGGGAATCCGTTGTCTCCGTCGGGTGAAACGATGCTTAGCTGTAAAGTCGAATCATTAATCATGTTGGCATCGTATACTTGGTACATCCAACCTGAAGGTCCTCCGTGCAGGCAGTGGCCGAAGTTGTTGGTCGGCAACTGTATGGCTTGGCCGTCGATTGTAAGTTGTCCCTTGTTTATCCTATTAGCGTATCTTCCGACGGAAGAGCCGAAATCGCTCGGACTGTTCACCGTGTCTGCGTATTGGGCGATGTTGTCATAGCCTAATACTACATCAGTAGGCTTACCGTTCTTGTCAGGTACGACCAACGACACTACTCGTCCTCCGAAGTTTGTGATGCAAACTTCCATACCTTTCGAGTTTTTCAGCGTGTACAGTTTTACCGGTTTTTCGTTGATGATGGTGTCGAATGCGGCCGGATTTAGTCCTGATACAGTTAGGTTGCTCTCTGTTTGTTGTGAACATGCCGTTGCAAATGCTATTACAGCAATGCCAACGCCTACGAAACTTGATTTTATGCTCTTCATACAACTTGATTATTAAGTTTTCTGATTATTGGGTGTAAAATTACAATTTATTTCTGAATGTTAGCAATTTCAATAATGTATTTTATGCTATTAAAACGTCCTTTTACAATTTTTGTAATTAGTTTTATGCGTATTTGTGCATTTATTCAATTAAAATTAATTATATGCCTGTATTGAACATTGATTTTATGGACTTGCAATATGTGGCCTATTGGGAAGTAAAAGGCCGTAAATGACGGCATGAACGACGGCCTTTTGCAAGCTGATATGCCATGTTTTACAGCATTACTGATTTTATTTGAGTATTCGTACTTATGTCAGTTAAAAATAAAAGAGCCTTTTTGAGGGCTCTTTTATTTTTTACAATTCAAGAAAGTAGGTTAGCATACTTTATGAGCACCGTCGCTTATCACAACATTATAAACCTTCGTTTGCTTGCCGAACTTTGCGTTGTATTCGGTCGTTGCGTCGCTTATAAACTTGTCATAAAGTTCTTCTTTTACGAGGTTGATGGTGCATCCGCCGAATCCACCACCCATAATCCTGCTGCCGGTTACTCCGTTTTTGCGTGCAATGTCGACGAGGAAGTCGATTTCTTCGCATGAAACTTCATAATCCTTGCTTAATCCTTCATGGGTTTCATACATTTTTTTGCCTACGGTCTCATAGTCTCCGGCTATTAACGCTGCGCATACGGCCAGCACTCGGTCTTTCTCCCCTAAGACGTAAGTGGCTCTCTTCATGTCTTCTTCGCTTACTTCGGCCTTTACAGATTCGAGCATGTCCCAGTTCGCGTCGCGCAGAGTCTCGATATTCCTGTCGGCATACTTGTTTTTTAATGCTTCGACAACGTTTTCGCAGCTTTTACGCCTGTCGTTGTATGCTGAAGATGCAAGCTCGTGTTTTACGACGGAGTCAAGCAGTACGAGTTTGTAACCTTTAGGTTCAAAAGGATAGTATTCAAACTCACGGCTTCTGCAGTCTAAACGCATTAGTTTGCCTTTCTTGCCGAATATACTTGCAAATTGGTCCATTATACCGCAGTTTACACCACAATAATTGTGCTCGGTTGCTTGTCCGGCCAAAGCCATGTCCCATTTTGAAACTTTGTTTTCGCCGAACAGGTCGTTGAGGGCGAATGCGAAACAGCTTTCCATCGCGGCAGACGAAGACATGCCTGCGCCAAGTGGTACGTCGCCTGCAAAAGCAATGTTGAAGCCTTTCACGTCAACGCCGCGTTTCTTCATTTCCTGTATGATGCCGTAAATATAGCGCGCCCAGCTTGTCCGTGGGCCTTCGGGGTCGTTGATCTTGAATTCAACCCTGTCTTTTAAATCGATGGCGTAGGCCATTACCGTATCGGTTCCGTTAGGGCGTATCTCACACATGATGCCCTTGTCGATTGCCCCGGGAAATACGAACCCACCGTTATAATCAGTGTGTTCTCCGATGAGGTTGATTCGTCCTGGAGCCTCATAAATATTGCCTGTTTGGCCGTCAAAATGCTTGATGAAACGGCTTCTTACAAATTCTATGTCCATATTTATAGTTGATTATTTGATTATTAAGTTGTTTTTCTATGGTGTTATTTCTCGAGCCCGAATTTATAAATTGTCTTTTGCTTATATTGCTCCCCGGGTTTAAGTATTACGGATGGGAAATACGGATGGTTGGGAGAATCGGGGAAGTGTTGTGCTTCGAAACATACGGCACTGCGTCTTGGGAATGTCGCGCCATGCTGGCCTTTGTATCCGTCAGCCCAATTGTCTGTATAGAATTGCATTCCCGGCTCGGTGGTGTAAACATCCATAGTGCGTCCGCTGTCCGGTTCGGTAATGCGTGCTGCGAAACTAAGTTCGCCTTCTTCTTTCTTATTGAGCACGAAGCAATGATCGTATCCTGCGCCGTTCTTTATTTGCTCGTTGTCTGCATTAATGTCCTGTCCTATTGCCTTCGGAGTGCGGAAATCGAACGGCGTGCCTTTGACAAACCTTATTTCACCTGTTGGGATAGATGTCTCATCAATAGGCAGATAATAGTCGGCGTTTATTTCGCAAACAACGTTGTCAATTGTATTAGTCGGATTTGATATTCCTGCCAAGCTGAAGAATCCGTGGCTTGTCAGGTTGATTATGGTTTTCTTGTTTGTCGTTGCCATATATTCGATAATCAATTCGTTATCGTCATTAAAAATGTAGGCAACGGTTACTTTTACTTCGCCTGTATAGCCTTCTTCACCATAAGAAGAGACATAGCTGAGGATTAAGGTTTCGTCATTCATCCTTAATGCGTCCCACACTTTGGCGTTAAAACCTTTTGCTCCGCCGTGAAGGGAGTTGGGACCGTTGTTTATCGCCAATTGGTATTCTTTGCCGTTAAGTTGGAATTTTCCTTTACATATCCTGTTGCCGTAACGGCCGATAAGTGTTGAAAGGTATGGCTCCGGACTGTTTATTACATCCTGGATGTTATCGTGCCCCTGTATGACATTTGCGTAGTTGCCGTTCTTGTCCGGCACCATAATGGCTACGATCGCTCCACCGTAATTCGTTATGGCCACTTCATTGCAGCATTTGTTTTTCAGGATATATAAGTCTGTCTTTTTCCCGTTTATCGTGGTTTGAAAATCTTCCCTTTTCAAACCACACAAACATTGTGTTTCATTTGTGCTCATAATATTATTCTTTTTAGTTAGAAACTTATTTGCAAAGTAACTTAAAAAAGTTGAGAAACACGAATGAAACACATGAAAATATTTCGTTTTATTGTTAAAAACGATTAAATACAATCATTTAGGAAGTCTGCCACGATGTAGCTGCTGCCGCCTACGAAAATGAAATCGTCTTTGTCTGCGTCTTTAAGTGCACTATCATACGCACTTTTTACGTCGGGGTAGCATTGCGCGTTTAATTGCAGCTGTGTGCCGATGCGCATGACTTCTTTTTCACTAATGGCTCGTTTGTTGTCGGCTTTGGTGAAATAAAATATTGCGTCTTTAGGTAAAAGGCTCATCACGGTGGTTATGTCTTTGTCGTCTACCATGCCGAATACGATACGCATCTTTTTGCATTGTTGAGCCTTTAGTTGACGGCTTAGATACATCCATCCACCTACGTTGTGGCCGGTATCGCACACGACTGTCGGTTTTACCTTTACTTTTTGCCAGCGTCCGAGCAGTCCGGTACTTTCTGAAACATTGGCAAACCCTTTATGTACGTCGTCATCGTTGATTCTGATACCGAGCGTCTTTAACACATTTGCGGCGCATAACACGGTTGCAGTGTTCTTCACTTGGTATATTCCGCAGAGTTCACCGTTGAACGTGCCAAAGGATTTTGTGTCGTATGTTATTCCGCCATCATCGTTTGGTTCGGCTTTCATAACCTCATTGCTTTCTTCTGCGAACGTTATCAAGCTACCGCATTCTGCTGCTTTTTCAATGAATACGGGGCGTGTTTCTTTCACGCTTTCACCTATTATAATAGGTATTCCGTTTTTAATTATTCCCGCTTTTTCTTTGGCGATTTTATCCAACGTGTCGCCAAGGAATTGCGTATGGTCGAAACTGATGTTGGTTATGATAGATAGGATAGGGGTTATTATGTTCGTGCAATCAAGGCGACCGCCTAATCCTACTTCAACTACGGCTATGTCGACGTTGCATTCTGCGAAATATTTAAACGCCAAAGCGGTTGTTAGTTCGAAGAAACTTGGTTGGAGGGGTTCGAAGAAACAACGTTCGTTTTCAACGAAGTCGACAACATAATCTTTGCTTATACTTTCACCGTTGACCCTGATTCGTTCCCTGAAATCTTTAAGATGAGGCGATGTGTAAAGGCCGACCTTGTAGCCAGAGGCTTGCAGGATCGCTGCTATCGTGTGCGAACAAGATCCCTTACCGTTGGTTCCGGCAATGTGTATTGTCTTGTATTTCGTGTGGGGACGACCGAAATGCTCGTCGAGCATGATTGTGTTATACAATCCCTCTTTATAAGCAACAGCGCCCACTTTTTGAAACATAGGGACGCTGTTGTAAAGATATTCTATCGTTTCTTCGTATGTCATTGAGCGGATTGTCCGTTTTAGTTGAAGTAATTCTTGAACTTTTGGAATATGGTGCGTTTGGTTGCGCTGTCGCCTTTGAAGTTGTCGCTTTCACGCATGCTTTCAAGTGCGTGCTTCTCTTGCGAGCTGAGCGTTTTCGGAACATATACGCTGATGTTCACCACCATGTCGCCCATTCCGCGGCCGTATCCTTGCACGGCAGGCAGTCCTTTCCCTCTCAAGCGTAGCGCTTTTCCGGGTTGTGTGCCGGGTTCAATCTTTATGCGCACCCTTCCACCGTCGATCGTTGGTATTTCCACACTGCCACCAAGCGCGGCTGTGGGGAAGTCGAGCAGCAGGTTGTATATGATGTCATTGTCGTCGCGCACGAACGTGTCGTTCAGTTCTTCCTCGATGTAAACCTGGATGTTGCCGGGCACTCCGTTGTGGCGTCCTGCATTACCCTTTCCGGGCACGTTGACAACCATGCCTTCCGATACTCCGGCAGGGATGTTGATTTCTACAACTTCCTCGCCTTTTACTATTCCACTGCCGCCGCAGACGTGGCATTTGTTCTTGATGACCATGCCTTCGCCGCCGCATGTCGGGCATACGTTTTGCGTCTGCATCATGCCGAACAGGCTTTGTGTGGTATGTGTAACCACTCCGCTGCCGTGGCATGTCGGACATGTCTCTTTTGAGCTGTTGCCTTCTGCTCCGCTGCCGTGGCAGTGGCTGCAGGGAACGTCTTTCTTGACTTTGAATTTCTTCGTAACCCCGGTTGATATTTCCTGCAGCGTGAGCTTAACCTTAAGACGTAGGTCGGAGCCTCGTTGTTGTGCTGGTCTGCGCTGACCGCCGCCGAAGCCTCCTCCGCTGAATCCTCCAAAACCTCCGCGTCCGCCGAAGATGTCGCCGAACATTGAGAATATGTCGTCCATACTGAACCCACCGGCGCTGCTGAATCCACCGAATCCGCTTTCGCCTCCGGGACCGTTGAATCCGAACTGGTCGTATTGCTGGCGCTTTTGTGGGTCGTGCAATACGTCATACGCCTCGGCGGCTTCCTTGAACTTTTCTTCAGCTTCCTTGTTGCCGGGATTCCTGTCGGGGTGGTATTTGATGGCTATTTTCCTATAAGCCTTTTTTATTTCGTCTTCTGAGGCGTCTTTGCTCACGCCGAGAACCTCATAGTAATCTCTTTTTGCCATAACTTTATTCTTTCTAATCAAGAATTAAGGATTAAGAATTAAGAAAACACGCTATGAACAAGACGTCAGGTTTTCCTAATTCTTAACTCTTAATTGATTTATCGTTTTTTTATTGTCCTACCGCGACTTTAGCATGCCTTATCACCTTGTCGTTCAGGGTGTATCCGGTCTGGACACAGTCGAGCACTTTGCCTTTCTTGCCGTCCCCCATGCCTGGCACCATGGCCACGGCCTCATGGAAATTTGTATCAAAGTCGGCATCGGTCGTGTCGATTCTTTTCACGCCGAGGCTTTCCATTACCTTGTTTGTTTTTTGGTAAATCAGCTTCATGCCTTCTTTCAATACGTCGGCGTCGCTGGTCTTTTCGGCGTTGGCAATTGCGCGTTCCATGTCGTCGATTATCGGAAGGATAGCCTGCACGGCCTTTTCCGAACCGTTAAGCACTAATTCTGCTTTTTCTTTCAGCGTGCGTTTGCGGTAATTGTCGAACTCTGCTACGGAGCGCAAGTATTTGTCTTTCAGCTGTGCAATTTCATCAAGGGCTACATCCAACGGGTCTTTCTCTTCCGTATTGTCGTTGCCTTTGGCGTTCCCACCATTTTCGTTTTCTGTTTCCACGTTGTTTTTTGCGTCCTTGCCGTCCGTGTTCACTTCAACGTCCTTGTCTGTCTTTTTGTCATTATCACGGCTTTCACCTTCCGTCTTTTCGACGTTCTCTTCGTTCCTTATATTTTCGTTTTCCTCTTTCATGATGTTAAATAGTTTTTGTTTACCCTTCAGCAAAAATCTTGCCAACGTGCTTTTTGGGTGACATTTATTCATACATCTTTGCGCGTTGTTCTTTCAGTTGCTCGTCGTAGATGTAGTCGTCATACTGCATCAGTTTGTCAATCGTGCCTTTAGGAGTAAGTTCGATTATACGGTTGGCCACGGTTTGGATGAACTCATGGTCGTGGCTGCTGAAGAGTACGTTGCCCTTGAATCCGGTAAGGTTGTTGTTGAACGCCTGGATGCTTTCGAGGTCGAGGTGGTTCGTAGGTGTGTCGAGGATAAGGCAGTTTGCGTTCTTCAGCTGCATGCGCGCTATCATACAGCGCATTTTCTCGCCTCCACTGAGCACGTTTACTTTTTTCATGACTTCTTCGCCGCTGAACAGCATGCGGCCCAGATAGCCTTTCATTACAACCTCGTTGCCCGTGCCGAACTGGCTGAGCCAGTCTACAAGGTTGAGGTCGCTGTTGAAAAACTCGGTGTTGTCGAGCGGCAGATAGGCCGTGGTTATCGTAACGCCCCATTTGTAGGTTCCGGCATCGGCCTGGCGGTTGCCGTTGATGATCTCGAACAGTGCCGTCATGGCCTTGGGGTTGTGGCTCAGGAATACGATTTTCTGTCCTTTCTCTACGTTGAAGTTCACGTTGTCGAACAGAACTGTTCCGTCTGAGTCTACGGCCTTCAGTCCTTCCACTTCGAGAATCTGGTTGCCCGGTTCTCGTTCCATTTGGAAAATAATGCCCGGATACTTGCGCGACGAGGGACGGATTTCGTCTACTGTCAGCTTGGCAAGCATCTTCTTGCGGCTTGTAGTCTGCTTACTTTTTGCTACGTTGGCTGAGAAACGGCGGATGAATTCTTCAAGTTCCTTGCGCTTCTCTTCCGCCTTTTGGCGCTGGTTTTGGGCTTGGCGGAGCGCAAGTTGCGAACTTTCGTACCAGAATGAATAGTTTCCGGCGAAAACAGTAACCTTGCCAAAGTCGATGTCGACTGTCTGCGTGCTCACTGCGTCGAGGAAGTGGCGGTCGTGGCTTACTACGAGCACGGTCTGTTCAACGTTGCTCAGGTATTCCTCAAGCCATTGCACGGTGTCCAAGTCCAAGTCGTTGGTAGGCTCGTCGAGCAACAGGTTGTCCGGATTTCCGAAGAGGGCTTTGGCCAGCATTACGCGTACTTTCTCGTTGTTCGACAGTTCGCTCATTTGCTTTTGGTGTAAATCCTCCTTCACCCCGAGGTTCGACAGCATCTGGGCGGCGTCGCTTTCGGCGTTCCATCCGCCCATTTCGGCGAACTTCTCTTCAAGCTCGGCTACGCGGTTGCCGTCTTCGTCGCTGAAGTCTTCTTTCATATAGAGGGCTTCGCGCTCCTTCATGTTCAGCCAAAGAGGCTGGTGTCCCATGAGCACGGTGTCCATAACGCTGAAAGCATCGTATTTGAAGTGGTCTTGGTCCAACACAGAGAGACGTTCGCCCGGGCCGAGTTCAACGCTTCCTTTGTTAGGCTCAAGCTCGCCGCTGATAGCTTTGAGCAAGGTTGACTTGCCTGCGCCGTTGGCGCCTATCACGCCGTAAATATTGCCGTTGGTGAACTTGATGTTTACATCCTTGTAAAGTACTCTCTTACCGAATTGGATTGCAAGATTGGTTACTGTTATCATTCCGTTTTTACCTTTTTTATAAATAGCATGATTCTTTTGCGCTGCAAAATTACAACATTTTATCCGATAATGCAAATTAAATGTGCCGTTGGTATTTGGCTTTTGTGTTGGTATGCTGTTTCTTAGATGTTCCGTTGGCATGCATGCGACGCCTGCCGGCGAATCTGTAATCCTGAAATGGTATGGTATTATCGGTTGATAATATCTTTAAGCAAGTCTATCAAAAACGGTTCTTGCTTCATCCGCTCCTTAAATGCGTCGTATTTAGGCATTTTTGTCGCGTTTTCGTTCATTTTATATGTCCTTAGGCAGTATGAGGTAGAGTCGCTTTTAGCGATATTGCGGTTGTTGGTAAAGATAGTACGTGTTTTGACATATAGGCTTGCTTCCAAAGAATCCTTGTTTTCTCCTTTGGCATGTTCTTCCGTTTTCTGTGCGTATGAAAAGTTGCAACAGATAAAGGCGGCAAGCAATATTGTCGAAAAAATTTTCATGCAAGTTCGGTTTCTGCAAATATACAAAATATTTGTTTATGTCTCATGTTTTTCTGATAAAATTCAGGAATTTCTTATTTCTTTTACATAACTTACGTATATCATAATTCCAAATGATGTTTGCCGTACCGTATTTTTATATGTTTTGCGGTGTCGGAAAGTTACAAATGCCTGTAATCTCCTTACGATTTGACAAAATGTGAATGTCCGTGATAATGTGTGGTTTAGGATGTTTGGACGCGGTTTACATCCCGTTTTTGTTGGTTTTGTTGCCGATTGCATGGTAAAAGACGGCCGATTGTCTTGTAAAAGCATGCCTTTGGCAATTCTAAAGGTATGCTTTTACAAGGTTGTTTGATGTTTTTTGAAGCGGTAATGGCAGTTGTTTTTTTTGCTTATCGGATGCCCGTAATGACATGCTTAGATGCATGTAGTTTGCTAAGTCATTGTTTATGTGCGCTTTACAATCATTTGCATTTTCTGCCGTTTGATAAATTTTCCGTACAAGTAGTCTAAGAATTAAGCATGTTTTTGAATATCTTGGAAAATCAACATGTAAGTTTAATGCGTGATATTCTGGCATTATGTAAAACATCCCAAACCGCTTTCGAATGTGTTTTCTTATGCGGTTTGGGATGTCTTGACGGTGTTGTTTATGATTTGCCGGTGTGGTACCGGGTATTATTTGCATCCTAACCAATCGTCAATCAGCTTCCGTGCGATTGAAAGTTTCTCAGGTATTTCAGGTAGGTCGTTCTTGTTGAACCAACCGCCGTCGCCGAGTTCGGAGCGTTGCAGGTGGATTTCGCCCTCTTCGTAGTCGGCATGGAATCCTACCATTAGTCCGCAGGGGTAGGGCCATGGCTGCGAACCGAAATAACGTAGGTTCTTGATTTTCAGTCCGGTCTCTTCCATTACCTCGCGGCGCACAGCCTCTTCGAGCGTTTCGCCGGTTTCGACGAATCCGGCCACCAAGCCGTAATAATGGCCTTTGAAATTGTTGGCGTGTACCAACAGTACGTCGTCGCCACGGTGGATGAGCACGATTATTGCCGTTGACAGCAGTGGCCACACCTCACGACCGCACTTTGTGCATATTTTAGATATGTCGGTGTGCAGTTTCATCTTGCCTCCGCACGTTCCGCAATACTGGGTGTTGGCGTCCCAATAGAGTATTTCGGCGCACTTGCCTGCCTTATAGTACAGTTCGGAAGGGAGCTTGTTGTAAGACGCGCGCAACGGACTGAGCTCATGGTCTGCGTCGAGAGTGGCGTTGGTGCAGCTGTATGTCTTGACGGCTATGCCGCCCAACGACGGAGTGATGTCGTGGATGTCGCCTACGGGCTTGGCTATGTCTGATGGGATTTCTTCCTCCAGCGGTATCGTATAGTCTCCGTCTGCCGTTTTTTCGAGTATTAGTTGGGAGTTGTTGAATATGAACCAGTATTTTTTCATTTGATGTCCGGTTGGGTGAAGGGTAGTGAATGCGAGAGGGTGGGAAGTTGGTGGGTTGGGAAGGTGTGGATGTTCAAAGCCTTATTATGCTTACTTTCCCAACCTCTCACCTTATCGTTTTTTATCAAATAGTATTTCCCGGTCGCGCTTAATTGCAGGTTGCGTCCAGCTTTCAGGTACGAAACGCCAGTTGTTGTTAGGTTGTGGCGACAACGTACCGGCTTCTTCGATTTCTTTCATTAGATAATAACGCTGGTCGCGTTCGCTCTCAAATGTAATCCTGCTTTTAAGCGAATCGTGCGGTATGCCTGCGCCCTTGGTCAGGAGTTCGCCGCCACCGTTGGCACGGTAGCTGTTCATCGCCACTTTATACCATTTCGACTCGTCGAAAGGCCTGCCGTCAGACATGCGTATGATTTTCACTTTCTGTCCTGTCGGTTTTGTTACGTCGACTTCATAATCGATGCCCGCCGCGCTGTCGAAATTGAAGGCAAGGTTTTTGAATCCATAGCCGTTGTGTCCGTTGCCGTTGTGTTCAAGCAGCATGATGTGGTCTGAAGGTGATGCCATTTGGTTTGTCCACAAGGCATAGCTCATTTCAAGATAGTCGTGGATTTCCTTACCCGTCATGCGCAATGCGCAGATTTGGTTTTCATACTTATATAGGTTGAACATGTCGCTGACATGTACGTCGCCGGCATTGATGCTTGCGTCGAACGTCAGCGGTGCATTAAATGATATGTCCGCTCCTGTCTCTTTTAATTGCAGGTTATGTATGAAATCGCAGAATGCACTGTTGCCGAAATACGAATCGCGGGTATGGATCGAATTCTTGAATGTGCCGATTTTGCGGTTTACGAAAGCGTTGACGCTGTCCATGTCGCTCTTGAAATATGCCATAAATTCTTCGTCAACAGGCTGTTGCCTTATGTCGCAGACGTCGCCTGTAACATTCTTCATTACAACTTTCCCATTGTCTTTAGTTATTTTGATTATAGCGTCGCAAACATATTCGGCATTCGACGACGGATTCAGGCAGAGCACTTTGTCGTTGTTCGTGTTGGTTATGTACTCTTTGTTGGCCCGGTGGTCATGACCGTATAGTATAAGATCGAACCCCGGAACTTCATTGGCTATGCGTATTACCGCATTTTCCTCATATTGGTCGGTGCTTATGCCGCCGTTGCGTCCCGAGTGGAACAAGCCGATGATTATGTCCGGATGTTCGTTTGTTTTGACGAAGTCAATCCAATGCTTGGCACTTTGTGTCATGTCGTCGAAGCGTATGCCGCTCCAAAGGCGTTCGTTCAGCCAGTTGGGTATGGCCGGAGTTGTTAATCCTATTACGGCTAAGCGCACTCCGTCGCGGTCAAGCATGGTGTATGGTCTTAGATAAGGCTTATTGGTCGACGTATTTATCATGTTCGCACCGAGCAAAGGACATTTTAATTCGCTTGCCCATTTGTCATAAACAGCATGTCCTGTTTCAATGTCGTGGTTCCCAATAGTCTGGGCGTCGTAGCTCATGTAATTTGTTATCGATGCCGCAACGTTGGGCATCTCAGGCTTTACGAAATTGCAATAATAGCACGTTGGTTGTCCTTGCAGTATGTCGCCGTTGTCAAGAAGAAGCAGCTTGTCGCCGTAAACGCTTCTTAATTTCTTAACGTAAGTGCTTACACGGGCCAGCGAACCTTGTGCCGGCTTACGGTCGATGAAGTCGTATGGGAAGAAACTTCCATGTACGTCGCTCGTTTGGATAACCCGTATTTCGATAGTTTTATTTTCCGCTTTCATTGTCGTGAAATGGCAACAAAGAATCAAGCATGTGATTATCAACTTATTCATGTCTGGATGTCGTATAAAATCCGTTTGGTTTTATTCTACAATTCTTGTCATGGCCAATTCTGTTATTTTCCCGTCCGGGTCAACCTTTGCGTTTATCCTGTACGTGTCGACAACCTCTGTTCCATCGGTTTTCCTGACTTTTTGGTTTGCCATGAATGTCGTGTCATACTCGTATTGTTCGTCGCCTATTTCTTTTTTCTGTATGTCGTAACTGCCAGGAATGCTCCAAACCATATTGGCAACGTCGGCTTTGTACAGCTTGTGCATGAACGATACGATGTCGTTTTTTGTCGCATTCTGTTTGCCGAGGAAGTTTATGTATTCACTTACGTTTGCCGTTAGGTTGTTTTCGTCTTTTGAGTTTATGCATACGAAAAAGTCATGGAAGATACCGCTGATTGTGAGTCTTTCGTCAACGCTTACTTCGCTTGATTTTATTTTCTTCAGCGCAATCATTGCTTCTTCGTAATGTGCTCCGTCAGAATGTGCGTCGACATACATTTGGTAGGCATCGGCCGTATTAAGTTTTACGGATTGCGCCCAATCGATAGAGTCTATTTTTTCCAAAGCCTCTTGTCTGTACGGACTGTCGGGATGAGTGTCCAAGTAATCTGTCAAGGCTATCTTCGAACCGCTTATTACAGCGTTAGTCCAGTCCTGATCCTGTTTATAGAGCCTTTCCAAATGTGCGGTGATTGAATCTATGTGTTCTTTGGGAGCACTTTTAAAATTGTTAAGGTATGTTTGTAATACGGTTGGATCGTCGCTCCTCATGGCGAATTCGTATTCTTCCTGCTCTTTGTCCGTTTCTGCGTTTTTGTAGAAATACAGGCATGTGCCCAATACGATTAAAGCAATAATGACCGATGCTATGATTGTTGCCCTATTGTTTTTTTTGTCTTTATCGTCATTGTTTCCACCATTGCCTTTCGTGGTTTCTGTCAATGCCGTATTGTTTGTGTTGCTTACGGTTGTAATGTTGTTGGAAGAAATGTCTTCAACAGCCTTGTCCGTATGTTTTTGCTGCGGGTTTTCGCTTCTTTCTGCATTATCGTCAATTGCCTTGTGGCAATGTGGGCACACTATTTCGTTTTTAAAATATATTTCTCCACAATAAGGGCATTTTATGATTTTGCCTGCTATTTCCACTCCGCAACTTGGACACACTGGAGCTTTGTCGCTGATCTGATGACCACACTCCGGACATTTAATAATTGCCATTAGTATAATTCCTTATAATAATTATTGCTTTTTCTTTTATGTTAAAAATGCTTGAATCTTATTTCACGCATGCTGTGGCGTCCCATGAAGCGGCTCTTGTCAACGTATGTATTTATTCCGTTGATTCTGCCTTTGGCTGTGTATTGCCACATCGTGTAATCATGGTCGTCCGCCAGTTTTGGCTTTTCTTCTGAATATTGGGCTATCATCAACTTATAGCCGTCTATTTTACCGACAAGATGTTTGTTGTAAAAGTTTGTGTAAGTGTATAATAAGGGTTTTTGCCTATACGCTTTTTCCACCATGTCGAGGAATTTGAACAGTGAGTCGCAGAATTCTTCGGTTTTCAAACCTCCTGTTGATTCGATGTCAATCATCGGAATGAGGTCTTGGTCTCCGGGACGGCATTGTGACATGAAGTTCTGAAGCTGTTTTTCAAGTTCGGTCTTAGGACGGAAAAAATGGTATGAGCCAACTTTCAGCCCGTTTTTATGGGCTAATTCTATGTTTCGTTCGTATGTCTTGTCGATGTGCGTGCTTCCTTCCGTTGCTTTCAGGTAGACATACGCCATCTTGCTGTTGGCTCCTACTGCCTCCCAAAACACGTCGCCCTGGTAGTGGCTTAAGTCTATACCGTGGACGTGGCGGCATGTATCCTCACACAGAATGTTGCTTTCATCGCTTTGGGCGGATGTGTGGTTAATGCCGAGAAAGAGTAAGCAAATGAAGAAAAATATATGTCGTTTCATCCTAAAAATCTTATTTTTGCAAAGGTACTCCTAATCGTCCGTATGGCAAAATAAATTATATAATTTTAGTTATTCATCAATGTTTGAAAGACTTTTGAGGATGTTTGCCATAAAGCGGCTTGACGTTTCAAGTGGGAAATACTTGAAATATTTCAGCGGTTTGGCACTGGGTTTGCTGATAGGATTGATCCCCTGTCGGTGTTTTTCCTCATCTACAGATTGGTTTTTTGTTAGCTGAGGAACTGCATTCAGCTCTTCTTCGAGCAGTCGGTTTATTTTGCGTTGGTATTTTCCATTCATGTTTTTTATGAAGGGAAATTCGTCAGGCTCGAACCTGAACAAACAAATCAGGCAACAGGCAATTATGTTGCTGATGTTCCTTATCCTTAATGCATTGGTCCAGTTTTCGATTTTGACAAAATCTATTTTATTGCCACATGTTCTCAAATATGTGCCCAAGTCGGCAAGTGACTTTATGTCAATGCCTTCGTTTACAAACTTATTGATATTATCTGTCAGCTTGTCCAATAAAACCAGCGAATCGATGGACGTGTCAATGCTGTGCACCTCGTTGAAGATGATTCGGTTGTATTTCCTGTTGAGGTAAAAGTTCGAGAATTTTTTTGCTTGTTGCCTTGAAGTAAAGTTGTGAGCGGAGAACTTGTCGGTATTTATCCCAACCTTTGCCTGTGAAGAATTGTTGCAGGCTGTTTCATAAATATTTCTTGGTATGGCCTCGCCGCCAGATTTCATAATGCCGGTTGAGATATAGTCGTCAACCCCGTATGCAATAGCGACGAGGAATAGTTTGTTCCATTTGAATTCAGACATGCGTTCAACCATGCAGTCTGATTCAAACTTTCCTATTGCCAAAAGTTTGGTGAAATTCCTGAATAATATCCTCATTGCTCCTTTTTTGAAATACGGTTACGAGAGCATGTGCAAGATTACCAAACGAGAGACAAGCAGCTGGGAGCTTTATAATCTGCCAGCATGCTTGTCGCCCGTATGTTTGATGAAATAAGTTTTACAGAGTTACGCCGTTCTTGAAGATGGATATTTCGCGGTATCCGTTCTTTTCGTTGCATGTTTGTTCGCCGCTTGCTACTGCTATTATCTTTTCAATGAACTTGCGCAGTAGGGCTTGCATATCCGTACCGTCGACTAATTCGCCGGCGTTGAAGTCAATCCAATTTGGTTTGTTCTTATACAAATCGGAATTTGTCGATATTTTCATTGTGGGGATGAATGTGCCGAACGGCGTACCGCGGCCCGTTGTGAACAGTACGATTTGGCAGCCGGCAGCGGCTAATGCCGTTGACGCTACGAGGTCGTTGCCGGGCGCAGACAGCAGGTTGAGCCCTTTTACGGCGAGCCTGTCGCCGTATCCGAGGACGCCGCTTACAGGAGCGCGTCCGCATTTTTGTGTACATCCCAACGCCTTGTCCTCAAGTGTGGATATGCCTCCTGCCTTGTTGCCGGGCGAAGGGTTTTCGCCCACGGGCTCTCCGTGGCTTAAGAAATATTCCTTAAAGTCGTTCACGAGTTTCACTGTTTGGTTGAACAGGTCTTCATTCTTGCAACGGTTCATCAGAATCGTTTCCGCACCGAACATTTCAGGTACTTCGGTCAGTATCGACGTGCCACCTTGGGCTACAAGGTAGTCGGAAAATTCTCCTACAAGCGGGTTTGCGGTAATGCCGCTGAAACCGTCGCTGCCGCCGCACTTCAGTCCTACGCGCAATTCGTTCAACGGACAGTCTGTACGCTTGTCGTTCTTTGCAATGTCGTAAAGGGAGCGCAGGATACGCATGCCTTCATCTATCTCGTTGCCCTTGACTTTTTGTACGACGAGGAATTTTATCCTTTCCTTGTCGTAGTCGCCCAACAGGCGTTCAAACTGGTCGGGTTGGTTGTTCTCGCAACCAAGGCTCAACACCAACACCGCACCGGCGTTTGGGTGCAACACGATGTCGCGCAGCACTTTCCTCGTATTTTCATGGTCTTCGCTAAGTTGCGAGCAACCGTAATTATGGTGCCATGCATGCACGGCGTCTATGCCCTCGAGCTTGGTTTCTTCCGCCAGCATGCCGGCCAGGCGCTCTGCAATACCGTTCACGCATCCTACGGTAGGCACGATCCATACTTCGTTCCTGATGCCTACTTCTCCGTTCTTTCGCACGTATCCCTTGAACGTAAGGTTCTCGGCAGGAATGCCAAGTTCTTCGTCGACTGGATGGTATTCGTATGAGAGTGTGCCCGACAGGTTGGTTTTCAGGTTGTTCTCGTTCACCCATTGCCCTGCCGTAAGCTGCTCTTTCGCATGGCCTATGGGGTAGCCGTATTTGATTATGTTAGTACCCGACGGGGTGTCTTGGATTAGGATCTTGTGTCCTGCCGGCGTGTCTTGCAACACTTCGATGGTTTTGCCGTCTACGCTTATGGTTTCACCTTTTTTGAAGTCTCTTAGGCATACAACCACGGTGTCGGCTCTGTTGATCTTTATAAAAGAAGTTTTTTCCATAATGTTTAGATGATTTGTTTATATTCTTAAGGTGTTAAAGTAGTTGGACTGATAAGCATGCGGTATGGCACGGCATACGCAATGTCACGGTTTATAATTGTGTCCTCCGGTAGAAGTCGATGTTTTCCTTGGTCAGCAGTTCTATCGGCATATAGTTTACAGGATTTACTTTCTTTTTCAGCACAATGGCTTTGAAAAGCGTGTCGACGCAGTTGTAACCCTGCATGAAGGCGTGTTGGGCGATGATGAACGACATCGAGCCGAGGCGTAGGCATTTGGCGTTCCTCTCAACCATGTCGTAACCCATAATCTGAATGTTGCGCCTGCCTGTCCTTAACAGGAATTCGCCTACGATATGTCCCTTCGAGCAAAACGTTATGCAGTGGTGGACGTCGGGGTGGGCGGTGAAGAAACCTTCCAGCAAGTCGTCGTACCGCGCTTTATCTTCGTCGAGAGGCAGGTCGAGGTCGGAAATCCTGATGTCGGGAAAGTGGTCTTGCATGTAGTGGCGGAATCCCACCTCCCTGTTTTCCTGCTGCTTGCTTGCAACCTTGCCGTTCTTTGTTTGTTTCATCAGCATTATTTCCTTTTCTCCGGAAGCTATCAGCATCAGCATTTTCGCAGCGAAGAAGCCGCTGCAGAAAGAATCCTGCCCATAGAAGGACAGGGGCTTAAGGTCAGGCATGTATGAGTCGAGCAGTATGAACGGGATTTTCCGCTCGTGCAGGGTGTCCGTAAAGGCTTTCGTCACATCAAGCTCGCTCGGCACGACTATCACGCCGTTAGGTGAGGCATCGAGGCATTCTTTGCTTTTCTGCACGAACGTATCTGTGTCGAACCTCTTGTAATACATCATTTTCAGGCTTATGTGGAAGTCGCGCCGCGACTCGCATGCCTTGTTCGCGCCTTCCTCTATCTCTTCCCAATAAGCCTCTGACTCGTGTTTGGGTATGATGCAGTAAAAAGTGTAACGCTTGTTGTATGCCAAAGCACTGGCGTACATGTTCGGCTGGTAGTTGATGTTGTTCAAGACCGACTCTACCTTTTCCCTCGCCCCTTTTGACACGTTTGGGCGGTTGTGCAGCACTCGGTCCACCGTACCTACCGACACTCCTGATTTTTCGGCGATATCCTTTATTCTGATTTTCTCGTTCATAATGTCAACACGTTTAGCTGAAGCTGAAAAAGACTTGCTTTTGCGTCATTACGCTTGTGTCTTGCAAAGATAAGGCAATTCGGGCGAAACTCAAAATAAACATAATGAAAAAAGCGTTTTAACAAGAATTTGTTATAAAAATGCACGGGAAACCGATTCCTGCAGACTTCGCAGTAACAGTCGGTGAAATGTGTCATGAGGCGGTGCGATAGCCAATCTTATCCAGACCACGCATATCAAAGTTACAACAACAATACTTTTTGTGAAATCATCCTTATCCGGAACTTATATGCTTCATGGCTTTTTAGTTTGTCAAAGGCGGTCTTTGACAAACTAAAAGGTAACCTTTTGCGTCGTAAAAGGTTACCTTTCGTATTCGTGTTGATTATCAATAAGTTAGCGTGCTCTTGCAGCCCTTTATGTTTATAGTGCGTTTTGCATATTTTGTATTTTTATTTTGTAAATACAACCGTTGCAAATGCACGGAGGATAACGGATGCGAGTCCTGAGCCAGGAGAATTATTGGTATCATCTCTAAATGGGCAATAAACATTTATCAAATTATTTTCATCCAAATAAAAATAAGAATGAACACCATCATCAATGTCAAATATTTGTTTATTATGTTGCCGAAGTTTTTCATTGATATAGTCTTTATTGTCTTTTACATACTTTAATTCTTCAAGCGTAGGTAAGCGCCAGCCTTCTATTTCATCAACGGCTAATTCAGCAATGCCTGCATTAACAGCAGTTTTCATTGATTCTTGATTCCCTTTTTCAAATACTAATTTGTTTTTATAGTCTGTGGTTACCAATGTTACTGTTGTTTTATTTCCTGCCGTTTCTGATTTAAGCACGTAGCAGTCTTTATACAATGTTCCGACGGTAGGTGCGTAATCAGGGATGTTGTCGTCAATTACACCGTTATTGAATGTAAAATCCACATCAATCGTGCCTGCCCAAGTGGCACCGGTTATCGTACCCTTAATGGCAATGTCGTCTTCTTTGTAAGTTCCTGAGATATTGATTTTATAGTTTGCTTTTAATTCATCTTTGCAAGAATAAGAATAACTATGGTTTAAGCCGTCGGCACGGGTAAGTGTGACTTTGAATGTAGCCATACCTACGGCTTCTAATAAATAAGCACTTTCGGTGTTTTTCCATGTGCTCCCGTCGCTGCCTTTCGTTAGGTTCACGGTGTATGACCCGGTTTCACTGGAATAGTTGCCGTTGAGCAGGAGGCTTTCATGCAACGGACTTATTGTCAGCGAAACGCCTGTCACATCGTCGGGTATGTTGCTCATTGTCACCGTTTCGAGCATCATTACTTTTCGTTCTAACGACAAAGTCAAAGTGTTTGATTCTTCACTGCCGAGTGTTACGATGCTGTTCGCCGTCATCAGGTCTCCGTGTTTATGGCTGTCGCGCAGGGTAACGACGGCGTCTTTCGTTGCGTTTTCCTTGGTCGGCATGTCGTAGTCTTCTTCATTCGCTCCGGCTATCGCGTAAACGTCGTAATTCCCTTCGGGCAGTTTCAGCGACAGTTCTTCGTCTTCAGACGCGATTACGTCAAGCATGATGCACTTGCTTTCGGCGTCGAAAATATAAACGTTCACGGGGTAACTTACTTTTGCCTCATCCTGCGAATCCGTTCCGTCGGCCGTGGCCGCACGCGTGCGCACTATCAATGTACTGTTGGCTTCTTTAGCTTCAATGCCTTCGTCGGCATTGTATTTTTCACAAGAAAAGAACGTAACAACTGCTGTCAGCAGGAAAACAAGTTTAAGAATTTGTTGGTTTTTCATGCTTTTGGAAATTAATTTTACTCCAAAGTTACGCTTATTTCTTGTTGGATTGTTCCGTTGAGTGTTTATTTTTAATAAAATTATGCATTCGGGGGGGGTAATTTAACATCTGATAATAAAAATAATGACGTCAGTGCATGCTTTCCCAATTGGAAAAGAAAAAATAACATGTAGTGAAAAACTGAAATTCAGTGATTGTTTTTCTTGTTTTTCTCACATGTTTCTTTTAGCGGACATCCCGAACATGCTCCGCTTTTGTCCTTTAACGACTTGCGTATGCGCCATATTGCGTATGCCGCAGAAAAGACAATCGCAGCTATGACTATTGTCAGTTGTATCGGTTCGCTCATGGTGCAGTGTGTTTTTTTAAGCAAAGCCGGTAATAACCGGCCGCTTATACGCCGTTACCGCTTATCCTGTTTTTGTTTTTTATTGCGAAGTCTTTCCAACTGCCGTATTTCCTTGTCGAAGCAGGTGCTCCCGATTGCATGAAGTGGCAGTATGCTGCTGCCAAGGCGTCGGTTGCGTCCATGAATTGGATGTGTTCGTCGTCCCTTAGGTTAAGCAAACGTTTCAGCATGCCGGCAACTTGTTGTTTTGAAGCGAGACCTTGGCCTGTTATCGCCATTTTTATTTTCAACGGGGCGTATTCGTGAATGGGTACGTCGTGGTGTATCGCGGCGGCGATGGCCACTCCTTGCGCTCGTCCGAGCTTTAGCATGGACTGTATGTTTTTACCGAAAAAAGGAGCTTCTATGGCCATTTCGTCAGGTAGGAATTCTTCGATCAGGCTTGTTACACGGTCGAAAATCCTTCCCAACCTTAGGTACGGGTCGTGTATTTTACGCATGTCGATAACCCCCATGGCAAGCATTGCGGCTTTGTTGCCGTTCACTTTCAGTAGTCCGTAGCCCATGACGTTTGTTCCGGGGTCGATGCCCATGATTATTCTTTCAGCCATTTGTTTTCTTTACGGCTTTTAAATATGGGTTGTACGACATTTCGAATCCGATATTCGTCTTAGGACCGTGCCCAGGGAGGATTGTTGTATCTTGCGGCAGTGATTCCGCTATGCGTCCAAGGCTTTTCATCAGTTCGTCGAAATCGCCCAATCCGAGGTCGGTGCGTCCTACGCTCATGTTGAAAAGCGTGTCTCCTGAAAATGTGAGCGCTTCTTCCTTGCAATAAAAGAAAACCGAACCAGGTGAATGGCCGGGAGTGGGGATGACCGTAATGACGTGTGAACCGAATTTTATTTTGCTTTTTTCGTCAATGTAAGAGCCGACCGGCAGAACGTCGATAGTACATTCCATGCCTGTAAATGCTTTGGCCTGTGTGGAGAGGGAGGTGATAAGTTGTTCGTCGGCTTGGCTAATTTCCGGTTGCAGGCCGAACTCGTCGTAAACGAACTTGTTGCCGAAATTGTGGTCGACATGCCCGTGCGTGCACAGTAGGTGCTTGGGTTTCAGGCCGTTGCTTTTTATGTATTCAGCCAAGGATTTTTTTTCTTCCTCGAAGAACGTACCGCAGTCAATGATAATGCATTCGTCCGTTTCATCGCTCACCACATAGCAGTTCTCTTGGAACATGTTGCATACGAACTTTTTTATGTTCAGCATATTGGTCGGTCTTGCTATATTATAAAGGTATGTAAATCAAATATTTCTGTTTGAACCATTCTTCATCGAAAACACTTTCGATGTCGATTATGTCAGCAATGTGTTTAAATGGTTTTACTTCTTCTGTTATGTTGCCGCCTTTCAGGCATAGCAGTCCGTTGGGCAACGAATTGCGTTGGGGTTTGCAAATGTTCTTTTTCACTAAGTTGACAAGGTCGGGCAGGGGCATTACGGCGCGGCTTACTACGAAGTCGTATTTACCGGTCTCGTTTTCGCCCCTTAATTGTTCGGCTTCACAGTTTTCCAATTTTATCGCTTTTGATATTTCCTTTACCACAAGAATTTTCTTGCCTGTGCCGTCTATCAGCTTGAAGTTGGTTTCGGGAAACATTATTGCCAATGGAATTCCGGGGAACCCTCCACCCGTACCAAGGTCGAGCACTTTCGTGCCAGGTCTGAAGTTGACGGCTTTTGCAATAGCCAAGGAGTGTAGTATGTGGTGCTCGTAAAGCGAGTCGATGTCTTTACGCGAGATAACGTTAATCTTGCTGTTCCATTCGTGATACAAGTCGTTCAGCGCGTCGAATTGTCCGCGCTGCTTGTCTGTCAGGTTGTGGAAATATTTTAAAAGTATGTCAGTTGTTTGCATGTCGTTTATTTTCTGAAAAGTTTTTCGAGGTCGCTGTTTTTTATTGTCGCCCTAATTTCACCTTCCGCGTGGCTCGCAATTTCGTCTGATGAATAAATGAAAGTGATGTCGTCGTTACCGATAATGTAGTTGTCGGGGGCGTATACGTCAATACCATAGAATATCGTTCTTTCGCGCAATGCCTCAAGGTCTGCCACATCGTATTTCTTACAAAGTGATTTTACAATAAGGTCGTTCAGCTCATTTTCGTATCCGGGTACGAAAATGTCTTTCAGTGAGACTATTTTTCCGGTTGAAGCGTCGATGTTTCTGGCTACGACGTAGGAAATGCCGTGAGCGCCGCCTCCGTAATTATAAATGTCAGCGATGTAAGTGTAATATTTGTCATTGTCGTCAATGACCCTTGTCCTTACGATGTACTCACAGTTGTACGACGCTCCGTGCCCCATGTCGGCTTTGTACATCTCTCCGTAATCGCGCTGATATTCGCTAACGTATCGTGTTACGAATGAATCGGCAGCTTCTGCAGGAGTCAACTTGCGGGATGTAATTGAAAAATAATCCGGACAGAGGATGCCAGACCTTATTATAGAGTCGTTTATAAAGTCGGCGTTCTTCCCTTTAGCGTATGTAAGGCATAAACTTACATGGCATGATGGGGCATCGGGTTTGTCGCTCAGTGACAAGGTTGAGTCTACTTTTATGCTGTCGAACGTTATGCTGTCCTTATTGTTGTTCCCATTGTTTGATTGGTTCCCACAAGAAAATGTAGTCATCAAGGCTGTTGCCGCAATAAGTATGGATGTTGAGATTTTTTTCATTTTCTTTAATGTTTTGGTTGTTATTGTATTGAATTTATGTTTGATACGCTATGCAAAATTAAGTCAAACACAGGAAAACGACAAGTATTTTTCGTTTTATTTTGCAAAATGATTAATTTTGCAGCCGAAAACTTGAGCGGTAGACGTTTTGATGTTGTCAAAAGTGGTTTAGCACTATGGGTGTAGCATTCCTGTGAGTTGCTTCTGCCATAATGGCAATTATGGCAAAAAAGACTTAGCATTATATTGTTGGTGTTCCGTTCGTAATTTGTAATTTAAGAAGTATGACCGATACATTGATACGTGCGGCACTTTTTGATTTGGACGGTGTCGTATTTGATACAGAAAGCCAGTACTCGAAATTTTGGGGAGAGCAATGTAGGATGTACCATCCGGATAAACCGGGGTTGGAGAATGAAATCAAGGGACAAACGCTTGTTATGATATTTGATAAATACTTTTCAGGATTGAAAGACGAGCAACCGAAAATCATAGCCGCTCTTGATGAATTTGAACGAGGCATGGGTTTTGAATATATAGACGGGTTCCTTGATTTTATCGGTTCCTTGAAATGTAAAGGAATAAAGACAGCTGTGGTCACGAGTTCGAATATGATGAAAATGCGTTCCGTTTATGCCGCTCATGAAGAATTCAGGAGCTTGTTTGATGCGATACTTACGTCAGAGGATTTTGAACGAAGCAAACCAGATCCTGATTGTTACTATAAAGGGGCGGCTGCGCTCGGCGTAAGCCCGGATGAGTGTGTCGTTTTCGAGGATAGTTTCAATGGACTGAAATCCGGACGGGCCGCCGGGATGACAATCGTTGGATTGTCGACGACGAACAAAGCAGATGAAATCAAACCGTATTGTGATTTCGTAATTCCTGATTTCATGCATATACCGCAGACCCTGAAATCAAAGTTTTAATAATAGGTTTGTGCTTTTGCAATTTTGGTTTTAACTGAATACGACTAATTTTAAATAAAGAATGACTGGATATTTAGTAAGCGACGCGCGAAAAGTGACAACGCATCGTTTTATCGAAATGAAGCAGCGTGGAGAAAAAATCTCAATGCTCACGTCTTACGATTTCACTACTGCCGGAATTGTTGATTCCGCAGGAGTTGACGGAATTCTCGTAGGTGATTCGGCTTCAAACGTAATGGCCGGTAATGTTACGACATTGCCGATGACCGTTGAGCAGATGATTTATCATGCAAAGTCAGTTGTGCGTGCCGCTAAGCGCGCTCTTGTTGTATGCGATATGCCTTTCGGTAGTTATCAATCCGACCGCAAGAAGGGAGTCGAGAATGCGGTAAGGATAATGAAAGAGAGTGGGTGTGACGCATTAAAGTTGGAAGGCGGTGCAGAGATTATTGATACCGTAAAAGGCATACTTGATGCAGGCATACCAGTAATGGGGCATTTGGGGCTTACGCCGCAGAGCATCAACAAGTTCGGCACATACGCCGTTCGCGCAAAGGATGAGGCGGAAGCGCAAAAGTTGATGGCTGATGCGGAAAAACTTGCCGAAGCAGGCTGTTTTAGCATTGTACTTGAGAAAGTGCCGGCTAAACTGGCCGCAGAGGTTACAAGGAATCTTCCAATACCTACAATAGGCATAGGTGCAGGTGGCGGAACGGATGGGCAGATCCTCGTTGTGGCTGACATGCTCGGTATGACAAAGGGGTTCAGTCCGAGGTTCCTACGGAGATATGCTGACTTGAATTCAGTGATGACTGACGCCATAGGCCGTTATGTTTCAGATGTGAAAGATTCTTCTTTCCCATCGCCAGATGAGGCATATTAGCGGATCGTTAGGTATTTGATTTTCCCATATATCTTATAAATTGAATCCTGCTTGAATTTGAAAATAACGTTGATAATGGCGTTATTACTTGCAGGTGTGGCGGAAAAGTGCTAACTTTGCACGCTAAAATATCTTATATTAAATTTTTTATTAATATGAAAGCATTTGTATTTCCCGGACAGGGAGCACAATTCGTAGGTATGGGTAAAGACCTGTACGACAACAATCCTTTGGCAAAGGAACTTTTTGAAAAGGCTAATGATATTCTCGGTTACAACATTACCGAAATCATGTTCAACGGTACGGACGACGAACTGAAGCAGACAAAGGTTACTCAGCCGGCCGTTTTCTTGCACAGCGTTATCAGTGCATTGTGCATGGGCGATGACTTCGCCCCCTCAATGGTCGCAGGCCATTCCCTCGGAGAGTTCTCCGCACTTGTTGCCGCAGGGGCGTTGAGCTTTGAAGACGGATTGAAATTGGTTTACGCCCGTGCTATGGCTATGCAGAAGGCATGCGAGGCCGCTCCTTCTACAATGGCGGCAATTATTGGTCTCCCTGACGAAAAGGTTGAAGAAATTTGTGCGGAAATCAACAAGGAAGGCCATGTCTGCGTACCGGCCAATTTCAACTGCCCGGGTCAGTTGGTAATAAGCGGAAACATCGAGGCCATTAACGAGGCTTGCGAGAAGCTGAAGGCTGCCGGAGCTAAGCGTGCCCTTCCCTTGAAAGTTGGCGGAGCATTCCACTCACCGCTGATGCAACCGGCAAAGGACGAGCTTCAGGCTGCCATAGAGCAGACCACGTTTAATGCTCCGAAATGCCCTGTTTACCAGAATGTAGACGGCATGCCGCATTCTAATCCCGACGAGATTAAGGCAAATCTTATCGCCCAGCTTACAAGCTCGGTTAAGTGGACAAAGTGTGTCCAGTCTATGATCGCCGACGGCGCTGACGACTTTACCGAATGTGGACCGGGTAAGGCTCTGCAAGGAATGATAGCCCGCATCGACAAGAATGTTGCAGCTCATGGCATAGCATGACGATAAATCATAACGTATAAATCATAATTGGGCATACGCCTTGGCGGTTTCAGTTTCCGCTAAGGGTGTGCCCAATTATGCGTTTTATGACTGTATGGCGCCACGCATGCTTGTTTACGGCTGTGCGGTAGTGTCAGGAATTACACATTTTACGAATAAAATAAAACCATGAAACATAAAATAATCATATACCAAGTCTTTACGCGCTTGTTCGGAAACAAGACATTCGAATGCAAGAAAAACGGCACTTTGGCTGAGAACGGTTGCGGAAAGATGAGTTTTTTCGACGATTCTACATTGCGCAGGATTAAGAAATTAGGCGCAACCCATATTTGGTACACGGGCGTAATACGCCATGCCTCAAAGACGGATTATTCGTCATGTGGCATTCCCAACCAGCATCCTGCCGTCGTAAAGGGCAACGCCGGCTCTCCTTATGCCATAGCCGATTATTATGACGTAGACCCTGATTTGGCCGAAGATGTATCCAAACGCATGGAAGAATTTGAGGTTCTTGTAGAGCGGACGCATAAAATGGGACTGAAAGTCATAATAGATTTTGTTCCAAACCATGTCGCACGACAGTATAAGTCGGTTGCTAAACCAAAGGGAATAAAAGACTTGGGCGAGACGGACGACACTGGAATGGGATTCTCTCCAAGCAATAATTTCTACTATTGCGTTGGTGTTCCATTCGAACCTTATTTCGATTTGGCTGCCGGCGTAGGTTATCCTTACACGGAATTTCCGGCCAAGGCCACTGGTAACGACCACTTCGACAACCGTCCCGGAACGACAGATTGGTATGAAACGGTGAAACTCAATTACGGAGTCGACTATTGCGATGCCGGTGGAAGGTCGTATCACTTCGATCCTGTTCCTGACACATGGAATAAGATGTATGACATTTTACGTTTCTGGGCGGGAAAAGGCGTCGACGGATTCAGGTGCGACATGGCAGAAATGGTGCCTACCGAATTTTGGAAATGGGCGATAAGCCGCATCAAAGGCTTACATAAAGGCATCATATTTATTGGTGAAGTCTACAATCCTTCGCTTTACCGTAGTTTTGTTTCTTGTGGTTTTGATTACCTTTACGACAAAGTCGGAATGTACGATTGCCTATGCGGAATCATGCGTGGAACGTGTCCTGCCTCGGCCATCACTTGGCAATGGCAGTCGGTTGACGACATAAAAGGCCACATGCTGTATTTCCTTGAAAACCACGATGAAGTGCGCATTGCAAGCGATTTCCTTGCAGGCGAAGGTAAACGTGGCGTTCCTGCCTTGATCGTAAGCGCGCTAATGGGCGAAAATCCGTTCATGCTTTATGCCGGTCAGGAGTTTGGCGAGCGCGGAATGGACGAGGAAGGGTTTAGCGGACGCGACGGCCGAACTACTATTTTCGATTATTGGACGGTGCAAACCTTATTCCACGGTTATGTGAACAGGAGGAAGATGTCGACCGAAGAAAGAATGTTGGAAAGCCAATACGCAAGGATTTTGAATATCGCAAAATCAGAAAAGGCGGTAAGCGACGGGCTTTTCTTCGACTTGATGTATGCCAATGGCAACCCGGGTGGGGCATTTGACCCGCAAAAACAATATGTTTTCTTACGTAAATACGAAGACGAAGCCTTATTGGTCGCCGTGAATTTTTCCGACAAAGCAGTGGAATGCGATGTGTGTCTGCCGCGACACGCATTCGAATATATGGGTTTACCTGAGAAAACGGTTACCGCCGTCGACTTGTTGAGCGACGATTCGGCAATTGAAATGCCGTTGAAGGCAGACGGAACTGTTAAGTTCGGTATCGGAGCATACGGTGGAAGAGTGTATAAATTTAAATTATGAGCAATGGAAGAGAATTTCAGTCTTAACGCGCATAATAAGGAAGAGTTTCCTCCTGCGCACACCGCCGAGCACCTTTTGAACCAGACAATGATAAGGATGTTCGGTTGCGAACGCTCTAAGAATGCGCATATTGAGCGTAAGAAAAGTAAAATCAGCTATATATTAGACCATAAGCCCGACCGCCATGAGGAAAAGGAGATAGCGCGGCGGATGAACGAACTGATAGAAGAAGACCTACCCGTTACATTCGAGTACGTTGGCAGGGACGACGTGCCTGAAGGCGTTTTGCTCGACAAGCTGCCTGAAGACGCGTCTGATACTATACGCTTAGTGCGCATAGGCGATTACGACGTTTGCCCGTGCATAGGCAAACATGTACGCTCGACATCGCAGATCGGACGGTTTGAGATGTTAGGAACAAACTGGAACGAGGAAGAACATTCGTTTAGGATAAGGTTCAAGGTCGTTCAATAAATGAAAAAACGTGGCGCCGGATTTGTTTGTATTGTTGCAAATCCGGCGCCATGTTTTTGTTTTATTTAATCACAACGGGATGCGTAACGTCGTCTTTCCACTCTTTCAAGAATTCATACCAATCCTTGTCTTTATGGTATCCGAATGTCTCGTTGTCGCTGCAGAACGTTATTTGGTAATGCAGTTCGTCGGTGTCTGTTTTTATAACGTAGGCATAGTTGTCCTTGTTTGCAGGCTCTTCGCTAACGATGTATTTTTCAGGAACGTATATTCCGAGGCCGACGGTTTCGCGCTTATGCCCTACGCTGTCTTTCGCCGATACCGGCCAGTCGGTGCCCCAGCATCCCCGAAGCCCTTTCTTATCTGAAAACTCGGTGGAGTTCTTAACGTTGATGAAGCCTGTCGACAGAAGATAACCTGATGCCGGCTTGTTGAATTTCACGTCGACGTGGCACTCCCTGCGCCCTGCGTAAAGAGTGTAGAGTGCGGTCATGTCTATCGGCTGCATGCCGGGCTGCGGCGTCCATCCCTTGTCTTTCACCTCGACAATCGTGCGTATAGGGCCGCGCGAAATAATCCTTTGGCTTCTTTTGTCTACGTCTTCGAGCATAGTGGGTTTCTTGCCGTCCCATCCCCTGAGTGTTCCGAGTCCCAGGGTCGAGCCTACCCAAAGTACGTCGTCGCCATACTGGGCGGCCTTTTGCTTGTCGTCAGGATAGAATTGGGTTTCTTTCAGTTCAAGGCGCTTCAGGTATTTGCCGTAAATGTCAACGGTTTGGCGGTGGTCGAAGTATATTCGGTATGCCACCATGTCGTTCTCAAAGGCTGCTCCGTGGTGGTGCAGCGTCCAGTAAGGGTTGGTACCGTTGTCAACGGTCAGTTGCGAGATGTACAGGTTTTGCTTGTTAGTCTCCTTTACCTTCCTGTTGCTCAACAGCATTTCCACGTACACTTGTGATTCGTAGTCCTTCTGTGTGCCTTTGTCGTACAACGTTACGTTTACCTTTTTTGATGAGTTTTTGTCAACGTCGGTTATGAAGCAAAGTTCGTCGTTCACCCCGTCTTGGTTGATGTCGTCAAGTTGGCAAGGTATTTCCTTGCCGCCGTCGGTAACCAACGCCGACTTAACGTCGATGCCGTATCCTTTAAGCTCAAGTACGATAGGGACGTTAGTCTTAGCTTTCGAGTAGTTGTTAGCGATTGTTACGTCAAACGATTTTTGTGAAAATGCAGGTATTGCGGCAAGCAATGCCAAAACGTTTGTCAGTAGTTTCTTATTCATGACACATAATTTTATTAAAAACTGATACAAAGGTAATGTAAAAAAATGACAAAGCGAAGCGTGCCGGCGTTAGTTTCATTTTCCTTAACAATAAATCATCGTGCCGGCATCGGTGCTGACGGATATGGCGGCGCGTTTTCCAACTCCTTGCCTTTTGCGTTGTAAGAGGTGGCCTTTCAGCGTGTAAAAGGCTATCTTTCGGGCCGTAAAATGCCACGTTTTATAATGCCTTGATTTTCAAGACGTTTCATTATAGGGCCCGTTCGTACAACGAAAAGCCGTTCCGCAGTGGGTAGGAGGGGCGTTTTTGCGTGTTCAAATGGCGGTCGTGCATGCTCCGGCGGAGGCGTAACACATCGTATTGTGTCGCGGATAATCATGGCTGGCGGGGTTGGTTATAATAAAGTTTAAAATTGTTCGTTTTACGGCAAATGATTTCCATAGCTCATGAAAAAGCAGTAATTTAGCAGGCTGAAAATGGCTTAGAACGTCTTAAATCAAAAGAAAATGGCCTTAAATGGCATTTTGAATAAAAATTAATACATTAAAATAAAAATGGATAATAATAACACGTTTGACCAAGACAGGATAATCAAAATCAACATTGAAGAGGAGATGAAATCCTCTTATATCGACTATTCTATGTCGGTAATCGTCGCCCGTGCCTTGCCCGACGTGCGCGACGGGTTCAAGCCGGTGCACCGACGCATACTTTACGGAATGATGGGCATCGGCAATACGAGCGACAAGCCGTATAAGAAGTGCGCGCGCGTAGTGGGCGAGGTGTTGGGAAAATACCACCCCCACGGCGACAGCTCGGTTTACGGGGCGTTGGTGCGCATGGCGCAAGACTGGAACATGCGTTACACGCTTGTGGACGGCCAAGGCAACTTCGGAAGCGTAGACGGCGATTCGCCTGCCGCCATGCGTTATACGGAATGCCGCTTGTCGAAGATGGGCGAGCACATAATGGACGACTTGGACAAGGAGACGGTCGACATGACCAACAACTTCGACGACTCGCTGCAAGAGCCTACCGTCATGCCGACAAAGATACCCAACCTGCTCGTCAACGGCGGCAACGGTATCGCCGTGGGCATGGCCACCAACATCCCGACGCACAATCTTGGCGAGGTTGTAGACGGTTGCTGCGCTTACATCGATAATCCCGACATCGACGTAGACGGACTGATGCAGTATATCAAGGCTCCCGATTTCCCGACGGGCGCATATATATATGGTATAGGCGGCGTAAGGGACGCTTACGCTACCGGGCGCGGGCGCATCGTGATGCGTGCCAAGGCCGAGATAGAAAGCGGCGAGGCTCACGATAAGATAGTTGTGACCGAGATACCTTACGGCGTGAATAAGGCCCAGCTTATCGAATACATCGCCGACTTGGTGAAGGAAGGCAAACTTGACGGAATAAGTAATGCCAACGACGAGTCTGACCGCCACGGCATGCGCATAGTGATAGACGTCAAGAAGGATGCCAACGCTAACGTGATATTGAACAAGCTATTTAAGATGACGGCGCTACAAAGCTCATTCTCAGTTAATTGCATAGCTTTGGTTAAAGGCCGTCCGCGCCTCCTTACATTAAAAGAGTGCGTGCATTATTTCGTTGAGCACAGACACGACGTTACAATCCGCCGCACAAAGTTCGAGTTGCGCAAGGCTAAGGAGCGTGAGCATATACTCCAGGCGCTTATTACCGCCTGTGACAATATCGACGAGGTTGTACATATCATACGTGCGTCGAAAACCCCGTCGGACGCCCAGCGTAATTTGGAACAGCGTTTTGGTTTTGACGAGATACAGTCGAAGGCCATCGTTGACATGCGCCTGAGCCAGTTGACGGGCCTGCGTATGGAACAGCTGCACGCCGAATACGAGGAGATAGAAAGACGCATAGCTTATCTGCAGCAGATACTCGACGACCCTGAGCTTTGCAAGAAAGTGATGAAGGACGAACTGCTCGAGGTTAAGGAGAAATACGGCGACGAGCGCCGCACCGAAATTAAATATTCAAGCGAAGAGTTTAATCCGGAGGACTTCTATCCCAACGACCCCGTAGTGATTACTATCAGCCATCTTGGTTATATCAAGCGCACGCCGTTGTCGGAGTTCCGTGAACAGGCGCGCGGAGGCGTAGGCAGCAAGGGCGCCCACAGCCGCGACAACGACTTTACGGAGTATATCTATCCGGCGACGATGCACAATACGATGATGTTCTTCACCAACAAGGGCCGCTGCTATTGGCTGAAATGCTATGAAATCCCCGAGGGCGCCAAGAACTCGAAGGGACGTGCAATACAGAATTTGCTCAACATAGAGAACGACGACAGCATTAAGGCGTTCCTCCGCCTGCGCGGAAGCCTTGACGACGAGAACTTCATCAACAGCCACTTTGTTGTCTTCGCAACTAAGAACGGCCTGATAAAGAAGACAAGCCTCGAGGCATACAGCCGTCCGAGGGCGAACGGCGTGATAGCCATCAACGTGCTCGATGGCGACGAGGTCGTAGGCGTTCGTCTTACAAACGGCCATAATGAGCTGCTTTTGGCCGACAGAAACGGCCGCGCCGTAAGGTTCAACGAGAATACGGTACGTGCTATGGGGCGCGTTTCAACGGGCGTGCGTGGTATGAAACTTGACGACGGCGACGACGAAGTAGTAGGCATGGTGGTTGTCAACAAGCCTGATGTCGAGACAATCATGGTTGTCAGCGAGAACGGTTACGGCAAGCGGAGCCAAGTTGAGGACTACCGCGTGACCAACCGCGGCGGCAAGGGTGTAAAGACCCTTAACATAACAGAAAAGACCGGCCGCCTTGTAGCGATAAAGGTGGTGACCGACGACAACGACCTTATGATAATCAACAAGAGCGGAATACTAATCCGTTTGAAAGTGTCTGAATGCCGGATCATGGGCCGCGCGACGCAAGGAGTAAGGCTTATCAACCTGACGAAGAAGAACGACGTTATCTCTAGCGTTTGCAAGGTGATGAGCTCTGACATAGAAGCTCTTGTCGAGGCGGAAAGCCGTAAGGAATGGTCGGCCACGAGCGAGGCTATCAGGAACGACGCATTGGCAGCTCCGTCGGAAAACGGCAATGAGCCAGACGGCTATGCCGACGTAGAGGAGCAGGAAAATGTAGAAGAATGATTTTGGTTTAATTAAATAATTGATTTATGAAAAAATTAACAATTTTGGCGTTTGCTGCCGTGTTCAGCGCGTCTGCTTTTGCACAAGACGTGTACAAGCAAATTTCAAAAATCAAGGATTATAACGAAGCTTATAATCTCTTGAAGTCAAATCTTGGCAGTATGTCAGCAGAAGACAAAGCCAAGTGTTATAATAAGTTGGTTGATCTCGCTTATGACAAAGTGACGAAAGAGCAGGGCACGATAACCAGCAACCAGCTTGCAGAACAGATGCAGTCGGGTAAAGTTGAAGCCTATGACACCGTAGGACTTTACAACGCCGTGCTGCAGGCTATTGAGAACGGTGTGGCATGCGATGAGTTTGACATGCAGCCAAATGAAAAAGGCAAGGTTAAGCCTAAGTTCCACAATTCAAACGCCGAGCGTCTGTATCCGATCCGCTTCCATTTGATTAATGCCGGCATTTACTACCAGGCAACCGATGAGGCATTGTCTTACAAGTATTTGGCAACTTATGTCGAAAGTGCCGATTATCCTTTGTTCAAGGAGCAAGACAAGAGCAAGGATGCCAATCTTACGCAGATAGCTTATTATGCTGCGCGTTCGGCTTATCTCGCAAAGGATTACGCAAAGGCTGAGAAGTATGCCGACATCGCCCTTAACGACACAGCTATGTCACAAGACGCATTGCAAATTAAGTTGGCCGTCATGCAGAGTCAGCTTAAGACCCACGAAGACACGCTTAACTATGTGAACAAGTTGAAGGACATATATGCTAAAGACGAAAGCAACGACATGATTTTCAGCACCATCTGTTCGATGTACATATCCATCAACGACAGGGCTTCGCTTAACGCTCTCGTAGAAGGTAAGTTGGCAAAGGATCCTAACAACTTCACCGCCCTTGCCATGCATGGTCAGTCTTGCATGAACGACCATAAGTGGGATGATGCCATTGCCGTTTTGACGAAGGCTTCAGGTCTGCAGCCTACAAATGTAGCCGTAGTCGCTTCGATTGGAAACTGCTACATGTACAAGGCCCAGGAAGCTGCCGAGAAGGCAACGGCTAACGGCAAAAGGCTCTCACCTGACGCCGAGAAGGTTATAATCGATGTTTACATGCAAGCTATCAGCTATTTGGAGAAGGCTAAGGACATGGACAAGACCATGGAGTTCAAGAACGTTTGGGCATATTCTCTTTATACATGCTGTTATAGGGCACTCGGACCAGACGACGCTAAGACGAAAGAGGCCGAGATGCTTACTAAATAATAATGACTGCTTTTCAATCAAGCAAGGAGGCCGGTATGAATTATTTACCGGCCTACCTTGCTGGTTACGTTTATTTTCTTTGAATAGTAAGTGATTGTTTTTGAGGAAACTTTTTAATTGATCCATTATGATGCGTTTGTTGGTTGTATTCCTATCACTATTTTTGCTTTCTCCTTTATCCGCCCAAAAAAAGGAGATAAGTGAGGCTCGCTCAAACATTAAGAAACGCAGTGATTTGGATAAGGCGGAAATGTCAATGCGTGAGTTGTTGAAAGATTCGGCTAACAAACATAATGTAAAAATATATTTAACATTGGCTGATGCCGTCAGGACGCAGTATGAGGTCGCAAATGAAAAGCTTTATTTGAAGGAGAACACGGATACTGCCGCATTTTTCAACACGGCTCGTAAAATGTTCCTGACTTATGAGAGTCTTGATAGTGTTGACATGCTTCCTGACAAGAAAGGTAAGGTTAAATTGAATTTCCGAAAGAGAAACGCTGAGTATTTGAACAAGTATCGGCGCAACCTTTATAACGGTGGCATATATTTTGTCAGGAAAAAAGATTATGATGCCGCGTATGGAATGATGGATACATACATTGACTGCAGACGTCAGCCTTTGTTTTCCGGATTTGTTTGTGGGGAAACGGACACGTTGAGTTCTTCTGCTGCTTTTTGGACAATGTTTTGCGGTTTTAAATTGCAACGGCCTGATAGCATATTGAAGTATTCGGATTTGGCGCTTACAAACCAAAAATACAGAAGGCGTGCATTGGTCTACATGTCTGAAGCGTATTTATTGAAAAAAGACACGTCGAGATACGTCGTGACTTTACGTCAAGGGTTTGATGAGAATAGTAAATCGAAATTCTTTTTCACGAGATTGATGGATTATTACAATGGTTCAGAGCAGCTTGATTCGGCGATGAACATTGTAAACAGAGCCCTTCAATACGATGATGATAATACTTTGTTTCTTTTCGCAAAAAGTAATATTTTGCTGAATATGGGCGGATATGCGGAATGTATAGCCATAAGTGACACTCTTATCGCCCGTAACGATACGTTCCCTGACGTCTATCTTAATGCCGGAGTGTCTTATATTAATTTGGCCTTGGCCCTTGAGAATGACTCTAAAAATAAAAAATCAAGGAAAACGGCGTTGGATTATTATCGTAAAGCGCTGCCTTACATGGAAAAGTACCGCGTTTTGGCTCCAGATGATAAAGAACGCTGGGCTACTTCGCTTTACAACATATACTTGAAACTTAACATGGGACGTAAGTTTGAGGAAATAAGCGACATATTAAGGAAAATGCGTAAGTGACAAGTCGGTGCTTATATAAATAATGTTATTTTTTTTGATGATACTTTTTTTTGCGTTATCTTTGCATAAGATAAGCTGCGCTCGGCAATTAGAGAACAAGTTCTCATTGCGCTTGCTTGCATTATCTTTGCATAAGATAAGTCCAATTATTGGTAGTAAAAAGTATCTGTAATGAATCTTAAAGTCCGTTTGGCGCTCATGAACTTCCTCGAATTTGCGGTTTGGGGCGCCTATCTTACGTCTATGGGCCGTTATCTCGGCAATGTAGGAATGAGTATGGATATTGGCTGGTTTTATTCCATGCAAGGAATAGTTTCCATATTCATGCCGGCATTGATGGGTATAATTGCAGATAGGTGGATTCAGGCTCAAAGGTTGTTGGGACTTTGTCATCTTATGGCTGGAGCGTTTATGTTTCTTGCTGCGTTATATGGGATGACGTCTGAGGCTAACTCCGAATTTTCAGTGCTATTTACGTTATATTCAGTGTCCGTTGGTTTTTATATGCCTACGTTGGCTTTAAGTAATTCCGTTGCATATAACGCATTGACAAAAGCTGGAATGGATACGGTTAAGGATTTTCCGCCTATAAGAGTTTTCGGTACGATTGGTTTTATTGTTTCAATGTGGTTTGTAGACCTTATGGGGTTCCAGGTAAACCAAAATCAGTTTGTTGTATCAGGTGTTTTGAGCGTAGTGCTGTTTCTTTATACGTTTACTCTTCCTGCGTGTCCTGTTGTTTCCGGTGGTGAGAAGAAAAGCGTTATGGAAGCGTTAGGGTTGAAAGCGTTTACTTTATTCAAGCGGAAAGACATGGCCATATTTTTCATATTTTCCATGTTGTTGGGTGTAAGTTTGCAAATAACCAATGGCTTCGCGAATCCTTTCATCAGCAGCTTCGCTGCAATGCCTGAATATGCAGACACGTTTGGAGTTCAACATGCCAACATATTGATATCCTTATCCCAGATAAGTGAAACGTGTTGCATATTGCTTATACCGTTTTTCATGAAACGGTTCGGAATAAAAAATGTAATGCTTATAGCTATGTTTGCTTGGGTGTTGAGGTTTGGGCTTTTCGGCATGGGTAATCCGGGCAGTGGTGTATGGATGTTCGTATTGTCGATGATTGTTTACGGTGTCGCTTTTGATTTCTTTAATATCAGTGGCTCACTTTATGTCGACAAGAGCACAGATTCCTCTATTCGCTCGAGCGCTCAAGGATTATTCATGCTTATGACAAACGGCATAGGTGCAACAGTGGGTACGCTGTGCGCCCAGGCAGTCATCAATGCATATACTACGGGGAAACAGGTCGGCGACGATTTCTATACGGTAGGAGATTGGCAGACATGCTGGTTCATCTTCGCCGGATATGCGCTGATTATCGGACTTTCCTTTGCATTGGTGTTCCGTCCCAGGAAAGAACACGTCGAGATCTGATTTTTAATAATTGGTTTTATGACGAAGGAACGATTGATATTTAAGGGCGTGTCGGAGATCGTTGGAACCGAAGATCTTGGCTTGTTGATTCTGACGGATGAAACAGGAAGACTGCAGATAACGATTGTTTGCGATAAAGCTATGGCTGTACAACTTGAACTGAGGGTGAAGAGAATCCCGATAACGCGGATCATGCTTCCAGAGGTGTTATGCAAATTGTTGAAGAACAGTTGCGGGTTGAACTATGAGATTGTGATAGATACGATTATAGACGGCCAATACCGGACGCTCCTTTATGATAAGGAAACTATGGAGACGACGCTTATCCGCGCGTCTGACGCCGTGTTGCTTTCTGTTGTCGGCGGCATACCGATATACATGGAATCAGGATTGATGAAGCGTCAAGCTGTTATATATAATGAAAATTCAAAAGGCGTGTCGCTGCCTGTGAATACGATAAGCGACGAAATGTTGCAAGCTGCTTTGGACAAGGCTATAGCAGACGAGAATTATGAACTTGCTTCGCATTTGCGTGATGAGAAGAATCGACGCAACAAGAAAAATGAAAAAACTGACAATTAAGTGAATTGCGCAATATGAAAGAAATACGATTTTTTTATGTTCCTTCGGCTTCCGAATTGACTGAACTGCCATTGGAAGAAGCTATGCATGCCTTACGTGTTTTGAGGCTTAAGAGCGGTGACGAGATGTACCTCATGGATGGTGAAGGTGTGTTTTATCGTGCTGAGGTTACGATTGCCGCAACGAAGCGTTGCATGTATGAAATAAAGGAAGTTCTTCCACAGGAGAAGGCTTGGAAAGGGAACATCCACATTGCAATAGCGCCGACAAAGATGATGGATCGCATTGAATGGTTTTGCGAGAAAGCAACTGAGATAGGTGTAGATGAAGTAACGTTCCTGAATTGCAAATGTTCTGAACGCAAAGTGATGCGCACTGTGCGGTTGGACAAAATTGTAGTTTCTGCCGTAAAGCAGAGCCATAAACCGTGGAAACCGAGGTTGAACGCTATGATGTCTTTCAAAGACTTCGTCAGCGCTCCACGTAATGGGCGCAAGTATATCGCTCATTGCCATGATGAAATCAGCCGGAAAGATTTCTTTACCGATGTTTATAGTTTAGCTTCTTCCGCAGAGGGTGATGATGTCACCGTGCTTATAGGCCCTGAAGGTGATTTTTCCATAGAGGAGGTAAACTTGGCAGTAGCAAATGGTTATGAATCTGTTACGTTGGGCACGAGTCGTTTGCGGACGGAGACGGCTGCTTTATATGCCACTATGGGTGCCCAACTGGCTTTAAGAAAATAGGATTCGTATTCCGACGTTTACATAAAAGCAATATTAAGGTAAATGAAGAAGATTGTTGTTGGGCCGTTGATGGTGTTTGCGGCCGTGTTGGTGTTATCTTTGTTTTCATCATGTTCGGATGAAGATTATCTTGATGCCATACCTGATAACTGCACGGCCTTGCTGGCGTTGGATGCGCAAACTTTGTTGTCTGATGGTGCTCCTGATGCAGTTAAAGATATGTTCAAACTTGACGACGGTGCAAGCAGTGGTATAGACTTGTCTGCCAAGATTTATCTTTTTGAGACTGTCGAAGGCGACATCGGCCTTGCGGCCAAGTTGGCAGACCCAAAGGCGTTTGGTGATTGGCTTGGCAAGTTGTCACAAAACGGAACATGTAAGTCGGTTTCTACGTATAAAGATTATAAATTCACAGTTATAAAGGATTCTTGGGTGGCAGGCTTTTCTGATGAAACGCTTGTTGTCTTAGGTCCGTCTTTGCCTGTTCGGCAGGCAGAGACCCGGCAGCGTATAGCAAGGATGCTTGGACAGGAAAGTGGCGACGGAATCAAGAAAACCCGTATGTTTGCAAAGTTGGATAGCATTAATGCTCCCGTCGCCATTGTCGCTCAGGCAGCGGCATTGCCCGACAGGTTTGCCGCCCCGTTTATGTTAGGCGCACCGAAGGATGCAGATGCGTCACAGGTGGTTATAGCTGCCGGGTTATCATCGAGCGATGCAGGATGCATTATCGTTAGCGGTGAGACATTCTCTTTCAATAATAGTATGGACAAGGAGTTGAAGGCATCGCGCGAAGTGTTCAGGCCGATAAGCGGTGGAATGACTGCAAATATGCCAGCCGATGCAGCTTTGGGCGTGTTTATGAACGTTGACGGTGAGCGGTTCATAAGTCTCATGCATTCGAATAAGACGTTCCAAACATTGCTTGCCGGTGCCAACATGGCAATCGATATGGACAAGATAATAAAGAGCATCGACGGCGACGCGCTCGTCGTGATGCCACGTTTGGGGACAGATACTTTAAAATTGCGGATGTGCGCTATGTTGAAAAGTAAGGATTTCCTCAATGATGTCGATTATTGGAAAAAGTCGTGCCCTGCCGGTAGTAAAATTGTAGATCAGGGCAAGGATGCGTATTGTTATGTTGGTGGAGGCGTGGAATATCATTTCGGCGTGTCTGGTAACATGCTTTTCTATATGGGTGATACTAATCAAGATGCCAAGGCCATATTGTCGGCTTCGGCAAATCCGTTACCGGCCGGTGTACGTGGGCGGATCACAGGCCGCCGTTTAGCGATGGTGCTCAATCTTGGCGCAATTGTCGCCGACGACAGTTCCGGCAGCTTTGTCAAGGCGTTGACCGGCGGCGCAAATACGTTAATATACATTGTTGAGTAATGGAAAAGATAGGGTTTCACAAGGTTGTTCCCGAAATATTTTCACAGCGGACAGACATCGTTTCCGATATTTGGAACAAAGATGTCGTTTTCGAGAAAGGTCGGTCTTATTTGATTGAAGCCGGCAGTGGCAAAGGTAAGAGCACCTTTTGCAGCTATGTGCTCGGATACCGCCGCGACTATTCCGGACAGATTACGTTCGACGGTACGGTTTCGTCGTCGTTTAAGGTGGCTGACTGGGTAGACATGCGCAAGAACCGTCTCAGCTACCTGTTTCAGGAGCTGCGCCTGTTCCCCGAACTTACGGCTTACGAGAACGTAGAGATAAAGAACAAACTTACCGGATGTAAGACGCGGCGGCAGATAGAAGAATGGTTTGATATGCTCGGAATAGGCGATAAACTTGATGCCAAGGTCGGCCACATGTCTTTCGGTCAGCAACAGCGCGTGGCTATGATGCGTGCTTTGGCCCAACCATTCGACTTTATTCTCGCCGATGAACCTGTAAGCCATCTCGACGATGCCAACTCCGTCGTAATGGGGCGTTTAATGGCCACGGAAGCCGAGGCTCGCGGGGCCGGTGTGATAGTCACCAGCATAGGCAAGCACATGGATTTAGGTTACGAAAAAACACTCAGGTTATGACTTTGGTTTGGAAACTACTGCGTAGGCACATAAGCGTGCCCCAGTTTGCCGGGTTCGTGTTTGCCAACTTCTTCGGCATGTTGATCGTCCTCCTCGGTTACCAGTTCTATCGCGACGTGCTGCCCGTCTTCACTTCGCAAGATAGCTTCATGAAGTCCGACTACGTTATCATAAGTAAGAAAGTCGGCGCCGCCGGTGCCCTTTCTAGTCGGGCCAACACCTTCAGCCAAGCAGATATTGACGGCCTCGTCCAAAGCGGCGTTGCCGGTAGGGTGGGGAGTTTCGCGTCGGCCGGATACAGGGTCGACGCAAGGATGGGTGTGAACGGGCAGCCCGTGCTCAGCTCGGAGATATTCTTCGAGAGTGTGCCCGACGGTTTCGTAGACGCCCCTGAGTCTGAGTGGAAATATCAGGCGGGCAGTCGCGAAATCCCTATAATACTGCCTCGTACTTATATCAACATGTACAACTTCGGCTTTGCCCAAAACCGTTCGCTCCCCAAGATAAGTGAAGGGCTCGTAGGCATGATAGATTTCAACATCCACATCAGTGGCAACGGCTTGCACGACGAATACAAGGGGCGTGTGATTGGCTTCTCGGGCAGACTCAATACCATACTCGTTCCACAGTCGTTTATCGATTGGAGCAATGCACGCTATGCCCCCGGTTACCAGTCGGCACCTACACGCCTTATCGTAGAGATGGCCAATCCAGGCGGAACGAACGTTGCAAAGTATTTGGACGATAACGGACTTGAGGCCGATGACGACAGGCTGAGAAACGAAAAAACAGCCTATTTCCTCCGCACGGCGGTGACTGCGGTTATGGCCGTGGGCGGCGTAATCAGCCTGCTCAGCCTCTACATACTGATGCTGAGCATTTACCTGTTGGTGCAGAAAAACTCGTCGAAACTCGAAAACCTGCTTCTCATAGGCTACAGTCCCATGCGCACGGCTGCGCCTTACGCCCTGCTTACACTTGGGCTTAACGCATTGGTTCTTATTGCTGCTTTGGCTGCCGTAGCCTCAGCCCGGGGATACTACATGAGCGTAATCGAGACGCTGTTTCCAAGAGTCGAAACAGGTTCCATGCTTCCTTCGGTAATGCTTGGACTGGCGTTGTTCGCCATTGTCTCGGCGGTAAATGTTGCTGTAATATACCGCAAGATAATGAGGATATGGTGGCGTAAGGACGGATAACGTGGCAAAATAAGCTGCGTCGTATTTGTTCGTTGTTTCAATTTATAATAACGAGGCAGTACACACGGATTTTGGGCCGAGACCAGGAATGACAATATGCCACCACTTCTTGGAATAAGGAGGTAGTGGATGATAAACAACAGACGGACGGCAAGAACAATATGCCGCCCGTTTGTTGTTTTTATAACGTTTGACTGATAATTTACAGTCGGCTCTTCTGTCCTTGTCCGGCACCCGTACCCTTGTATTTACTGTTGGTTACGTTAAACTTGTAGCGCACGGTAAGGTTGACGTTGCGCAGCGCTTTCGGTTCGTAGATTGACTCGCGCATCGTTCCGTAGTACGTCACAACGCTGTTCTTGCCGGTCTTGAACAGGTCGGAGACGTAAAGCGAAAGCGTCAGCTTGTCCTTCAACAGCGATTTATAGAGCGACATGTCGGCGCGGAACGACGGCTTGCGCAGGTAGTTGTTCTCATCCGCACCAGTCGTATTGCAGCTCATGTTGAGAGAAATCTCGCACAGTTTGACATCAACCGTGTTATTAAAGCGGATCGTCGCCAGAGGGTTGTCAAGCGGATTGTGCCCGTGTACGGCCATCTTGAACCACTGTTTCTGCACGCCTATCATCAATGACGGATGCCACGGGCCTATGGTGGGGCGCAGGTTTAGCGAGGCGAACACTTTGTCGTAAGCCTCGCCGTTCACTTGACGGAACAGCGCCACGGCAGGGTCGTCGTTGTAGGTCTCGCTGTGTTCTATGATTGGGTCCATGATATGTGAATACCCTGCGCTGAACATCAGCCACTTATACGAGGCGGCAAGGTTGACGTTATGGCTCTTGGTAGGTTGCAGGAAGGGGTTTCCGCCCTCGTAGGTATAGCGGTTGTCGTAGTATATGTTGCTGCGAAGTTGGTCGTAAGAGGGGCGGCGTATGTCGGCGGAATAGCCCACTTGGACACCCACTTTACCTAACATGGCCGACATTGCTACCGACGGAAACCAGTCGCCGTACGACCGGCTTTGCTCCGCTATGCGCCTTCCGTCCTCGTAATAGTCGAAGTCAACGTCCTCGTAGCGCAGCCCCACTTGCGCAATTATGGGGCCGAACTGGCGGCCATACTCTACGAACGCCGTGGCCAAACCTTCCTCCGTGCGGCTGTGGTTGTCGTTGATGATGCCCTTGGGCAGCACGGTGTAGGCCGACTTGCGTATCGAGTAAGAGTATTCTCCGCCGAAAGACAGCTCGCCGCCGAAGAGCGGGGCGGTCAAGACGAGCTTGGAAGCTATGAGGTTGCTGCGCGGAACGGTGTTGGTGGTTACGTCGTTGTGTTCCGTCTGCAGCCCAGTCTTGGTATAGTCCTCGACGGTGTTCATCGTCAAGTTCGACTTTGTGTACATCCAGTCTGTATTGAAGTCAATGCCCCACTGGCCTATTTTGCCAGTGTAATAGGCATTGCCCTGCAACGTGGTAGCCTGCGTGGAGGCGGTGTAGTCACTGCGCAACTGCTCGGTAAGAGCGTCGTCCTGCATGAGTATTGATTCCATATATCCGCTCGGCTTGTTCCACGGTTGACGGTTATAGCTTGCGCTTATGCCGACTGAATGGTCTTGGTTGAACATGTAGCTCACGGCCAAGCGTGCGTACAAGTTCTCGTCCTTATACACCTGGTCGATTTTGCTACGCTGCCGCCATGTGTCCTCAAGGTGTGTGATTTGCTCTGTTGTCTTGGGGTCGGGGCTAGCCCATTTGTTGGCGCGCAGCGTCGCGCCGACGTCAAGTCCGCCCGTGCGGTAGTTCATATTGAGGTTGTCTTCGCCGACGAGGTAGCCGTAATCGTTAAGCTCGCCGAAGAGGCGGTTGTCAAGGCTGAAGCCGTCGCCCACGGCCTTTTTCGTCCTTATGCGGATTACCGAGGTTACGCTGGCGTCGTAACGCGCGCCGGGGTTGGTGATTACTTCCACGTCGCGTATGTTGTCTGGGTTCAGTCGGTCAAGCTCCGACTTGTCCCTTACCTTGCGGCCGTTGATGTAAAGCTCGGGCGTTCCGCGCCCGAACACCTCTATTTCGCCGTTCCTGGCCGACACGTTAGGTATGCGGTCGAGCATGCGCTCTATGGTTCCGGCGTGTTCGAGCAGGGTTCCGCTTACGCCCGTCACCATGCCCTCGCCCTTAAGCCGCGTCTGCGGCAGGTCGCTCTTCACCACTACTTCGCCTAACACTTGCGCCAATGCCTCAAGGTGCACCGTGCCCACGTCGGCCACGGGGTCGGCGTAAACCGTCTTATATCCTACCGACGAGAAGCGCAGCAGGCGGCCGGTGTCCTTCAAGTCGAGCGTAAACGAGCCGTCGTCGGCAGTCATCACGCCGGCTACGAAAGCTGAGTCGGGCAGCGACATCGCCACCACGTTGGCGTAAGCCAGCGGCCGTCCGCCGCCGTCAACGACGCGTCCCGTCACGGTCTGCGCCGTCATCGCCTGCACTGCAAGCAGGCATCCGCATAATGCGGAGAGTTTGATTGTCATGTTCATATAGCTTGTTATTATATCGTTATTTCTGTTTATATTGACGCAAATTAATGCCTAAATGTTGCAGTGCGTAGCCTTTTTTTCGTGGCGCACAGGCTGATTTTTCTTTACACGGCGAACTGCGCTCGGCCCGTTTGCCGCATTTTGCAGCCTAAAAGGTTACCTTTTGCCATCTAAAAGGCCACCTTTTGGAGGCCGAAAGGTTACCTTTTGCTGACGCGTTGACATTCAGCCACTTATGCGGCAGCTTGGTTCCGCCTTACTGAAGCCCTTTTTCCTGCAACGCAAAGGTACAGAAAATACACTTTACTCGTAAAGCAAAAACGGGCTTTCACAGTTTACCCCCCCCCCGAAAAATTAACATAAATCAACACTCGATAAGGCTTATTTGTCCGATAAAAGCCTATCTTTGCATTCCATAATACCATAAAAGGTAATCACAATTATCCGTTCCCAAATCTCAATCATCAACTGAAAATGAAAACCGAACTTGAAAAATGCCTCGCAGGAGAGCCGTTTTACGGCGGCGACCCTGAAATAGCGGCCATTGCGGCAAGGGCTAAACGCTTGACACGCGAACTTAACGACACCGATTATACCGACACGGAAGCAAAACGGAAGATATTCAGCCAACTGTTCGGTAGAGTGGGGCGGCGCGTGCATATCGACGTAGACTTCCACTGCGAGTACGGCCGCCACATAATGATCGGCGACCGGGTGATAATCAACATGAACTGCACCTTCGTTGACAACAACATCATCGAGATAGGCAACGACGTGCTCATAGCCTCTAACGTGCAGATATACACCGCCACACACTCTACCCGTTACGCCGAGCGCATACTTCCCGACGACGGCTCTGACGATTGCGAGTTTTGCCTTACGTATGCCCTGCCCGTGAAAATATGCGACGGCGCGTGGATTGGCGGCGGCGTGGTGATACTGCCAGGCGTGACCATCGGGCGTGGCAGCGTCATAGGCGCAGGCAGCGTAGTCACCCGTTCGATTCCTGACAATTGCGTAGCTGTTGGCAATCCGTGCAGGGTGATAAAGACGGTTGACAACGGGGATAAGTAATGAATAGCGTTGGATATAGTCGGTTTTTAACGTCAGTTCGATATAATGAACATTTTCATAAACACCTGGAAGCACCCATTGTAGGGACATAATTTATTATGTCCGCACGCCTCGTAGTGGTGTGTGTAAACGTGTTTCCGCATCAAATACGTTCCTTGCGGAACGTGCGGACATAATAAATTATGTCCCTACAATGGGTGCTTCCAGGTGTTTGTAAAAATAGTTATTATACCAAACTAACGTGTTTTTACAATCAATGAGGACAATACGGACCGACAATGGGATATGAAAAACAGCCGCCGGATTCAATCCGACGGCTGTTTTTTTTGTGTGAACGGCTTAGAATGCTTTGTGATACAAGGCTTCGATGTCCTCAACCGACGTCGGTCGTGGATTTCCGCCGGTACAAACGTCGTTGTAGGCGTCGATTGCAAGCTGGTGCAAGTCTTCCTCGCGCACGCCTATCTCGTTGAGTTTCTGCGGTATGCCGATGCTCAGCGAGAGCTTGCGCACAGCTTCGATAGCGGCCTTAACGCCTTCGGCCTCGGTCATGCCCTCGGTGTCAACGCCCATTGCCTCGGCTATCTTAATATATTTGGGAGCGGCCGGCGACTCGGCGTTATACTCCATTACGTATGGCAGCAGCAGGGCGTTGGCCACGCCGTGGGGCGTGTCATAGTGGGCGCCCAACGGGTGGGCCATGGAGTGGACGATGCCGAGACCTACGTTGCTGAAGCCCATTCCGGCGATATATTGCGCCTGCGACATGGCTTCGCGCGCGGCGAGGTCGTTGCCGTTGTCTACGGCGGCCTTCAGGTTTTGGGCGATAAGTTCTATTGCCTTCACCTCGAACATGTCTGACATAACCCACGCACCAGGCGTAATGAAGCTCTCTATGGCGTGCGTCAGGGCGTCCATGCCCGTGGCGGCGGTCAAGCCTTTAGGCATTGAAAGCATCAGTTCGGGGTCTACTATGGCCACGGTAGGGATGTCGTTGGGGTCTACGCATACCATCTTCTTCTGCGCGTCCTCGTCAATGATGACATAGTTTATAGTCACCTCTGCGCCCGTGCCGGCCGTGGTGGGCAGTGCGAACGTGGGCACGGCCTTGTTGTGGGTGTCTGCAACGCCCTCAAGCGATTTCACGTCGGCAAACTCGGGGTTGTTGACTACTATGCCGATGCCTTTTGCCGTGTCGATGGCCGAACCGCCACCGAGGGCCACGATGAAGTCTGCTCCCGATGCCTTGAACGCAGCAACGCCGTTTTGTACGTTGGCTATCGTCGGGTTTGCCTTAACGTCGCTGTACGTTTCGTAGGGTATGCCGTTTTGCTCGAACACTTCGGTCACCTTGTCGGCAACGTGGAAGCGTATCAGGTCTTTATCGGTTACGAAAAACGCTTTCTTGTAACCGCGGCGCGCCGCCTCTACTGCAATGTTCTTTCTGCATCCTGTTCCAAAGTAGGATGTCTCGTTTAAAATCATTCTGTACATAGATGTTCTTTTTTAATTATTTAATTGTGGGTTATGGGTTTTTGAGGTTGTACGGTTGTGGGGTTATGGGGGCGTGGGGTTTTAAGGTTTTTGCGGTCGTGAGGTTGTAGGGTTATATGATTTGTACAAACTCCGTATTAGCCGTAAAACCTCCCAACCGCAAAAACCTTAAAACCCCATGACCCCATAACCCCACAACCTCATAACCTCATAACCGTAAACTTATATTACGCAAAGCCTCTGCCTGCTCTTTTTCCGGTAATACGGCAAGATTGTTCACGCAGCCGAGCATGGCCGCTCCTCCGAAACCGAGCCGTCGCAAATAGCTGATTTTGTCTGGAGTAACGCCGCCGAGAGCTACCACCTTACGGTCTATTATGCCTTCGCTTGACGCCTGTTTCAGCGCCTCGTCGGTAAAGGCCGAGGCGTAGCCTTGTTTTGAAACGCTGTCGAATATCGGACTGAGAAAGACGTAATCGCATGCGGCTTTATAGAGTTTCACCTCTTCAAGCGAATGGCACGACCGGCTTACGTGTCCCTTGTAGTCGTCGGGCACCGTGCTCCGGCGCGCGTTAAGGTGTATTCCTCTTAAACCGTAAGGCTCTACAAGCTCGAAGAAATCATGGACGACTATTCGCCGTCGGTCGTCGGCCGGCAACTCGTCGAGCAGCCGTGCGCAGTCGGCTGCCGTAGCACCAGGCTTACGCAGATGCACAATGTCGACTCCTGACGCAAGCAAACGGCTGATAAAAACAGACTCTCCTGGGAAAAAATCAGGCCGGGTTATTGTAATCCAAAGCACTTTATAAGTTAAGAGTTAAGAATTAAGAGTTAAGAATCAAGGAATAATTAAGAGTTAAGAAACGAAGTTCGGCGTTAAGCCAATTAAGAAAATATGCTCAGACCGTTTTATTCAACAAGAGTGATTTTATTAATTGGCTTAACGCCGAACTTCGTTTCTTAACTCTTAATTCTTAATTATTTAAGTCTCTCAATAATAAGCTGGGCCACTTTTTTGCCCGACATGAGCATTCCGCCGAAGATGGGTCCCATACGCGGAGTGCCGCTCACAGCCGATGCGGCCATACCGCAGACGTAGAGTCCGGGGTAAATCTCCTTTGTGCCGTTTACGACTTCCTGTTCGCCGGCCACTACGTCGAGCGAGCGTTCGCCTATAACGTCGCCCGTATCGGTGGCAAGGCGTATGCCGTTCTTGCGTGCAACGGTCTTGCACATTTCGCTGTCGTGTCCCGTTCCGTCAATCACGCACTTGGCCATTATGTTCAGCGGATCTACGTGAAGCCCCTCGCGAAGCACCGGAGTCCAGTTTACGACAACGCCGCTTACTACGTTGTTCTTGAACACTACGTCTTCTACGGAATAACAGTTGAATATCGTTGCGCCTTCGTGTACGGCCTTATAGAGCAGTGCCGACGTGCTCTCAACGGAATCCATAACGTAAAGTCCGTCGCCGTAAGGCTTATAATTGATGTCGAAATCTTTAACGATGTCGAGCGCTTCTTCCTGTACTACTATCTGGTTGAACATCATTGCGCCGCCCCACATGCCGCCGCCGGGCGAGAGCTTGCGGTCGAACTGTGCGACCTTCAGACCGGCCTTTGCCAAATAATAGGCAGCTACGATACCCGACGGGCCGCCGCCAACGATGGCGACGTCGATGTCGAGATTTCTTTCCAACTTGTCAAAATAGGTACAGATGATACCCTGTGAAACTTTCTTTTCAATCATTTTTGTTTTTATTTTTAATCGGTTCGTTTTTTATTTGTTGAAGTTAAAGAATTTAAAGAAGTTATCGCTCACTTTGCGAGCTTAGAAGTTAAAGCCACATGCCTTGAAGCTGAACAGGTTAAGGTAATGGCTTTAACTTCTTTAAATTCTCTAATTTCTTTAAATTCAGGAATCACATTCCCCTTCCTTAATTGTCTGGCTGATGCGCATGGCGCAGAAGTTAGGGCCACACATCGTGCAATACTTACCGCCTACGTGGTTGGCGGTCTTGTAATACTCAAGCGCGCGCTCGGGGTCGAGGCTGAGGTTGAACTGGTCTTTCCAGCGGAACTCATAACGAGCTTTGCTCAATGCGTTGTCGCGAACCATCGCTCCGGGATGCTGTTTGGCCAAATCGGCGGCGTGGGCGGCCATTTTATACGTAACGACTCCTACACGCACGTCGTCGCGGTCGGGCAGAGCAAGGTGCTCTTTCGGCGTGACATAACACAACATCGCAGTACCGAGCCAGCCTATCTGGGCGGCTCCGATGGCGCTGGTTATGTGGTCGTAGCCCGGCGCAATGTCGGTAACGAGCGGCCCGAGTGTGTAGAACGGCGCATTGCGGCACTTCTCAATCTGGCGTTGCATGTTCTCGGGAATCTTGTGCATGGGCACATGTCCCGGCCCTTCGATGAACGCCTGCACGTTTTTCGCCCAAGCGCGCTCAACAAGTTCGCCCATAGTGTCAAGCTCGGCAAACTGCGCACGGTCGTTGGCATCATACACGCTGCCGGGACGAAGGCCGTCGCCAAGCGAGATAGCAACGTCGTATTGGGCGCAGATGTCGCATATATCATCGAAGTGCTCGTAAAGGAAACTTTCCTTTTGGTGCATTTGGCACCATTTTGAGATAATGCTTCCGCCGCGGCTTACCATGCCCGTCATTCGGTTGTCTGCCAAATGTATGTTCTGAAGTCGTATGCCGCAGTGGATCGTAAAGTAGTCGACTCCTTGTTCGCATTGCTCGATAAGGGTGTCGCGGAACAGCTCCCATGTAAGGTCTTCGGCCTTTCCTTTTACCTTTTCCATTGCTTGGTACATAGGTACAGTGCCCACGGGAACCGGACAGTTGCGGATAATCCATTCACGCGTTTCGTGGATGTTGTCACCAGTTGACAGGTCCATCAGCGTGTCTCCTCCCCATTTGCAGCTCCATACGGCCTTCTCAACTTCTTCGTCAATGCCCGAAGTAGTGGCAGAATTACCTATGTTGGTATTGATTTTCACAAGAAAGTTGCGGCCGATGATCATCGGCTCAGCCTCGGGATGGTTGATGTTAGCGGGGATGACGGCGCGCCCAGCGGCCACTTCGTCGCGCACGAACTCTGGCGTTATGTGTGTTTCGATGCCCAATTCGGCGCAGTTCATGTTCTCGCGTATGGCGACATACTCCATTTCAGGCGTTACGATACCTTGCTTAGCGTAATACATCTGGCTGACCTGGCAACCTTGTTTCGCCCTCAACGGCAACGTAATGTGCTCAAAACGCAGATGGTCGAGCGAGCGGTCGTCGCGGCGCATGCGCCCGTATTCAGATGAAATCTCAGGCAGTCGCTCAACTCCGCCACGCTTCAATATCCATGACTCACGCATGCGGGGAAGTCCTTTTTTAACGTCGATTGCCACATTCGGGTCGCTGTAAGGACCGCTCGTGTCGTAGATGTAAACCGACGGATTTGGATGTTCCACCCTCTTTCCGTTCTCAATTGTTACGGTCGGTAACTGGTGAACGACACGCATTCCGACCTTAATGTCCGGGTATAGACAGCCGTTCATATAGACCTTCTCCGACCCGGGATAAGTGATTTTTATGTTATTCTCCATAAACTATTGTTTTAGTTAAGAGTTAAGAAAATATGCGACGGTATTTTCTTAATTAGCTTACGTTGACTTTCAGTTCTTAACTCTTAATTTTTCAATTACTTTTTTCATCTCCTCCACAGGATTTTCAGCACGTAATATGCTGCCGCTAAGGGCTATACCCGACACTCCTGCGGCCATAAGCTGCGGTATGTCGTCACTGGTTATGCCGCCGATGGCGACAAGAGGAAGCGTTATTCCGTGTTCCTTCATTTGCGATAAGATGAGATTATAACCCTCAATGCCGAGCATCGGGGCAAGATTTTTCTTCGTCGTGGTGAAACGGAACGGGCCGCAGCCGATGTAATCAGCACCTTGGGCTGCAAGTCGCTGCACGTCTTCAAACGTATTCGCCGTGCCGCCAATGATGAAATTGCCACCGGCAAGGCGGCGGGCTTCGTCAACGGGCATGTCGTTCTTACCGAGATGCACACCGTCGGCACCGACGCGGAGAGCCAGTTCTACATGGTCGTCAATGATGAACACGGCTCCCTTGCGCCTGCATTCAGGCAAAATCCGGCGTGCTACACGCTCGATTTCAGCTTCTTCCGCATCTTTCATTCTTAACTGTATCCATCGGCACCCCCCTTCAAGAGCCATCATTGCCGAGTCGAAATAAGAATATCTGTCCGTAAAATGAGTGATAAATTGGAGGCCGACAGCGTCGGCAGGCAGGCGGTCAGTAAAGAGCAGACAAGGAGATATGCCTTGTTGCCAATCGCTTGTCTGCTTGTCTGCTTGTCTGCTTGTCTGCTTGAAAAAGTGGCACACCGGCCCGTGACCACTGCCTACATGCACACCGGCACCGGCCTTTAATGCTCCCGTAAGATAGCTTTTAGCCTGTCGTACCGCTTCTTCAAGCTCAAAACCGCATGCTGCAAAAGCCGCTATGGATGATGACAAAGTACATCCTGTGCCGTGTGTGTTCACCGTGTCAACGGTCTCGGCCGTAAACTCCACACGCTTCACGCCGTTTACATTATTGATATATAGGTAGTCCGTTTTCGTCTTTCCTTCGGCATGACCGCCCTTTATGAGCAACGCCTTAACGCCGAGTCGTAATATGGCTTGGGCCGCATCGCTTACCGACGTGTCCGTACTGGCCAAAGTCCAAGCCTCTGGCAAGTTTGGCGTAACCAAGTCGGCCATAGGAAGCAGCCGTTCCTTCATTATCGCTAAAGCATCTGCTTGCATAAGGGCGCATCCGCTCGTAGACACCATTACAGGGTCAACCACCAAAAACTTTGGCTTGCGCTCTGTCAACGCGCGCACTACGGCATCAAGCGTCTCGGCATCGTTCACCATGCCTATTTTAACGGCATCAACATGAATATCGTCCATCACAGCAATTATCTGATCGTAAACCACCTGTGGAGGCAGCTTATGCACGTACCTTACGCCCTGAGTGTTTTGTACGGTCACGGCCGTTATCGCCGTAGCACCGTATACACCCAATGCGGAAAATGTCTTCAAGTCGGCCTGAAGCCCAGCTCCGCCCGACGGGTCGGAGCCAGCAATCGTCAATGCCGTAATGTATCGTTTCATTAGTTTCTCGGTCATGCGGTTATCTGTTCTTCAGTCGTTCGGTTGTTGGTTCTTGGTCATGCGGATAATCCGTATGAGTTTGTTACTTTATTGCCTTACGACAGTAAATTAAAATATGTACTTGGAAAAGGTTGAACGCAATTATGAATCAGATGTATGCGTCAATAAGAAAGAATGTCACCAAAAATCCCAGCGTCGGCATTATCCGTACTGGTGCAATGTGTATCATCTCAGCCTTTGGCGGTCAATACGACTGCGCTTGGCACCACCTTTTGAGTACGTCCGCAAAGGTAATACAATAAAGTTTAAGGACAAAACTTTTCTGCGTTTTTTTAGCAAAAAGTAAAAGGTTGTTAGTTTGAAAAATACAGCAATTGATTATCATTGGATGAATGAAAGTACTTCGTTTTCCATGGTTAAGCAAAAGGCGGCCTATTGTCGGTTAAAAGGCATCCTTTTGCTTCTTAATACACGACCTTTTGCACGCCAAAACATAACATACGGTAAAAAGAAACGACGCATTTTTAACGTCACAATGTCACAATACGGTTTATGTTGCTGGCTTACAAGCCGTTACACGGTGACATTAGCTTGATTGCGACTTTCACCACTGTCACATCCGGCAAACAGTGACAGTGGTGAAAGTTGAGCGCATGCCACTGTCACAGCGTAACAACCTGATTCGCACCGGTTTACACCTGCTGGTGACATTGTGACATTAAACTTGGATCATATTTTACATGTGTCTTATACTAAAAAACGGGCTTATCTTAGGGATAGTCACCTTGTCGAAGTTCACTTTGAGGAAGCGGAGGAAACGTCCGTGCTTCTCACGTTTTATTTCGTGAAATGTAGGATTTCCACGCAGCATATTATTGCTATTGATAGCCAATGAGTTACGCTTTAAACGGTAGAAGGAAAAATTTGCAAAATGTCTTCACTTGTCAAAATGCTCTTATTTAACGTATTTAACTTTTGTTTGCTCGAAATTCGGGAAGGATGCGGAAATCTGTGGCGATTGCCGCATCTGTTTCCCCCACTTGCAAAGATAAGGTTTATTTGTGATAATGTCGCCAATTATTTCTCCAAAGTGATCCAGTTTGACGGCAAGAAATACATCTGCCGCATCGTAGAATCAATCGACGGGGAAGAATTGCTGATTGGCTCCACCGAACTGCACGACGCTCTGCAGCCGGGCAGCTTCGGGGATGCGAATGAAGGCTTTGCTAACAAGGAGGCGGAAGCCCTCTATGACGAGGTGTTCTACTTCACGGAGCCGGAGAATCTTCTCCTGCCTGACAAGGACTGATTGAAATCTTGAAGGAAAGCAATCCGGACTGGTTTGAATAGCCGGACATGCGCCTGTGTATTGGACACCGCCTGCACTTCTGTGTGGGCGGTGTCGTCTTTTACGGTCGGACAGGCGCCGACGGGATTTCCCTTTTATAGCATAGCAACACAAACAGATACAGCCGGAACGGTCGGATAATGTCCTTTTTCCGCTTCGGACAGTGTTCCCAAATGAAAAATTGTACTTCCGGCGAAAATAAATGCCTTTTTTGCCGTTGTAGCACAAAAAAATTCCATATCTTTGTAGCCGGTTAAATTATATCACAATGAATTATGACGATAGAATACGAAGAACACGGCAGACATCACTTGTTTCATCTGCCTGCGCAGCCACTCCTGAAAGATTGGCGATGCGTCCTTTGTGTGCTTCTATCTGTCGTGCAACCGGACAGGATGCCGGAACTTCAGGAATAACGGATAATCTCCTTGTGTTAAATTCCGCTAACGATAGTGAAATTTTTGTAACAGGAGGGGGTGCGCGCAGGAGCTTACTCCAAATTATTTAATTTCCAAGAGGTTATCGGAAGAAACTTTTCTTCCTGCGGCCATTCATTACTCAAAAATCATACAAGACATACCGTATCTCCGCCATGCGGCAACGCGCTGGCGGAGAATTTCATATATCCCCGGAACCGCGCCGTGCAGGTCGAAACCCAGACGCATGTATCCGGGGCTTTTTGTATCTGTACCGGATGATTTTGGAATTATTACATGTACTATATGATATGAGGAAAATTTTGAGAACATTATTGACCGTATGGCTGTCCCTTGTCCTGCTGCCGCTGTCGGCGCAGGAGAAGACGGATACGGTCTATACCTTCCGCTTCATGCCGGACAGGGATATGTTTTATGTCCCGTACAGCGGCAATGACACAGAGCTGGCTCGGCTGGAGGAGTGCGTCAGGAACCACAAGACAGATATCCTTGACGGCAAGCTGCCGCTTTATGTCGACGGCTATTGTAACTCCTTTGACAGCGAGGCCGAGAACCTTTCCACGGCAAAGATCCGCTCCAACCGGGTCAAGTCGGAATTGATAACGAGACAGCGGCTGACCGAGGAGTGCTTCATCACGAAGAACCATTCCGACAGCGGCGACTATGTGACCGTGCGGCTCGTCATCCCTGCGGACAAGGACGAGGAAGCAAGGCTTGCCGCCGAGCGTGTCGAACAGGAGAGAATAGCAGCGGAACAGGCCGGGCAACAACAGTTGGAACAACAGAAACAGGAGCAGGAGCGAATAGCCCGTGAGAAAGAACAGGCCCGTCTTGCTGCGGAGCAGGCCAAGGCCGACAGCCTTGCGGCTGCACAGCGCATCACCGATGCCCCCGTTGCGGAACCTGCAGCCGTGAAGCCTGCGGCCTCATGGTATGCCGGCATTCAGGCCGGTATGCCGTTCGGCACAAGCGCGATGGGCAGCTTCGGCGCAGACCGCACCACGCCGGGCTGGAGTGCGGGCATCTACGGCGGCTACCGTTTCAATCCCGTGCTCTCGCTCGAACTGCAGGCGGCATGGGGACAGCTCACCATGAACCGACGGGACTGCTGTCCCGACTACTGGATGGGAGCGGACGGAAACCGTTACGAAGCTGCCGTGGCAGGCATGGACGGCTGGTATATGTCCGCCCTCCGGAGCCATACTTTCATACAGCGTTATGCCGCGCAGTTGAACGTGAACCTGCTCGGGCTCTTTGCTGGAACACGGGACAGCCGCTGGAGCCTCGATCTCTCGCCGCACATCGCAGCCATTGGCACGGAGTCTGACTTCCGCCTCACGGACGGTAAGGCCGATGTCCTGCAAGGCGATGCACGGTGGCATTTCGGTGCGGGCGGCAACGTGCAGGCTTCCTATACATTCCC
>CALUFA010000002.1 GCA_944319795.1 uncultured Prevotella sp. | reverse complement strand
TGCAATATCTTGTGGTATGAAAAAAGAATCAATGGAGCCGTCGACGCTTCATTCGTCTTGCCACATAACAACGGTTGGCCGTCGCTGCTGAGTATCGTCCGGGACGCTGCCGTTAAAACCTGAAAGATAATGCAAGCGGAAGCAATGGAAAACTTGTTGCAAAACGCAAATTCTTATCTTGAAAAGGTATTTGGGAACTTTCATGCGATTGTCATGAAGGGAATTTGAAAAATGCACTTATGAGTACGGACAAACTCAACCGGGTTGATTATCATTGGTTCCTCATCCGCACCCAACCACACCAAGAAAAGGTGTTGACAGACTTGCTCGCCAAGCACAGGCTCACGTCGGAGAACATACTTGAGGTTTATTGTCCTTTGTTGTCTGGCGCGAACATACGTAGGGAGGGTGGCATAGGGCCGAAGGTGCTGTTTACCGGAGTTGTTTTCGTGCTCTCCACCCTGCAAGCCATCACCGACTTTCTTGAACAACGTTTTCCCAAAGGCGTCCTTCTTTACGATTACAGCAAGAAGACAAAGACGCAGAAGGCATCCGTATTGACCATACCGGAAAAAGAAATGCAGAAGTTCAAGGACTTCAACGAGAATTATTCCGACCAAATGATAATACTTGAACGCCCTTATTCCGACTATGCCTTCAACCCTAAAACCAACGAACCGAACGACATTGTGAAAGTAATCGACGGCCCTCTTGCCGGAACCGAAGGTTATATAACGAAATTCAGGCGCGATAAGAGGTTGGTGTTCCATTTGGGCGGCTCAGGCAAAAACGGCGGCATGGCCGTTTCTATCCCCAACATTTGGAATTTCCATGTGGTAAGGGTGCATAACGCCGAGGGCGACAAACAGACGATAGGCACTATAAAGGAAAGAGCCGTCGACTTGTTGGTTGGTTTGATACAAGGTTGCGGTTACGGCAGACTGACGCTTCAGGTGCTTTATGAAATTGTTGACGAGTTGACTTTTAAGCTGTCATTGGTTGATTTATGCAAAAGCCTGCAAGGCAAAGGATATATGGAGCTAAGCCGGAGGATTGCCGGACTTGATACGAAGGAGGCCGAATTGATCTTGAACCTCATCCGTTACGAAAAGGACAATCCGGGATATGTAAGGTCGAATTGGAACAAGCTGGTAATCCGTCCGTTCCTTACTCCAACTTCCGGCGTTGAAATGTCTGAAGGGCAAGACGAAGCCCGGTTGCGGCATGAATCCTTTACCGAGATAATAAGGCCGGTCGATGTTACAGAAGAAGTGTATTATCCGAGCAAGGAAAAAAGTGGAACGGTTACTACGACTTATTACGCACATATCGGCATCAAACAAAATGACGACGACGGTTTCACCCTCTTTGCAAACTGGGATTGTTTCTTGGATGAATACTTTTTGACCGGCGGTAAGGCAAACGAAAAGTTGGTAAGGGGAGCTAAGCAAGTCTTTTATGGTGAAAAAGAAAAGATAGTTGAGTCGTTCCGCAACTACGCCCCGACATTATATAAAGTGCTGACGGATGAAAAATCAAGCGTGAAAGCGTTAAGGGATTTCAATATCGGCGGAGAAAGGTTGAATGTAATGGCGATTGCCAATATTTCCGATGTCGATAATGCTAAGGGCGAACTGATAAACACCTGCGTCAATATTTGCAAGGAGATAAACACCACGACCCATTTGGCAGTCTGGAGAAGGTATCTCAGGACTGTTTGGCTACATGTGTAAACAAGTGGGTGATTGTATTCGCCCAATTGTTGAGATGCAAAATTTTATGTTTCCCAAGAATATAGTATTTTACTTTGCCAAGTGTAACTATCGGAAATTTATTGCAATATAAGCTATTGTTTCATTCGAGGATTTACTTACATCCATCGATTTTTAACTATCCAATGAGGTATTTCCGAAACCGAAAATACATAAGAATATCAATTCATGCCTGACTCGTTAAAGCAAAAGGCGGCAAAGGGAGTGCTGTGGAGTACAGTTGAGCGTTTCTCGGTTCAGGGCGTTCAATTCCTCATCATGATTGTGATGGCGCGCCTGCTCACGCCCCACGATTACGGACTCATCGGCATGCTGGCTATCTTCATCGCCGTAGCGCAGTCTTTGATCGATAGCGGATTCTCGCAGGCCCTGATACGCAAGCAGGACAGGACGGAGGCAGACAACAACACGGTGTTTTATTTCAACATCGTGGTCAGTGCGTTGCTCTACCTTATGTTATACGTCTCCGCCCCGTTAGTCGCCGACTTCTACAATACGCCGCAGCTATGCCCTGTGATGCGTGTGGTGTGCCTCAGCATAATCTTCAATTCGCTGGCCGTCGTGCAGCGCGCTTTGCTGACAATCAAAATCGATTTCAAAACCCAAGCGAAAGCCGCTTTGACGGCCGCCGTATCGTCGGGCATCGTCGGCATTGCTATGGCATATCACGGTTTCGGCGTATGGTCGCTCGTTACGCAACAACTGCTTAACCTCGGTATAAACACGGCCCTATTATGGTTACTGTCAAAGTGGAGACCACGGTTGATATATTCGTGGCAGTCGTTTCACGAACTGTTCGCCTTCGGGTCAAAGCTCCTCGCATCGGGATTGCTCGATACCGTTTATCGCAACATTTACCCCATAGTTATCGGAAAGCTATTTAGCGCAAGTAGTCTTGGACATTACACCCGTGCGCACCAGTTTTCCGAATTCCCGTCATCAAACGTTACCGGCATCATCCAACGGGTTACTTATCCTGTATTGTGTGAGATACAAAACGACGACGCACGTCTTGCAAGCATCTACCGCCGTTTTTTGAAACTCTCTGCGTTCGTGGTGTTCCCATTAATGATAGGGCTTTCGTCCGTAGCAAAGCCGTTTGTCAACATAGTGTTAGGTCCGCAATGGGGCTTTTGCGGACAGCTTTTGCAGATTATTTGTTTTTCGATGATGTGGTATCCCGTCCACGCAATAAACCTCAACCTGTTGCAGGTGAAAGGCCGTTCAGATTTATTCTTAAAGTTGGAAATAATCAAGAAAATACTCGGCGTAACCGTCCTTTGCGTCACCGCCCCGTTCGGCCTGATAGTGATGTGTTACGGTCAAATCTTCAACTCTCTTGTTGCGCTGGCTATCAACACCTACTACACGGGCAAGCTGATCAACGTCGGCTTTTTCAAGCAGATGCGCGACCTGTTGCCCACGATAGTCCTCTGCCTCGTGATGTTCGCCCTGATACTTACGGCAAATCATTTCATTCCGAGCGACGTCGTAAAACTTTGTGTAGGCATAGCCCTCGGCGTGGCGTTTTACACATTGTCAAGCTGCGTGCTGAAGTTCTCCGAGCTTGACGAACTAACAAGCCTGTTTATTAAAGGTAAAAAAGTAAAAGGGTAAAAGAGTAAAAAGCAGACAAGCTGCCAACAACAAGCAGACAAGGAATGCAAGTAACAAAACATTTGTCTTTAACTCCTTTAATTCCCTGAAGAAATACTCCATGAAGGAAAAGCATTCGGCTTTAACTTCTATAACTTCTCTAAATTCTTTAAATTCCAAAATATCATGTCCAACAATGTAATAACAGTAACGTCGCCGTTACTGCCAAATCTCGACGACCTTAACGAAATGCTCAAACAGATATGGGCGAGCAAGTGGATAACCAATAACGGACAGTTCCACAAGCAACTTGAAAAGGAACTTGCCGCATACCTGAAAGTTCCCTACATCAGCCTGTTCACTAACGGCACGCTGCCGCTCATCACGGCTCTTCAGGCTCTTCGCATTACGGGCGAGGTTATCACCACGCCTTACAGCTTCGTTGCCACTACCCATGCCCTTTGGTGGAACGGCATAAAGCCCGTGTTCGTAGACATCGACCCACGCACGGGAAACATCAACCCCGACAAAATCGAGGCTGCCATCACGCCCAAAACTACGGCCATAATGCCCGTACACGTTTACGGCAAGCCTTGCGACACGAAGCGCATACAGGAGATTGCCGACCAGTACGGCCTTAAGGTGATCTATGACGCCGCCCATGCCTTCGGCGTAGAGGTGGACGGCGAGAGCATACTTAACGCCGGCGACCTCAGCACGCTCAGTTTCCACGCAACGAAAGTCTACAACACCGTTGAGGGCGGCGCGATGGTGATGCACGACGAACGCATGAAGAAGCGCATCGATTACCTGAAGAACTTCGGCTTCGCCAACGAGACAACAGTCGTCGGCCCCGGCATTAACAGCAAGATGGACGAGGTGCGCTCAGCCTACGGCATGCTCAACCTTCGTCAGGTAGACGCCGCAATAGAAGCACGTCATCAGGTCGCCATCAAATACCGTAACGCCCTGCGCAATGTGGAAGGCATAACCTTCTTTGACGACATGCCCGGCGTGCGCCACAATTACTCATATTTCCCCATCTTCGTTGACGCTAAGAAGTATGGCATGACACGCGACGAGCTTTACTTCAAGATGAAAGAGCAAGGCGTACTCGGCCGACGCTACTTCTACCCGCTCATCAGCGAGTTTTCTACCTACCGCGGATTGGAGAGTGCGAAGCCCGAGAACCTGCCTGAGGCGCACAAGATGGCAAATAGTGTAATCTGCCTGCCCATGCACCATGCGCTTAGTGACGAGGATGCCGAAAGAATAATTAATGTTATAATTAAATGAAACATTTTAGTTTTTTACCATCATATTTACACTCACTACCGTATTATAGCGGATTGTTACATGTAAATCTTTATGCGAAAAGAGATGATACCTCATTCTTAGGTATAGGTGGTGGGAATAAAGCACGTATGTTACAATATTTGTTGTACGACCTTTCTCCTTCTAAATATGATGTATTGATAACAGCCGGAGGCCCATGTAGTAATTTTAATAGGGCATGTGCTTTAATGTGCGCTCATTTAGGAGTGAAATTTCATTTAGTGGAATACACGAATAATCTTGATGAGTTTGAAACATCTCTTAATTATAAGCTTTGTAAGTTTGTCGGAATGACATCTACACGATGTCTAAAATCAAATGTGGCAAATACAATCAATGACGTGATTAAACATTATGAAGCTCATGGAATTAGAACAAAGTTCATTTATGGTGGAGGAAAATCTTTAGAAGGTGTTTATAGTTATTTTGACGCTGTAAAAGAGTTGTCTTCCCAGATTAAGCAACTTGATTATCTTTTTATAGCATGCGGAACAGGGACAACCTTAACAGGTGTATGTGCTGGTATGCAAAAATATTTCCCTGTAGCAAAGGTACATGCTATCTCTACGGCGAGAACTTGGGAAATAGAGAAATCCACACTTTATGAAGATATGCAATTATTGAATTCATATTTATCAACTAACTATAATTTTGATAATCTTGTTTTTCATGATGATTATCTCTGTGGTGGATACGGACTTTATAATAAAGAACTGAAAGAAGTTGTGCATGAATGTATCGTAAATGAAAATATGTTCATCGATACTACTTATTCAGGGAAGGCTTTTTATGGAATGTTAGATACGATAAAGAAAGACAACGAGTTTTATGGAAAGAATATTTTGTTTTGGCATACTGGAGGAATATTCAATTTATTATCAAATTTATAGGCTATGATTGAATATGTTTTAGAAAAAAAACATTTAAAAATAGATGACATAATATCTTTTATTTTTGATGTAGACAAAGATTTTGTTCCGCGCTTATCAGAAAGAATTGATATAACAACATGGGTTCATAAATTTTATCCATTGTCAAATATCATTGCTGCTTTAGATGAAGGTAAGATAGCTGGACTTATTGTTTTTTATGCGAATGACACGTCTACATGCAAAGGATATGTCACATTCGTAAGCGTATCACCATCCTATCAGAAACGTGGCATTGCTACGACATTGATAAGAAAAAGTATTATCATAATGAAAGATGCAGGAATGAAGACTGTAGGTATTGATACCAACAACGTAAATGCAATGAACTTATACCGAAAGGTAGGTTTCAACTTGGTTAGCCAACAGCCATTGCCTGAATATGATTTAACACGATTTTATTTAGAAAAACAATTATGAACATATTATTGACTTCGGTCGGCCGGCGCACTTATTTGGTAAATTATTTTAAGAACGCATTGGACGGAATAGGGTATGTCTACGCATCAAACAGCGTGATGACGTACACACTAACGCAGGCTGACGGATACACCTTGACCCCGGCAATATATGACGGGAATTACATATCATTTTTATTGGGATATTGTAAGGAAAAGAATATATCTGCAATAATCTCACTGTTCGATATCGACTTGCCGATGTTGGCAAAAAACAGAGAATTGTTCAAAGAAAACGGGATAACCGTTTTGGTTTCTGACTATAAAGTGACAGAGATATGCAATGACAAGTGGGCGACATATCTTTATTTAAGCAAATTGGGAATTCCCCAAACCAAGTCTTTCATAAACTTGGACGAAGCGAAGCAAGCACTAAAGCAAGGCGATATTACTTTCCCATTGATATTGAAACCACGCTGGGGAATGGGGTCGATAGGCATATACAAAGCTTGTAACAGCGAAGAGTTGGATGTTCTGTACAAGAAACTCCATTCAGAAATTTTTGATACGTATTTAAGGTATGAGTCAGATGCGGACAGGGAGGCTTGCGTAATAATCCAGCAGAAAATAAACGGCCAAGAATATGGGCTGGAAATACTTAACGACCTGAAAGGCAACTATGTGACGACATTCGCTAAAAAGAAACTTGCAATGCGCTCAGGCGAAACTGACATAGCGGAAATTGTAGACTCATCTGATTTTGTTGATGTCTCAACCATAATATCTAAAGACTTGAAACATATTGGAATATTGGATGTTGACTGTTTCAGGACTGATTCGGGTAACAATATCGTGCTGGAAATGAATTGTCGATTTGGTGGGCAATATCCGTTTACGCATATTGCCGGCGTAGATGTTCCGCAACAGATTGTAAATTGGTTGAGAGGTCAAGAAACGGATATGCGGTTGTTGACACCGAAGATAGGAACAAAATGCTGTAAAGATTTGGTTCCAGTTGAAATGGGGTGATTCATTTGGGATATAATCGTAAAGATACCGTCATTGCTGTCTTAATTTGTAAAAGGTCATATATTGCAACACGAAATGATACTTTTGAGCTTGTAAGAGGTAACCTTTTGCGTCGTAATTCATAATGATTAAGATAATCAATGATTTTACAAAACAATTATCCGTGTCGTTTTTAATGTCACAATGTCACGTCACGGTCTATTCCGTTAATAGTCAATTGGTTATATGGTGACATTAATGGTTCTGCAACATTCACCAATGTCACAAGTTTATGCGGTGTGACGATAGTGAAAACGAAAATAATGTAATGTCACATTGTAAAGAGCTGATACCTAATAACTTGTAGTGCTATGTGACATTGTGACGGTAAAAATGGAAACATAATATTAAATTTATGAGCAAACCAGTAGTTTCAATATGTTCGATTACATATAATCATGCTCCTTACATACGCCAATGTTTGGACGGCTTTCTGATGCAGAAAACCAACTTCCCATTTGAAATTATTATAAACGACGATTGCTCAACTGACGGAACGACGGAAATAATAAAGGAATACGTCGCAAAGTATCCAGACCTGATAAAGCCGATATTCCATGATGAAAACCAATATCAAAAAGGGGTAAGAGGAATGTTTGCAAAATTCGTTTTCCCTAAAGCGCAAGGCAAATATATAGCCTTATGTGAGGGCGATGACTATTGGATTGACCCGTTGAAGTTGCAAAAACAAGTGGATTTTATGGATGCGCATCCTGATTATTCAATGTGCTTTCACGAAAATTGCCGCCTAATTGGAGATGTTTTTGGAAAAGAGCATTTTCGTTATAAGAAATCTCAAACAGTTCCCATTGAAGATGTCATTTTAGGAGGCGGATTATTTTGTCCGACTGCATCATTAATGTTTTCTGTGAAATACATTGAAAATGTACCAAGCTCTGTTTTTAACCTGCATGTAGGTGATTATCCGTTACAAATATATTTAGCGTCGAAGGGCAAGGTTTTCTATATGCATGATATAATGTGTGTATATAGATTCATGTCTGAAAACTCATGGACTTTTAGAACAAATAAAAATATGAATTTTAAATTGGATGTGATAAATAAGGAGTTGGTCTTATTGGATATAATGAATAAGGTAACGGATAATAAGTATAATGGTGTTTTTGAGCAGAGAAAAAATCTTTATCTGTTTTACCAATATTTAGGAATGGAAGATTTTAGCAATGCAAAAAAATATTGGCAGAAGATACACCGTCGTTGGCGATATACAACTCCCATCTCATATTTAAAAATGAATGGTTTTAACAAAATTATTAAGATTGTTAAACGTGTTGTAAGGTGTTAGTTATACCTTAATGTTTCTACAGATAAGATTCTTGTATCATTATCTTGCCACTATGATAATGTGTCAAAAGATTGTTGGGACATTATTTTTTTGATTAGTCGACCTTTATTGTTGTTATTAAGAAAAATTTAGACATAATGATTCGATACGATTTTCTGATAGTTGGTTCTGGATTGTTTGGAACCACGTTTGCATACTTTGCAAAGAAGCAAGGAAAGAAATGTCTTGTGATTGACAAACGTCCGCATTTGGGAGGAAATGTCTATTGTGAGAACATTGAAGGAATAAACGTACACAAATACGGGGCGCACATATTCCATACCTCAAATAAGAAGGTTTGGGACTTCGTAAACTCAATAGTCGAGTTCAACCGCTACACCAACTCGCCCGTGGCAAACTACAAGGGCAAGTTGTACAACCTGCCGTTCAATATGAACACATTCTATCAAATGTGGGGAGTAACTACGCCTGAAGAAGTACAGGCAAAGATAAATGAGCAGAAAGCAACGGCAATTGCAAAGATGCGAGCAGATGGAGTTACTGAACCTCGTAACCTTGAGGAGCAGGCACAGGTGCTTATCGGAAAAGACATTTATGAAAAGCTGATAAAAGGTTATACGGAGAAACAATGGGGACGTAAATGTACAAACCTACCGGCTTTCATAATAAAGCGTCTGCCTGTACGCCTTGTTTTTGACAATAATTATTTTAACGACAAATATCAAGGCATACCAATTGGCGGCTACAACAAACTTATTGATGGTTTGCTTGACGGAGTTGAGACAAAAATAAGCGCAGACTTCTTTGACAACAGATCATATTGGGAAAGCCTTGCTGACAGGATTGTATTTACAGGTAAGATAGACGAGTTTTACGGCTACCGTTTCGGTAAGCTGAACTATCGCACGGTACGCTTTGAGCAGGAAACGCTCGATATGTCAAACTACCAAGGCAACGCCGTGGTGAACTACACCGAGCGTGAAGTGCCCTACACCCGCGTCATAGAGCACAAGCATTTCGAGATGTTCGGCCCAGCTGTCTACGATTGTCCAAAGACCGTCATCTCACGCGAATACTCAACCGAGTGGCAAGACGGCATGGAGCCTTATTATCCTGTGAACGACGAGACTAACTCCACGCTTTACGCAAAGTATAAAGAGCTGGCCGACAAAGAGAAAGATGTTATCTTCGGCGGAAGGTTGGCAGAGTATAAATACTATGATATGGCACCAGTTATTGAGAAAGTAATGAAATTTCATAAATTATGACTAATAAAGATATTAATTTAATCAGCCTTGCGGTTATAGTCGTTACATATAACAGGAAGGATTATTTAATGAGGTGTTTGCATGGCGTATATTCGCAAACGCTTCCGCCTAAGGCTGTTTATATTGTAGATAATGCGTCTACAGATGGAACTTATGAATGCCTGAATGAAAACGACTTGTTGTCTAATCCTACAATAGACGTAAAATATATACGCCTTGACAAGAACTTAGGTGGTGCGGGCGGCTTTTACACTGGCCTGAAGACCGCCCACGAGGACGGCGGTTATGACGGTTTCGTGCTAATGGACGACGACGGGCAGCCCGACAAGGACGAGCTGAAATATATTGCAAAATGGATGGGGCGGTATGACTACATAAATGCCCTTGTGGTTTCAGATACAGACCATACAAAAACAAGTTTCCCGAGAAAGTCGTATGGCTTTGACCGCAAAGAGATAGAGCAGGAAAGCGATGCGGACGGCATAATATTGAATTATTCGGCACCGTTTAACGGCACAATGTACAGTAAAGAATTGGTGGATAAAGTAGGCTATCCCAATCCTGATTTTTTCTTTCAAGGTGACGAGGTCAACTATCATAAGCGTGCGGTAAAGGCTGGCTTCATACCAGTTACTTGCATAAACTCAATACATTATCATCCTTGTAAGATTCCGAGAGTTTACAAGTTCGGCATAGGCCGGCGTAAAGTAAAATTAAGTATTGAGGACACGCCTATTAGAATTTATTGCAAACACAGAAACATGGTTTATAACAGGTTTATCCTTCGTGATTACATTTATATCATTATAACTTATCCGTTTTATTCTTATCTTTATCTAACAAAAGGCTCTTTCAAAAATTATTGTATTTTCAATAAAGCTATTTGGGCTGGGATAAGGAAACGGTTGGACGGACATTTGAAGTATCTAATATAAAAACAACCGTTTAGATAGAAATGGTACGTAATTTATTGGTTGAACGCAAGACTGACAAAATTCTTGTTTTTTTGTTCGCCTTGTCATTATTGTGTATAACAATAGGCAAGAGTGCTCCTTCGTGGTTGGATGAAGCTATAGCAGTCTCCTTGTTCCTGTTTATGTTTTTAGCCTACAAGCCGTTTAGGCATAAGGAGTTTAAGGTTTTCGTCCTGATAATGTTGGGCTATCTGCTTTATTCTTTTATTCTTGGCGTAAATGTTCCGCAGGCTGCAATATTCGATTTGATGCAATTCATGAAGCCGTTTATAAGTTTTTATGCCATTTATTACGCTTCTGTCAGGATGTCGGGCAAGACGCTGAAAAAGTTTTCATTGTTCTGCATAATTTTAGGGATGTTCTTTTATCTGTCATTGCCATATATTGCCTATGTGTATGGTAACTCAGCAGGTCTTGCCAATGCGTCGTTGCTTGTAAGTTTTACGTATTATGCGTTTTCACGCCATGATAAGAGGGCAAAGGTCATAGCTTTGTTAATATTGTTTCCCGGCTTCTTCGCGTTGAAAGCGAAGTTTGTAGCAACGTTTGTTTTCTTTGTTTATATTATCTTCTTTTTAAAAGAAAAGATAAAGTTCAACATAAAATATATTTGCCTTATCTCATTATTAGTTTGTGTTGCCATATATTTCAATTTTGAGAAGTTCTCTGCATATTTCATAACTGGTTTTGAGGACGGAATGGCTCGTGCCTATCTATACTATTATGGCTTTGTCATCTTATTTACCTATATTCCTTTCGGTAGCGGTTTAGGAACGTTTGGAACAGAAGCAACACGCCAGTATTATTCGCCATTATATTATAAATACGGAATAAACGAAGTATGGGGGTGCGCTCCAGAAGATGCGGGAACGGCTTTTTCTTTTATTGCGGATACGTTTTTCCCCGTCTTAGCTGAGTTTGGAATTTGCGGCGTAATACTGTTCTTCGTTTTTTGGAAGAGGCGTTACAAGACTATTTGTTTGCTACAGATGAATATGTACAAAATGGGGATTATAATGATATTTTTCGTTATGATTCATAGCGTAGCAGATTCTGGTATAATGTTAGGGCCTTCGTCTATTTCTACATTTATGCTTTTGGGGTATATATGCTCACAATGGAGACTTGAAAATGAACTTAAGAAAAGAATTCTTAAAACACACTCTTGCTGAAGACCTTAAGCGTTTCGGCAATAAGAGGCCGGGGGTGAAAGACCTTGTTTTGCATAACGAGGTGTGGTATATCTACTCTTATATCCGCCACTTGCGCTTTATTGAATATTATGGCGCTAAAATCCATTCGGGGGGGGGAAAAAATTGGTATTCAATACCTTATCTCTGTCATTGGCTTAGATACAAGCGCCTTGGGTTTAAACTAAACTTCACTATCTACCCGAATTGTGTCGGGCCAGGGTTCAGGATATACCATGCCGGCGGTTTTGTACACGTAGGCCCACAATGTAAGATTGGCAAGAACTGTACATTACTGCCAGGCGTGGTTTTCGGGAATAAACATGAGAAGGCGACCGGTGAAAAAATCGTAGTTGGCGACAACTGTTACTTTGGCCTTGGAGCAAAAATCTTTGGCAGCGTGACGATAGGCAACAACGTAACGGTAGGTGCAAATGCCGTGGTGACGAAAGACATTCCCGACAATGCCGTTGCAGGTGGCGTACCGGCAAAGATTATAAAAATAAAAACTGATATTAAATGTTAAAGAAATTTATTTCGGGGGGGGTAAAATTCAGCCTTTCATTTTCCTTTTTATGGGATAAGTTATGGTCTCCGTTTTATAAACACAGCATGAAGCATTGCGGCAATGACGTGTACCTGCGCCCGATGTCGAGTGACCTGAAAGGGCTGTGGAATATGTCTGTCGGCGACGGTAGCAGCATACCGAAAGGCAGCACGTTTTACTGCACGGAAGCACCGTTAACCATAGGCAAAAAGGTTATATTCGGGCCGCATCCTACAATAATAACGGGCGACCACAGAATAGACGTAGTAGGAAAATTCATTATCGACAGCCATGATAAATTACCGTTAAATGACGCTCCCGTAATAATCGAGGATGACGTTTGGACTGGAGCGAATGTGACAATTCTTAAGGGCGTGACCATCGGCCGGGGCTCGGTCATTGCAGCCGGGGCTGTCGTCACGAAGAGTTGCCCTCCTTACTCGATAATCGGCGGAGTGCCGGCCAAGGTGCTGAAATTCAGGTTTACCGTAGACGAGGTTATGGAGCATGAGAGGCTGTTGTATCCCGAAAACAAAAGGTTCACACGGGAGGAACTGGAACGCCAAAGAGCTGTCTACCGTTAGTCGCTGGGTTTCAAGCATTTACGGGCATGAAGCCAAGGCCTATCTGAAAGGCCGTAAATAGCATTGCAATATGTGTCCTTTTACCGCATGAAACGTGGCCTTTTGTTACGCAATATGTGGCATTTTGCGAATAATGTTTTTATTGACGTTTCGCCAACCTTGAATTAAGGTTATCATGAACAAGGCTGATTTATCGGCGATGTTGTTGCCGTAAGTCAGCAAGACAATCATTTTTGTTATGGGTAAAATTCCAAAAGTATTGGTCGTCGCAACTTCGCGGAAGACGCGCGGCGGCATAACGTCTGTTGTCAAGGCGCATGAGACAGGAGAACAGTGGAAGAAATACCACTGCCGCTGGATAGAGACACATATAGACCGCGGAGCTGTATGTAAGTTGTTTTACCTTATACGTGGATTGTTGACGTATATATTTTTTTTGCCCACGTGTGCAATAGTGCATATCCATACAAGTGAGCCTCCATCGGCACTTCGTAAAAGCATGTTCATGTTGTTGGCAAAACTGTTCAGGAAGAAAACAATAGTGCATTTCCATTCGTTCTCTCCGGAAACGACAATTAACGGGAAATTCAAGAAAGTTTACCACTACCTTTTCACTAATGCCGATGTTGTGATAGTGCTGTCGGAATTGTGGAAGAAGTATGTTAATGACACCTTTGAATTAGGCGACAAGGTGCGTGTCGTCTATAATCCGTGTACGGCTGATATTTCCACTCAAAAGTATGACAAGAAGAAACAGATTCTTTACGCAGGAACAGTGAATGCCAGAAAAGGTTATGGAGACATGATAAAGGCTTTTGCAAAGATTGCTTCAGACTTTCCAGACTGGCAGATAGTGTTCGCCGGTAATGGAGAGGTGGAGCAAGGTATGAAACTTGCAAGTGAGTCGGGTATTAAAAGTCAAACCGTGTTTTTGGGATGGGTGTCTGGCGTGACTAAGGACAAGGCTTTCAAAGAAGCGACCATTTTCTGCCTTCCGAGTTATGCCGAAGGTTTCCCAATGTCAGTTCTTGATGCTTGGTCTTATGGTTTGCCTGTTATAACTACACCTGTTGGTGGTATTCCTGACGTGGCACAAGACGACACCAATATGTTGCTTTTCAATCCCGGTGATGTAAACATGTTGGCAAAACAGATGAAAAGGATGATTGTGGACAATAGTTTACGTGATAAAATATCTAAACAATCAACGTTGCTTGCTTCAACAACTTTCAATATAAACACGATAAATAAGGAAATCGGGAAAATCTACAAGGAACTTTGCAAATAAAAAGATGCAAAGTCGAAATAAATAATTTTGATTATGTTACGACTTAGTGATTTACACATCCTTGAGTCAAAGGATGCATTGAAAGACATACCACAGGGTAAGAAGTTGATAAACACGATAAATGCCCACTCGTTCAACACGGCGCAGAAGGACGGACTGTTTGCCGAGGCACTGATGAATGGCGACTATCTTATACCTGACGGGGCGAGCATTATTAAGGCTTGCAGGTGGCTTAAGTGCAAGTCGCAGCCGAAAGAGAGGGTGGCCGGATGGGACTTGTTTGAGTTCGAGATGTGCCGCCTTAACGAACGGGGAGGGCGATGTATGTTCATGGGCAGCTCGCCGAAGGTGCTGTCGCTTATTTTCGAGAAAGCTAAGAAGGTTTATCCCAATATCGAAGTCGTGACATACTCTCCGCCTTACAAGCCGGAATTTACCGATGAGGATAACGGGGAGATAATAAAAGCGATAAACGATGCCGACCCCGACCTGCTTTGGATAGGGATGACCGCGCCGAAACAGGAGAAGTGGACTTACTCGCATTGGGACGAGCTTAATATCCACTGCCATGTGGGCACTATCGGAGCGGTGTTCGATTTCTTTGCAGGAACATACCAACGCGCTCCTAAATGGTGGCAGGAGCATTCTTTAGAATGGCTTTACCGGCTGATGAAAGAACCTCGCAGAATGTGGCGTAGGTATGTTATCGGCAATCCTCTTTTCCTTTTGAACGTGAGGAGGGAGAAGAACGCCTAAGTCCGAATTTTTCCAAAATGATGTAAGTCCAAAAATGTATATATATGAGTAGGATTTTCATGTTTTTAATTCATTGTTATTCGCAAAATTAGATAAAATTTGCGAGATTATACATAGGTAGAATTAAGAAAACGTTTTTTTCTTTTTGACTTAGATAAACAAAATTACGAACTTGTGCATCTGAAAAAACTTTAAAACAGACATAAGTCTGTTGTGCTGAAATGTTTTTTTTATATTTATTGTGATATTACATTTATCGCAAAAAAATAACATGTTTTTATGTAAATACTCATTCCCTTTTTCGTAAGAACAGTGCGCATAAGTAATAGACTTGATACGCAGAGTATCAAACATGGTTCAGTAAAAAACGTTATAAATAACAGTTTTTATGTTCTTTCCCTCATTGTACTTGCAATGAGGTTTTTTTATTAATATCCGTAATCAACCTAATACATATTCACTCTTTTAAGAAGTCCTACGTCAGTTCGATATAAGGATTATTCCACAAAAAGTACCGTTGTTGTATTGGATTTAAGAAGTCGGTGGCATTCTGTCATCGCCTTAACGGCGATGACAGAATGCCACCGACTTCTTACACTTTAGAATGATTTCATTTCCTAATCTTTTATACCGAACTCACATAGTCCTATGGCATTTTTCTTTTTCATATAAATATCTTCATACTTGAAAAAATCCGCTGCCCCATAGATTCCCGTTGCCCAGTGATTATCAAGTTCGGTTGACAAACGGTTGACAAAAACAAGAGGACTTCTGGAAAGGTTTTTGATTATCAACCTCTTAGAAGTCCTCTTTGTACGCCTGCAGGGGCTCGAACCCTGGACCCTCTGATTAAGAGTCAGATGCTCTACCAACTGAGCTACAAGCGCCTCGTCATTTGTTGTTTCTCAAATGCGAGTGCAAAGGTAGGCATTTTATTTTAAACCACCAAATGTTTCCCGAACTTTTTTGAAAAAATCTTATTAATCAATTAAATAATTGTTTGTCTATTGTCTGAAAATATGAAATTAGAACGGTGGCGTATAAACGCCATTGACGGTTTGTTGATGCTTAACTATTTGATAATCAACGTGGTATTGCCGGATTCTTTGCGGCCTTTGGGGCGTGCTGGAACCAGATATGATTATTGCATGATATTTTGCGTGAATGTCAGAAACTGAAATGTATGTCAACGCCTGCGTTTATAGGCGTTCCTCGTTGTGCGAACCAAAGTTCTTTACCTGAAGCTGCGCTGCTGAAAGCGAATGTTGCATAGCGTGTGTCGGTTAAGTTCCTACACCACAGGCGTAATGAAGTTTTGCCAAGACGGACGCCGGCATGGATGTTCAACAGGGCGTAGAAATTTTGTGAAACGGTGTTTGCTTCATCCCAATATGTTGGTCCTTGCGCAGTGAGAGATGCTCCGACGATTACTGCTTGCCGGCTGTTATTGCCGAAAGGCAGGGTAAGGTCGGCGCGTGCGCTTAGCGTATGGGCCGGGACGAACGGTATCCGTTTGTCTTTGTAGCTTACCGATGAGCCGTCGGTTGCCGTCTCGTCGTATTCGGTGAACACCGCATGGGTAAACGAGTAAGTTGCAGTCCAGTCAAGTTTGCCGTCTACGGCATTGCCGCGTAGTGATGTCTCAACGCCTGTGCTGCGGCTACGCCCGGCGTTTACCATCATTCTTCCAAACCCGTATGTGCCAGCCATGACCGACAGCTGCTGGTTGCGTATCTGCATGCAGTAGGCTGAAATGTCCGCGTGTAGGGCGTTGCCTAATAGGTTGAGGTGGGCGCCAAGTTCGTAATTCCAGCTTTCTTCCGGCTTGTATGTGATTGTTTTGTTTACCCGGGCGTAATCTTCGGTAGAGTGGGGGATGTCGTAATCTCCGGCCATTGCGTGCTGGGCGTTGGCTGTAAGTTCGCTTTGCAGGATGTCTGAGAACATCTGTATGTTGTATCCGCCGGCCCTGTAACCTTTGCTTACTACTGCGTAGACATTGCTGCCGTTGTCGTCGACATCGAATGTGAGACCTATTTTGGGCAGGAGTTGGCTGTAACCGTCGTGCGTTTTGTTGATGAGCGAAGAACGCAATGTGTTCGCCGCGCTTGTGCCCATTACGTTTACGTCGACTGACATGAAAGCCCCCGTGTCGTAACTTACGTTTACGCGGTTGTAGTCGTACCTGAGTCCGAGCGTTGCAGTGAGCCGCCGTGTGATTTTTAGGTTGGTTTCGTGGAAAACGCCGAGGTTGGCTTGAGGTGTCCGGAACATTGCCGGAACTCCCATGTCTACGCCGACAGAAATTCCGCCTGCCTGTTCTATTGCCGTTGCTGCTGCGCTTTCCGCAGCCTGTTGTGGCATCCCCATAGCCGTAAAACGGTCAGTCATGGCCTTGAGCATGGCCGAGTACATTGCCGACTGGATGCCCGAGGCGATGCGTGCGGTGAAGTCTTGGTCGAAATATACAGGTGCTGCGGTTTTCAGCCATTGGTATGAGAAGTACACTCCAGACGTGTGCCTCCATGTGTCGGAAGTTCCGCCTTTCAGTGTGAACTCTTGTGTCAGGGCATTCATCAGTTGTTTTTGGGTTAAGTGCATATAGTCTTCGGGCAGATAGTCTTGGTCCATGTCCATGCGGTCGATAAGGTATTGGTAACTGGTCTGCGAGCTGAAGGTCGTCAATCCACGGTTGTAACTTATGCCGAGCCCTGTATTTAGCATGTTGCGTTTATACGTATTTCCGCGGTTTGTGTTAGGTTGGGATACGTGCATGTTCTGCGTGTCGAGCGTGCCGTAAGGGAACGCGTTTTGCCTTGCGTATTGGTAATCTGCGGTGAAGTCGAGTTTTAGGCCGTTGCCATGCAGGTAAACGAGACGTGTGCGGCCGCCAGCCTCGTTGCTTAAGTCCGCCCTGCGGCCGGTTGCGGCGTTGCGCATGAAGCCGTTGGAGCCGTTGTAGAATCCTGCGACCGACATTCCTAACTTCTCGTTGAACTTATGGTAGTGGGCAGCCTCGACGTTTCGTTGCAGCATCGTTCCTACGCCGGCGCGGATGTCGGTGCCTTGGTAAGTCATAGGGTTCTTTGTGAACAGACGGACGAGACCGCCCTCGGTGTTCATACCGTAGAGAGTGCCTTGGGGGCCACGGAGCACGTCGGCGCGGTCGAGTTGGTACACATGGAAGTTATAAGAGTTCTTGCTTACGAGCGGTATGCCGTCGACGTAAATCCCGACGGCAGGATTGTTGACGCGCGAACCTATTCCGCGCACGTAAACAGCCGACGTAAGGCGCGAACCGTATGCGGGCATCGTGAACGACGGAACGTAGGCGCTCAGTGCGCTGAGGCCGTCTGCGCCGATTGCGTTAAGCTCGCTGCCGGACAACGCGGATGAACTGAGCGGCTGCCGTCTTAACAGCAAATGTTCTTTCGTTTGCGATACGACCACAACCTCGTCGAGGTCGTACACGCGTGAAGAGTCTGCCCCGGCGCTTCCGATGGAAATGCTTGCCATGTCGGTTTTATTGTTATACTGAACCAATGAGCCATACTCTCCGGCGTGAGGAACGCCCTGCGCGGACGTTGCGAAAACTGCCGGGAGCATCAGTGTTATAATCATTTTTCCAATCATCGTCTAACTTTTGCTTTAAAAATTTGCGCCTGCAAAGTTAGCGATAATCGTCAACGCATACAATCATCATTTATTATGATTTTTGCGTTTTCAGGACGGCGAATCAGTAGTTTTCCCTTCCGCACGACGGGCATCGCCCTTTTCCCGTCATCGGTGAGCCGCAATATCCGCACACGTAGGCGGCGCGGAAGCGCGTAACGTAGCGCCGCACGGCGAACAGCAGATAGGCGGCGTAAAGCGGATAGCCGATAAAATATAATGTGGAAAGGCTGAAAATAATGTAATTTACGGCGCAAACGCCGGCCAGTCCGCAAAGATACAGGAAGGCTTCACCCGTCGGAAGGAGGCTGCGTACCACGTCGACGCACGCTAATGCGACGATCGGCATAGCCCAGAATGTTACGAGGAAGACACTGAGCAACGGCGGAACGTTGAACGGGTTGAGCGTAGGATGATAGTAAAAGTGCTGCCACATGTCGGGCGCGAACGTCTGTATGCTGGCGTATAGGGTTGCACTCGTGGCTACGGTTAGCGCAAGCAGGGTCGGGTAGAACGAGCTTATGTCGTTGAAATGCACAATCTTAGCGTTGCGGCGGAATATCGTCCGCATCAGGTAGGCTACGGCGATGACGCTTATCGTGATGAGGAATATCAGCAGATGCACGTCGGAGAATGTTGAAATGAATTGCGAAATCGGGTCGCTGGGCACGACGGACGGCAGCAGGACCGACTCATGAATCCAACCGAAAGTGGCTTGGTCGCGTGCCACTTGCACCCAAACTGAGTCGATAGAGTCTGCCGGTATGATCCTGATGTCTGCCACGGCGATGTGCTCGTGGCGGTAAACGGCTACGGTGTCGGTGGCCATACGGCTGACGATCTCTTCCGGCTGTTGCCTTATAAGGCAAACCGAATCGGCCTTGACTACGAAGTTGTAATTAACCGAATAATGATGCTTTTCGGCGAAAAGCAGCGAGTCGGCTTGTTTGTCTGTCAGCTCAGACAAGTCGGCAGGGGAGGTTTCGGGCCGTTGGCAACCGGCTAAAAACACCGCTGCAACTACTGCAACGAGCGTTTTAACCACCACCTTATTTATATATATGCGCGTGTTCATTAGTTATGTTGTTCGTCGAAAACTTCCATTTGGCAATTACGGCAGTCGAATTTGAGCCTGAACCGCCGTCCGTCGTCCATGCGCAGGTAGAGCGGTTCGCGCCAGCCTCCGCTATGCCCGCCGTGTTTTGCGCACATGCCGAGCGAATATTTTATGCAGTGGCGGCACTGCATAAGCATGGCTCCGTCTACACGTTGTAGCTCGTATGCTCTTGGTATGTTGTCTTGTCCGCCGTCGGCGTAGAATTTACGGGCGAGCCTGTTGGCCACGTTGTGCATGTAGCCGAAGCCTTCGGGATAGCGTAGCGCGTCGGTAATGGCGGCGTTTATGGGGGTGGGGCGTTGCTCATGCCGTTGTGGAAGCCTGCTGCGCAGTTCGTCTGCGAGGCTTTCCACGGCCTTGCGGCGCATGTCGGCGAGTACGCTCGAAGGTATGAAGAAGTTGAATTCCGTAGGGCGGAACTCTATGTCGCCTCTGCTCTCAAACGGCGTGCCGCCGAGTTTGCATAGCTGGCGCGCGGCGTTCTCCTTCTGCGGTTTTAGCGCCTCTTGCTTTTCGCATGTTGTTTCCGCCGATGCGCTTGCGCCGTTTTCGGCGGTCAGCGTTAGCCTGAAGCCGCCGGCTGTTTCTTCCAACGCGATGTTTACGCCTATCTTGCGCTCCGCGCTGCGGTGCTCAAGTGCCTTTGTGAAGGCGTAGTCGAGGTTGCGGTAAAGCTCTGTTCCGCGGCCCAGGCCTGCCGGCATCTTCAGTGGGAATATCTTGTTGCCGTCGGCGCGGTTCACCCTGAATCCGCACAGGTCGCCTGCGTTGTTGATGAAGCACAGGCCGTCGCCGTTGGCGAAAGCCGCCGTTCCGGCCACGGTGAACCATCCGTTGCGTACTTCCTTTACATGGCCGACGTGCTCGCCCGTGGCTTTCGGCGTGGCCATCGACGCAATGTCGCCCCTGCGTCCGTCGGCAAAATAAGGCGTAAAGCCACGGTTGAAGGTTTTCGCCAACTGCGGTGTAAACGTATATGCCGACCGTCCGAACGACGCACGGCGGTATTCGCCGCTCCGCCGGGCTATTATCTCGTCGAGCTTCAGGCGGTATGCGGCCGTAACGTTCTTTACGTAAGCGGCGTCCTTGAGCCTGCCCTCTATCTTGAACGACGTAACCCCGGCGTCGGCCAGCCGTTCCAAGCAGTCTATGCGGCACATGTCCTTGAGCGACAACAGATGGCGCCCTTTCACGAGAGTGCGCCCGTCGGCATCCTCGAGGTTGAACTTCAGGCGGCAGAACTGGGCGCATTCGCCGCGGTTGGCGCTCCGCCGGAAACAGCACTGCGACGCGTAACATACGCCCGAATAGCTTACGCACAACGCTCCGTGGACAAACGCCTCGAGCTCTACCGTCGGAACGGCCTCGTGTATGCCTCTTATCTCGTCGACCGAGAGCTCGCGGGCAAGCACGACGCGGCTGAACCCGTTACGGGCGAGCCACGCCGCCTTAGCAGCCGTGCGGTTGTCGGTCTGCGTACTGGCGTGGAGTTCTATCGGGGGGATGTCCATGCGCAGCACGCCCATGTCTTGTACGAGAATGGCATCCACGCCGGCGTCGTAAAGCCTCGTTATCAGCCGCTCGGTCTCGGCGGTCTCGTTGTCGTATATTATGGTGTTTACCGTTACGTAGACCCTTACGCCGAACACATGGGCGTAGGCGCACAGCTCGCGTATGTCGCCGACGCTGTTGCCTGCCGCGGCGCGCGCGCCGAAGTTGTCGGCACCTATGTAGACGGCGTCGGCCCCGTGGTCTACGGCCGCTATGCCACACTCTAAGTCGCGCGCCGGCGCAAGCAGCTCCAACGCACGCTTATCCGATCTTGTCGATGTCATAAGGCGTTTCCTGGTAAACGTAATAATTGATCCAATTGTTGAAGAACAGGTTGGCGTGCGCGCGCCACGTTACGACCGGCCCAAGCTCGGGCTTGTCGTCGCGGTAGTAGTTCACGGGCAGCCCTACGTCGCTCCTCTTGCCGAGGTCGCGGCGGTATTCCTTGTCGAGCGTGTCGGGAGCATACTCCATGTGTCCGGTTATAAAGAACTCGCGGCCGCCGCGCGCCATTACTATGCCGGGCCCGCTGTCGGCAGACTCGGCTACGATGTCAAGCTCCGCGCGCTTCTCGATGTCGCTGCGCCTAACCTCGGTATGGCGGCTGTGCGGCATGTAGAAGAAGTCGTCGAAGCCGCGGAATATGGGCAGCAACGGCTCGGTGACGTGGTGGCGGAATATGCCGAACATCTTCTCCGGCAGCTTGTGCTTTGGCACGCCGTAGTGGTAATACAGTCCGGCCTGTGCCGCCCAGCACACGTAGAGCGTGCTCGTTACGTGGCTGCGCGCCCAGCTGAATATCCGGGTTACTTCCTCCCAGTAGTTTACTTCCTCGTATTCCATCAGTTCGACGGGCGCGCCGGTTATTATCATCCCGTCGAACTTCATGCGTTCGAGCACGTCGAAATCCTTGTAAAACATCATCATGTGCTCGATCGGGGTGTTCTTCGGCGTATGGCTTTTCAGCTTCATGAAGGTGATGTCTATCTGCAACGGGGTGTTCGACAATAGCCTGATCAAGTCGGTCTCCGTCGTTATCTTCAGCGGCATCAGGTTCAGGATGACGATTCTCAGCGGTCTTATGTCCTGAGCGTGCGCCCGCGAATTGTCCATTACAAATATATTCTCCTTCTTCAAGGCGTCGATAGCCGGCAGCCTGTCGGGTATTCTCAATGGCATCGTTAGTTCCTCCAAAAATGTTTTGCAGATGCAAACTTACACAAAAATCATGGTTTTCGTGCCGTTTGCACGGGTAAATGTTCATAAAAGGCTGCAAAAATGTGATTAAAACAGCCGCCCGGCCCGGCTTATCGTCTATGAATAATGCCCGGCGTTATTCCAAACCGTAACCATGCTGGTAATCAGGCGTTTTGCAAAAGGTTGCCTTTTAGGCTGCAAAAGGTTGCCTTTCGCACGGTAAAAGGTAACCTTTCATGCGGTAATATGCGGCCTTTGGGAAAATAGGGGATTCGTGAACGGCCGAGCAGTACTTTGTAATGAAATGCAAACGTTCGCAATAAGGTCGTTTATAAAATAAGCTATGCTTAATTTGTTTATTTTTGTATATTTTACACAAAAAGAACTATCTTTGCAGCCAAAACGCGAACACAAACGTAAAACAACAATATCTGACAAAATGAACAAATCCATTTCACTATTGCTACTCGGCGCCATGACCATAGCGGCATGCAGCGACGACACTGTGCCGTCGGCGGTGGACGAAAAGCCCTGGACGCTCGACGGCAACAAGGACATATCCGTAAGTCCCGGCGACGACTTCTTCATGTACTGTAACGGCGCGTGGTACGATGCCACAGAGACCGACTGGGAGGCAGGATTCTTTACCGACTTAGCGTACAAAAATGACATGCGCAAGGAAGAACTGAGAGAGAAAGACCCCGACATCAGGCAGGTAAAGGAGAACGTGATGAACATCGACCAGACCACCGAGGCCGGCCTGGCCGCTCTTAACGAGGCCGTAAAGATGACCGACGGCATCAGCACCCATGAGGATGTGTGGCGCGCGGCCGCCAAGCTGTACGTAGAGGGCTACTACACGCTGTTCGACATCTACCTTGGAAACGTGGACGGCCTGATGAAGGCATACATATACCCCAGCGTAAGCATTAATAGCGCCAGAAGCGGCAACACCGCATTCGCCGCCAAGAGGCTGCTCCACTCGCGCACGCACTCGGTGAACGACATAAAGAAGAGCCACACGCTGCTGGAGAACGCACATCCGCTGACAGCCACGCGCTCGGTCGAGAGCGGACAGATACTGGACATAGTGGCCGAAGGGCTGGGCCTGGACAAGGACGACGTCTACTTAGACGCTGACATGGAAGACTTCATCAACCAGCTCTCGGACATTGACCCGGTTAGGCTGAAGGCATTCATGGCAGACCTCATAGAGGCCGACACCGTGTACACTTCAACAAAGGCGTTGGACGAATACGAACGCCTGGAAGACCTTGCACGCGACATACAGGACTACTGGATGGGTTACTACTTTTCAAGGGCATACACAAGGGAGTATCTCACGCCTGAGATAAAGGAAAACATGATCCGTCGCTGTCAGGAAATATTGAGCACCGCCAAGGACAGGCTGGGCAAAAACCAGTGGCTCAGCTCCACTACGCGCCAGAACGCCATTGACAAGCTGGACAACATGGGCATACATGCCGTATATCCCGACGAATGGTATGAAGAGGGACTGCCCACGATAGAGCCGGGTCCTGTCGTCGTCAACATACACCAGCTCTACAAGGCATACAACCTTACAGGGCTGTACCTTGTGGGCAAGCGCGTACAGGACGTGGCAATGGACTACGCCGCCTCCAGCTACGACAGCAACCTGACCGTTGCCAACGCATTCTACATGCCCGACATGAACAGCATCGTCATCCTGCCCGCATTCGCCATAGAGCCTTTCTACAGCCCCGACCAGTCCGACGCCATCAACTACGCCATGCTTATGCCCGTAGGACACGAGATAACCCATGCGTTCGACGACTTAGGGGCTAACTATGATATGAACGGATGCTACCGCAACTGGTGGACGGTGAACGACAAGATGACGTTCGAGCAGAAGCAGCAGTCGCTCGTCAACTGCTACAACATGTTGGAAATCATGCCCGACGAAATACCCGGAGTGTACACCGACGGCGAGAAAACCCTTGGCGAGAACATCGCCGACCTTGGCGGATTCAACATAACCTACGATGCATATATGAACAAGCTGAGGGCCGAAGGCTTCAGCGGCGAGGAGATGGTGAAGCAGGAAAAGAAGTTCTTCCAGGGCTACGCAGAGCTGTGGCGCACCAAAAGCACAGTGGAAGCCAGTCTGTACCAGTACGAGAATGACGTCCATGCGCAAGGCAAGGAACGCGTGAACGGAGTGGTGATGAACTTCGACCGTTGGTACGAACTGTTTGACGTGAAGCAGGAGAACAAACTTTGGCTGCCCGTTGAGAAGCGCACCTACATCTGGTAAACCAAAAATACAACCTATACCTAATACCCTAAGAAAGCGTTACAGCCGGCCACCACAAAAGTAGCCGGCTGTATTTGTATCTGAGACGCAGCGCATTTGTGACATGTGCACGTAAGGTTTTTATGTGCCATATTGCTCCGAACAGCCACAGGACTCTGCAACGGTTGAATAAAAACTCGTTTCCCTCGTTTTTTATTTTGTGTTTTCCTCGATTTACATTATCTTTGTAACAAGTTCGGCAAAGCGGCAATAGGGGCGGCACATGCATATTCACAGCCTGCTTGCCGCGGCGGATTTGTCAAATAGGAAAAGATATGGCAGCAGGAAAATGGATAGGCGGCATACTCGGATTCATGTCGGGTGGCGCGCTCGGCGCACTGGCCGGAGTGGCCTTGGGCGCATTGTTTGATTACGGGCTGAAAGCCGTAAACAAGGACGGCGAAAAACGCGGAAGCGGTTATGTTGACGACGGCGACGCATGGGCGCAGGCCCAACGGCGGCAGTATTATGAGGGGCAGCGCAACAGTTTCCTGTTCTCGCTGCTTGTGTTGGCATCGTATATAATAAAGGCCGACGGCAAGGTGATGCACTCGGAAATGGAGTTCGTGCGCCGTTTCCTGCGCATGAACTTCGGCGAAGCCGCCGTAGAGCAGGGCAACAGCATATTGTTGCGCCTCTTCGACGAGCAGAAGCGTATGAACGCAACCAATCCATACGCTTTCCGCGACCTGATACGCAAGAGCTGCGCGCAGATAGCCGCCAACATGGATTACTCGCAACGGTTGCAGCTGTTGAACTTCCTCGTGATGATAGCCCAGGCCGACGGCAGCGTGCCCCGAGGCGAGGTTGACGCCCTGAAAGAGGTGGCGCGATGCATGGGGCTGGAAGAAAGCGAGCTTGACTCTATGCTGAAGCTCAGCGGCGGCACGCTCGACGATGCTTACGCCGTGCTCGGCGTGTCGCCCGACGCGACGGACGACGAGGTGCGCCGCGCTTACCGCACGCTCGCACTGAAGCACCATCCCGACCGTGTGGCCGCCCTCGGCGACGACATTCGCCGTGCGGCTGAAAAGAAATTCCAGGAAATAAACGAGGCAAAGGAACGCATATATAAGGCAAGGGGTATGTGATAAAAGCCGTTGTTATACGCCGAATCCCCGGCTGCGGCAAATTACCGCAGCCGGGGATTCGGCGTATGTAATGGGAACACGTTCGTGTTTCCCGTGTTACTTGACGGTGAATGTTGTTATCTTCATGTTGTTTTTTGTGTTTTCGGTGTTCGGGTCGCCGATGTATATCCCGTATTCACCGGGCTTGAGGTTGGTCAGCGTAAGGAGGTATGAGCTTTTTCCGTATTTTTTCGCGTCATATCCTATTGCGGCCAAATTGTTTTTCTCAGTAGGCGAGAATGTTCCTGCTTCCGCAATCTGATACCGTCTCTCTTTGCCCTTTATCTCGAATTTGAAGATGTTTATGAATGAGTTCGGGTCGGTGTTGTTGTCAGTGGCTTTCACGATAAGCCTTGTCGTGGTTGCGCCTTCAGCCTTGCTGCTTGATTTCCGCCCCTTGACTGTCAGTCTTGATTTCGCTTTTCCTATGCCGAAAAGATACACGCTTGCGCCGATCTTGGTCTTTATCGTGGCGTTCTCGCGTACTAATTTTACGGCTGAAGTGTCGCTTGTCAGGAGCAGGGTTTCCTCCGAAAAATCGGGTTCCGGTACTGTTACGTTCTGCGCGGATATGTTTGCAAAGGCGCAAGCAAGCGCAAAAAACATGGATAAAAAACGTTTCATGATGTCTGTTTGGTAAGCTCTAATGTCCTGTTTTACCCTTGATCCAGGTGAGCCGTTATCCTGGATTTTAGGGTTACCGTATTATTTGTTGAATGCAAAGGTACAGTATCGCCTGTTTTTATGCAAGTATCGGTTCGTGTTTTAATTACAATTTAAAATGTGTTTCTGGGTATTCGCTGCCAATTTTACACATTGTGCAGAAACTGATGCCGGCAGTTGGATGCCTTGCCGGTAGTTGCGTGATTAGTAAGATTTTCTTTATGCGGTGGTCGGCTGTCGTTAATGTTTGATAAGCTGCAAATCATGATAATCACAAAAGGCTGCCTTTCGCATTGCAATTAGCCGCCTTTTGTGCTCCCGTTTGCCGCCTTTTGCAATGCGAAAGGCGGCTTTTTGCACGACGGATGGATGTATGTCGTTAAACCTTTGATAACCAGTGGTTTGCGCAAGAGTTAAGGCTGGCTGTTAAAAGTGTTGTCACCCCTGTCTGTATTCGTGTCTTTGTTTCTCTTTCACATAGTAATAGTAGCTAATTTACAGTTACAGCTCGTCATAGTCTGGAATGTCGGTCAGGAAAGCGTAGGCTTGGTTGTCGTAGTCCATTCGGCAGCAATAATGCTGCAGGCCGTTGCTTACTACGAGGTAGTCTACATGAAGAAGCATGTTGTATGTGGAAATTTGGTCGAACACATGCTGCGTAAGGGCGATTGTCGGGGCTTTGTATTCGATTATCATGACGGGTTGCGCTACCTTATTATATAATACGCTGTCGCACCGTAGGCGCTTGTCGCCGACGCGGAGCTCGACTTCGTTGGCCATCAGGGCCTGTGGATAGCCCTTATGCGAGATAAGGAAGTTGACGAAATGTTGGCGCACCCATTCTTCAGGCGTAAGGCATACGTATTTACGCCGAAGCGTGTCGAGTATGTAAGGCTTGCCGCCACGGCGCGCGATTTTTATTTCGTATTGTGGTAGGTTTAATCGATACATTTTATTAAATTTGCATTCTGATAGCGTTGTACACGTCTGCAAAGTTAATCAATTTTGCCGTAACGGCATTGCCGGCGGCTTATTTTGACGTGACGGCGCACAGGAAACTATCCGACTATGGCTGAAAAGAAGATTGCGACTTACGATAGCGTTATGCGCGACTTGCGCGAAGGCAAGTATGCGCCGGTGTACATCCTGATGGGCGAGGAGTCTTATTACATAGACAAAATATCGTCGTTCATCGAGGCGAACGCCCTTGCGCCCGAGGAACGCGACTTCAACCAGTCGGTCGTGTTCGGCTCGGACGTGCAGCCAAACCAGATAGTCGACATGGCCCGGCGCTACCCGATGATGGCCGAAAGGCAGGTCGTGATAGTGAAGGAGGCGCAAAACATCAAGAACTGGGAGCGCATAGAGCGCTACGTGGAAAAACCCATGCAGACCACAGTGCTCGTAATATGCCATAAGAACGGCAGCATCGACGGGCGCAAGAAGATTCTGGCCAAGGCCGCCGCCGTGGGCGTAGTATTCGAAAGCAAGAAGATGCGCGAATACGAACTGCCGGCGTTCATCGCGAATTACCTGAAGATTAACGGACGGGCCACGATAGAAAACAAGGCGGCACAAATGATAGCCGACCATATCGGGGCAGACTTGAGCCGACTGACGGGCGAGCTTGACAAGCTGTTATTGTCGCTGACGGACAACGACCGGCGCGTAACGCCTGAAATAGTTGAGGCGAGGATAGGGGTGAGCAAGGACTTCAACGCCTACGAACTGCGCGGCGCCATAGTCAACCGCGACGTGCTTAAGGCGAACAGGATTCTATATTACTTCAACAGCAACCCGAAAGCCGGCAACGCATACATGCTGGTGCCCATGCTGTTCTCTTATTTCCAGAATCTTCTGATAGCTTATTACGCTCCGCAACCGCACACGGAAGACAGCGTTGCGCGTTGGCTCGACCTTAGGGGAGGGTGGGCCGCAAGGGATTATATCACCGGCATGAGAAATTATACTGGCGTAAAAGTGATGCAGATAATCACGAAAATTAGGGAGACAGACGCCAAAAGTAAGGGCCTTGACAACCCGAATACGCCGATAGGGGAGCTTCTGCGCGAGCTTATTTTCTTTATTTTGCACTGAAAAAACACGTTTTCAGACGCTGTTTTTTTCTATTTCCCGATTTTTCCCGAACATAAAAATAAGGGTGAAATCGTTAAAAATCAGACAGTTTTATGAATTTTGACGCTCTCAGAATCGCATATTTTCGAGCGTCTTTATACTCTTTTCGGATTTATCGAAAAAAACGGAAAAAACGCCCTGAAAAGTCCGTAGAATTTAGCGTTAGTATTTGTTTACATATAAAACGCTAAACTTTAAACTTTTAAATTTTTATCAATTATACACAAGTTTACATTTTAAAGGTGCGTGATTTGTATTTATAAATAACACACTTTGTATGTAAATGTAGATTTATATATTAAAACATTTAAATCAACAAACCGTAATGTATATTTATGCAAAACCGAGGTTTGCACGTAAATAGTTGATTTCCAGCCATAATTTATGGTTTAACAAACAAATATTCGCATTATATGCCTATTTTTCCGATGAATTTATGCATAATCACCGATTTTCGCTTTTAAAGGCTGTAATTAACTGATTTATAATGAAAGTATTGGAATAAAACGGTGAATTTATGGTTAAAGCTGCTTTTAGGATTGTATATTTAGGTTTATAAATATAAATCTAAAGCAATGCCATTTAGAGTTTAACATTTAAAATTGTAAATTTATAAATTGAAAATTTATTTTTTCAAATAATCTTTAGATTTGTTGCGTATGTCAAAAATATGATTTACCTTTGTAAAGTCTTAGAAAAAACGGCTAAATACAGCTTAAGCATAGGATTATGACAGAAATGAAAGACAGAATCAGGCAGATAATGGAGGCTCAGCACATGAGCCAACAGACGTTCGCCAACTTCATAGGGATTAATGCCGCGTCGCTCAGCAGCATCTTTAACAATCGTACAAAACCGACGCTAAACACGGTCGAGGCTATAAAGAGTAAAATACCGAACTTGAATACCGACTGGCTGATGTTCGGCCACGGTGCGATGTTTGTGAACGAAGGTAAGGATGCCGACGGCCAAGCCGGTGACGGCGGCAATAACCACATAGGGATGGCTTCACCTACAGACGGGCTGGTGCCTGATTTGTTTTCTGATAATCCCGAAGCCGGCGTCCAGCATGCGCCGCAACGGCATAATGCCGCCGTTATTAGGCCGGAAGTAAAGTATGTTGAGCGGCCTCAGAGGCAGATTACAGAGATCAGGGTGTATTTCGACGACCTTACTTACGAGAGTTTCGTTCCCAAGAAGTGACTTTTTACATGAATGCGGTTTAATCGCCGATAGGCGTGAGCCGCATTTATGATGTTTAACTGGTTTTTCTTTGGATGAAGTGTCCTTATTTTGTAAATTTGCAAAGTGAAACATACATTATTCATATAAAATCAAAGAAAAACCTGTTTTGAATGAAAAAATACGTTTCCGACTTAAAAGTCGTTTCGGTGGAACATATTAATGACAAGTATGTTCTGATCAAATTGACGCAAGACGGCATGCTGCCCGATATTCTTCCGGGGCAGTTCGTCGAGGTTAGGGTCGACGGTTCACCCACTACTTTCCTGCGTCGTCCAATCTCGGTTAATTTCGTTGATTATGATGCCAACCAGCTGTGGCTGCTCGTTGCGGCCGTAGGCGACGGCACGCGTCGTTTGTCTTGTTTGCAGGCAGGAGACGTGTTGAACTGCATGTTCCCGTTGGGTAACAGCTTTACGATGCCTGCCGGTGAGGGCGAAAAGGTGCTTTTGGTTGGTGGCGGAGTTGGTGTCGCCCCTTTGCTCTATTTCGGTAAGAAACTCAATGATGCAGGTTGCCGCCCAGTATTCCTGCTTGGGGCGCGCTCAAAGAAGGATTTGCTCTTGCTCGACGAGTTTGAGAAATATGGCCGCGTGTGTGTCACCACTGAGGACGGGACGGTCGGTGAGCGCGGTTTTGTTACCAACCATTCCGTATTGGACGAGGTTCGTTTCGACCGTATATCAACATGCGGCCCGAAACCGATGATGGTTGCGGTTGCAAAATATGCCAAGGCGAATGGCATTGAGTGTGAGGTTTCGCTTGAGAATAAGATGGCCTGCGGCGTTGGCGCATGCCTTTGTTGCGTAGAAAAGACGACGGAAGGCAACGTGTGCGTTTGCAAAGAAGGGCCGGTAATCAATATAAACAAACTGACATGGCAGATTTAAGTGTGAATATAAAAGGTTTGCGGCTTAAGAATCCAGTGATGACCGCATCCGGAACGTTCGGCTACGGCCCTGAATATGCTGATTTCGTACCGCTTGAAGGGATAGGCGGAATAATCGTCAAGGGTACGACCCTGAATCCGCGTCAGGGCAATGATTATCCACGTATGGTCGAGACTGCCTCGGGAATGCTCAACTGCGTGGGGCTGCAAAACAAGGGTGTGGATTATTTCTGCGAGCACATTTACCCTGAAATAAAGGACATTGACACTAATTTCATCGTCAACGTGAGCGGTTCTTCGCCCGAAGACTACGCCGAGTGCGCCGCACGTATCGGTGAGCTTGACAACATTCCTGCAATAGAACTGAACATATCATGCCCCAATGTGAGGGACGGAGGCATGGCGTTCGGCGTCACATGCGCAGGTGCTGCGAGCGTGGTTAAGGCAGTAAGGGCGAGATACGGCAAGACGCTTATCGTCAAGCTGTCGCCTAATGTGACCGACATTGCCGAGATAGCCCGTGCCGTCGAGGCTGAGGGGGCAGACAGCGTGTCGCTCATCAACACTCTTATGGGCATGGCGATAGACATTGAGCGGCGTTGCCCGATGCTTAGCATTGGAACGGGAGGACTTAGCGGCCCGGCCGTGAAACCCGTGGCGTTGCGCATGGTTTGGCAGGTAGCTAAGGCCGTAAAGATACCTGTTATCGGTTTGGGAGGCATTAGCAACGCTCATGACGCGATAGAGTTCTTCATGGCCGGAGCCACGGCCATAGAGATAGGTACGGCCAATTTCATCGACCCTACGGTTACGGTAAAGGTGCGCGACGGCATCAACGAGTGGCTCGACAGCCACGGATGTAAGTCGGTAAGCGAGATAACCGGCGTTTTGTAAATAACATAATCTTTATCTACTAATCTATCATTAAAATGAAAAAACTTTTATCTATTGCCTTTTGTGCCTTGTTGTGCATGCCCGTAATGGCGCAACGGCAGTTGGCTTTCCCGGGCGCAGAGGGGTTCGGCAAATACACTACCGGAGGCCGTGGGGGAAAAGTCTATTACGTAACGCGCAACGACGACTGCACGGATAACGACCTTGTCGAGGGTACTTTCCGCTGGGCGTTGCGTTCCGGCGACGATTCTCCGCGTACAATCCTTTTCAAAACGTGTGGCACGATATACCTTACGTCAGAACTGAAGTTCGCCCATCCTAACGTAACTATCGACGGTTCGACGGCTCCCGGAGGCGGAGTATGCATAGCAGGGTATAAGTTCGCCGTGTCGAAACCTAACGTCATAATCCGTTATATGCGCTTCCGTGCCGGCGACGTGCCCGACGAGAGCAACCCGGCAATCGACGTTGAGAATACCCGGAACGTTATAATCGACCATTGCTCGATAACATGGTCGATGGAGGAATGTATGACCATGTACGACTGCGACTCGACAACCGTGCAGTGGTCGATAATCGGCGAAGGGCTGTACGCGTCGAAAAACGCCAAGGGGGCGCGTGCTTACGCTACGCAATGGGGAGGCGAGCACAGCACGATGCACCACTGCCTGATAACCAACAGCAACAGCCGTTCGCCGCGTTTCAACGGCGTTCGCAACGCCAGCAAGAATCCCGGCGACCACGACCAGTATGTAGACAGCGAGTTTTTCAACAACGTCGTGTTCAACTGGGGAAAGCCTAATTCGCTTTACGGAGGCGAATGCAACAAGTCGATAAACAACGGCGACAATTACAACCGTGTCTACATGGTGAACAACTATTTCCGTCCAGGGCCTGCTACGGCGGCAAACCTAAAGGAGAAAAGGTTCTTTTTCGAGGCTTCCACGAAAGATGGTCAAGGCCAATGGCTTGTGAAAGGTAATAAGTTTGAGCTTGGAAATAAGTTTGTCGATTCGTCAATGCCTTGCTGGAGTGACGAGACCTTGCGTAAGGTCAATGCCGACAACTGGTACGGATTTACGTCTGGCAGTGCCGACCGGGCAGTAAACATGGTGCTCGGCAACGATGAGGCAAACTTTAAGAAGCATGCCTTGATGTCGCAGGAAGTGTCGAGCGGAATGCGTTTGCAGACAGCCGACGAGGCTTACCGCGCCGTTACGAGCGGTGCCGGGGCGTCTCTTCCGAGATACGACGAGGTTGACCGCCGTCTGCTTGACGAGGCAGCAGGCCGTGTCGACCCGCAATTCGCAGGGCATACGGATGGAAAGGTAAGCCGTGGATTTGGCATAATAAATACTCCATACGATGTAAAGCTGTCGAGATGCGACGAGTTCGACGTTGAAGGCAAGGCCGTAACGTGTTATCCTTATCTCGGCATGAACGAAGGAGATAAACTAATCCTCGACTCGGACGGCGACGGACTGCCCGACAAATACGAGCAGGAGAAGGGATTGAATCCAAACAACGCCGCCGACGGAAGCGCCATAACACCGTCGGGTTATTCAAATCTTGAATTGTTCTTGCACGGCATTGCCGACGGTTCCATAAGGAAAGCTGACTATGAGACGGAACCTATGAAATAGTTTATTGTGGCCGGATTAAAAATAAAACCGCCGCCATTGATACTTATCCGGTTATCAATGGCGGCGGTTGTTTTATTCTTAATGTCGGTTTACTTAACGCCTTCAACCGTATATCCGGCTTTCTTCAGCTGTGCCAACACGCCGCGCTCGCCCGGCAGGTGGCCGGCTCCGACGGCGAACAGCGTAGCCTTTTGCTTCATTATCTCAGGCATTTGCTTGATCCAGTTGTCGTTGCGCTTGTATATGAGAATCTCTTTTTCTTCGGGCGTACCGTCGCATGTGTTGTTAAGTTTTGCGTTCATGGCTTCCTCTATGCCGTCAAGGTCTTGCGAGAAGAAGGCCTTCACTACGTTTTCCGTCAGCTCCTCGTTAAACTCCATATTGTCGGCAAGACAGAGCAACAGTTGTTTTTGGCGTTCCATCGACATGCCTTTGTATAATATTTCTATTTGGAAATCTATGGTTTCAAGAGCGCCAACGGGTTTGCCTTTTGCCGTGGCTTCCTGCTGGAAGTATCCGTCGAAAGTCTGGTTGGGGTCGAATCCTGTGTGCTTTTTCAGGTACATAAGTACTGCGAGTTGAGTCTGTAGAGCCTGAGGGGTGATTTTCCCGAGTTGTTGGGCTACCATCGGGTTTGTCATGTCAACGCCCATTATGCTTTTTAGCATAGTGTTGATGCGTGCCATTTCCTCCTCCGTGTATAGCTTGTCGATAGTCTGCCCTTCGGGAAGCATCATGGCCGATTGCATTTTCGTCATGTTCTCAGGCTTCATCATGTCAGCCATTACAATTTCTCCGTACACCTGTTCTGAAGCCTCCAGCGCCTCTTTCAGCCCCTTGATGCTGTCTGTGAACGATACGGGGGCGAGGTGGTAAGTGCCGATTATGTACGAAGGTTTTTGCAGCCCGTTGCCTGAGATTTTCCATAAGAGTTGGGCTTGTGCTGCTATCGCTACGAGCATGAGCAGCATGAGTAGGTTTGTTCTTTTCATACTTAAGTCGTTTTAATGTTTGAATAATGTTAAATTCAGATTGCAAATATATGAAATAAAATCGGTAAACATGTATGCCGTGTCCGTTGGTGTTGCAGGCCGGCATAAAAAGAGAGCGGCCAACCGACCGCTCTCAACCAACACAAAAACTAAACTAGACTTAATTCGACGTATTCAAGATTTTCACAAACCCTGATTGTCGATTGCAAAGTTACAATAATATTTGCTATTTAACAAGAAAATTGGTTGTAAAATTACCCCCCCCGAACGTTAAAATTCTATAAAAGACATGTTTTATCTAATAAGTAATGGTCGAGAATCGTCATGGCAGCCATAGCTTCAACTATCGGCACAGCCCGTGGCAGTACGCATGGGTCGTGCCGTCCGTGTGCCTTAAGTGTCGTCGGGTTGCCATGCGTGTCTACGGTTTGCTGTTCGCGCAACAGTGTGGCTACGGGCTTGAAGGCTATGCGCAAGTATATGTCCATGCCGTTACTTATTCCCCCTTGTATGCCTCCGCTGCGGTTCGTTATCGTTGAAACGTGGCCGTTTTCGCATGTGAAAACGTCGTTGGCTTCGCTCCCACGCATCGTCGTGAGGGCGAATCCTGCGCCGAACTCTACGCCCTTGGCGGCGTTGATGCCGAGCATGGCGTAGCCCAAGGCGGCGTTCAGCTTGTCGAACTCCGGCTCGCCGAGGCCGGGCGGGCATCCTTTTATCACGCAAGTTATCGTTCCGCCTATGGTGTCGCCTTCGGCTTTTACCTTTTTTATCAGGTCGGCCATTTCCTCGGCCTTGGCCGTGTCGGGGCATCTTACGATGTTGCTTTCTGCCGTCGACAGGTCGTATTTGCGGTAATCGTCGTCAAGGGCGATGCCTCCCACTTGCGACGTATATGCCTGCACGCTTATGCCGAGCTGTTTAAGGGCGAGCTTTGCCAGCGCTCCTCCTACGCAGCGGCTTATCGTGATGCGTGCCGACGAGCGGCCGCCTCCGCGGTGGTCGCGTGTGCCGTATTTGCTGGTGTATGTATAGTCGGCGTGCGACGGCCTGAACGCCTGGCGCATTTCTTCGTAGTCGGCCGGCCTTTGGTTGGAGTTCCTAACGATGAACCCTATCGGGCAGCCGGTCGACTTGCCTTCGAACACGCCGCTTAATATTTCCACCCGGTCGGCCTCTTGGCGTCCGGTGGTTATCGGGCTTTGTCCGGGGCGGCGCCTGTCAAGTTCTTGTTGGATGAAATCCATGTCTACTTCTATGCCGGCAGGATAGCCGTCAACCACTCCGCCGATAGCTCCTCCGTGGCTTTCGCCGAAGGTTGTCAGTCTGAATACGTTGCCGAAAGTGTTGCGCATTATTCTATATGGTTATTAAAATTAAGGATGAATGATGAAAAACGCCAGCCATTTGCTTTTCCTTTAAGCCGCCGTTTTTCATCATTCATCCTTCAGTCGTTACGTATTTGTCGGTTACCTGTCATGGCAGCATCCGCCTTCGCCGTGTCCGTGGTGTCCGCATCCGCCGCCGTTCTTGTCGTGGTTGTGTCCGCAGCATCCGCCGTTGTCGTGCTCGTGTCCGTGGCTGCAGCAGCATCCGTCTTCGTGTCCGTGCCCTCCGCAGCAGCATCCGTCGCCGTTCATGCGGTTTATCAGGCCCTGTATTTCGCTGTTGTTGGCTTCCCTGGCTTCTACGATATGCCCTTTGAAGTTGAGCGTTTGGCCTGCCAACGGGTGGTTAAGGTCTACTTTAACGCTGTCTTGGCCTACTTCGAGAATCTTGCCGTAGAACCTGTTGCCGTCGTCGTTTTGCAGCGGCACTACTGCGTCCTTATATATATGTTCGTGGTCGAAATGTCCGTTTATGCAGAATACGCTTTTGTCCAAGTCGAGCACATGTTCCTGTTCGTAGTCGCCGTAGGCGTCGTCCTTCTGCAGGGTGAAGTCAAATTCGGCGCCTGTTTCCAGTCCGGCCACCTCTTTTTCAAACGCGTCGAGCGTTATGCCGTATCCGCTGATGAACTGGAACGGCTCTTTTTCGGTGGCTTCTTCTACGAGTTCGCTCTTTCCGTTGTCTACGGTGTAGAGCTTGTAGGCTACTGCGATGTACCTGTTCAAATTATTTTCCATTATTGTGTTAAGTTTGTTTTTGACGGCAAAGATAATGCAAATCGAGCGAAATGCAAAATAAAAGCGAGTGAAACGAGTTTTTATTTTCATCTCCGAGATGTAGCTTATCTTATTCAAAGATAATGCAAATCGAGCGAAATGCAAAATAAAAGCGAGTGAAACGAGTTTTTATTTTCATCTCCGAGATGCAGCTTATCTTATTCAAAGATACGTCAGTTCGATATAAAGATAAAGAAAATGAACCCATCCTAAGGGATAAGAAGTCGGTGGCATTCTGTCATTCCGGGCTTAGACCCGGAATCCAGTGTATGCAGCCAAGTTGTTGGTAAGAGGGCTTTTATTGGATTCCGGGTCTAAGCCCGGAATGACAAATACCAACTGACTTCTTAGTAGTGGATGTGGAATTAGATGTATTTAGGTTGATTGCAAATATTCATATAAAATAAAGTTTTACGTTTTACGGATACATACGCGTCAGTTTTATGCGGCTGTAAGGTTATTTGTCACAGTATGTGACAGAGCTGTTACATATTGTGATAGAATTACATGTTATTATGACATATTTTCGTAATATAAAAGCAGAATCTTTGATTTAAGTCAAAAAAGTAAGCTGTTTGCGCAAACAGTTTGATGTTTTTGCACCAGGTTTGCGGAAATGGTCGTATCTTTGCACCGTCGAAAGACAAACAGAGTTAATTAATTTAGGATAACGGGCGGAGGCGATTCGTGAGAAGAGTACCGAAGTCCAAAGGTAAAAAGTAAATTTTAAGGATTATGAAAAGATTGTTTTTAACCGTCGTAGCTGTGCTCAGCATGACTATGACATTTGCGGAGAACGAAAAGTTGAACAGCGTAGAAAACGCAAGCGCCTACAACATGGCGGTGAACTATGACAGGCTTGCAGACTGCTTGGGTCTCTCTATCGACCAGGCTGAGGCGGTGCAAGACATTCATACTTCTTTCTGCGCAGACATGATGAACGCTGCCGGAGCCAATGCCGACGAGCGTGAAAGCATGGTTAAGAAGGCTGTTGAGAAGGATCTTAAGTACATGCGTTACGTATTGACCCAGGATCAGTATCGTAAGTACCTCATGTTGCTTAACGCTACGTTCAACAACCGTGGTTTGATAAAGTAAATTCACACTTATAACGGAAAGGCCGTCATGACTCGATGCATGACGGCCTTTTTTGCGTTCAGGCATATCCTGCGGCCCGGCCTGCGCCCGTTTGTTCTGTTGAAAACATGTTTCCCGTTAGCAAAAGGTAACCTTTTACGTCTTGAAAGGTAACCTTTTACACGCTAAAAGGCTGCCTTTCACGACGCGAAAGGCAGCCTTTTGGATTGTCGGTAGTAAATTATTGATGTTCAGGCGTTTACGTCTGTATGGCGGATGGGGCCGCATCGCATTGCGCAGCGGTGCGCTTAATGCTCCACGTCATTGCGCATGATGCCGTTACAGGCGGAATTTCCATTTTGCGCCGGCCGTAACCCAAAAGCCTGGTTGCGGCACGTTGCCATAGTCTACATAGTCGGTGTTGAACAGGTTGTTAGCCTCAACGTACACGCTGTATGCCGCTTTGCGCCATTCCAAGCGTGCGTCTGCGAGCGAATACGGCTTATACCGCCTTACTGTCCCGTTGGTGTCTGAATACGAGCCTACGCGCGACTGGTAGCGGTATTTCGCGTCGAAGTGGAGGTTGGGCATGATGCGCAGCCCCAACCCGGCCACGAACTTATGGCGTAGGTACTCGAGTGCGTATAGCGACTGTATGCCCGGCTCGCGGCGTTGTTGCTGGTCGGTGTAGGCGTAGGCCGCGTCGAGCGACCTTAATATGCTTTGGCCTGGCATCAGGCTTGCGAGATCGAGCTTGGCTGAGGCTTCCACGCCCGTGGTGCTTATTTCCGCATGGTTTACCGATGTCCATACGGCTTCGTCGCCGAGCGACGTGTCCATTATCCAGTCAATCATGTTATTGCCCCGGTTGTGGTAGACGGATATTACGGCGTTCACGCCCGTTCCCGAATATTTCAGTCCTGCCTCCACGGCGCTCATCTCTTCCGGTTTCAGGTGCTTGTCGGCCTTGTGCCCGTCTACCGAGTAATATAGTTCGGTAAACGACGGCATGCGCAGCGACGTGTTAAACGAAGCGTAAGCCTTTAACCCTGCGGTTATGGCGTAACTTGCGTCGATGCCGGGGTATAGTTTGAAGGGCGTTTCGCTCCAAGTGTTCCTCGCCGCGGTCGCTCCGGCCGATATGGCGAATCGGCCGAGCGATATGTTGTGCTCGATGTACAGGCTTATGTTCGTGCGGTTAAGCCCTACGGTGTACTTTCGGTCTGTGCCGTTGATGTGTACGGGGGTGTTGAGCGGTTCGCCCAATGTTGTCGATATTATGTCCTCGTTGCGCATTTCCGCTCCTACGGCCGTGCGCCCCTGCAGCCAGTCGAACCAACAGTTTAGGTTCAGTCCGGCAACGTCGGTGCGGTGGTAGTTGTACGGCGAACGGTCAGGCGCGCCACGGTAAAATTCATAACGGTCATGGTATCTGTTCAAATAAATTGACTGGCGTAGGTGGAACCGGCCTGCGCCTGTCTCGGCCTGTATGGCCGTATAATATTTAGCGGTATGCTCGAACTGCTCGTCTGAGGCCGTGCTGTAAAACGTGTTGCTGCCTTGGCCCTTTACGCTCAGCCCTGCGTGCCAGTTTACGGCAACCGCCTTGTTTTCATAGTATCCTTGGTAGAACGCGCGTCCGCCTTCATAATCGGCGTTCAAGTGTCCGGCCTTGCTGCGGTTGTATCCGTCGCTGCGTGTGTAGCCTCCGCTGACTTGGTTGCCCCATTTCCCGTTGGTGAAGCTGAGCCGGCCTCTTGCGCCGGCGTATCCGAATGAGCCGGCTTCGGCTCCAAGGATTCCGCCGTTGTGTCCGTCGGGCTTGGTGATGATGTTGATTGCGCCTACGAGCGACGACGTTCCGTAAATGCGCCCTGCCGGTCCCTCGATAATCTCTATCCGCTCTATGCAGTCGGGGCCGACGGGTAGGTCGAAAGCGTTGTGCCCCGTCTGGGGGTCGCAGATGTTGATGCCGTTCAGCAATATGGCTATGTGCTCGCTTGTTCCCCCTCGTATGCCGACGTCGGTCTGCGCCCCGATAGGTCCGCGCTGCCTCACGTCGACGCCTACGGCGTATTTTAGCAAGTCGTTCACACTTTGTGCGGGCGCGGCTGCGATGTCGCGGCTGTCCAGCACAGTTACAATTCTCGGCACCCGGCCTCCTGCCAGCGGCGCGCGCGAGGCTATTACGTCAACTTCGTCGAGCATCATCGTGCGTACCGTGTCGGCCGTGCCGATGCCGGCTTTCTCCGCATGCACGCTTACTCCGTCGGCTTTGGCGTAAGTCAGTGTGGCAACGCTCAGCGTGCCGATGACCACTTCGCGGCCTACGCACGCAAACAAGGCGTAACCCTTGCGGCAGAAGTGCTTGAACTTGAAGTTCTCGCGCTTGTTGAAAACTGTTTTGTACATAAAATAAATAAATGTGTTAAGCGTTCCGCAACATTGCGGAACGGCACACAAAATTAAGCCTTAGCGTTGGATAAATTGAAGAACGGGCGTTAAAAAAGGTAAAGAGCCGGCGCTTGGACGTGCTAATTCAGCTCTAAACCCAACAACTCGCTAAGTTTTTCAAATGCCTTGTTGCTGGATTTCAGTTCGTCGAAACGTTCACGGTTGGTTGGTATGCGCCTTATTTCCTCCGGTTTGGCCAAGCGCACGTTCAGGGTTATGGCGTCGTTTTTCAACGCAACCACGAGCGTGTTGCGTATCCGTCCCTTTATCTTGACGATGTCGTCGTATAATATTTGGTTGTCGACAACCACCTCTATGTTTGGAAATTCGGTGATTGCCGGAGTCATGTTCTTCAGCCTTGCGGCTATGCCCGTCATTTGTTGCGGCATGCGGTTGCACATTGCAAGCCATTGCGTAACGAGCTGTTCTTCGGTGAAAGCGTTTCGTTCGCCGTTGCCTTTCACGTCGTCAACGGTTTCGCTTTCGTGCTTTTCGTCGCTACGCTGCCTCAGGTTGTCGAATGTCTTGCCTATTTTGCCTAATTTAAGCCTCCTCACCGGCACCGGATTGTTCGGTTGCGGTTGTGCCGGTGTGTAGTTGCTTGGCTGTCCGTCTGCGGCGTTTTGTTTTGCAACTTGCTGGTTTTCAGGCTTGATAGCGCTTTTATTGCTATTGTAGTGAGTCTCAGCCTCGGCCACCTGTCGAGCCTCTGACGGCTGGGCGCTACTTAATCTTTTGAACAGGGATTTCAGTCTCTTAGGGCCACGCCCCGACGCCGACGCATCGTCGTCGGGCTGTGTTATCTGCGAAATTTCAATCAATGTCAGTTCTACAAGCAGGCGTTTGTTGCCGCTCTGGCGGTAGTTTATGTCGCAGTCGTTCATTATCTTCAAAGCCTTGTACAGGAAGTTGGCAGGGCACTTCTTTGCCTGTTCCTTGTATCGTTCAGCCTGTCGTTGGCTTGTTTGCAACAATGGCAGTGTCTGTTCGTCTTTCGCCATGAGCACGTTTCTTACGTGCGTGGCGAGTCCGCTTACCAAGTGGCCTCCGTCGAAGCCGTTGTTGATTACGTTGTTGAGCAAAACCATTACGTCGGCGGTCTTGTTTTCAAGGCATAAGTCAATTATGTTGAAGTAGTTGTCGGCATCGAGTACGTTCAAGTCTTCGATGACTTTTTGGTATGTTATGTCGCCTTGGCAGAAGCTCGCAGCCTGGTCGAACACTGACAATGCGTCGCGCATTCCGCCGTCCGCTTTTTCGGCTATCACGTTCAGGGCCTCTTCCTCGTAGGTTATGCCTTCTTTTTCGGCCACCATCTTAAGTTGTTTTACGATGTTGGGTACGGTCATCCGCTCGAAATCGTAAATCTGGCAGCGTGAGATTATGGTAGGTAATATCTTGTGCTTTTCGGTAGTCGCCAAGATGAATATAACATGCGAAGGCGGTTCCTCAAGTGTTTTTAGGAACGCGTTGAACGCAGCCGTAGACAGCATGTGCACCTCGTCGATTATGAACACCTTGTATTTGCCCACCTGAGGCGGTATGCGCGTCTGCTCCATCAGCGCCTTAATGTTTTCAACGGAGTTGTTGCTTGCCGCGTCTAACTCGAAAATGTTGTAAGAGCGCTGTTCGTTGAACGCCTTACAGCTTTCGCATTCGTTGCACGCCTCGCCGTCTTCGGTCGGGTGCTGGCAGTTTATGGCCTTGGCGAAAATGCGCGCGCAAGTGGTTTTTCCGACGCCTCTCGGGCCGCAGAATAAGTAGGCATGAGCCAGTTTGCCGCTTTTCACGGCGTTCTTCAACGTCGTGGTCAACGCCTCTTGGCCTACAACTGCGTCGAAAGACATCGGGCGGTATTTGCGCGCCGATACGATATATTCTTTCATAGTACTTGCAAAGGTAATCGTTTTATTTTGAATTTAAGGACTAAAAGGCATGGTTTTTAAGAATTTAGAGACAATAAATGTTGTTCGGCCACGTATAATCAGCATTAGTGTTAAACATTTTTCCTTTTATTTCGCCCACTCGATTTTTTGCAGTATCTTTGCAAAGCATAAGCCGCACTCGGGATAATGAAAGTAAACTTGCTTTCCGCCCGCTTGCATTGTATTTGCAATAAATAAAGAAATTTCTGGAAAAATGGTTGAACCTTTATTGGGTAAATCGCTTCCTGAATTAAAGGAAGTTGCCAAATCGTTGGGCATGCCGGCTTTTGCCGGCGGACAGATGGCTAAGTGGCTTTACGGCAAGCATGTCGCGACGATTGACGACATGACGGACTTGTCTAAAGCCAACCGCGAACGGCTGAAAGAACATTATACGATTGGGTGCATGCCGCCGGCCGAATGCCAGCGGTCGGTTGACGGTACGGTGAAGTATCTTTTCCCTACGCAGTCGGGTAAATTTGTCGAAACTGTGTACATTCCCGATGGAGACCGCGCCACGTTGTGCGTTTCGTCACAGGTCGGCTGTAAGATGAATTGCTTGTTTTGCCAGACTGGCAAACAAGGATTTGAAGGCAATTTGACGGCAGCAGACATTTTGAACCAGATATATTCGTTGCCTGAGCGTGATTCGCTTACAAACATCGTGTTCATGGGACAAGGAGAGCCGATGGACAATCTCGACAACGTGCTCAGGGCAACCGGGGGCTTGACTGCCGACTGGGGGTACGCTTGGAGCCCTAAGCGTATAACAGTGAGCAGCGTCGGCGTTAAGAATAAGTTGAAGCGTTTCATAGAAGAGAGCGAATGCCATGTGGCCATAAGCCTGCATTCGCCGCTCCATGAGCAGCGTTCAATGCTGATGCCGGCGGAGAAGGCCATGCCGGTAGCCGAGATAGTGGAGATGTTGCGTGGTTATGATTTCAGCCATCAGCGTCGTTTGTCGTTTGAATACATTGTCTTCGGCGGAGTAAACGATTCCACCATGCATGCCCGTGAGATAATCAGGCTGCTTAAGGGACTTGACTGCCGCATCAATCTTATACGCTTCCACCAGATACCCGGAGTCGACTTGCATGGGGCTGACGATGCACGTATGGAGGCATTGCGTGATTACCTTACAGGCCACGGCGTGTTTACGACGATAAGGGCGAGCAGGGGGCAGGACATTTACGCCGCCTGCGGACTGCTGAGCACGGCAAGAAAGGATGCCGGTGCCGGGGTATGAAGATTGTCGGCGTATTGTCGGCGCTGGCTGTCATTGCAATCTGTTCGTGCAGTGGTGATGGCTTGTTGTTGCCAAAGAGTGGCGGACGGCCTTATGAGGTGCTTGTCGTCTCTGTGGGAAGTGGGCGCGGAGCCGCATCCGTCGACAGTGTCTTGTCGCTGGATGTTCCAGGATTGCCGCAGAGCGAGCCGATGTTTGATGTTTCGCTTACCGACAGTGCCCATTTCAACCAAACTGCTAAGTTGGCACGAAGCATTGTCGTTGTCAACGTGAATCCTCACTTGTTCACGACGACACGCATACGATATGAGAAAAACGTATGGGCAAGGCCGCAGATAGTGGCTTATGTGAATGCCGCATCCGACTCGTCGTTGCTTGCCGACATGCCTCGAATCGGCACACAACTCGCCAATTTGCTTGTACGTGCGGAGATGAATGCCGCCATATCGCAATTAGGAGGAAGCGCCAACGTGAAAGCATCGGGCATCGTGGCTGAAATGTTCGGGTATGGTATAAAAATACCTTCTGATATGAAGTCTTACAAGGCCGGGCGTAATTTCGTGTGGCTATCGGACGACGCACCGAGCGGAATGCAAAGTATCTGTGTATATTCATATCCTGGCAACAGGCTTGATGCGTTGAGGGCTTTGGCCGTGCGCGACAGTGTGATGAAAGCCAACATCCCGGGCGAACGCCGGGGAATGTACATGCAGACGGCGGCAAGCACGGTGGTATGCGGCTTTACGGAAGAGAAGGGACGCACGGTTATGGTTAGCCGCGGACTGTGGGAAATGCACGGCGACGCAATGGGCGGCCCTTTTGTTGCGCATTCGGTGGTCGACACGGCTGGCAACAGGGTTGTGGTGGCTGAGGCTTTCGTATATGCGCCTGAAACGAAAAAACGCAATCTTTTGCGACAGGCCGAGGCCGCATTGTACACGCTTAAGAAAATTAAGCATTAAATAGACGGAATAAATCAAGATAAAGATAAAAGTTAATGTAAATATATGGAAAATAGGAAAATACGCGTAGCAATAACGCACGGGGACACTAACGGTATAGGGTATGAGGTGATATTCAAGACTTTCGCCGAACCGGCTATGCTTGAATTATGTACGCCGATAATTTACGGTTCACCGAAAGTGGCAGCTTATCATCGCAACGCCCTTGGCATACAGGCTAACTTTACGATAATCAATTCGGCCGAAGATGCCCACAGCGGTAAACTTAACTTGTTGACAACGTTTGACGAGGAAGTGAAGGTTGAGCTTGGCAATCCGTCGAAAGAAGCCGGGGTGGCGTCGTTGAAGGCGTTGGACCGTGCAATGGAAGATTATAAGAAGGGACTTTTCGACGTACTTGTAACGGCACCCATCAACAAGAACAATATTCAGGGTGACGGCTTTGACTTTTGCGGACATACTGAATATCTTGAAGAGCGTGCCGGCGGCAAATCGCTCATGATTCTTCTCAACGACATAATGCGTGTTGCCTTGGTTACAACGCATGTGCCTGTTAAGGATGTTGCCAAGGCTGTGACGAAAGAACGCATAGTTGAAAAGGCGGTTGTATTCAACGAGTCGTTAAAGCGTGACTTCCGTATTTCAAATCCCCGCATAGCCGTATTGGCGCTTAATCCGCACGCCGGTGACGGCGGACTTCTCGGTACGGAAGAGCAAGAGACTATAATTCCAGCCATTAAAGAATTGCCTGACAAAGGAATTTATGCTTTCGGACCGTATGCCGCAGACGGATTTTTCGCCCATGGCGGTTATGAGTCGTTCGACGGAGTGTTGGCCATGTACCACGATCAAGGCTTGGCTCCGTTCAAGGCGCTTGACAGGGGTGACGGCGTGAACTTTACGGCAGGGTTGCCGATAGTCCGCACTTCGCCAGACCATGGTACGGCTTACGAGATTGCCGGTAAGAACTGCGCTGATGAGAGTTCGTTCCGCCATGCAGTTTATCTTGCGCTCGATGTGTTCCGTAACAGGGCTGAGTATGATGAACCTTTATCAAACCCGTTGCAAAAGCTGTACCACGAGAAACGTGACGAGAGTGAGAAAGTGAGGTTCAACGTTCCTAAGGCGAAAGAAAACAACAAGGAAAAGGAGCAGTAACAGCAGGCCCGTACCCGAGATTTGCGCATAAGGTCATGTTATTTGCGTATTAGGTATGGGTTCATGTAAATTAAAAATTCGTTATTGTGAAGAAGAAATATCAAAACATGTTCTTCTTGTTCGGTATCGTCGTGCTTGCAATAATGCTGACACAACTTGACTACCGGCAAGTGTGGGACGGGGTTAAGAGCGCCGGATATTGGTTCTTCGCAGCCGTTGGGCTGTGGGCGTTCCTTTATGCGCTAAACACTTGGGCATGGTACATCATCATCAGGAGCGGCTCGAAAGAGCCTGTTAAGATAAAGTTTTTATGGTTGTATAAGATAACGGTGTCGGGGTTTGCACTCAATTATACTACTCCCTGTGGATTGATGGGGGGCGAGCCTTATCGTGTGATGTCGCTTTCGCCGATTATAGGAACGGAGCGTGCCTCGTCTTCCGTAATTCTTTACGCCATGACCCATATATTCACCCATTTCATATTTTGGTTGTTGTCCATTCTTCTTTACCTTGTTACCGAACCGTTGAATTTCTTCATCGGGGGCATTCTTGCCTTGGCATGTGCATTTTGCTGCCTTGGTGTGTGGTTCTTTCTTAAGGGATACCGCAAGGGTATGGCTGTAAGGTTGATGAACCTGCTTAAGCATGTGCCTGGCACGAAAAAGTGGGCGAGGGGATTCATCGAACGACACAAGGAACAGCTCGACACGATAGACAGTCAAATATCAGCCTTGCATAACCAAAACCGTAAGACGTTTTTGTCGGCTGTGTTGATAGAGTTGGCGTGCCGTTTTTGTTCTGCGTTAGAGGTTATGTTCGTTCTGCTCGTTCTTAATGCCGATGTCAGTTTCGCCCAATGTGTGCTGATACTTGCTTTTACTAGTTTGTTTGCCAACTTGCTGTTTTTCATACCTTTACAGCTTGGAGGACGTGAGGGGGGCTTCGTTATGTCTACGGCCGGTCTTGCCTTGTCGGCTGGTGTAGGTGTTTTCGTCGCGTTGATAGTCCGTATCAGGGAACTTATATGGACGGCCATCGGACTGTTGCTCATTAATATAGAGAAGAAGCAGTGAAAGAAAATGTTGTATTGCGTTTGGTGACTATTGGTTAGAAGGCTACCAATTTTGGCTAATTGGCGAATTTTCTCACTCCAACGTCTGACATGTAGATAATGATTGAAGAAATAATCACAGACCGGCTTATATTGCGTCCGTGGCAAGAAACGGATGCGGAAACTTTATACAAATACGCCAAAGACCCTGCTATCGGACCTATTGCAGGGTGGCCGCCTCATATTTCCGTGGAAGATAGTTTGAATATAATCCGCACTGTTTTCGCCGCACCTGAAACATACGCGGTTGTCTTGAAAGAAACCAATGAACCTGTCGGGAGCGTAGGTATCATGTTTGGGGATAGCCTGCATAGTGCGGAGATGCAGGCTAACGAGGCTGAAATAGGTTACTGGATAGGCCGGCCATATTGGGGACATGGCTTGATTCCCGAAGCTGTCCGCCGTCTGCTGCGAAGGTGCTTTGAAGATTTGGGAATGGAAGCTGTTTGGTGTGGGTATTATGACGGTAATACGAAGTCGCGCCGAGTGATGGATAAATGTGGCTTCTGTTTTCATCATACGGAGGCAGGCAAAACATCTCCGTTGGGAGATGTCCGCACCGAGCATTTCATGAGGATGACAAAAGAAGAATGGCTGAAAATATCGAATAAAGATTGAACAATGGCGACACAAGAATATCTCAACAAAGTTACAATAGGGAAAGTGTCAGAATTGTCCGGATGTATTGAATTGAAAGAATACAATCCGGAATGGACAGCTTTATACGAAGCGGAAAGGCAAAAGATAGACAATGCCCTGAACAGGGATGGAATTGTTATAGAACATGTCGGTTCTACATCCGTGCCCGGCCTGTGCGCAAAACCAATCATAGATGTTCTTCTCCTCGTTAAGGATTCCTCTGATGAAGGCTCGTATGTGCCGGAATTGGAGAAAGCCGGGTATGTTATGAGGATTAGGGAGTCGGATTGGTACGGACACAGAATGCTGAAAGGAATAGAACCCGAAGTCAACCTTCATGTCTTTTCCATAGATTGTGATGAAGCACAGCGGATGATTGACTTCCGAGACTGGTTACGGACACATGAGGACGACCGTAACCTCTATGCTGAAACCAAGAGACGTCTTGCACGGAAAAAATGGAAATACCTTCAAGATTATGCCGATGCCAAGTCGGAAGTAGTCTATAAAATACTTAAGCACATGTCCATTTCCAAAATATGATGAATATCCTGAAATCCCTCGTAATCTGGTTGTCCTTTATCCCGGAAGCAATCATCAATGGAGGACTGCGTGAATATGTATTGGCGAAGGTTGTCGGAGAGGAATGGGCATTACCTGTTAGTGGGATTACGTTAAGCGTGTGCATTTTCCTGACAACTTGGTTGCTATTGTTTCGGATTACGAAAGATATCACATCAAAAGATTGCTGGCTGATAGGGGTATGTTGGAGCGTTTTAACAATAGCTTTTGAATTTGCAGCAGGACTGGTAGGCGGTAATACGATTATAGAACTTCTCAACGCTTATAATCCATTGACAGGTAATTTGTGGCTACTGGTTTTATTGACCACTTTATTATCGCCTGTTATAATAAAGAAATACCGATTAGTCTAAAGAATTTATTTTCAAAACTTTAAAAACGACAAGAAGGGACGCTTTACCTATAAACGTCCCTTCTTGTTATAATTGAAATAGATTAATCGGTTATTCAACTACGATTGGTTTGTACTTCGGTACGAGAGTTTTCATTATCGTCCATGCCACGAGGTAGGCTACTGCGCAGATACAGAAGATGATCATGTAACCGGCAGGCTTGCCCTCGAAACCGAGGAATGTGAATGCTGCTCCGGCGTTCTCAGCGTATGTGAACAGTTCACCTGCGCCAAGGTTGATCAGCAGTGAGCCTATACCACCGGCCATCGCACCAATACCGGTAATGGTGGCGATTGTCGATTTCGGGAACATGTCGCCGATTGTCGAGAACAGGTTGGCCGACCATGCCTGGTGGCCTGCTCCGGCCAAACCGATGATAATTGCCGGGAACCATACCGAGTAAGCGCCAAGCGGCTGGGCGAACAGCGCGAACAACGGGAAGAACGCGAAGATAAGCATAGCCAGCATACGGCCTGAGTACGGGCCCATGCCCTTCTTTTCAACAAAGAGTTTAGGCAGATAACCGCCGTATATTGACAGTACCGTTACGATAAGGTAGAGCACGAATATGAGTGCCATGCCCATGGCTGACGAAGTCTTGTAACCAAATTGGTCGGAGAAGTAAGCCGGTGCCCAGAACAGGTAGAACCACCATACGCCGTCGGTGAAGAACTTGCCCACAACGAACGACCACGTCTGTTTGTACATGAAGCATTTCAAGAACGGTATGGTTTTTTCTTCTTTTGCCTCTTCAGCCGGTTTTGCCTCTTCTTCGTCGTCCTGGTTGATGTAGATGAGCTCGGCCTTGTTTACATGCTTAGAGTTTTCGGGACGTTCGTAAAGGTGAGCCCAGAAGAACATCCATACGAAACCAATCGCACCGATTATGATGAACGCCATCTCCCATCCGAAATGCTTGGCAAGGATTGGAATCGTAAGCGGAGCGGCCAATGCGCCAACTGACGCACCGGAGTTGAAGATAGACGTAGCGAAGGCGCGGTCTTTCTTGGGGAAGAATTCGGCCGTAACCTTAATGGCGGCGGGGAAGTTGCCAGCCTCGCCTAATGCCAATATTGCGCGGCATGCAAGGAACAGCCATGTACTCAGCGTGGCGATGGCTATTGCCACTTCGCTGCCGGCCTCTACGGCACGCAATGCTGCCACCGACTCAAGTCCTTCGATTTCCATTGTCACCCAGCCGCAGCCGGCGTGCAAGCACGCGCCCAGCGACCAAATGAATATGGCCCAAAGGTAACCTTTCTTGATGCCCATCCAATCGACGAACTTGCCGGCGAACAGGCACGCCACAGCGTAAAACACAGAGAAGAAACCGGTAATCATGCCGTAATGGGCATCATCCCAGTGGAACTCAGGCGCGATAAAATCTTTCCACGTCAGCGAGAGAACCTGCCTGTCGAGGTAGTTCACCGTCGTAGCGCAGAAAAGCAACGCACAAATGACCCAACGGAAGTTGGTCATCTTAGTAGTTTGAATTGGGTTCATTTATTTATTAATTTTGATTGATAGTATCTGTTTAAAAGTAAGTTTTGCGCAAAGTTACTGTTTTTTCCATAAAAAATACGACGCCTATCGTTAAAATAAATTAACAGGACGGCCGATGCATGTTTTTTTATTAAATATGTGAAGAATGCCAAACGACTGTATTCCATCATGTGACAGATAAATTTCCAAAATATGACAAATTTGGGCTTACCTACTTTTGATATTTATCATTATCAACGAAAATTGTTGTAATATTTATATTTTAATTGTATCTTTGCATTAATTTATATAATGTTTAATTAATCGTTCCCTTTTTGGAAATAGGTTATAACTGTATTTGTAAAAACTTTAAATCGATAAAATTATGAAGATTCAAGAATTTGAAGTATTACGGACGGAGAAAGGTTTAGGTTCGGAAAAAGATAGGTTTGTGATTAGCTATAATGGCAACGAGTATAAGGTGCCATTGTTCAATTTTCAAAAAGACAGACCACAGCCGGATAAGATCAAATGTGTGATAAATTCAAAAGAACATATATGGCAGGATTGGCATGTTTTGATTGATGAATTTTACAAAACTTCCATAACTTATATATTTAAGGTGAAAAATAAGCGGATAGAAAAGGGATATTACGAACTTGAACAAGAAATGATAAAAGACGAGGGCATAACCATTTTCACATTGCCTTTTTCGGATTCACGAGACGATTTGGAAGTCGGACAAGTAATAGAATGTTTATATAAGGGATTTGATTTTGACGATGAAAGGCCCAAATTGTTTTTATTTGATGCCGATCCGAGCCATATAGTTTTCCAAGAGAAGCGGGAAATATTTTGTTTTGACGAGAACGACGGATTTGCCGGTTGGCTCGACTCTGTTTTCAAGGAAGATTTCATGTCTGATGTGGCCGAGTCGTATGAGGCCGGGGAAGGAAGTTGGCTGTTGGACTTCTCCGAGGAAATTGAACAGATTGTAATATCTTTGTTGCTGTCGTCTGAAGAGCGCAAGGTGGAGTTCTTGTCGATGCTGTGTGATGGCTGGATAAATAAAATCGAGCATTCGCCTTTCATGATGGAAATGACGAATACGGAAAAGAAAAAATATAAATCCCCGTTGGCACGCTCCATAGAGATTTGCGAGGATTATAGGGATGTCATGGCTGTAAGCAATAAAGAGGAAATGGTAAGTAAGATAATAGAATCCTTGGATTCAGATTATTACCAGTATAGGATCGAACGGAAATTCAGATACCTTTTATATATATTCACATCGTCGCCGGAAATGCAGAGCGGGTGCATGGGGGTATTGCTTGATAAGATAGGCCGGCTCGGCGAAGACGAATGTTGCGGTGACAAGATTTATTTGTTGGTTGAGGCCATATTGCAAATGTGCGTACAACGTTCGTCTGGCAAATGGGCTAATTGCATGTTCGTTTCCGATGAGGCACGCAATGACATAAAAAACGGTATTCTCGCCCTATGTTTCCTTATAAAGATAAAGTGCAGGCTTGGGGAGCCGAATGTCTGCGTTTACGTCGGCAAGCTGTATGTGCTGCTTTCATTTTTCGTAAATGATAAGATGGCATTGTTGGAAAATGCGTACAACAGCTTGTTTGCCGATAAACAGCAGCTTATTAATTTAGAATGGGGCAGGCTCGGCGACATTGTAAAATCTGATTTGTACACACTTTGTATTGCGGATATAAAATCCGACGGGCAAAAAGTGTTTTATTACGGAAATGGTACTTCTGTATGCCTGTTTGGGCATAACGGAATTTATTTGTTCCCGTTGAATTATAATAATCGTGATAAAATGTCTGAATTTAAATTGTCAGACAATTTATCCGTCTATGTCTGCTATGGCAAAAGCCTGTCACGCTTGGATGACGAAAAAGATTTCCGTGAGATACGTGATTCGTGGAACGAGGCACGCATCGCCGTGTCCACGCCGGTGAAGACGGCCGTGAGAAGAAATATGCCTTTGGATAACGGCGAGGAAGTGGATGTTTATGTTACGAAAATAATAGACGAAGAAACTGCCTTATGTAAGGTCGTCGGCCATGATGAAGATTACAAGATAAGTTTCAGGGACCTGTTGTTTTACCGCAGGCCCGGTTTAAGGTTAGACGATTTCAATGGTTCAGACGGTTCAAGCCTGCTTTTCAAGGGCGTTTGTATAATTGACGGTGACGGTAGGATTGCCTTTAATTTCGAAGGATACAAAACAGGCTTCGTAAGAGACAAATTATCTTACGGCGATGAAGCAAGATGCGTCGTAACAAACGGCAATGACGGCACTTACAGTTGCGTAACCGACAACGGCCTTTTTATCTACGTAAAGACGGAAGACGAGTTGGAAATAAAGTCGTATGTCAGCGCAATCATTACCGATGTCAGCCAAAGGGGAAAGGTGTCGGCCGAATTTGAATGTGACGTCGACGACAAACTTCCGCCCACGCAAAGGGAAATGTATGCCGAATATTTGAAATTATTGAATGAGTTCTGTTACGGTGAAGAGATGACATTGTATAAGAAAGAACCCAGTTTTGCGAATAAGGCATGTAACACATCTGAAGTTGGTAAGGATTTTATATTAACCGTGGCGGACTTGGTGAGTAAGATGTCGGAAACCGAGCGCAACCCGAGGCGCAGGTATGGTTATTTGGCGGTATGTGAAATGATGGCCAAACTTGTCGGTATTGAAAAATCTGAAAGGGCGTATGAAATGCGTATGAAATACGCTGAGATTTTATATGACTTTTCTTTAAACAACAACCTTTCAGCCCGTAATGTCGAAGATTTTATGGATTTTATCATTAAATTGCCGGAAAACGAAGGAACTAACGAGCTGAAAAATATAGTCACAATCCTTTCAAAATATAAAAGAATCAACGTTGTGAAGGATTTGGACGATGAGCTTATCAAATATTTTAAAACGTCGGCCTCGCCGATTGAAAGGAATTTGGCGCGACTTGTATTATCTGGTAACTTATTACCTAACGGGGCATTTCAAATGCAAGGCAACGTGTTGGACGAAATAGGAAAGACCATAAACGTAGATATTATAAAGCCTGAAAGATTTAAGATTGACGGCGATGAAAGCGACGTATTGGAATTTAAGACGTCGCTCGTTTATCCGCCCAACAATGGAGGGCGTGTAAACGCCGAAGAACAATCGGGTAACATCTTGCGCGTAATACTTGCTATGATGAATGCTAAAGGCGGAGTGTTGTATATCGGTGTAAACGACGAGGGGGTTGTTACCGGACTTCATAACGACTTGGAATATTTCGACTACGGACAACAATGTAACGAGAAGACGGCGATGGATAGGTTCATGAATTATTTCAGTTGCAAGTTGAATAGCAGGATTGGGGCTGAAAATGCCTGGAGGGTCAATTCCGCCTTTGAAAGTTTTGGGGACTACCGTGTGTTCAAGGTAGAGATACCTGTTATCCATATCGAGGGTAACGACTTGTATCGTGTCGGGAATACCGTTCAAAAAGGACAGCCGAGAAAATCCAAATAGGTACGGACGTAAACGGATATTCATATAATCGTTTCGTCATACGTTGGAAATAAGTGGCGTTTTTGCATTATGAAACGTAACCTTTCACACTGCGTTTTGCCGTCTTTTACACGATGGTTCACGGCAAAACGCAGTGCGGATGTTTTTCGGATATAATCTCCGCCAGCGTTTCGTGATGTTGCGTATATGGTTGAATGTCAGTTTGTTGGCGGCCGACTGGCGGATACGCCGTCAGCCGCAAGATATGTTACGGTTGTTTGTTTGTCGGTAAAATTACCTTCACAATGTCACTTGCGGCCGTAAAACGCTTAACGTCAGTTGTTTAACGTGTGACATTAATGCGGATGCGTTGTCACCACATTCACGTCGTTTGTCAACTTGCCGTCAACCGGTGTGGTGACGATTGGTGAATGTCGACCGCTTTCAATGTCACGCCGTAAGCAGTTAATTATCAATGGAATAGCGCTTGATGTGACATTGTGACAACAAACATACGTAAAATTTCTTATACGGAACAGGCGTGTTGATAACATTAAAGGCTGGCAGACGCAGTGGCATTTCTTAGCGTCTGTCAGCCTTAATGTTATTGTTTGTCAATGTTGTGAGGCGGAAACCGGCGGATGACTGATGAGGGGCATCGTGCCTATTTATTCCGTCAGTCTTGGAAATAGACCCGTTTCACTCTTCCGCTGATGCTGGTCAGCACCTCGTATGGTATCGTCCCGATTGCGTCGGATAGTATTGTTACTGGCAGGTTGTCGCCGAATATCTCGACGGTGTCGCCCTCGGAGCAGTCGATGTCGGTAACGTCTATCATTGCCACGTCCATGCAGATGTTGCCTACGTATGGAGCCGCGCTGCCGTTTACGAGGCAGTGGCAGCGGCCGCAGCCGAGGCGTCGGTTCAGTCCGTCGGCGTAGCCTATCGGTATGGCTGCTATTCGGCTGTCGCGTGTCAGTATGCCCTTGCGGCTGTAGCCTACGGTTTCGTCCTTTGGCACGTTGTGAATTTGCAGTATCGTGGTTTTAAGCGTGCACACGTTGTTTATCACGGAGTTGTCGCGGCTGTCGATGCCGTAGAGGCCGAGGCCGAGGCGGCACATGTCGAGCTGGCGTTCGGGGAAGTGCTCTATGCCGGCCGAATTGTCCATGTGGCGCAGTATCTTGTGGGAGAAGGCGGCCTGCAGCCTGTCGGCGCCGGCTTTGAAGAGGGCGAACTGTCGCGCCGAGAATGCGTCGAAGTCGTCGCTGTCGGAGCCTACGAAGTGTGAGAACACCGAGCGCGGCATCACAGCGTCTTGCCGCTTCAGGCGGCTTACCAGCTCGTCGATGTCGGCTTGCGGGTCGAATCCGAGTCGGTGCATGCCAGTGTCGAGCTTTATGTGCACGGGGTATCCGGTGATGCCTTCGCGGCGTGCGGCCTTAACGAGTGCGTCGAGCAGGCGGAAGCTGTATACTTCGGGCTCGAGGTCGTAGTCGAACATGGTCTTGAAGGCGGTGGTCTCGGGGTTCATTATCATAATGTTGGCCGTTATGCCGTTGCGGCGCAGCGTGGCGCCCTCGTCGGCCACGGCCACGGCGAGATAGTCTACGCGGTGGTCTTGCAGCGTCTTTGCCACCTCTACTGCTCCTGCGCCGTAGGCGTCGGCCTTAACCATGCATGTTATCTTGGTTTCGGGGCGCATGTACGAGCGGTAATGGTTGAGGTTTTTCACTAATGCGTTGAGGTTCACCTCGAGTATCGTTTCGTGCACTTTCTGCTCGAGCAGTTCTGTCAGGCGGTCGAAACTGAAGCGGCGTGCGCCCTTTAGCAGTATCACCTCGTCGTGCAGTGCGGCGAACTCGGGACTGGCGGCGAACTCCCGGCAGCCTGTATAAAAGTGGCGTTCGGGTATTCCGTTCATGGCGTCGGCGTGGGTGCTTATTTCCGGGCCGATGCCTATCAGCTTCTGTACGCCTCGCTTGGCGGCCATGCCGGCCACTTCCTTATATAGCTCGTCGCCGTCTTTTCCGCTTTGGTATATGTCGCTCAGTATCAGCGTGCGCTTACGGCCGGCGTGGTCGGGGCGGCGGCTCATGAAGTCGAGGGCGATGTCGAGCGAGTTTACATCTGAGTTGTACGAGTCGTTGATGAGCGTGCATCCGCGCCGGCCTTGCTTCACTTCGAGGCGCATGGCCACGGGCTCGAGCGCGGCCGTGCGGCGTGCCAGCTCTTCGGGGGCGAGGCCGAGGCGCAGGGCTGTGGCGGCGCAGGCTACGGAGTCGGCCACCGAGGCGTCGTCGATGAAGGGTAGGGTGTAGCTGCCCGGCGTGCCGTCGTAGGCGTAGTCTACGGTGGTGCGTGTTGCGTCTTTCCTTATTCCTTTAACGTACATCTTGGCGTGTTCGTCTTTTGCCGACCATGCTATGCGCTCGCCCTTACATCCGGCGGCTTCGATGCAACGGCTTACGGTGGCGTCGTCGAGAGGGTAGACAATGGCTTCGGCGTCGTGGAACAGCCTTAGCTTCTCCATGCATTTTTCTTCCATAGATGCGAAGTTTTCCTGATGGGCGGCGCCGATGTTCGTCAGCACGCCGATAGTGGGCTGTATGATGTCGCGAAGGGCCTGCATTTCGCCTTTTCGGCTTATGCCGGCTTCGAATACGCCTACCTGTGTGTGCTCGTCTAAAAGCCATACGGACAGGGGCACGCCAGTCTGCGAATTGTAGCTGCGCGGGCTGCGTGTAACTATCATCGTAGGCGACAGCAGCTGGTAGAGCCATTCCTTGACTACGGTCTTGCCGTTGCTTCCGGTGATGCCAACTACGGGTATGTCGAACTCGTCGCGGTGGCGCTCGGCGAGGCGCTGCAGTGCTTCCACCGTGTTTGGCACTTTCAGGAAGTTTGCGTCGGCGTATGCCGTTGCATGCTCTTCGGGCACTTGACAGACTACGAAGTTCCTCACGCCGCGGCGGTATAGGTCGGCTATGTAGCGGTGGCCGTCGTTGCGCTCTGAGCGTATCGCGAAAAACAATGTTTCTTCAGGAAAGCACACGCTGCGGCTGTCGGTTAGAAGCCAGCGTATGCCGCCCTCGGCGTGTCCGTATCGGCGCGCGCCTATGAGGGTCGTTACTTTTTCTATGGTGTAAAGCATATATTTTATTTTTAGCAGACGAGTTGACCAGCAGACAAGCAGACCAGGAGATTTGTCTTGTTGCTGATAACTTGTCTGCTTGTCACTTGTCACTTGTCACTTGTTTGCTTGTCACTTGTTTGCTTTTAAAACGCAAAGTTCGGATATTTTTCCGAAAGCGCCTTAACTTTTAACATTGTTTTATTCATAAATTCCTTATATTCCGCCGACTCGGGGTGGAACGGTTTGTGCCCCAAGGCTTCTTTTAGCGGCCGCCATTCTTCGATGAAGCGTTTCGCCTCGGGCGAGAAGTAGGCTTCGGAGAATACTTCCCAGATGTATTCAACGGCCTGTGTCGAGGGATGGAGCATGTCGGGGGAGTAGAAGCGGTAGTCGCGCAGCTCGTCGTTGACTATCTCGTAAGCAGGGAAGTAGCTTACCGTGCCGGGCCGTTCCTTCACCAACTTATCGGCGGCGATGAGCAGCATGGCTTTTGACAGCTGGCTGCCGTGGTATCCGTATTTGGCGTAGCGTATGGGGCTTACGGTTACGACTACCTTTACGTCGCTGCGGCGGCCTACAAGTACGTCGACGGCCCGGCCGAGGTAGTCGGCGCACTCGTCGATAGTCAGCTCCCTTTCCGTAAAGAGCCGTTGGGGGCGTTTGGCGCAGTTGTCTACTATCTCGCCCGTTTCGTTTAGTATGTAGACGTGGTTGGTGCCGAGCGTGAACAGCGCCACGCGCGGCGCGGCGGCGCACCGTTCGACCGTGTGCAGTATGCTTGCCGGGTTGTACATCACGCCGTATGGGTTCACCGTGGCGCGGAACTTCTCTTCCTTGAACCTCCGCCCGATGTTGTCGGCGAAGCACGAGCCTACGAACAGCATTTCTTCGCACGGCCCGATCATGAAGTCGGGTTCGTCTATCGCCACCTTTGTCATGAATTGCATCTTTGTCATGCGTGCAAAGATAACGCAAATCGGGCGAAGCTGAAAATAAAATCGGGCTAAACGAATTGTTATTTGTAAGGCTTATTATCAACTATTGCGTATCGAGTTGATTATCAATGTGTTATAAAAGGCGGTCTTTTATGCCGCAAAAGGCGGTCTCTTAGGCTGTAAAAGGTGGCCTCTTGCATTGCGGAATGACGCCTTTTGCAAGACGGGCCGATTTCAGACTTGCCGTACAGCGTATTGCGCGACAATGCATAAGGAGTGAAATTGTCATGAAAAATCAATGAAAAAAGTAAAAAATATTACATCCATGCTTATTGTTTTAATTTTATTTGTTATCTTTGTAGCAAGATAAGCCGTTGGCGGAACGTTGCGGCATGCATGTTCCGTGTAACACGGCATAATCCCTTGTAACACAAAATCATCAATATTTAAATAATAGTATGGAGAATAACTCAGAATTGATTGCTTTGTGTGAGGCCAAAGCCAAGCAGTGGCTCACACCGGTTTTTGACGCAGACACCCAGAAAGCCGTAAGGGAAATGCTTGACAAGGAAGACAAGACCGACTTGATAGAGAGCTTCTATAAGAACTTGGAGTTCGGCACGGGCGGTCTCCGCGGCATTATGGGCGCAGGCAGCAACCGTATGAACATCTATACCGTAGGTATGGCCACACAGGGCTTCGCAAACTACTTGAAGAAGAATTTCGCCGACCGCGAGCAGATTTCCGTCGTAGTGTGCCACGACTGCCGCAACAACAGCCGGCTGTTCGCCGAGACCGTTGCCGACATATTCTCGGCCAATGGCATCAAGGTTTATTTGTTCGACGACATGCGCCCCACGCCCGAGTGCTCGTTCGCAATACGCCATTTGGGCTGCCAGAGCGGTGTGAACATCACGGCGAGCCACAACCCGAAGGAGTACAACGGATACAAGGCTTACTGGGAGGACGGCGCACAGGTGCTTGCCCCGCACGACACGGGTATCATCGACGAGGTGAACAAGGTCAAGGTCGAGGACGTTAAGTTCAACGGCAACAAGGACTTGATCGAGATTATCGGCGAGGAAATCGACAAGGTTTACCTCGACCTCATCCACGGAATATCAATCGACCCGGAAGTCATCAAGCGCCAAAAGGATCTGAAGATAGTCTACACTCCGCTGCACGGCACGGGCATGATGCTCATTCCGCGCTCGCTGAAGCTCTGGGGATTTGAGAACGTACACTGCGTTGAGGAGCAGATGGTTAAGAGCGGCGACTTCCCCACGGTTGTAAGCCCGAACCCCGAGAACGGCGAGGCCCTCTCGCTCGCGCTGCGCGACGCTAAGGCCCTTGACGCCGACATCGTAATGGCCAGCGACCCCGACGCCGACCGCGTGGGCATGGCCTGCAAGAACGACAAGGGCGAGTGGATACTCATCAACGGCAACCAGACTTGCCTGATATTCCTCTATTATATAATAAGGAACCGCCAGGCAATGGGCCTGATGAAGCCGACCGATTTCATCGTGAAGACCATCGTTACCACCGAGGTTATCCGCAAGGTGGCCGAGAAGCAGCACATCGAGATGCGCGACTGCTACACCGGCTTCAAGTGGATTGCGCGCGAGATTGCCCTTTCGGAAGGAAAGCAGCAGTACATAGGCGGCGGCGAGGAGAGCTACGGCTTCTTGGCAGAGGACTTCGTGCGCGATAAGGACGCCGTTTCGGCATGCTGCCTGCTCGCCGAGATTTGCGCATGGGCTAAGGACCAGGGCAAGACGCTCTACGACTTGGTAATGGACATCTATCTTGAATACGGCTTCTCTAAGGAGTTTACCGTAAACGTCGTTAAGCCGGGCAAGACCGGAGCCGACGAGATAAAGCAGATGATGACCGACTTCAGGAACAATCCGCCGAAGGAACTCGGCGGCAGCAAGGTTGTGCTGTGGAAGGACTACAACACGCTCGAGCAGCGCGACGCCGAGGGCAATGTTGCCAAGATAGACATGCCTACCACGAGCAACGTGCTCCAGTGGTTCTGCGACGACGAGACGAAGATAAGCGTCCGCCCGTCGGGCACCGAGCCTAAGATTAAGTTCTACATCGAGGTTAAGGACACGATGAAGTGCGCCGGATGCTACGAGCGCTGCACAAAGGCTGCCGAGGACAAGATAGAGGCAATAAAGAAGTCGCTCAACTTAGGTTGATCAGCTTCGTAAGATTATAATGCTTAGCCGGCCGGGACAGACGTTCCGGCCGGCTTTTGTTTGCGGCTTGTTCTGAATATGGCCGTCGCAATTTGTCATTATGCGAAAAAATGCGTAAGTTTGCAAGCGTAATAACATCATGTAACGACGATGAAAGTCAATTTAGATACATTCGAGGAGCTTCACGCTCCATGCTACGTGCTTGAGGAAAAGCGGCTGCGCCGCAACTTGGAGCTGATAAGAAGAGTGGCCGACGAAGCCGGCGTAGAGATAATCTTGGCGTTCAAGGCATACGCGTTATGGAAGACGTTCCCCATATTCAGGGAATACATCGGCGCAACAACCGCAAGCTCGCTGTACGAGGCAAAGCTGGCTTGCAACGAGTTCGGCAGCAAGGCGCACACATTTTCGCCGGCCTACACCGACTACGAGATAGACGAAATAGCCGCCTGCTCAAGTCATCTTACGTTCAATTCGCTTTCGCAATATGCCCGTTTGCACGACCGCGCGAAATCGGCTAACGGCTCTTTAAGTTTCGGCCTGCGCGTTAATCCCGAGTATTCCGAGGTCGGTACGGCGCTTTACAACCCGTGTGCGCCCGGCACGCGCTTCGGCGTTACTGCCGACAAGTTGCCCGAACGCCTGCCCGACGGCATCGAAGGCTTCCACTGCCATTGCCATTGCGAGAGCGGTGCGGACGTATTCGCGCGGACTTTGGTGCACATAACGGACAAGTTTTCGCGCTGGTTCGACCAGCTGAGGTGGGTCAACTTCGGCGGAGGACACCTAATGACACGTAAGGATTACGACATACCTTTGCTCGTAAAGACGCTCAAGGATTTCCGCAAGGCGTATCCACACCTTAATATAATACTCGAGCCTGGCAGCGCGTTCGGCTGGCAGACCGGGCCGCTCGTATCGCAAGTGGTGGACATCGTGGAAGACCACGGCATAAAGACGGCCATACTCAACGTCAGTTTTACGTGTCACATGCCAGATTGCCTTGAGATGCCTTATTGGCCGGCGGTGCGCGGCGCTGAAACGTTGGAAGGAGCCGACGATGCCGTTGCCAACGAGGACTGCGTCTACCGCCTTGGCGGCAACAGCTGCCTCTCAGGCGATTTTATGGGATATTGGCGTTTCTCTCATGGATTGAAAGTCGGCGACAACGTTATTTTTGAGGACATGTTGCATTATACAACCGTAAAAACCAACATGTTTAACGGAATTACCCATCCGTCGATAGCGCTTGCGCATGAGGACGGCACGCTCGAAATGTTGCGCATTTTTGGCTATGAAGATTACCGGAATCGCATGGATTGAAAGAAATTTTAGGCGAAAATGAAAAAAAAACAGGAAAAAGTTTTGCAGGTTTCAGAAAAAGCCGTATCTTTGCACCGCATTTAGAGAAATGCTCCTGTGAAAAGGAACAAGCGGCAATAGCTCAGTTGGTAGAGCGCGACCTTGCCAAGGTCGAGGTCGCGGGTCCGAGTCCCGTTTGCCGCTCAACATTCTGAATAAATGGCGTGTTGGAGGAATTCCTCCTGATTCAAGCCCAGGTGGCGGAATTGGTAGACGCGCACGTTTCAGGTGCGTGTGTTTCACGACGTGCAGGTTCGAGTCCTGTTCTGGGCACAGGTTTATTCAGAATGAACTTTATGTTTGGAGAGGTGGCGGAATTGGTAGACGCGCTACTTTGAGGGGGTAGTGAAAATTGTTTCGTGGGAGTTCGAGTCTCCTCCTCTTCACAACATATAATGTTTTTATTGTTTTAGGCGGCAATAGCTCAGTTGGTAGAGCGCGACCTTGCCAAGGTCGAGGTCGCGGGTCCGAGTCCCGTTTGCCGCTCGTCTTCAAAAGAAAAATACAATCATGAATCTGTACTTACGTTATTTTGATAGAGAGACATTAGTCACTAATGTCGACGATGCTATTGCTTTTTTGGATTCTATCGACGAAATAGGGATGAATCCCGATTTAGAGCGTGACATCAGGGATTATGTTGCAAGCAGCGTTTATTATCCTAAGCGTTACAAGATACGTCCAAGGGTTTATTTCATCATAATAAAGACCGAGGCGGCTACTATGCTTGACTTCAAGCAGAAGAAGGCGTTGCGTTCCAATATTCAGTCTGGCGACCAGCGCGACGAGGTGTCGCCTGCTTTGGCGCGCCTTACGGAAGAGCGTCCGGGTTGGTATGAAGGCACGCTAGATTTCAAGCGCGTAGTACTTGTTCCGGTAACGGGTAAGCATGAGTACCGCGACACCCATTTCGTTGTTAATTGCAAGGCGATGTCGGGTCTTGATTGCTACAACCGCATGGTGGAGCATTTGCGTGGGCGCGTTGACAGCCGCAGCCAGTTCCCCTCAGCCAAGGGAAAGAACTTCAGGTTCAGGTATTTAGGACTTTGGAAGTAGGCGTTTCTTTTGATCGTCGGCATTTTGGTTAGTTTTTCAAATTCCTGATTTATGAATAAGATAATGCTTATCGGCAATGTGGGCAAGGAACCGGTTGTGCGTTATTACGACCATGACCAGGCCGTTGCCACTTTCTCATTGGCTACTACGGAGCGCGGATACACCTTGCCTAACGGCACGCAAGTGCCTGATAGGACGGATTGGCACAATATCGTGATGTACCGCGGTTTGGCGAAGATAGTGGAAAAGTATGTTCATAAGGGTGATAAACTTTATGTCGAAGGGCGCATACACTATCGCACGTATGACGACCAAAAGGGCATACGCCATTATGTAACCGAGGTTTATGCCGACAATATGGAACTGCTTTCTCCCAAGCCGGTTAGGGAAGTGGGGCGCGAGCAAGACTCTCAGGGTTTGAATAAGGATACGACAATGAATGAAGCACCGTTTTAATTGCGGTGCTTTTCTCTTTTTATTATAAATGTGATTGTTGTTTTATGCCGTTGCTGTTTGTTAAGGATGTCGCCCCGAACGTTAAGTTGGGCGTGTGGAGTATAAAAGAAAACGTCGACGAGTTTTTTTCCGGGAATGCTTGTCTTGAAGCAATGAAGGATGAAATAAGCCTTTTAAAGTCGTATCAACGCCGTTGTGAGGTGTTGGCGGTGCGTTTGCTGCTTAATAAAATGCTCGGATATGATGTGGTATTAAGTCATAACTCCGACGGGAAGCCAATTCTTAATAACGGCATGAACGTAGGCGTAAGTCATACGAAAGGTTGCGCGGCTGTTATTTTGTCGCCGTGTAACAATGTCTCGGTAGATGTTGAGTATTTGAATGACAGGGTGGAGCGGATTGCTGGAAAGTTCTTGCGCCCTGACGAGAAAGCCGGGACATTGCTTGAAAAACTGTTGCACTGGTGTGCTAAAGAAACTTTGTATAAGATTTATTCGGCAGACCATCTTGCGCTGGCTGACATGCGGGTATTGTCGGTTGAAGGGGATAATGCAAATGGATTCGTTGTAATAAAAAACGTTCAACGCGGTGAGACGTTGAACGTTGATTATCGAGTATTTGATAATTTAGTGCTTACTTACGCGGTGCTTTAGGTTTGTTACCGCTTTTCTTGCCTTTCCCCCTGTATCTTCCGCCCTTCTTGCCGTCATGCCGGCCTTTACTACGGGGCATTACCTTGTATTCGGGAGCCTTGCCGAGACCTTTCGGCAATGGTATTTTTTCAACTTCGTAGCCGAGGAACTTCTCGATCTGCATGAAGTCGCCTACTTCTTTCCCACGTACAAGCGTAATGGCAATGCCGTCATGGTCGGCGCGTGCCGTTCTTCCTATGCGGTGCACATAGTCTTCCGAGTCGTGGGGCACGTCGTAGTTGATAACCATTGATATGTCGTCGATGTCGATGCCGCGTGCTACGATGTCGGTTGCGACGAGTACGTCGATTTGTCCGCTTTTGAAGAGGTACATCACTTCGTCCCTTTGGCTTTGCATAAGGTCTGAGTGCATTTCTCCACAGTTTATCTTCATTGACTTGAGCGCCTTGTTTATCTCTTTAACCTTGACTTTCGAGCTTGAGAATATTATAACGCGCTTCTGTCCGTATTTCTTGAAGATGTCTTTAAGTACTCCGTTCTTTTGGTTTTCGTGGCAGACGCAGGCTAACTGCTTGATTTTCTCGGCAGGCTTGCTTACGGCGAGTTTTACAACCGACGGGTTCTTTAATATCGTCCGTGCCAAGTCTTCAATCTTGTCGGGCATCGTAGCCGAGAACATTATCGTCTGGCAGTTCTCCGGCAGGAGCTTTGCTATCGAGAGAATATCCTCGTGGAAACCCATGTCAAGCATTCTGTCGGCCTCGTCGAGCACGAAGAATGATACTTTACCGAGGTCGACGTTGCCCATGGTAATGTGGCTGATAAGCCGCCCCGGCGTAGCTATTATCATGTCGGCTCCGAGTTTCATGCTTTTATATTCTTGGTCGTAACGGCTTCCGTCGTTGCCTCCGTAAACGGCAACGCTGCTTACCGTAGGCATGTAATACGAAAATCCCTGCATAGCCTGGTCTATTTGTTGAGCCAGTTCGCGCGTAGGACTCATTATGACACAGTTTATCGCTTCTTCGGGAAAGTTTTCCTCGTCGAGCATGCTCAGTATCGGCAGCAGGTAAGCGGCAGTCTTGCCGGTTCCGGTTTGTGCTATTCCGAGTACGTCCCTGCCGTTCAATATTTCAGGGATGCATTTTTCCTGTATCGGAGTGCATGACGTCCACCCCATGTCGTCGATTGCGTCAAGGGTGTTGTCGCTTAAGTCTAAATCGTAAAAATCCATATATTATATGTCAATTTGGTGCTTTGCGGTAGCAGAAGTATGCCACCACCGTGAATATTATGTTAGGTATCCAAGCTGCCAGCATCGGCGGCGTGTCGGCGTTGATGGCGAATGTCGACGATACGGTTTGCAGCATAATGTATGTGAAACTTAGCGCCAGTCCGATGCCAAGGTACATCCCCATGCCTCCTTTACGTTTTCTTGAGGAGAGCGAAAGACCGATGGTGGTCAGGATGAACGAGGCGAAACAAGTGGCTATGCGTTTGTGGTATTCAACTTCGTATTGCACGACATTGCCCGAGCCACGGTCGATTTGCTTACTGATGTAATCCTTTAGTTGCGGACTTGTAAACGTTTCCTGTTGGCCTTTGGAGAAAACTAAGTCGGTGGGTTCCATCATTATGGTGGTGTCTTTAACCGAACCGCTTGTTATAGTCTCGCGCATCCCTTTCAATTGGCGTATGCGCCAGTTACGCGCCTTCCAATGATATTTCGAGTCGGAAATGGTGTCGTATTGTATTTCAGAGGCCGTCATGTGGCTTACGAGTTTCTTGTCTTCGAACTTGTCGAGGCAGAAGCCGTAGCCTTTTTTCAGGTTGTTGTCGTAATGCTGGATGTAAGCGATCACACCTTTGCCGACTTGCAACTGTACGTTCTCAGCCGACGTGTTCTTCTTCTTGTTTTTGTACATCGTCTCGAAGTTCTGCCTTATGATTGTGCCTCTCGGTATGACATAGGCTCCGAGGAAGAAAGTCATAACGGAAATCAGCGCGGCTGAAATCATATAAGGGCGCATAAGGCGCTTGAAACTTACTCCTGCGGCGAGCATAGAGATTATCTCTGAATTGCCGGCGAGCTTTGATGTGAAGAAAATAACGGCAATGAAAACAAACAGCGGACTGAACAGGTTGGCGAAGTATGGTACGAAGTTCATGTAATAGTCCACGACTATCGCTTTTAGCGGAGCGTGGTATTGCGTGAACTTTGCCAGGTTCTCGTTGATGTCGAAAACTATGGAGATAGAGATGATAAGGGCGATGGAGTAGAAATAAGTGCCGATGAACTTCTTTATTATGTACCAGTCAAGGATCTTCAGGTACCTTGCAGGGTTGAGATGTTTCATCCACTTGAGTTTCCCGCCGAGCCATGAAAGCGCGGCGAACAACCATTTCATGTGGTTCTTCGTCCATCTCATGGGCTTCAGTATCTTGCGGTATCTCTTTATGTTTTTTGTCTTCATCTTTGTTCGTTATATCCGTTTGCCCAGTTGGTCGATTACGGAAGCCTTCCATTTTACGAAGTCTCCGGCCTCTATGTGCATGCGTGCGTCTTGTACGAGGCGGAGGTAGAACGCCAGGTTGTGTATGCTGGCTATCTGCATGGCAAGCAGTTCCTGCGCCTTGAACAGGTGGTGCAGATAGGCTTTCGAGTATGTCTTGTCTACGTCGCACCCGTCAGGGTCTATTGGTGAGAAGTCTGTTTCCCACTTCTTGTTACGCATGTTCATCGTGCCGTTGTAGGTGAAGAGCATGGCGTTTCGGCCGTTTCTCGTCGGCATTACGCAGTCGAACATGTCAACACCGCGCTCTATCGCCTCGAGTATGTTTTGCGGAGTGCCTACTCCCATTAGGTAGCGAGGCTTGTCCTTGGGCAGTATCTCGTTCACCACTTCTATCATTTCATACATCACCTCGGTTGGCTCGCCTACGGCCAGTCCGCCTATCGCGTTGCCCTCGGCGCCCTTGTCGGCCACGTATTTGGCTGCTTCGCGGCGCAGCTCCTTGAACGTACAGCCTTGCACTATGGGGAAAAGCGTCTGCCGGTAGCCGTAAAGCGGCTCGGTTTCGTTGAACCGTTTGATGCAACGGTCGAGCCAATATTGGGTGAGCGTGAGGCTCTTTTTGGCGTACTGGTAGTCGCTTTGTCCCGGCGGGCATTCGTCGAACGCCATGATTATGTCGGCTCCGATGGCGCGCTCGGTGTCCATTACGTTCTCGGGAGTGAAGAAATGTTTCGAACCGTCTATGTGCGAGCGGAACTCGCATCCCTCTTCCTTCAGTTTGCGTATGCCCGTAAGTGAGAACACCTGGAAGCCTCCGCTGTCGGTCAGTATCGGCCTGTCCCATGTGTTGAACTTATGCAGTCCGCCGGCGGCTTTCAGCACTTCGAGCCCTGGGCGCAGGTAAAGATGGTATGTGTTGCCCAGTATAATCTGTGCTTTGACCTGCTCGCGCAGTTCGCTGAAATGCACGCCCTTCACGCTGCCGCACGTTCCTACGGGCATGAATATCGGCGTGCGTATTTGTCCGTGTGCGGTAGTTATCAACCCGGTGCGTGCGTCGCTTGCGTCGTCGGTGTGTTGTAGTTGGAAAAACATGTGCGCGTCAGTCTTCAATGCTGAATGTTACAGGATTCTTAACTTTCTCGTCCGTGAGGGCGAAGTCCCACACTTCTTGGATGTTCTCCACGTAGTGGAAGTTTACGCCGCGGATGTATTCTTCGGATATTTCCTCTATGTCCTTTCGGTTGTCCTTGCACATCACTATTTCTGTGATGCCGGCGCGCTTGGCGGCGAGAATCTTTTCCTTGATTCCTCCTACGGGAAGCACTTTGCCGCGCAGGGTTATCTCGCCCGTCATGGCGGTCTTTGCACGCACCTTGCGCTGTGTGAGCGCCGAGGCTATCGACGTGGCTATGGTTATGCCTGCCGACGGTCCGTCTTTCGGCGTGGCTCCTTCCGGAACGTGGATGTGGATGTTCCAATGGTCGAATATGCGGTAGTCGATGCCCAATGTGTCGGCGTGGGCCTTGACGTACTCGAGCGCAAGTACGGCAGACTCTTTCATTACGTCGCCCAAATTGCCGGTAAGCGTAAGTTTAGAACCTTTGCCCTTGCTCAGGCTTGTTTCTATGAAGAGTATCTCTCCGCCTACGCTCGTCCACGCAAGCCCGGTTACTACTCCGGCATATTCGTTGCCCTGGTATATGTCGCGGTAGAAGGGCGGATTGCCCAACAGCGTAACGAGTTCGTCGGGGGTTATCTTGTAATAGGGCAGTGCGCCGTCCTTGGCTTTCATGAAAGCCAGTTTGCGCAGGGCCTTGTTTATCTGCTTTTCCAATTGGCGCACGCCGCTTTCGCGTGTGTACTGCTCTATTATCTTCTCTATCGCCTGCTTGGTGAAGGCGAGGCGCTTCTCGTCGGACAGTCCGGTGTTCTCCTTTTCCTTCGGGATTAGATGGCGTTTGGCTATCTCAACTTTCTCTTCGGTGATGTATCCGCTTACTTCTATCAGCTCCATGCGGTCGAGCAGGGGGCGCGGAATGGTATTGAGGTCGTTGGCGGTGGCGATGAAGAGCACTTTAGACAGGTCGTAGTCTACGTCCAAGTAGTTGTCGTGGAAGGCGAAGTTCTGCTCCGGGTCGAGCACTTCGAGCAGTGCCGAGGCTGGGTCACCGTTGATTGTGTTCTGCGTCACCTTGTCAATCTCGTCGAGGATGAACACGGGGTTGGACGAGCCGGCCTTCTGTATGCTCTTTATTATGCGGCCCGGCATAGCTCCTATGTACGTGCGCCGGTGGCCTCGTATCTCGGCTTCGTCGTGCACACCGCCGAGCGAAATCCTTGCGTATTTGCGCTTCATGGCGGCGGCTATGCTCTTGCCGAGGCTCGTCTTGCCTACGCCCGGGGGGCCGTATAGGCAGATGATGGGCGACTTGAGGTCTTTCCTGAGGCTTAGTACGGCCATGTATTCAAGTATGCGCTCCTTTACCTTCTTCATGCCGTAGTGGTCGCGGTCGAGCACTTTCTCGGCGCGTTTCAGGTTGAGGTCGTCCTGTGTGTAGCTTTCCCACGGTAGGTTGACCAACGTCTGGAGGTAAGTAAGTTGTACGCTGAACTCCGGGCTTTGCGGATTTAGTATGTCGAGCTTGTCGAGTTCCTTGTTGAAGGTGGCCTCGATGTCCTCGGGCCATTTTTTCTTTTTGGCCTCGTCCATCAGTTCCTTGCGCTCCGGGTAACTCTCGCCGCCGGTCAGTTCTTCCTTGATGTTCTTTATCTGTTGCTGCAGGAAGTATTCGCGCTGTTGTTCGTCTATGTCTTCGCGCGTCTTGGTGCGTATGTCGTGTTTGATCTCGAGCAGCTGCATTTCGCGGTGCAGTATCTTCAGCAACTTGAACAGTCGGTCTTTCAGCGAGTTGGCCTTAAGCAGCTTTATTTTCTCGCTTACGTCGAAGGGCAGGCTCGTACAAACGAAATTGAGCAGTATTACGGCGTTGTTGATGTTCTGCAGGGCGAACTGCGCTTCGTCAGGTATCTCGTCGTTTTTCTTTACGTAGTCTATCGTTACGTTGCGCAAGTCTTCGAGCGCCGTCATGAATTCCTTGTCTTTTTCGTCGGGGAATTTCTCGGGAGCCACTTCGACCATGCCCTTTAAGAACGGGTACGAGCTTTTTATTTCGGTTAGTTTGCAACGTCCCATGCCTTGCAGTATCACCGTTACGTTGTTGCCTTGCCCCGGCATTTCGAGCACGCGTATGATTTTTGCATGCACGCCGTATTCGTACAGTTGCTCTTTTTGGGTGGGATTGTCCTCGTCGGCGTTTTTCTGGCAGAACACGGCGAAGGCTTGCTCGGGAGTCTCCTTGAGGTAGTTTACGAGGTTGAGGCTCGACGTGCGGCCTATCAGCACGGGCGACACTACGCCCGGGAACAACACTAAGTTGCGTGTGGCGAGCACGGGCAGTTCGCCGTCCTCGTTGCCCTCGAACAGTTTCGTAATGTCTCCCTCGTAGTCTGCTATCATGGAAAATGCGTTGTTAGAATCTCTTTTCATAATTGTCGAACAATAAAAAGACGCCTTGTTTTTGATTGCGTGTAGGCGTAACTTTTCTCTGGGTATCTTATTCTGTAATATATTATTGGGGTGCAAATTTACTCATTTTAATCGACATTATGCCGTAGCTGCGTGATTATTTTATTTTAAATAATGTTGCGTATGCTTTGCGCTGCCGTCGTTTTGCGTTATCTTTGTGTCCTGATTAATGGTTTTAGTTTGTATTATATGGATTTCGACGGTTTTAGGTTTAAGCGCTTTTCGGTGGGGCACGGCTTGTGCGCCATGAAGGTGGGGACGGACGGAGTGCTTCTCGGCGCCTGGGCCGATGGCGGAAGGCGCGTGCTCGACGTCGGTACGGGGTCGGGGCTGATAGCATTGATGATGGCCCAAAGGTTTGCTTGCGCCCGTGTGACGGCTATCGACATCGAGCCTGGGGCGTGCGCCCAGGCCCGCCTTAATGTTGGTTGTTCGTCGTTTGCGGACAGGGTCGACGTGGTGGAGGCGGCCTTGCAGGATTTTCACGGCGGCGGATACGACTCGATAGTTTGCAATCCGCCTTTTTATGCCGGCACGCCTGAAAGCAAGACGGCCGAAAGGACTATGGCGCGCAGCGCCGAAACGCTGCCGTTCGCCGCATTGTTCAGGCATGCTTCGCGCCTGCTTGCGCCCGAAGGGCGTTTCTCGGTGGTGATACCGTCGTCGTGCCGCACGGCGTTCGACGCCGAAGCCGCATTCTCGGGGCTGTATCCTTTGCGTGTATGCGGCGTGAGGACAGTTCCGCGCAAACCCGTAAGCCGCTGGCTCTTGTCTTACGGCAAGCGTCCGGCCTGTGACGTGGAGCAGGAGGAGCATTGCATAAACAATGCCGATATGACCCGTTCTGAATGGTATTCGCGCCTTACGGATGAGTTTTATTTGTAAGCCGTTAAGGCTTTGTTCTTACCGTATGAAAAAGCATGGACGGGATGCCTGTCGGATGCGTGTTTTGTAAAAGGCTGCATTTTGGGTTGTGAAAGGCCGTCTTTTACAAAGCAAAACGTGGCCTTTTACAAGCTAAAAGGCCACGTTTTACGTATGGTGAAGTAAAGTCTTGCAAATCAGTAGGTTGCAAACTGCCTGTTCGTGAGCGTGTAGTGCCGTTATTACGGTATGCGGCCATGTTTGCGGTCACAGCATGGCGGCCAGTCCGGTCGTGGTGTATGGCATAGGTGCTGCTTGGCTGAAATTATAAAACAGCAGGTAAACGGCCGTTGCGATGGTTGTAACCGTTATCATGCCCGATTTGATGTAATGCCTGAGAGTTTCCGGTTCCGCCATTTTCGCGCTTATCGCCCTTATTCTTACGTAAGCCGCCCTCATGCCCAACGATACTCCGGTGCCAACCGTAATGCCGAGTAATCCGCCGGCAATGATGTCTCCCGGAAAGTGTACTCCCAAGTAAATGCGCGAATAAGATACCATGCACGCCCATACGAAAAGTACAACCGTCGTGGCCTTATGGCGGAACAAGGGGGCGAGGAAGGCCAATACGCCGAAAGCGTTGGCTGCATGGCTCGATACGAATCCGTACTTGCCGCCGCGGTAATTGCCCACATAGTGCAGAAGGTTGCATATCTCTTCGTTGTGCGACGGGCGGAACCTGTGGAAGTAAGGCTTGAGGAACGACGAGGCTATCTGGTCGGCAATCGTAACGGTAAGCGCGAGCCCGACGATTATGAATATCGGGATAAGCAGGTTCTTCTTATAATAATTAAGCGACAACAGCAGTGCCGCTCCAACCGGAACCCATGCAATGTTCTTTGAAATCGTCTTCCAAAAATGGTCTGAACACGGCCCGCCATCATGGTTGAGGGCTACCATTAGCGACTTGTCGGCATCGGCCAACGAATGGATGAACGGTATTGCTATTTGTAAGTTTAGTATGATGAAAATGCCGATGCAAACGGCTGATAAGATAAAAAATGTCCTCTTAGACGTGGAAAGTGTTCCTTTCATCTCGTTTTTTGTGTGCAAAGATAGGTGTAATTTTTGTTCCTTTTAAGGATATTGCATGAAAATTATGTTAAATCAGGACACATTTCGTGTATTCATGCACATTTAATGGACATGTTGGTTGTTGGCATGCGTGTTTAACCCAAATCGGTCATTAGAGCGTATATGCTTGAATATTGCTTAATTTCCATACTCTCCGGTCTGATTATGCGTTTCTGTCGGCCGATAGTTCTCCGTCCCGTCTCGGCGTAGCCCGCTACGCCTTCGCCGAAACGGGGAGCTATCTGCTCGACATTAACGCATAATCAGACCGGAGTCTAATGACCGATTTGGGTTTAATCGGATGGTTTCCTGGATTTTAGGATATTGCGGAATGCGGTTGTGCCCAACCTGGTTTGCTGCGTTTACAAAGAAAAACTGATGCCGGCGAAACGCATGTTGTTTGGGCGTTTCGCCGGCATCTGTTTGTGGTTATTGTCCGAGTTTGTTTGAAATGAACGTTTCGAGCGCTTCGCCTCGCAATCCGGCGTCGAGCACGCGCCCATTCTTGTCTACTATGATTGTAAACGGTATGGCTTGTATTCCGTACATCTGCGCTGCGCTGTTGTGCCATCCTTGCAGGTCGGATAGTTGCGTCCATGCCATTCCCATCTCTTTGACGGCGTTAGTCCATTGCTCTTTGTCCTCGTCGAGCGATACGCCTACGATGCCGAGCCCCTTGTCTTTATATGTGTTGTAAGTCCTTACAAGGTTTGGCATTTCATGCCTGCAAGGGCCGCACCAGCTTGCCCAAAAGTCGACGACGGTGATTTCGTGTTTTGCAAATTCGTCGGTTACGTTGACTTGTTTGCCGTCGATGTCGGCCATCGTAAAACTTATCTTGAATTCGTTGGCGGCCGAATCGGCCTTTTGCTCTTCTTTTACTTCGCCGCTGTTGTCTGCTTGTCCGGCAGCGTTTTTTGACGCTCCTGGATTGCATGCGGCAAACATAAGCATGGCCGTAAAGGCAAATGCCGGTATGTGGCGTAACTTCATGCGTCGTCGGTTGTTTATACTAAGTATTGCGAACTAATGCTTTCGTTGTTTACTACGCGGCGGATTGTCTCGGCGAACATGTCGGCAACGGACAGTTGTTTTACCTTAGCGCAGCGGTTGGAGTAGGGTATTGAGTCGGTGAAAACCATCTCTTCCAATGCCGATTTCTGTATCCTTTCGCTTGCCGGGCCGCTCATCACACAGTGTGAAGCGCACGCCCTCACGCTCTTAGCCCCGGCCTCTTTCATTATGTCGGCAGCTTTTGTTATCGTGCCGGCGGTGTCAACCATGTCGTCTATAATCACGACGTTCTTTCCTTTTACGTCGCCTATTATCTGCATGCTCTCGACTACGTTGGCCCTTGCACGCGTCTTGTTGCAAAGAACGAGCGGACATCCTAAGTATTTAGCGTATGTATTGGCCCGTTTGCTTCCGCCTACGTCGGGCGAGGCGATAACTATGTCGTCGAGCTTAAGGCTCAACAAGTACGGCAGGATTACTCCCGAAGCGTACAGATGGTCTACCGGAACGTCGAAGAAACCCTGTATTTGGTCGGCGTGCAAGTCCATTGTGATGAGCCGGTCGATGCCTGCGACGCGCAAAAGGTCGGCAACCAGCTTGGCTCCGATGCTTACGCGAGGCTTATCTTTTCGGTCTTGGCGCGCCCATCCGAAATAAGGTATTACGGCGTTGATGCTTTTTGCCGAAGCCCGTTTGGCCGCGTCGATCATGAGCAGAAGTTCCATCAGGTTGTCCGAGTTTGGGAACGTGCTTTGCACAAGGAATACGTCGCGTCCCCTTATGGATTCTTCATAAGAAACGGCGAACTCCCCGTCGGAGAACTTTGTTATAAGAAGATTGCCCAACGGACAACCAAGACTGTGGCAGATCTTTTCCGCCAGGTATCTGGTATTGGTGCCAGAAAATACCATGAAAGAGTTTTTCTCGCTCATTTTGTCTTATTATTGTTATATGATTTTGTTTTTTATGATACTATCTTCCTTAGTTTCTCGAAATAGGTTATTATGTCGCGGTAGTCCAACTCGTTGTGTATGTCGAACTTATTCCAAAGGTTTTCACATACTACAACGCCTCCGAAACCGAGCTCTTTGGCTTCTTTTATGTTGTCGAGGTCGACGCCTCCGATTGCATATACACGTTTGTCAATAAGTCCTTGGCGTGCCGCTTCCTCCAATTGTGCTGTTGTGAGGCGTTCGTTTCCGTTGCAGTTGTGCGTAGTTGCGAAAGCGTTGCTTAGGAATACGTATTCAGATTTTTTCTTCATCAAGCCCAACTCGTCAAGGCTGTGGCATGTCCTGCTGATTTTGCCTTTATAGTTTCTTGGCGGTTCAACTCCCTCTTCGTCGATATGTATGCCTGCAAGTCCGTATTCGTTTTTCAAATAATAATTTTCGTGTACGGTTATTTTGCCATACGACGTTTCAGGTAGAAGAGACAACAACCGCTCTGAATACATCGGTGATGCTCCCGGTTTGTAAAGGTGCAGATAATCCATACCCTCGTCGAAGAGGGATGTCAGAATCTTGTCCTCTTCGACAAAGAATGTCGGTTGGGTCATTATAACGAGCTTCATCGCAGATTTCCTTTTTCAAAATGCAAATGTATAAAAAAATTGATAAACAGACAATCTATCCGTAATAAAAGTTGTTTCGTGCGGCTTAAAAGCCATTAAAGAAATTATTAAATCGTATTCTGCGTGATTTTTACATGTGTTCCGTTTTCCAATACTTATGCATATAATGTTTGGAAAATTGTTGTTCGTGATGTCGAAAAAACGTTGGCGTAATTTTTAGGGCATCCTCGTGGCGGGCACTTACGGTTTGTTGCTTTTCCGATGGCTTTTGCTTACGGTTTCCGCTTGCTTCCGACAGGTTTGCAAAAGGCATCCTTTTACGATGTAAAACGTGGCCTTTTAGAATGCAAAAAGCCGCATATTGCAAGACGGAAGGCCATCGTCTGAAATTGTTACAATCGCCGTTCGATTAAACCCAAATCGGTCGTTAGACTTCAGTCTGATTATGTGTTTATGCCGTGTAGGTTGCTTTCCGTTTTGGCGAAGGCGTAGTGGGCTACGCCGAGACGGGGCGGAAAGCAACCTACACGGCATAAACGCATAAGCTGACGAAGAGTAAGTAAAATACGTCAAAGTTCGGTTCATTACGGTCTAATGACCGATTTGGGTTAAAAACAATTCCGCCAACGGTATGTCGAAAACCGTAAGATTCCACGCGTTTCGCCAATCTGAAAAGTAAAATATGCAGTAAAAAACCGTGAAATAAGGAATGTATCTTACTGGAAATGAATTTTATTTTGTAAGTTTGCAAAAATTAATATAAAGCTGGATGGTTTTATTTTATTAAGAAAATGAATAACGTTTTATGGAACAGATAATACGACATTTTACCGACGACGACCTTTATAAGTTTACCATGTGTTGTGCCGTGATTGACAATTTCCCACGGGCGCAGGTGAAATATACGTTTACCGACAGGGACGATACCGTTTATCCTGAGGGTTTCGCCCGCGAACTTGAGGAGCAGATTGCCGCGCTTGAGGGCGTGGTGGTCAGCGACGACGAGATCGACTTCATGCGCCGCCGGTGTTATTATCTGCCTGAATGGTTTTTTACTTACCTTAAAGGTTTCCGCTTCAGCCGTCGGTGGGCGAAGGCATGGCAGGACGGCGAGGGGCGGCTCAGCGTCGAGTTCGAGGGCAGTTGGGCCGACACGATATTCCTCGAGGTGAAGGTCCTCGCCATAATTTCCGACCTTTATTATGAGATGACGGGGCAAGACAAGCTGTTCGACTACGACGTTTATTATACGAAAACTTACAAAAAGGCCGAGCGTATGTTGCAGGCCGGGTGCGTGTTCAGCGACTTCGGCACGCGCCGGCGAGCGTCGTTCAAGGCTGAAGATACCGTTATCCGCGCGATGAAGGACTGTTACCTCAGCCGCGAGTGGCCGGGTAAGTTCGTCGGTACGAGCAATGTTTACCTTGCCATGAAGCACGACGTTGTGCCCGTAGGCACTATGGCGCATGAGTTTGTTTGCGCCATCGGCGGCATGTACGGCCCTCAAATGGCGAACAGCATTGCCATGAACTCGTGGCGCAACACGTTCCGCGGCGCCCTCGGCACGTATCTTTACGACAGTTTCGGATGGGACATTTTCAGCCTGAACTTCTCCGAAGATTTCGCCAACTTGTTCAAGGGGCTGCGTATTGACAGCGGAGACAACCGCGAACAGCTTATGCGCATAGTCGGGAAATACCGCTCTTTAGGCATCGATCCGACTACCAAGCAAGTGATATTCAGCAATGCGTTAGACACCGACGGAGCTATCGAGATACAGCGGTTCGCTAAGGATTACTGCCAGCCTTCGTTCGGAATAGGCACGCATTTCACCAACGACTTTGACGGAGTGAAGCCTATGAACATAGTAATCAAGCTCGTTGCGGCTAAGATTACCGAGGCTTGGACGTTTTATAACGACACTTGCAAGTTGAGCGAGGACGAGGGTAAGCACGTAGGAAAGCCCGAGGTCGTTAAGCGGTTCATGCAGGCGCTGAACATGAAGTGATTCGTTCAAGCGCCCTGGCCGTAGCCTTTAATAAGTTTCATCCTAAGAATAGGGAACGCATTGCCTTGGTCGTCAACCGCGTCGCGACGGAAAACGGCGAAGCCTACATGCCTGTAAAAGCCTGCGGCCTTAGGGTTCTGCTCGTTTACGTCGACGTAAACCGCGCCGTATTCATTAACGGCCAAGTCGACAAGACGCCGTCCGATGCCTTTGCCGAAATACTCGGGAGAGACGAAAAGCATCTCTATCTTCCGTTCTTGCAGCCCCATGAACGCCACGTATCCGCCGTTATCCGTGGCAACGACAAGCGTTTCTATGCTTTTCAGTGCTTCCCGTACATACGGTTTAAGGCTGTTGATGTCGGCATCGCTGAGGAAATCATGGCTCGCCCTTACCGACGATTCCCATAATTGCGTTAAAGATTCAATGAGCGCATTGGTTCGTTGCTTATTGTTTTCCGTTATTTGTATGGATTGCATTGCTTAGGATTATTTCGTGCATGGATATAAGGCTTAAGATGCGTGAAAACAGTCATTGCAGACGTTTTCCCATCTTATAATTTATCATATACAGTTTGTTCGCCCTCACCTTTTGTTCCGTTATGACAGTATATCCTTTCCGCTCGAAGAACGGCTTGGCGGTTATGCTTACCTCGGATGTTATCTCGTTAATGCCGTTGCGCTTTGCGTATTCCTCCATTATGTCAAGCAAGAACGTGGCGACGCCTTGTCCCTGGCAGTCCTTGTGTACGAACATAGAGTGCAGATAGCCCTCGTCGTTTATGGCGGCGAAGCCGACTATACGGTCTGAAGGGGCTACGGCTACTACTACATGCATTCCGTCGATCAGTTCTTTCCAACGTGCGCGGCTGTCCATACACGACGCCCAGTCGGCCGTTTCCTCACAGGTGTAGTCCCTGCGGTTCACCGTCGTCACTGTTTCACGGAACAAATCCTTAAGCGTAGGGATGTCCTCATGCGTAGCTTTGCGGAACGACAAACTTCCTCTTTCCAATTCTCCAACCATGCAAATCTCCTTGTCTGCTTGTCTCTCGTCAACTTGCCAACTAAAGGAGTCTACTTGTCTGCTCGTCACTTGTCTGCTCGTCTGCTGGAATAAATCTGCTTGTCTGCTGAAAATCAGGCTTTTACCACGTTTACGTAAGGATACGGAATTTCGATATTCTCTTTGTCGAAGCGCTCCTTTATGGATTTTAGCAGGTCGCATTTCATGGCGAAAGCGTTGCCGGCCGTGCCCGCCCATGCCCACGCGCGCAGCGTGATGGCCGAGTCGCCGAGGTTGGTTACGCGTATGATTACCTGCGGCGTGCCGCCTTCTTTTTCAGCCTCGGAGCGGTGGTCGATAAGCAATGGATGCTTCATCACTTCGTTGCGCATGGTGTCGATGGCGCGGTCAAGGTCGGCCGTGTACGACACGCCGACTTCCACGAAGGCGCATGTAGCCGTGTCGCCGTAAGACGAGTTGATTATGGTACTCGAGTTAATCTTGTTGTTCGGGATCAGGATCATGCGGTTTTCCGCGTCGCGTATCACGGTGTGGCGCAGCGTAATCTCCATTACCGTGCCCTTGATGACGCTGTCAACCTCGATAAAGTCGCCGAGCTTGAACGGGTGGGAGAAGATTATGAACATTCCGCCGACCACGTTCGACAGTGCGTCTTGCGAGGCCAAGCCTACGGCCATGGCCACGATTCCGGCACTGGCGAGTATCGAGTTGCTGACTTTTTCCATGCCCGGTATCAGCGAGAGGAACGCCGCTACACCTATTATATATATGGCGGTGATTACGATGCGGCGCATGAAGCTGACCTTGGTCTCGTCTAAAACTATTTTGCCCTGCCGTTGCAGCGAGCGGCGGAACAGGTATTTGGTTATTCCCGTAAGTATGCGGACGAACAGGTAGATGATAGCTCCCTTGATGGCGAAGCCTACGAGCCAGCGCACTGACACGCCGAAAATGACGGTGTTGAGTATTTCTTCCATGTTGTTAAAGGTGATATGTTATGCAAAAATAGCAAATATTTTTATGGTTTGCAAGTTTTGGCGGCTGCAAGTTGCTTAATCTTACATGTCAGGCATGCTTTTCTGATTGTTTGTTTGTTTTTGCACGGAATTTGCTAACTTTGTATGTTGTGGGATCAAACACTTTGCAGAAATGAGATTTACTGACGGACATAAGGCGCTTGTGGAGGGCAGCCTTTTTACTGATGAGGATTTCGAACGCACCGAACCGGCATGCGGATGTAAAGATTACGACTTCGGCGACTTGTTCGAGCGGTTGTCGCGCTCGGCTTTCCGCAGCCGTTTCAGGTTGAAGCCGGTTGATAAGAATTATGTCATGGAAAAAGGTTTTGACGCTATACGTCGCCATGCCGAAGACTTTGTGCGTAATCGCCTTGCCTCGGCCGACATTCCAAACGACGGCCGACAGACGCCGATGCGTGGCCACCCGGTGTTCATAGCACAGCACGCTACGGGCTGTTGTTGCCGCGGATGCTTCGAGAAATGGCACGGCATACCGCGTGGGCGCGGACTAACGCCCAGTGAGCAGGCATACGCCGTGGCAGTGATAATGGAATGGATAGGTCGGCAAATGCAATGCGTTGACAATCAATGAAATAGCGGCAGCATAATAAAAGGTTGCCTTTCATGTTGCGAAAGGTAACCTTTTACATTGCAAAAGGCGGCCTTTTGTTGTATAAAAGGCCGCCTTATATAAAACGTCGGATTGAAAAATATTATTTATCGTCTTTCTTCAGCGTGTCGCTTAGGTTTATGGCCTCAAGCAGCCTTACGGCATCCACGTACTGCGCAATGCCTTCGGCCACCTTCTTCGCGTCGCGCATGGCGAGCACGACGGTCGACGGCCGGTTTACCACGTCGCCTCCGGCGAACACTCCCTTGCGGCTCGTCATACCGCATGGGGTGTCGCGCGTAAGCACGTATCCGCTCTCGTCGGTCTCTATTCCCTTCGTCGTCGACACGATGCGGCTTGCCGGCACCGAGCCGATGGCCATCAATACCTTGTCCGCTTTCTCGGTCCTACGCTCGCCGTTATGCTCAATCACCACGCCGCTGAGCGTCCCGTTGAAGTCGAGAATCTCGACAAGACTCGACTCCCAGTTGAACTTCACGCCCTCGGCTACGGCTTCGTCGTATTCCGAACGCAGGGCGCTCATGTCGTCGATGGTCTTGTGGTAGATTACCTCAACGTCGCGTGCGCCCATTCGTATGGCCGTTCGCGCAGCGTCCATGGCCGTGTTTCCGCAGCCGAGGACGAACACGCGGTCGCCGTCATGTACCGGAACGTCCTCGCGCGCGATGCTGCCTTCGTTGTAAAGGCTTACCTTTCTCAGGAAATATACGGCCTGCCTTACGCCGCGCAGGTTGCGCCCGGGGATGTCGGGCTTCCTCGGCTTCACCGTACCTGTGCCCATGAAGATGGCGTCGAAGCCTTGTTCGAACAGCTGGTCGATGTTAAGGTCGGTACCTATCGTAGTGTTGCAATGGAACACTACGCCGAGTTCCTCTATCTTCTTTATTTCCCTCCTGACAACTTCCTTCGGCAAACGGTATTCAGGAATGCCGAACATTAGCACTCCGCCCGGCTCCGGCTCCATCTCGAATATCTCGATGTTGAATCCCTGGCGCGCCAAGTCGCCGGCTATGGTAAGGCCCGCCGGCCCCGAACCGATGACCGCCACCTTGCCGCGCGTCTTAGGTTGCAGCTTCTCGCGGATGAGGCCCATGTCGCCGTCGAAGTCGGCAATAAACCTTTCCAGTTTGCCGACGTGTATGCCCTGGCCTTTTTTTGCAAGTACGCAATGGCCTTCGCATTGCTTCTCGTGAGGGCAAACGCGGCCGCATACGGCAGGCAGGTTACTCTTGTCGTTGATGATTTTCATGGCGTTTCCGAGGTTGCCCCTTGACAGTTCGTGTATCCAGTCGGGAATGTCGTGGCTGATAGGGCATCCTTTTTGGCATTGCGGAACTTTGCAATGCAGGCATCTCTTAGCCTCGTTAATGGCCTCGAGCATGGTGTAGCCTTCGTTCACTTCGTGAAAAAGTTGTTTCTGTTCTTCCATGTTTTTTGTGTAGTTTGATCTGTTTTGCTTGCAAAGATAGTGCAAATCGAGAGCAATGCAAAATAAAAGTGCGATAAACGGCCTTTTATTTTCATTGCCGAGATGCCGCCTGTCTTATCCAAAGATAGTGCAAATCGAGAGCAATGCAAAATAAAAGTGCGATAAACGGCCTTTTATTTTCATTGCCGTAAGCAAGGCAGGGCTTAATTTAAACAATGTATTCACATAGTATGCAGTTTGCATTAATTTGACGAAATCAATGCTTGAAAATATTTTTTACAAATTCTTTTGATGTGATTCATATTTTTATTACTTTTGCAAGTGAATCAGTAATATGAGGACACGTAGCCTCAAAAAGCGTGATTTCCGCCGAAGCGGATTAGTTTATGTTTTCCCACATGGCTATATGCTTTATGGAGATTTGCGTAAAGGCTTCAATGCTTTATCATGTCCAAACAAGGCATACCGTTTCAATGGGGTAAACCAAATGGAATATTGAAAAAGTAAAATGAAAATATGAAATCTGCATTTGACAGAACGTTTAAACTAGGCTTACTATTGTCAGTCATAGACTGGCTGACATTTAATGTAGTATTTATCTTAATGCATTATTCCAGTCTCATCCCTTGCCTTAGCGTGGATGACGACTTCAATACGCATGTGCTCTTTGCGAACATTGCTTATATCATAGCTTTGCAGTTTGTAACCATCAGTCTGCATCACAGGCAGTCACAGCCGGCGAAGGTTCTTACCAATACGTCAAGGACGTCGGTTTTGTTCGTAATCCTCTACGCTTCGTTTTTGGGAATATTCACTGATGCCGACATACCGGGTGTCATCAGTTCTTTGCTCTTGATTGTTGCGATATTCGCCGTTACGAGCGTAGAGCGCCTCTTTCTGCGCACACGCATCATAAAAAGGCGCAGTAAAGGGCATGACACCGTCAATGCCGTCATTCTCGGAACGGATGGAATGGCTCAGGGCGTGGTGAATGTCATGACCAACGGGTGGAACGGATATAACCTGTTAGGCTGCTTCTCGGACAATAAGGACGATGAACTCGTAAATCCGTCTACCAATGAAAGGATAACTTATCTTGGCGGAAGGGACGACATTGTTAAGTTCATCGAGAAAAATAACGTCGACGAACTTTATATAAACGTCAATCCACGGGGGCCTGTTGAGTTTAAGGACCTTATGGAGGTGTGCGATAAGAAAATGGTTAGGGTATATTATGTGCCTTATGTCGTCTACGGTGAGTTCCGCAAGGCGAAGGTGAAAGAGTTCGGCGACATATATGTTTTTTCTCAGTATGAGGAACCGTTGAGGGATGTCCGCAACAGGATTAAAAAGCGTATTTTCGATCTTAGCGTATCGCTTTTATTCATTTGCACGTTGTTCCCGTTAGTTCTCCTTGTCGTTTTTATCGTATCGAAGATAACGATGCCTGGGCCGCTCTTCTTCAAACAGAAGCGCACGGGTTACGACGGGCGTGACTTTTGGTGCTATAAGTTCCGCAGCATGAAGGTGAACAAGGATTCGGACAAGGTGCAAGCCGTAAAGAATGATCCGCGTATCACCAAATGGGGGGCGTTCATGCGCCATACGAATATCGACGAGTTGCCGCAGTTTATCAACGTATTGAAAGGCGATATGAGCATTGTCGGCCCTCGTCCGCACATGTTGGCCCATACTGATTATTATTCAGAGCTTATCTCGGATTATATGATAAGGCATTACGTAAAGCCTGGAATAACGGGGTGGGCGCAGACGCACGGCGAACGGGGTGAGACTAAGACTGTTGACGATATGCGGCGCAGGGTTGAGAAGGATATTTGGTATATTGAGCATTGGAGCTTTTGGCTCGACATCCAGATTATACTTAAAACCGTGGCGGATGCGATACACGGTGACGAGAAGGCGTATTAATTCCTTATTATACGACAATCCGCAATTTGCGCATTTCAAAGCAAATTGCGGATTGTTTTTTGCCCGATGTTTTGCCGGGGCCGTGAATGTCAGAAGGTAACAAACTTAGAGTTGGTTATCGTTATTTCGGCGTTGTCTACGAAATTCTTGTCTTTCTTCGTATAGAAGAACGTAGAGTTGTCAATCGTTACGTCATGAACGCAGTTATACCCAGGCAAACCTGTCACGGAAACGGCGGTCTTTGCGTTGCGGCAAGTAACGTTTGAGATGTGTATGTCGCAGAACTCGGGTACGAACGGCGCGTTCTCTATGACTTTCGCCTTTTCCCCGTCATCCTCTTTTACGCTGTATTTCTTGTCTATGTACGTACAGTCGAAGACGATAGCTTCGTCTTTTATGTCGGTCATGACAATGTTGTCGATGTATATGTTCTCTGTTTTTCCGCCTCGGCCTATGCCGCTTTTGAAGCGCAGCCCCGTATCTGTGCCGCAAAAGCGGTTGTTGCGCACGATGATGTTTTTCATTCCGCCTGAGAATTCGGAGCCTATTACGAAGCCTCCGTGGGCATGGAATACGGCGTTGTTCTCAATAAGCAGGTTCTCGCAAGGGCCGTATTTCAATCCTGCCTCGCCGGCTCCGCCTTTCATGCAGATGCCGTCGTCGCCGGCGTCGATAGTGTTGTTTACTATAAGCACGTTCCTGCAGCTGCTGATGTCGAGTGCGTCGCCGTTTTGGGCGTTCCACGGACAGCGTATGGTTACACCGTCTATGATGACGTTGTTGCATCGTGTCGGGATGAGATGGAATTTAGGTGAGTTCTGTATGGTTACGCCTTTTACGAGAACATTCTCGCAGTCGGTTATCCTTATCAGGTGCGTTCTCATTTTCTCTTGTGCCTCGGGTGTGTCGGCCACGTTACCGTAGTGTTTCAGGTTGAACGGGAACCAGAGTTTACCTTCGTCGGTTTCTGTTCCGCCCATGTACTTGAATTCTTTCCACTCTGTGTCGCTAACCTTTGAACGTTTCACCGGACGCCAATATGCTCCGTTGCCGTCGATTACGCCTTCGCCCGTTATGCTTACGTTCTTACGTTTGCTTGCGCTTATCATGGGCGTGCATTTATCGTCTTTCTTGCCGTCCTTTTCTTTTATGAACAGGTTCTTGTCGGGCGAGGCTATGACGATAGCGTTCTTCTCGATATGCAAGTCGATGTTGTCTTTCAGCGAAATCATTCCTGTCAGCCAAATGCCTTCCGGCACGACGAGATGCCCTCCGCCTTTCTTTTGCAGGGCGCTGATTGCTTTCCTGAAGGCTTCGGTGTTGAGCGTCAGGCCGTCGCCAACGCCGCCAAAGTCTTTGATGTTCACCGTGTTCCCTGGTATTACCGGAGTTGTTACTACGGGTAAGTCGACGGGCAGATTCTTGTAATACGACCCGTATCCTTGGGCTTTTACCGCATTCGTGGACATGAATGCGGCCAGTAATAGGATGATGATTTTTTTCATGATTGATTTGTTTATGAGTTATATATTTTACAATTTCCGCCTTAATCGGGTATGATGGTCGTGAGTGTTTTTAAGAGTTTGCATGTTTTTACGCGCGGAATGCATATTCCCCTTTCAGCGTTATATAATATGAATACAATTTGAATGGTTACCAGCTTAGGACATTCCAGCAATGTGGATATGTCTTCTGCAAATATAGTGTAAGTTGGACAAACTGCCAAGAATTAAACATTTTTTTATGTAAATAAACTCTCATGTTTGGTTACGGTAAAAGTCTTTTACGGATGCCACGTTGTTTGGAAAAATGCGTTGCCGAGCTCATGCTGTTTTTATTTTCCTTTTTATGAATGTCCGAAATCAGCCCCAATACTTCGTCAGCATTAATATGCAAGGCATTTTATCATTCCGAGTCTAAGCCAGGAATGAAAAATGCCACGGGTCGTTTGGGGAGATGAAAGGGGGCTTAGGCTTGTTTCGGACATTCATATTCTTTTTCAAGATAATTGAAAACATGTAATGCGTAATCCAATATGCGGCCTTTCAGCTTGTAAAAGACAACCTTTTACGGGCTGAAAGGCCGCATATTGGAACGCAAAAGGTAACGAATCGCAAATAAGTAAAATGATCGGCGTCAGGCTTTTCGCCGTTATCTGCCGGTTCGGCCCGTAATAGCGTGAATGCCAGATGTTTACCGGCATGCTGATGGATTTTGCAGATGTAAGGCCCTGCCGGTTGCGAAAGCAATGCCGACAGGGCCTTGTAAGGTTTGGCAACATGCCAAAATGGCTGTTAAAAAGTGGCAAGTTTATTCGTATCTCATTGATTTTGCCGGATGCACCGTGGCCACCATGCAGCTCGGGGCTACAAGCACCAATATGCTGACGAGCAGCGTGCCTGCGTTTATAAGAAGTGTTATCGGAAGGCTGAACTCCACCGGAACGGTGTCTACATAATATGTTGCGGCGTCGAGTTTTACCAGTCCGGTGTATTTCTGGAGCACTACCAAGCCGATGCCTACCGCATTGCCGATGAGCAACCCCCTGCCTATGATGAACGTCCCAAACCATAAGAAAGCCTTGCTTATGGTCTTATTGCCTGCGCCGAGAGCTTTTAGTATGCCGATCATGTTGGTGCGTTCCAATATGATTATGAGCAATCCGGAAATCATCGTGAAGCCTGCCACGCAAAGCATCAGCGCAAGTATGATCCACACATTCAGGTCGAGCAAGTCGAGCCAGGTGAAAATCTGAGGGTAAGAGTCTTGTATCGTTTCCGAGGAATAAATCTCGCCGTAACGGTCGGTCGTGCGGTTTACCTTATCGATAATCCTATTTTCGACATTGTTTATTTCGTTGAAATCGTTTACCGTAAGCTCTGCGCCGCTGGCTTGGTCGGCCTGCCAGCCGTTAAGCCGCCGGGCGGTGTAAAGGTCGGTGTAGCATAATGCGTTGTCGAATTGCGCTAAGTTCGTTTGGTATATGCCGCTAACGGTGAACCTGCGCACCCTTACGTCGTCATCGTCGACGAAATATGCGTAGACCTTGTCGCCCGAATTAAGTTCCAGCTTGTCGGCCATTGTCTTGGAAATGAGCAGTTTGCCGGTGTTAGCCGTGTCGCTGAACTTCGGCACGGAGCCGCTTATAAGGTTGTTGTGGATGAACGCCGTATCGTATTCGGCTGCTATGCCCTTGAACGTTACGCCGAGAAAGTCGTCGTCGGTTTTTAATATTCCTTGTTTCAGTGCGTACCTTTGTACGTGCTTCACGCCGCTTGTTGAGCGCAAAACGTTCATCATGCTGTCCGACATGCATACCGGACGTGCCTCGCGCCCGTGCAGCGTCATGAAGTTGGCGACCGTTATGTTGCAGCCGAAACCTACGACCTTGTCGCGTATCGTGTGCTTGAAGCCGAAAACGATGCATACCGAAACAATCATCACGGCGAGCCCTATGGCCACGCCGGCGGTGGCTATGCTTATGGCCGGACGGCTTACCTTGCCGTTCGGGTCGTTTGTTGAATATATCCTTTTAGCGATGAATAACGGAAAGTTCATACGCCGTCCTCCTTTCCGGGGTAAGCCTCGAGGGCTTTCCTTAATACGGTGAGTGCGCGCGTCAGGTCTTCTTTCTTTAAGACGTACGCTATTCTCACTTGGTTGCGCCCTGCCCCCGGAGTGGTGTAAAAGCCCGAGGCCGGAGCCATCATGACCGTTTCTCCTTCGTAGTCAAACTCTTCAAGGCACCAGCGGCAGAACTTCTCGCTGTCGTCGACGGGCAGTTTGGCCACGGTGTAAAATGCCCCCATGGGTATCGGCGAATACACGCCGGGTATGCGGTTCAGCCCGTCTATCAGGCATTTGCGCCTTTCAACGTATTCGTCGTAAACGTCGCGGTAGTATTCTTCGGGGGCGTCGAGCGACGCCTCAGCAGCAATCTGGCCTATCAAGGGCGGCGAGAGGCGTGCCTGGCAGAATTTCATCACGGCTTGTCGCACATCGGCGTTCTTTGTTATCAGCGCGCCGATGCGTATGCCGCATTCGCTGTAACGTTTGCTCACAGAGTCAATCAGCACTACGTTCTGCTCGATTCCTTCCAAGTGGCATGCGCTTATGTAGGGCGAACCGGTGTAAATGTATTCCCTGTAAACTTCGTCTGAGAAAAGGTATAAGTCGTATTTCTTAACGAGGTCGCGTATCTGGCGCATTTCACGCCGTGTGTACAGGTAGCCTGTCGGGTTGTTGGGGTTGCAGATAAGTATGGCCCGTGTGCGGTCGTTTATCAGCTCTTCAAACTTCTCGACCTTAGGCAGCGAGAAGCCTTCTTCGATAGTAGTCGTGATTGTGCGTATCTTTGCGCCGGCCGATACGGCGAAAGCCATGTAGTTGGCGTATGCCGGTTCGGGTACGATTATTTCGTCGCCTGGGTTCAGGCATGACATGAAGGCGAACAGTACGGCCTCGCTTCCGCCGCAGGTGATGATTATATCGTCGGCCGAAACGTTGATGTCGTATTTCTTATAGTAGTTTACTAATTTCTTCCTGTAACTTAGATAACCTTGCGAAGGGGAATATTCGAGAACCGTGCGGTCGATGTTCCTTATAGCGTCGATAGCCACCTGCGGCGTAGGCAGGTCAGGTTGCCCGATGTTGAGATGGTAAACCTTTATCCCCCTGTTTTTTGCCGCCGCGGCAAGAGGGGCGAGTTTCCTTATTGGAGATTCGGGCATTTCTAATCCCCGGACTGATATTTGTGGCATGTTATATTCTTATTTGTAAAACTGGTGCAAAGTTACAAAAAACGCATAATTAACGAACGTTTGACGATAAAAAAGTAGATGGTGGAGAGCATTTAATGAACAAGCCTTTCGTTAAGGCCGTGGTTTCCTACCGTTTTATTATTGTGAAGCCGAGTCTGTGGGCTACGCCTTTGCCGTTGAGCGAATAAATTGAATAACATCCTTGGGCTATGCCGCCTATATTGGCTTTTTCACCGTTGTAAGGACGTGTCGCTATGATTACGCCGGCGAGGCTTTTTATTACGATGTAGTCTGCGTCAAGAGAGTGGCCTTTGGGCGGGAGGCTGAGCCATAAACCATTGTTGGACAGTATGTTATAATGCGTATGCGTTCCAGATTTGCCTTTCCGCCTTTCCGCTTCTTCATCATATAAAGGCTCGCTCTCGTTGCCGTACCTGTCGATGGACGTTATTGCGAAATGCAGTTGCTTGTCTGTCTTTACCGTTAGGAAGTTTCCTTTTTCGTAGGTTTTCAATAAATTGCGTGCGTCGTTTATGTCTACCGGCAGCTTGTCGCTCGCATAAATGTTGAAAGCCAATCCTCCGTCAGTATTATAATCATTGGCGGGTGCGTTCCAATTTACGCTTATGTAATCGCCGGTTCGTTTGGCTTGCAAGTTTGTCGGAGGTTCAGGTATACGTATGCTGTCTTGGATTGTCGGAGGGATTAATGCCGGATATGTATTGAATGTTTCTTTTGTAAAGGCATAGATACCTTTTGTATTGTCAATAAGATGTTTCGCACGGAACATCGCGTAGCCCATGCCGTTGGCCCTGGCTACGTTCATCTGCCGTTCAATTTCGGATAAAGGCCAGCGCCCTTGTCCGTCTGACATGAAATATATTCCAAGTCCCGGGACGACTGTGCGCCCATGACTGTTCTCTTTCCAATCGAACGCAAACGGATAAAAGTTGTTCCCACGGAAATACATCATAGGGTATAATTGGTCTACTATGCCGAGCCTTAACCATTCTTGGGCGTCTTGCCGCCCTTTTACAAGAGCGTTCCATCCGTTGCTGTAACTTCGTTTGAGGTCGGAGTATTTGCCTATTGTGGCGCAACTTAACTTGACCCAAGGTTTTGTGCCCTTAACAGCATTATGCACGGAACGGACAATACTTGTTATGTTTCGTATTTGTTGTTCCAGTTTGACGGCGTCGGCATGGCTTCTTCCTTGCGTCCTATGATTGCGTCTTTGGCTCCTGCCGCCGTCCCATACCTCTGGATAGCGTATGTAGTCAAGGTGTATCCCGTCGACGTCGTATTTGTCCGTAATCTCTTTGCAGATGTTTGCAATGTAAGTGGCGGCCCTTGGATTTGCCGGGTCGATGAACCCCTCGTTGCCTTTCTTGACGATAAGGCCGGGGTGTTTCCTGCGTAACGCCCTGCAGCCGAACGAGTTCCATCTGCCTGCCGGTATGGCGACCACCCAGGCTTGGATTTCCATTCCTCGCTTATGGCATTCTTCGATGGCGAATGCCAAGGGATCGTATTCCGGGCGTTTGCCATACGTTCCTGTTATGCATTCGTCCCAAGGCTCTATTGCCGAAGGGTAAATGACGGTTCCGCGTATCCTTGTTTGGAACAGCACCGTGTTGATGTTGGCGGCCTTAAGTTTGTCGAGTATGTCTGTAAGTTCTTTTTTTTGCTGTTGTTCCAGCGTCCTGTTTCCTGCACGCTGGCGCGGCCAATCAAGCCCGCCTAAAGTCGTAAGCCAAACGGCCCTTACTTCATATTTGGGTATTTGTGCAGAAAATAAACCTTCGTTGTAGCCGAAACACGGAACCGTAAATGCCAACGCAAATAATAATAGGTATATAGACAGCTTGTTTTTGGGCATCATTTATTGTCGGGTGTATGTATTAAATCAAATTCATTGCAAAGTTATAGTATATTTTTGTGATACTCAAATAAAATTCGTACTTTTGCGTTAAGATAAAAAATGGGCGGCGTGCGTGTGCGTCGTTGTTTTAAGAAGATAAACCATAAAATAATAATGTAATATGAAAAAACTATCATTGTTGTTAATCGCATTGTTTATGGCGGTGACGGGTTACGCCCAGTTCGAGAAAGATAAATGGTATATAGGTTCTTCCGTGACGGGATTCGGCTTGAGTTACAGTGGTGCGGAAGAGTTCAACATCGGTTTGGACATAAAGGGCGGACGCATGGTTGACAACGATTGGATGCTTCTTGGACAGTTCGGTTGGCAGCATAGTGGAATGCAAGGCGCTTCCGACATGGTTACTTTGGGCATAGGCGGACGGTATTACGTCAGGCAGAACGGTTTGTATCTTGGCGTAAACGCGAAGTTTGTACATGCGTATCATAATTACAATGACTTAATGCCGGGCATAGAAATCGGTTATGCATTCTTTCTGAACGACATCGTAACGATTGAACCGGCAGTTTATTACGACCAGTCGTTCAGGAACCATTCCGATTATTCTAAGTTCGGTTTTAAGGTTGGAATAGGTGTTTATTTGTAAAAACTTAAAATAAAAAAGCAAAATGTATTCAGTTGACGAATTGGAAGATAGGTTGATAGACCTGGCCTTCGCGGAAGACATTGGCGACGGCGACCATACTACTTTGTGCTGCATACCTGAGGACGCAACGGGCAAGTCGCACCTATTGATAAAGGAAGACGGCATCCTTGCCGGAGTTGAAGTGGCAAAGAGGGTGTTCGCCCGATTTGACGATACGTTGCAGGTTGAGGTCCTTCTTGGCGACGGAACGGAAGTAAAGAAGGGCGATATAGCAATGGTTGTTTCAGGCAAGACGCGTTCGTTGCTCCAGACGGAGAGGCTCATGCTTAATATAATGCAGCGTATGAGCGGAATTGCGACAACCACCCACAAGTATGTCGAACTGTTGAAGGGCACGCATACCAAGGTTCTTGACACGAGGAAGACCACTCCCGGAATGCGCATGCTTGAAAAGCAGGCCGTGAAGATAGGCGGCGGCGTGAACCACAGGATTGGTTTGTTCGACATGATTCTTTTAAAAGACAACCATGTTGATTTCGCAGGAGGAATAAAGAATGCGATAACCAAGTGCCACGAATACCTCTCTGAAAAGTCGCTTGACTTGAAGATCGAGATAGAAGTGCGCAATTTCGAAGAACTGTCGCAAGTTCTCGAGACCGGTGGAGTTGACCGTATAATGCTCGACAACTTTTCCGTTGATGATACGAAGAAAGCCGTCGGCATGATAGACGGCAAGTATGAGACGGAGTCGAGTGGGGGAATAACGTTCGACACCATACGCCGGTATGCCGAATGCGGTGTCGATTTCGTATCGGTCGGAGCGTTGACGCATTCGGTGAAGGGGCTCGACATGAGTTTTAAGGCTTGTTGATTCAAACCGTCTTAATTATTGGTATTAGGGAGTTTCATGGAATTTCCTAATACCAATATATACGTTTGGTAAAGTCCGTTCCACGTATCAGGTGGAAGGTTTGTTCTCCGGTCAATGACAATAATGTTGTTTTTTTATTCATTTTACAATAAGTTATAGTGCTTAATACTTTATTTTCCCTGTTCTTGTCTTCTGCGTTTGCGTTTGTTTCACCCGTGAATTATCCGATTTCGCTTGCCGGGAATTTCGGCGAACCGCGCCCGAACCATTTTCATGGCGGCATTGACGTTAGGACGGGTATGGTTGAAGGCAAACCGGTTTTTTCGATAGCCGACGGTTATGTAAGCCGCGTTACGGTTGGGTTGGACGGGTTCGGCAATGCCGTGTACGTCAGGCATCCTGGTGGTAAGACGTCGGTTTATTGCCACTTGAAGAAATTCGTGCCACAGTTGGCTGCGATAGTCCGTAAATGGCAATACCAACATCAGACATGTTTTGCCGACGTAAGGCTGAGGCCGACGGATTTCCCCGTATCGCGCGGGCAGTTTATAGCTGTAAGCGGCAATACCGGCGCGAGCCATGCTCCGCACCTCCACTTAGAGATTCACGACACAAGGACATGGAGCTTTCTCGACCCTTTGGCGTTCCTTAAAGAGTATGTTACCGATACGACGTCGCCCATAGCGCATGCCTTCATGGCTTATCCCATATCGGGCGAAGGTGTGTTCTGCGGCTCTTCACGTCAGCAGAACTACGGTTTTTCATCATCCAATCTTACGCGTGAGTTCACGGCATGGGGCAAAGTCGGGTTCGGCTTATGGGCGAACGATTATATGGAGGGCAGCTTCGGCATCTTGGGAATATACAAGACTACGCTGTCCGTAGACGGCAACGTGGTGTTTGAAAGCGTTGTAGACAGCATACCGGCGGATTGCAACCGCATGGTGAACTCATGGGGCGATTACAGGCACTACCGCCGTTCGGGCGTATGGTATATGAAGTCGTTCGCCGACCCGGGCAACAGCCTGCCAGTGTTGCACCGGCATGCCGCCGCCGGCGGAATCGTAACGTTCGACGAGGAACGTGATTACTTGTTGGCTTACACTGTTTCTGACGTATTTGGCAATTCACGCCAATATTCGTTTACAGTCAGGGGGAGGCGGCAGAGCCTGCCGGAAAAGGAGCCGACGGACGTAATGAACACGCTTGCATACAACAGGCCGAACTCAGTTCAACGCCCGGGCATGTCGCTTATGGTGCCTTTGGGGGCGCTTCCCGACAATGTTGAGCTGGCAGTAGGCGCAAAGCCGGGCGTGTTGTCTAACGAATGGAGGTTTTACGATGAGTCGTATCCTCTTTTCAAATGGGCGGAAATAAGTTTGAAGTTGAACGGCCGTGTGGCCGACACTGACAAGCTGTATATCGTCTCCCGGCAGAACGGCGACAGGTATATGGGTGGCAGGTATAAGGACGGATGGGTGACGGGGCGCATGCGCGACTTCGGACTTACCTATGCCATAGAGTATGACGACGAAGCCCCTGTGCTGACAGGCTTGAGCTTCTTGCGCAACAAGTTGCGTGTCGCGGCATACGACTCTAAGAGCGGCTTGCGCTCGGTTAAGGGGTATGTCGACGGCAACTTTGTGCTTTTCGAGCGCCAAGACAAGTCCAACGTTTATGTATGCAGGCTCGAAAACTCGCCCGTAATGCGGACCAATTCGACGCACAGCCTGAAAGTCGTGGCCTTGGACAATCGTGGCAATATGAAGACATTAACCTCTGATTTTAAATATTGAAATTCCAGTAATGACTTAACGTTGGTCAGGCGTGTTTGCAATATGCGGCCTTTTGCGCTGTAAAAGGCCGTGTTTTAGGGCGCAAAAGGCCGCCTTTTACAAGCCTGTATGCCGTGTTTTGCAAGACGGTCGGATTGGGGACGGGCACGTATTGGCGGCGGCGTTGCGGCCAAAGGCGGCGACAACGGGTTCTGAAAGAGTGACCGAATAAAAATATTATACAAATGAAAAAGGTTTTATTTACAGCTATCATGCTTGCCGCCTGCCAGGCAGGGTCGGCATGCACCAATTTTATCGTTGGTAAGAAAGCCAGCGCCGACGGTTCAGTGTTTTGCACTTATAACGCCGACGACTATGGCATGTTCATCGGACTGTGCCACTATCCTGCCGGTAAGCACAAGAAGGGGGAGATGAGGCAGGTATATGATTGGGACACAAAGGAGTATCACGGTCAGATACCGGAAGCCCCGGAGACGTATAACGTCATAGGCAACATTAACGAATACCAGGTTTCGATAGGCGAAACCACGTTCGGCGGACGGCATGAGATGGTCGACACTACCGGCATACTCGACTACGGTTCGCTTATTTACATAGCCTTGCAACGTTCTAAAACGGCGCGCGAGGCGATAAAGGTGATGACGACCCTTGCCGAAACGTATGGTTACTGCTCTGAAGGCGAGACGTTCTCGATATGCGATTCCGACGAAGCCTGGATAATGGAAATGATGGGCAAGGGGCCCGGCAGCAAGGGCGTCGTATGGGTTGCGCTGCGCATACCCGACGATGCCGTATGCGCCCATGCCAACCAAAGCCGCATACGTAAGTTCGACCAGCATGACAAGGAAAACGTGATGTTCTCAAAAGACTGCATCAGCTTCGCCCGAGAGAAGGGCTGGTTCAGCGGAAAGGACGAGGATTTCAGCTTCTGCGAGACTTATGCTTACCCTGATTTCTCGGGCCGCCGTTTCTGCGAGGCGCGCGTATGGAGCTTCTTCAACCATTTTTCCGACGACATGGACCGCTATCTTCCATACGCCGAGGGTAAGGTGAAGGATGCCGAGCCGATGCCGTTGTGGATAATACCGAACAAGAAAGTGACGCTGCAGGACGTGCGCGACTGCATGCGCGACCACTACGAGGGCACTCCCTTTGCGCTCGACTCTGACCCCGGCCAGGGTGTTTGGGGCATGCCTTATCGTCCTACGCCGCTGACTTATAAAGTAGACGGGAAGGAATATTTCAACGAGAGGCCGACGTCTACCCAACAGTCAGGCTTCTCTTATATCGCACAGCTGCGCTCGTGGCTGCCCCGTCAGATAGGAGGCATATTATGGTTCGGCAACGACGACGGCAACATGGTGGCTTACACACCTGTTTATTGTGGAAATACGGTGCAGCCGGAGTGTTACGCAACGCCTGGTGCCGATGCCGTGACGTTTAGCGACAAGAATGCCTATTGGGTGTGCAACTGGGTCAGCAACATGGTTTATCCCCGTTATTCAATGATGTTCGGCTCGCTTAAGACAGTCCGTGATTCGCTTGAGGCCGACTACGACAAGGCACAGCCTGATGTCGACGCCGCGGCTTTGCGGCTTTATAACGAGAGTCCCGAGAGTGCCGTAGCCTACCTCAACGGTTATAGTTGCGACAAGGCCGCCCAGATGCTTTCACGTTGGAAGCAATTGGCGGTATACCTTATTGTAAAATATAACGACATGGTTGTGAAGCCCGAGGAAAACGGACGGTTCTTGCGGACGGAAACAGGCTTGGGCGCAAAGGTTGAGAGGCCGGGTGTGCCCGAAAACGTGGCGAGGGAGATAATAAAGGCTACCGGGGATAAATATGCCGTGCCGGAATGACGCGCCCCGTACAATAGGAGTTGTCGCCGACGGCCGGTCGGCAAGTACCATGCTTAGTGAAAAAATAATGATGAATTGCATCGGAAAAAACAAAATAACCCGGAAATATTTGCATGGTTGGCATTTTATTCCTATATTTGCAACATAAATCAGAGAGACAAGATACAGACCGTATTAGTTCGATCGGGATACTCATCAATAAAAAAACGAAAACCGGGAAGACACCTCTTGTCAATGGCGGGCCACAATGCCGCAAGGCATAGCTGTAAAGCCGGTGGATTACAAAGGCGGAGAGCTCCCAAATCCTATACAGTACGGAGTTTTCATCACATCACTGGTACGGTCTTTTTCCAGAATACATGGGCAGGGCATAGGCGTTCCTGCCCATATTTTTATGTTTAAACCAAATTTAGATAGACGATAATGTTTTCCGGAATAGTTGAAACCACCGCTATCGTAACGGCGGTGAAAAAAGACAAGGGCAACGTTGACCTGACACTGAAATGTCCGTTCGCCTCAGAGTTGAAAATAGACCAAAGTGTTTCGCACAACGGCGTGTGCCTGACGGTAGTGCATATAGAGGACGGCACTTATACCGTAACGGCTATGAAAGAGACGCTCGAACGCTCGAACCTCGGCGGACTCGGCGTGGGCGACCGCGTGAACGTCGAACGGTCGATGCCTATGAACGGCAGGCTGGACGGGCATATCGTGCAAGGACACGTTGACATGACGGCCGAATGCGTGGACATAAAGGATGCCGAGGGCAGCACGTATTTCACGTTTGAATACCAGTTTGACAAAGAGATGGCAAGGCGGGGGTATTTTACGGTAGACAAAGGCAGCGTAACCGTGAACGGAGTTTCGCTGACGGTATGCAGTCCTACCGACTCAAGATTCACCGTCGCCATTATTCCATATACGTTCGAACACACAAACTTCAGCGACATACGAATCGGTTCGAAAGTAAACATAGAGTTCGATATTCTCGGTAAATACATAGCGCGCCTAAGCCATTTCGAGGGAATGTCCGATTCCCTTCCCCAATAAGGGAATAACAGCTAAGCCAATTGCATAAACTGCCTGATGTTTGCGCTTTTGGGCGGTTTCTTATAGAGAGTTTTTTTGAGGACTCATGTTTTATTAAGTATAGGTGCGCCGCGCCGTGCGGTTGTGTTTCCGTATCGGCGCGGCGCACCGTATATGCCTCATAGGTTTATAGTCTTTTGCTTGTATGTGGGCGTGGTTATAAGTTGTTTAGTTTCTTCAAAAGGATTTTATTGAGTGTCTGTATGCGGTGAATCTGTTTGCTTTTGTCAGCGCGCACGTTCATTATGTCGTTGAAGAACACGCTGAATGTAGTCTGCATCATGCCCGGTTGCCGCTTCTCTTTTTTCGCCTCCGGGTTTACGATGATTTTTATTCCTTTGTTCACGACGGATATGTCGACGTCGGCGCTTGTCATGACCGGTTCGCCGTCGTAATGTATGAATCCGGCCTGTTGTCGGTGAACGTGTATGTGTTTTGTCTTGAACGTCTTTATTTTCGGGTTCTTGTCGATAGTCTTGTTAAACATGTCGATGCTTAATTGCGGAGCTTCGAGCATGTCGAACGGTTCCATTATCGTTACGTCGAGCAACCCGTCGCTCATAGATGCCTGCGGGGCGATGTAGGCGTTGTTGCCGTATTGGGAGGCGTTCGCGCACGATATGAGGAATGCGCGGCAGAGCGACGTACCGTTGCCGTCTTTTATCTCGTATGTCTCTGGCTTGTACTTAAGGCCTTCGCGCAGTATGTTTTCAAGGTATGTTACCGGGCCGCGCTTGCCGGCTTCGGCGAACTTCATGCTTATGAATGCGTCGAACCCCATTCCGCAAGTGCAGAAGAAGGGAATTTCGTTGATTATGCCGTAGTCAAGCTCATGTATGGTGTGGCTGTTCAGTATGGCGACAGCCTTACGCGGTTCGAGCGGTAGCATGAGGTGGCGTGCAAGGCCGTTGCCTGAACCGCATGGCAGTATGCCGAGTGCCGTGTCTGAGTGCACCAACGCCCTGGCCACTTCGTTTACCGTGCCGTCGCCGCCTACGGCTACGGCTGCGTATGCTCCGCCGTCCCTTGCCTCGCAGGCTATTTCGTATGCGTGTCCGCTATGTTGGGTTTTTGTTATGGTATAGTCGTAATATTCCTTATCGAGGGTGTCCTCGATAATTCTCGGTATGCCCGACTTCCTTGCTGTGCCGGATATCGGGTTCATGATGAATATTATTCTTTTCTTATCGGCCATAGTCCTGCAAAAATAATAATATTTACCTTATTTCTTATTGTACGGCTGCAATATTTAAGGTTTTACGATACTTTTCCATATTTTAGGGTATGGTTTTCGCATTTTTTTGTATCTTTGCACCCTGATTTTGGAATCTACAAGGGCGCTACGGCCTACATGTGGGGTGGCGGCATGTTTTGCCGCAACCGATGCTATGTGAACGTTACGGCTCTTTTTGAAACCTACACACCTATTTTATATAATATGGGACTATTACAAGAAAGATACAAGAATTATCGTGAGCCTCAAAAGTTCATGGAGATGGGGGTTTATCCTTATTTCCGCGAGATAACCGGCAAGCAGGGCACTGAAGTGCAGATGGAAGGCCATAGCGTGCTAATGTTCGGCTCTAACGCTTACACCGGGCTTACTGGCGACGCACGCGTTGAGGCTGCCGCCAAAGCTGCTTTGGATAAATACGGTACGGGATGTGCCGGTAGCCGTTTCCTGAACGGTACTTTGGATTTGCATGTCCAGTTGGAGAAAGAGTTGGCAGAGTTCGAACATAAGGACGACGCGCTGTGTTTCTCTACCGGTTTCTCTGTCAATGCAGGCGTGCTTGCCGTCGTATGCGGACGCGAGGATTATATAATTTGCGACGACCGCGACCATGCGAGCATCGTTGACGGGCGTCGCCTGTCGTTCGCCACATGTCTGAAATATAAGCACAACGATATGGAAGACCTCGAGAAACAGTTGCAGAAATGCCGTCCCGAGGCCGTAAAACTGATTGTTGTTGACGGTGTGTTCTCTATGGAAGGCGATTTGGCCAACCTGCCGGAGATAATCCGTCTGAAGAAGAAATACAATGCTTCGGTGATGGTCGACGAGGCTCACGGCCTTGGTGTGTTCGGTAAGGATGGACGCGGTGTGTGTGATCATTTCGGCGTTATCGACGATGTAGACCTTATCATGGGCACGTTCTCGAAGAGTCTTGCCAGCATCGGCGGTTTCATTGCAGGCGATAAAGATACAATCAACTACCTTCGTCATACTTGCCGCACATATATCTTTAGCGCATCCAATACTCCTGCCGCAACGGCGGCTGCGATGGAGGCTCTTCACATCATTAAGAGCGAGCCCGAACGTATAGAACGTTTGTGGAAAGTAACCAACTATGCATTGAAGCGTTTCAAGGAGGAAGGTTTCGAAATAGGTGATACTGAGAGTCCTATCATCCCGTTGTATGTGCGTGACGTTGATAAGACGTTCCTCGTAACCACGTTGGCTTTCGATGCAGGAGTGTTCATCAATCCGGTCATTCCGCCTGCATGTGCCCCTCAAGACACACTTGTGCGCTTCGCACTTATGGCCACCCATACAAAGGAGCAAGTGGAGCGTGGAGTCCAGGCTTTGAAGAAGATATTCGTAGAGCAGGGCATCATCAAATAAGCAAAGAAAAATTTGCATGTTATATAAAAAAGACGTACCTTTGCATTCGCTAAACGAAAGAGTACGTTTCGGGGTGTAGCGCAGCCCGGTAGCGCGCCTGGTTTGGGACCAGGTGGTCGCAGGTTCGAATCCTGTCGCCCCGACTCAATTTAGGGATTATATCACTTTGTAACGGTGGTATATTCCCTTTTTTGTTATGCCGGGCGAAAGCCGTAGCCTTGGAGACGGATGACGTTTATGTTGTTTCTACTGTTTGATTGCTTGTTTATCATTAAGGTTTTACGTTTTTATGTGTAAGTATTTGCTTTGTTGTTTTTTGTCGGTTGCGTTTTGTTGCGGCGTCTGCGCCCAAACAAGTTTGGTGCGCGAGTGTGGCCAGAAAGAGTTCCACGGCGAAGTACCCCCTGGTAATTATAGCGGTATCGCCCACATTGGCGGCAATAAGTATGCCGTCGTGTCTGACAAGTCGGCAACTGACGGTTTCTATATTTTCAGTATAGATGTTGATTCGATAACAGGCGAGCTTGAGGATGTCAGGTATGAAGAGTTCCGCGGTGACAGTTTGTATGGTGGAGATTGTGAGGGCATTGCCTGTTATACGGCCGATTCAACGCTGTTCATAAGCAGGGAGGTCGACGCTTCTATTGTTGAGTACGACCTTAATGGCAAGATTACTGGTAGGGAGTTAAGCATTCCGTCGATGTATAAGAATGGAATGGGCAATTACGGGTTCGAGTCTTTGGCTTACGACGGCCGGTCGCGGTTGTTCTGGACGGTAAGTGAGAGCACTTTGCCTTTTGACGGAGTGCGTGCAACGTCTACTAATGGTGTTCGTAATAAGTTGAGGTTGACGGCTTTCGATGACGGTTTGCAACCTAAAGCGCAATATGCTTACATGATGGACGCACCTACGGCTGGTTCAAAATCAAGCCAGTATGCTATGGGAGTCAGCGAGTTGACGGCTTTAGGAAACGGGCGTTTACTTGTTTTGGAGCGTGAGTTTTTCGTCCCTAAGGTTAAAATCGGCGCATTCGTAATGTGCAAGTTGTACGAGGTTAAGCCTGATGACGAGTACTTGATTCCGACGGACATGGCTATGACCGACAGCACAAAGTTCTTGCCTAAGCATTTTGTTTGTTCGTTTATGACGAAGTTGGGGCTGTTCAAAAGGTCGATAGCAAATTATGAGGGCATGTGTATCGGGCCTACGCTTGCTGACGGAAATAGGACGATTATCTTTGTCAGCGACTCTCAAAACCAATACGCAGGCGTGTTAAAAGATTGGTTTAAGACAATTGTCGTCGACGTGGATGAGTGAACCTTGCGTTAATCTGCCGTTTTGAATCTTATGTATGCCCTGTCGTCAAACGACTTGTTGCCGTTCATCAAACCTTTTGTGGCTTTGAAATAACGGATGCATAACGGGTCGTTATGCAGTTGTTCCGACAGTGCCTTTTCGCTTTTTTCCAATGTGTTTTTTAGGAACGGGTAGCCGTCGCTTGCCAAAACTATGTCTTGTCCGCCGTCGGCAACGTCGATGACTTTTACCTTATTAATCGGTATTTCGAAGCCGTCGATTACCGGGTAGGCGGTGTTCTGCCCTTTGCAACTTGCTATTAAGTCTTTTAGTATATGCTTCCTTCCAGGGTCTTCCGTCTGTATTGATTGTATGTCAAGACCGTTTTTTATTGCCTGTTCGAGGTATTCCGCACGTTGTTTGGCAAGCGTTTCTTCCTGCGGTTTTGGATTTTCGTAGAATGTTCCGCCGACGATGCACTGGCAATCGCCTACCATCCAAACTTGCCTGCGGTAGGCCGAGTATACCACAGCGCTTGCCGTCAACCGCTCGGTCGGGCAGTGCTTAAGCCTGTCCATGTCGATGCAGTGCCCGTCGTAAACCGAGCGGATGAGCGAGGTTACGCCTGAACAGAATCCTTCAACGCTGATGTCGGCGGGCATTCCGGAGACGTACCGTTTCGTCAGTTCCATGCAATAGCGGCCGTTGCTCATGCCTTTGCATATTTGTACGGGCGTCTTGCTTGTGCTGCCGTCTATCACGGCGGCGAAGCGGTCATTTACTTCTATTCCGTCTTCGCATTCCTGCTGGTTTCTCTTTCCTGTTATCGCTTGTTCTATTATGGTCATCATGCCTGTAAGTCTTGTTGAAGGTAGGTGTTCCTGAGTATAGGCGTTTTATCAGGTCGGGCCGTCCTATGCGTTTAAGCTCGCGCTCGATGTTGCGGCGTTCTTCGGGTTTGTACCAAAAGAAGAACTGCCTTTGCGCCAGCTTCTCCCGTTGGGTCTTTGCCGAATATACCGGTTGCAGTGTGTACGGGTCATAGCCGGTGTACCATGTTTCGGTGCTTACGGTCATCGGGGTGGGGGTGAAGTCTTGTACCTGCTCAAGATGGAAGTTCAGCCCCTTGGTTATGACGGCCAGCTCGGCCATGTCCTCTTCGCGGCATCCGGGGTGGCTGCTGATGAAGTAGGGGATAATCTGCTGACGTAGGTTTTCCTTCGTATTTATTTCGTCGAATATCTTCTTGAAATCCTCGAATTGCTTGAACGGCGGCTTGCGCATCAGTTTCAGCACGTTGTCCGACGTATGTTCGGGCGCAACCTTCAGCCTTCCGCTTACGTGCTTGCTGATAAGCTCGTGCGTGTAGGCCCGTGCGGCCTTGTCGCATTTTCCATCGTTGCTTTTATGCAGCAGCAGGTCGTACCTTACGCCGCTGCCGATGAAACTTTTCTTTATTCCCGGCAGTGCGTCTACGGCGTGGTATATGTCGAGCAGCTTGCCGTGGTCGGTGTCGAGGTTGGGGCAGATTTTAGGGTTGATGCACGACGGGCGTTTGCATCTCGCGCAAATGCTTTTGTCCTTTCCCCCCATTCCGTACATGTTGGCCGACGGCCCACCGAGGTCGCTTATGTATCCCTTGAAGTCGGGCATGGCGGTTATCTGCCTTACCTCCTTCAGTATGCTTTGCTTGCTTCTCGATGCGATGAACTTGCCTTGGTGGGCGCTTATGGTGCAGAACGCGCATCCGCCGAAGCATCCGCGGTGGATGTTCACCGAGTGTTTTATCATCTCGTAGGCCGGTATGCGTTTGTCTTTGTATTTCGGATGGGGCAGCCTTGTGTACGGCAGGTCGTAGCACTTGTCGATTTCCTCGGTCGTCATGGGCGGATACGGAGGGTTTACGACCGTGAACTTGCCGTCGACTTCCTGCAGTATGCGGCATGCGTTCAGTTTGTTCGACTCTTCTTCGATGTGCCTGAAGTTTTCCGCCTGCGCTTTTTTGTCGTGCAGGCACGTTTCGTGCGGATGCAGTATTACGTCGTCTGGCGTTATCCCGTTGGGGATTTCGTCCTTACTGCAAAGAAAAGCGGTTTGCGGTATGTCGTGAACGGCGTCGATGCTTTTCCCTTTTTGCAGCTCCGCGCAAAGGGCTGTGACGGGTTTTTCGCCCATGCCGTAGATTATCATGTCGGCGCCAGAGTCGCACAGGATGCTTTTCTTCAGCTCGTCTTTCCAATAGTCGTAGTGCGTAAGGCGTCTGAGCGACGCCTCGATGCCTCCCAGGATGATTGGAACGTCGGGGAAAAGGCTGCGCAGAATCTTGCTGTAAACTATCGTTGGGTATTCAGGGCGGCAGTCGTGACGGCCGTCGGGGCTGTACGCGTCTTCAGAGCGGAGACGCCTGTTGGCGGTGTACTTGTTGACCATAGAGTCCATGCATCCCGGCGCTATGCCGAAGAACAGCCTCGGGCGGCCGAGCTTCTTGAAGTCGCGGTAGTCGCCGTGCCAGTCGGGTTGGGGCACGATTGCCACGCGCAGCCCCTGCGCCTCTAACGTGCGCCCGATTACGGCTGCGCCGAACGACGGATGGTCGACATACGCGTCGGCAGAGAAAAGGATGACGTCGAGTTCGCTCCACCCCCTCAACTCTACTTCCTTCTTTGTCGTAGGAAGCCAGTCGGATAGCTTAAGCCTGTTCATCCGTATTGTTTTCGGTTTCGCTTTCGTGCCGGTTCTCTTCCTCCCACTTGATGAACAGCAGGACGAGCTGGTGCAGTCCGAACGCTTTCATGTTGTTATTATAAATTACGTCGAGGCACAAGTCGAGCAGTTCCCTGTTGGTTTCAGGCTCAGACTCGAGTATCGACCTTATGTTCAGTTTCAGTTTGTCGAGCACCGATTCGTCTATGATGCCGTTGCTGTCGATAAGGTTTTTCAGCAGTGAGTATTTCTTTATGGCGTTCAAGTGTTCTTCGCTTATCATCATGCTTCTTGTTCCCGAAGCGTTGGTCTGGATTTTGTAAGTTTTCATATTGTCTTGTTTTTAATTAGCTTGCGCCGTGGGCGGCGGTTTGTTGCTTATATGGTTTGCATGCGGCGTGCTTACGTGCGCATGCCGCGTCCTTTTATTTAGCAAAGGTATAATAAATTTCCGAAAGAACAAATAACGCAATCTTAAATTTTCATATTGCGCCTGCCGTATGCCGTATCGGTGCCGTTCCGGTAGCGGCGCCAACCGGTTGCCGCCATAAGAGGTTGCCTTTTACGATGCAAAAGGTAGCCTTTTAGCTTCTGAAAGGTAGCCTTTTACAAGGTAAAAGGCGGTCTTTTGCAACGCATTGTGTATCAATGTGTTGCGTAGCTGTTGCCGGTCGCGCCGCGAAATACCGGTGAAACCGGCGCCTATGTGCGGCTTGGCGTGCAGGCGCAGGCCTTTGATTAATCCGCCGGCGTGAATTTCCCGGAATGGGATGTTGCGCAAGCTGGGCCCTTATCATTGAATTGACGTTAAAAAAAAGATTTTTATATTCGTGTTTGTTGAAAAAACATTACCTTTGCAGATAGGTTAAGCCAAACTTACGGGAAGTAGGCATCGATGCTTTCTTCTCGTTTGTTTTGTCTGCTATTTAAGTAAAAAGATTTGATTTTGGGAGATACGAATGGGGAAATACAACATCAACGACGCGGTTAGGAAAAAGGCCGCGTACCGCTCCATGGTCAGTCCGAGGCTCATGGATGCGTTGAAAAGCAGGATTGTATATGTGCTGGTGAAGAAGAAGAAATTCAAGGACAAGGATTATTCGGCAAAGCGCCTGGCTGAAGATTTGCATACGAACACGCGTTACATATCGGCCGTGGTGAGCGTATGTTTCGACATGAACTATTCTTCGTTCGTCAACAAGTACAGGATAGATTACGCCAAGGCCCTGCTTAAAGACAAAAGGTATGCCGGGCTGAAAATGGAGGAGATAAGCGACATGGTGGGCTTCTCGAACCGCCAGTCGTTTTACGCCGCCTTTTATAAGTACACGGGCATAACCCCTAAGCAGTACAAACTTGGCGGCGGCGGTGATGCCGGCGTAGCCGCGGAAGAGTGAAATCCGGAGGAGCGTTAATGCCGGAGGCCGCATTTTAGGATATTGCATAAAGTTAAGATATATGTCAGATTTCAAATATACTGAAGGGCGTTTCGCCGACATACAGATGTTGAGATACCGATTGGAGGGTTTCGACAAGCTGTCGTTGCGCCGTAAGAAACTTGTGTATTGCCTGTCGCAGGCCGCGTTGTTCGGGCGCGACATTACGTTCGACCAGTTCGGCAAGTACAACCTTAAGATACGCAAGACGCTCGAGGCCGTATATACCGGTTACGAAGGCGACCGCCTGTCAGACGATTTCAAGGCGTTGGAAGTCTACCTGAAGCGTGTGTGGTTCTCTAACGGAATCTACCACCATTACGGCTGCGACAAGTTCGTGCCGGGGTTTTCCGAAGAGTTCTTCACCGCTGCAGTCAAGTCGGTAGACCCGGCCTTGCTGCCTTTGAATGGCATGTCGGTCGACGAACTGTGCGCCGAGCTGTGCCCTGTGATGTTCAATCCCGACGTGCTGCCCGTCAAAGTGTGCAAGAAGGCCGGCGTAGACATAGTGGAATCGTCGGCGTGCAACTTCTATGACGGCGTAACCCAGGATGAAGTCGAGGGCTATTACGCTTCGGTGAAAGACCCAGCCGACGACGAACCCTTGTCATACGGGCTCAACACCAGCGTGGTGAAGGAAGACGGCGTCGTGAAAGAACAAGTGTGGCGCTTGGGCGGAAAGTACGGCAAGGCCATTGAAAAGATAGTGTTCTGGCTCGAACGTGCGTGCGACCTGGCCGACGACGACAGGCAGCGCCGTGTGATAGAGTTGCTCGTCGAATATTACAAGACGGGTGATTTGCGCCTGTTCAACGACTATTGCGTAGAGTGGGTGGCCGACGGCGGCTCGCCCGTGGATTTCATCAACGGCTTCATCGAGGTGTACGACGACCCTCTCGGGCTTAAGGGCACATGGGAAGGACTTGTGGAATACCGCGACGAGGATGGCACCCGGCGCACACGCGCGATAAGCGGCAACGCCCAATGGTTTGAGGACAATTCGCCCGTCGCCCCCCGTTTCAAGAAGCAACGGGTCAACGGCGTGTCGGCGAACGTCATCTGCGCTGCCATGCTCGGCGGCGGCGAATACCCGTCTACGGCCATAGGCATCAACCTGCCCAACGCCGACTGGATACGCGCCCGGCACGGCAGCAAGAGCGTGACGATAAGCAATATCATCTCGGCTTACAACGAGGCTGCGCGCGGAAACGGCTTCGACGACGAGTTCGTAGTAGACGAACCGACGAAGGAACTTATAAGGAAATACGGCGACTTGTGCGACGTCATCCATACAGACCTGCACGAATGTCTCGGCCACGGCAGCGGGCAGCTGTTGCCTGGCACCGACCCTGACGCCCTGAAAGCCTACGGCAACACTATCGAGGAGGCGCGCGCCGACTTGTTCGGGCTGTATTACGTCGCCGACGATAAGATGCTCCAGCTCGGACTCTTGCCCGACAAGGATGCGTACAAGGCCGGGTATTATACGTACATGATGAACGGATTGCTGACCCAGTTGGCCAGGATAAAGAAAGGACACGACATAGAAGAGGCGCACATGCGCGACCGCGCACTCATAGCCAGGTGGTGCTATGATAAGGGTAGGGCGGACAACGTTGTCGAACTTGTACACCGCGGCGGCAAGACTTACGTGCGCATTAACGACTATGGACGGTTGAGGGCCTTGTTCGGCAGCCTGCTCGCCGAGGTTCAGCGCATAAAGAGCGAAGGCGACTACGAGGCTGCGCGCGAGCTTGTAGAGGGCTACGCAGTAAAGGTTGAGCCAACGTTGCACGACGAGATACTTGAAAGATACGGTAAGCTCGGCATTCCGCCGTACAAGGGCTTCATCAATCCGATACTGATACCGGTAAGGGATGATGCCAACAACGTTGTCGACATACTTGTCGATTACTCGGAGTCTTACGAGCGGCAAATGCTGCGTTACGGCAAGATATATTCAACTTTGATTTGAAACAATGGGACAGGATATACACGACAAGCTGAAAGAGATAAAGGGAAGGTTCAGGTTGCTGATGAACGGAGTCGCCTCGCAGTCCATGCGCGAGAAAGGGCTCGGCTACAAGATAAACTGGGGCGTGGCCCTGCCCGTACTGAAAGGCATCGCCGCCGAATACGGAAAAGACTACGCACTCGCCGTCGGATTGTGGAAGGAAGACATCCGTGAGTGCAAGATATTGGCAACCATGATAATGCCGGTAGCTGAGATGCAGCCCGACTTGGTGGAGCTGTGGGTTAGCCAGATTCAAAATCAGGAAATGGCAGAGATGGCAGCCTTCAACCTGTTCCAGCACCTGCCTGACGCTAAAGGCTTTGCGCTGAAATGGATTGCCGCCGACAAAATGCCTGAACAAGTGTGCGGATATAACGTGCTTGCGCGCTTGTTTACCAAGGGAATAGAATTGTCCGACCGTGAGATAAACGAATTTGTAGACCAAGCCCAGGCGGCGCTCGGCTGTGGAAACGTATCCGTCAGCCATGCCGTATGTAACGCCCTTTCGCGCTTCGGGCAAATGGGCGAACTTTATTCGGGAATATTAAAATCGGCATTTAAGAAGTACGATTTGGATATTTTATGATTCGGTTAATCGCTAATACGGAAATTTGTTGTACTTTTGTAAAAACAATATGCCTTGTGTAAGATGAAAGCCAACTCTTATGAAGCAGCGAGACGGATATTAGGCAAATATTTGGAAAGCAACAAGTGCCGTAAGACTCCAGAACGTTTTGCCGTACTCGAGGCCGTGTATGGGTTCAGCTCTTATTTTACTATACAGGAATTGGGCGATAAGCTGGTGGAAATGAACTTTCCAGTATGCCGCGCCACTCTTTACAATACGGTAAAGTTGCTGATGGAGCTGCGCCTGATGGTATGCCGCCGTTTACGGGGGAACATGCGCTATAAGGCCGGTTATGTCGAAAGCGGATGTACGCAGGTATGCATCGTCTGCGGAAAGGCGACGGAAGTAAAAGTGCCCGAGATGGACGACGTTTTCGAGCATGTGCGTTTGAAACGTTTCCGTAAGGAGAGTTATTCGGTCTGCTTTTACGGCGTATGCAGCTCATGCCAGGCGTTGATGACACGCCAAAAGAGAAAAGAAAATATTAACAACAAGCAAGAATAAACATATTTTTATAATATTATGGAAAAAGGCAAAGTAGACGTTTTGTTAGGTCTGCAATGGGGAGACGAAGGCAAGGGTAAGGTTGTAGACGTGCTTACTCCTAACTATGATGTTATCGCCCGTTTCCAAGGAGGTCCCAATGCAGGGCACACTCTCGAGTTTGAAGGTGAGAAATATGTGTTGAGAAGCATTCCTTCTGGTATATTCCAAGGTGGAAAGGTAAATGTCATCGGCAACGGGGTTGTTCTTGCTCCTGACCTTTTCATGGATGAGGCCAAGGAGCTTGAGAAAACCGGTCATCCTCTAAAAGAGCGTTTGTACATATCTAAGAAGGCGCATTTGATAATGCCGACGCATAGGTTGCTCGATGCTGCTTACGAAATGGCGAAGGGTAAGGACAAGGTCGGTACGACCGGGAAGGGCATAGGCCCTACTTATACGGACAAGGTATCACGCAACGGTTTGCGCGTAGGCGACATCTTTGATAACTTCGCTGAGAAATACGCGGCTCATAAGGCGCGCCACGAGAAGATTCTCCAGTCGCTCGGTTATACCGATTACGACATAGCCGACGTTGAGAAGAAGTGGATGGAAGGAATAGAATATATCCGTCAGTTCAATGTCATTGATTCCGAGCATGTTATCAACAAGGCGCTCAAAGAAGGGAAGTCTATATTGTGCGAAGGCGCTCAAGGCACCATGCTTGATGTCGATTTCGGCAGTTATCCTTTCGTAACTTCTTCGAATACTATTTGCGCCGGTGCGTGTGTCGGTCTGGGTATAGGCCCTAATAAGATTGGCGAAGTGTACGGAATAATGAAGGCTTATTGTACTCGTGTTGGTTCAGGCCCGTTCCCGACGGAGCTGTTCAACGAGACTGGTGCGGAGATTCGCAGGCTCGGTCATGAGTATGGAGCCGTTACAGGCCGTGAGCGCCGGTGCGGATGGGTTGACCTGGTAGCTTTGCGCTATGCGATAATGGTGAACGGAGTCACCCAACTGATAATGATGAAGAGCGACGTCCTCGATAAATTCGACACGATAAAGGCTTGCGTTGCTTATAAGCGCGGCGGTGAGGTGATAACGGATTTCCCATACGACATAGAAACCGGCATAGAGCCTGTGTATAAGGAACTGAAAGGCTGGAACGCCGATATGACGAAGATGACGTCTGAAGACGAGTTTCCACAGGAGTTTGTTGACTATGTAAAGTTCCTCGAGGCGGAATTGGAAACCCCGATAAAGATTATTTCAATAGGTCCTGACCGTGAACAGACTATTGTGAGAAAGTAAACAGGGCTTTCCTGTCATAAAAGTTTAAGCTATAAAAGGTCGGAGGAGTTAAAGGTATGGACGGATGTTGCAGCCTTTAACTTCTTTGGCGTATTTAACATCTTATTCGTAAAATGAACAAACCATCAATACCCAAAGGTACGCGCGACTTTTCCCCTTTGGAAATGTCGAAGCGCAATTACATCTTCGATACGATAAAGTCTGTTTTCGCCTTGTATGGTTTCAAGCAGATAGAAACCCCGGCAATGGAGACATTACAGACATTGCTGGGCAAGTACGGCGAGGAAGGCGACAAACTGTTGTTCAAGATATTAAACAGCGGTGATTACTTAAATAAGATCGACCGTGACGACTTGTTGAACTCGGACTCGTTGCACTTGGCGTCGAAACTCTGCGAAAAGGGTTTGCGTTATGATCTTACCGTGCCTTTCGCGCGTTTCGTAGTGATGCACAGGGACGAGTTGCAAATGCCGTTCAGGCGTTACCAGATACAGCCTGTGTGGCGTGCGGACCGTCCGCAGAAAGGGCGTTATCGTGAGTTTTACCAGTGCGATGCCGACGTGGTAGGCAGCGATTCGCTGCTCAACGAGGTTGAGCTTGTCCAGATAATGGACACTGTTTTCAAGCGTTTCGGCGTGCGCGTACAGATAAAAATCAACAACAGGAAAATATTGACAGGCATCGCCGAATATATAAACGAGGCTGATAAGATTGTCGACATAACCGTGGCAATCGACAAACTTGACAAGATCGGCATCGACAACGTTAATGCGGAGCTGGCTGCAGACGGGCTTAGCGCCGAGGCCATAGGCAAACTTCAGCCGATAATAGCCCTCAGCGGAAGCAATGATGAGAAGCTGAACGTAATCGGCGAGGTGCTTAAGGACTCGGAAACGGGAATGAAAGGCGTTGAGGAACTGCGTTACATCCTCGGTGTGCTTGACGGCGTGGGACTTGTGAACGAGTTGCAATTCGACTTGACTTTGGCGCGCGGACTTAATTATTATACAGGCGCAATATTCGAGGTTAAGGCTCTCGACGTACAGATAGGCAGCATTACCGGCGGAGGAAGGTATGACAACCTGACTGGAATATTCGGCATGCCGGGGCTTAGCGGCGTAGGCATATCTTTCGGGGCGGACAGGATTTACGACGTGCTCAATGCACTTGACCTTTACCCCAAGAACGCCATGACCGGTACGCAGTTGATGTTCATCAACTTCGGTGCGAAGGAAACGGCGTATTGTTTGCCGATAATAGCCAAGGCCCGTTCTTGCGGCATTGCTACCGAGATGTATCCGGACGCAGCGAAGATGAAAAAACAAATGAACTATGCAAACGTCAATGGCATAGCTTATGTTGCGTTGGCCGGTGAGAATGAGATCAATGAAGGTAAGGTTACGTTGAAAAACATGGTTACCGGAGGGCAGCAGTTGGTTGACGCCGACGAGCTGGTAAGCATTGTGAACGGTGGAAAATAAAATTTGAATGGTATGAAGAAACTTCTGAAATTCATTCCCGTCGCAGTATTGTGCGTATTGGCCTTTTCTGCTTTCAATAAGGATGAGAAGGTGAAGATATTCATGATAGGCGACTCGACTATGGCAAACAAGGACATAAGCGGCGGAAAACTTGAAAGGGGATGGGGCATGATGCTTAAAAACTTTTTCACGGAAGACGTCGTTGTCGACAATCATGCCGTAAACGGGCGTTCGTCGAAAAGTTTCATTACCGAGGGGCGTTGGCGGAAAGTGCTCGACCAGATAAAGCCCGGTGATTATGTGTTTATCCAGTTCGGCCATAACGACGAGAAGAAAGATACGGCGCGGCATACCGACCCAGGTTCGACATTTGACGACAACTTGAGGCGGTTTGTGCGTGAGACAAGGGAAAGGGGCGGAAAGCCAGTGTTGTTCAACAGCGTGGTAAGGCGTTCGTTCGCGGCAAGCAAGACAGCCGTTGAGGACGACGACAAGCGCGATAATTCGTCTAAAAACCTGGTCGAGGGCGATGTCTTGATAGACACCCACGGAGAGTATGTCGTTTCGCCGGTAAAAGTCGCCAAGGAGATGGGCGTTCCTTTCGTGGACGCCAACAAGATAACCCACGACCTTGAGCAGGAACTCGGAGTCGAAGGCTCGAAGAAGCTGCACATGTGGTTTAAGCCGGGTGAGGTAGCTTCGCTACCCGACGGCCGGCAGGACAACACCCATTACAACGTCTACGGCGCTTACCGTGTGGCCGGATTGTTGGCCGACGCCGTGGCTGAAGCCGTTCCGGAGTTGAAAGCCTACGTCCGTCATTTCGACGCGGTTGTAGCCGTTGACGGCAGCGGAACATTCTTTGACGTGCAGAAAGCCGTTGATGAGATGCCTGCAGGAAAGCCTGCGACAATCCTTATTGGCGACGGTGAATGGAAAAAGCCTTCAGTCGCGAAGGATAAGGATATTACTTTCGTATTGCGCAGCGGAGCCAAGTGGGTGGCTGAATGATGCCGGCCGATTTTGCGCATGCCGTGTAATGGCGGCTGATATTGAATGGCATGCTCGGATTATGAGTACTTTGTACTTCATCCGTGTTTGTCATTCATTTTTTTATTGTCACAATGTCACAATAATGCTTATCCCTTTGGACATCAGTAAGTTACGCCGTGACATTAATGCATGGGCCATATTCACCACTGTCACATGCGCGCCGTGTTTTTCAAAAGGCGCTCTTTTATATGATAAAAGGTTACCTTTCAGTCAGTGAAAGGTAACCTTTTGTCTTGCATTTAGCGGTGTTTTGGGGAACAACCGTTTGCGTAATCAGCCGAAGTTGTCGTACATTATGGATTCGGGATCAACTCCGAGACTGTCGAGCATCTTAACAACGGCGTTGCTCATGGGGCCCGGGCCGCACATGTAATATTCTATGTCTTCAGGCGAGTCAACGTATTTCAAGTAAGTGTCGTACATTACTTGGTGTACGAAGCCTGCCGTGTATTTCACTCCGGCCTTGTCGGCCTCCGGGTCGGGACGGTCGAGCGCAAGGTGGAAATGGAAGTTGTCGAACTCGCGTTCAAGCTCGATGAAGTCGTTGAGGTAGAACACTTCGGCCAACGAGCGTGCTCCGTAGAAATAGTGCAGTTCGCGGTCGCGTGTGCCGAGGGTCTTCGTCATGTGCATGATTTGCGAACGCAGGGGCGCCATGCCTGCGCCTCCTCCTACCCATATCATTTCCTTCTTGCTGTCGAAAATCGGGTGGAATTCGCCGTAAGGGCCGCTCATTATGACCTTGTCGCCCGGTTTGCGGCTGAAGATGTATGACGACGCGATGCCTGTCGGCACGTCTTGGAAGCCGGTCTGTGGTTTCGGCTTGAACGGCGGGGTGGCTATGCGCACCGTCAGCATAATCCTGTCGCCTTCAGCAGGATAGTTGGCCATTGAGTATGCCCTGACCGTAGGCTCGGGGTTGTGCGCCTTTATTGAGAACATGTCGAACTTCTCCCACATCGGAAGGTACTTGCCGCCGATGTCTTCCCTTGCGAAATCGCGGCCGTAGTCTATCGTGTCGTAGGCCGGTATCTTTATTTGTGCGTATGAGCCGGGGACGAAATCCATGTGCTCGCCCGGCGGCAGGGCTACGATGAATTCCTTTATGAACGAGCTTACGTTCTTGTTGCTTATTACAGTACATTCCCACTCCTTAACGCCCAACACGCTTTCGGGCACCTTTATTTTAAGGTCGCCTTTCACCTTGCACTGGCAGCCGAGCCTCCAATGGTCTTTTATCTGCTTGCGTGTGAAGTGGGGGCGCTCCGAGTCGAGTATCTCGCCTCCGCCTTCAAGAACCTGCACCTTGCATTGGCCGCAGCTCGACTTGCCTCCGCACGCCGACGGCAGGAATATGCCGTTGTCGGTGAGCGTGCTCATCAACGACGCGCCTTGCGGCACGGAAAGTGTCTTTTCCCCGTTTATTACGATATTAACGTTGCCGCTTGGCGACAGGTATTTCTTTGCAATCAGCAGTACGGCGACGAGTAGGATGATGACCGCCAGGAAAACGCAAATGCTTGTCAATATGAATTGTAACATTTTTTCTGCTTTTTATTGTTTTAACTTATGCGATGAACTGATGCTGGCTGTTTCCTGTTCATGCGGTAGCAAACTTGTCGGATGTTCGCCCCGTTGTTGTTGAAAAGCCTGCGCACGATCATGATCTTATATTTGGAGTCCGGAAAAGCACATCATGGCCATTGCCATAAGACCTACGGTTATGAATGTTATGCCCAACCCCTGCAACGGGCGCGGAACGTCGCTGTATTCCATCTTTTCGCGTATGGCTCCCATTGCCACGATGGCCAATGTCCAGCCAATGCCGCTGCCTACGGCGTAGGCGATAGCGTCCCATACGTTGCCGATGTATTGCGAGTTGGCCGGGTCTAAGTTGATTCTTTGCTGCATGAACAGCGATGCTCCCATTATGGCGCAGTTTACGGCGATGAGCGGCAGGAATATTCCCAACGACGAATAAAGCGACGGCGAGAAACGCTCGACCACCATTTCTACCAATTGGGTTATTCCGGCTATCACAGCTATGAAAAGTATGAAGCTGAGGTATGACAGGTCTACGCCCTTGACCAAGCAATCAGGCCCTAAGACGTATACTTGCAGGAGGTAATCGACGGGAACCGTTATGAGGAGTACGAACGTAACGGCAAGTCCCAGCCCTAACGATGTCTTGACGTTCTTGGATACGGCAAGGAACGAACACATGCCGAGGAAGAACGAGAATATCATGTTGTCTACGAAAATAGACCTGATGAACAGATTAATTATATGTTCCATAGCTATCTGAATCTTTTAAGAAACATCAATCTTTGTGAATGTAGGCCCTGTGAATCCATATTACGCAGCCGAGCAGTATCAACGCCATTGCAGGCATTGTCATCATGCCGTTGTTAATATAGCCTGCGTCATAAAAGCTGTCGGGTATTATCCGGAAGCCGAGCAGAGTGCCCCTTCCGAGCAGTTCGCGCACAGTGCCTACGATGACTAATATCAGCGCATAGCCTAAGCCGTTGGACAAGCCGTCGATGAAGCTCGGCAGGGGCTTGTTGGTCATGGCGAAGGCTTCAAGGCGTCCCATAAGAATGCAGTTCGTAATGATAAGTCCGACGTAAACCGAGAGTTGCACGCTTACGTCGTAAGCGAAGGCTTTGAGCACTTGGCTCACTATCGTTACAAGGGCCGCCACGACGACTAATTGCACGATTATTCGGATGCGGTTGGGAATGGTGTTGCGGATTATTGATATTATTAAGTTGGAAAACGCCGTTATGACGGTAACGGCCAGTCCCATGACAATGGCCGGCTTAAGCTGAGAAGTCACGGCCAAAGCCGAGCATATTCCCAATACCTGTACGAGGATAGGGTTGTCGGCGTTCAACGGTTTTATGAAAACCTCTTTGTTATTCTTAATTTCGCTCATTTCGTTGTCTCCCCAATTATTTGTCATTCAAGAATTTAAGATACTTGCTTAAGCAGTCTTTCAGCATCAGCGTAACGCCGTCGGTTGTAAGCGTTGCGCCCGTTACCGCGTCGCACTGTACGGTAGGATTGGTGACTTCGTTCTTTTTAACGACCTCGAGGGCTATGCCTTCCTGTCCCGGTAAGACGAGTTTCTTGCCTTGGAATTGTTCCTGCCATGCCACGTTGTCCTTTATTTCCGCACCGAGACCGGCCGTTTCGCTTTCGTGTGTGAAATATGCGCCGTAAACGGTGTTCTTGTCATCATTAACGGCAATGTATCCGCTTATCGGCCCCCAAAGTCCCATGCCGTAAACGGGTATTACGTATTTCGTCTCGCCGTTCACTTTGCAGACATACAAGGCTAAGCGCCCGGCCTTGTAGTCGGCGCTGTTGAGCTTGAATCCGGTGTTTTCTCCGCCTTGCGCGCCTTTCGATACGATGTTGCCCGACTCGTCGATGATGTCGTCGTTAATCACTATTTCGCCGTATTTTTTTGCCACGTCGCCGTTGTCAAGGCCGCGGATGTTCAGCGCAGCTAATATCTGGCGTTTCTTGTCCAATGCTACGTTGATGTCTTGTGCTGGCTTAAGGTAGCTTGAAACGAAAGCCAAGAGAAAAGCCACGATAACGACAAGTACGGCAGAGTAGGCAAGCGTATATACGTTGGAATTGGTATTCAATTTCTTATTCATAGCATTTCCTCCACTTATTTTTTAGCCGTGCGTTTCATTCTTGCCGAGATGTTGCGTTGTACGACGCAATAATCAATCAACGGCGCGAACATGTTCATAAACAAGATTGACAGCATCATTCCTTCCGGATAGCCGGGATTCATCACGCGTATCACGATGGCCATGAATCCGATAAGGAATCCGTAAACGTATTTTCCCGTTTCCGTCCGGGCCGAAGTTACTGGGTCTGTGGCCATGAATACGGCTCCGAAGCAGAATCCGCCAAGGAAGATGTGCTCGTACCAAGGTATGGGCGTTTCGCCGATAGAGTTGAACATAAAAGCCGTAACGGCGCCTCCGACGAAAACGCTGAGCATGGTTTTCCAACTGGCAATGCCCGTAAACAGCAGTATTACGGCGCCGATGCCTATCGCAACTACGCTTGTTTCGCCGATAGAACCGGGAATGAAGCCGAGCAACATGTCTTGGAGGCTGTATCCTGCGTCGGCCGTCTTGCTTACCAACGCGAGCGGTGTGGCCTGCGTGAACGTGTCGGGAAGAGTGTTGCCCAAGCCGAAAATAGAGTCCCTTGCTATCCAAACGTTGTCGCCGCTCATTTCTGTCGGGTAGGAGAAGAACATGAACGCACGGGCGGCAAGAGCCACGTTGAATATGTTCATGCCTGTTCCGCCGAATATCTCTTTTACGAATATGACGGAGAATGCCACCGCCAAGGCCAATATCCATAGCGGACATTCGACCGGGATAATCATTGGGATTATGATGCCGCTGACAAGATAGCCTTCTTGTATCTCTTCTCCTTTCATCTGTGCCCATGCGAACTCGATGCCGAGTCCGACAATGTAGCTTACTAACAGCTTCGGCAGTACGGCTAAAAAGCCATAGGCGAACATCTCGAAGAACGTCGCTTCAGCCAAACGGCCTGCCGCGGCGTAGTTCTGCCAACCTATGTTGTACATGCCGAAAAGCAAGGCCGGTAGCAACGCGATGACCACGATGCTCATTATCCGCTTTGAGTCGATAGAGTCGTGGATGTTTGTTCCGCTTTTTGAAGTTGTATTCGGCACGTATAAGAAACTTTCAAATCCTTCGAATACGCTGCGGAAACAATGCAGGCTTCCGCCCTTTTCGAAGGAGGGTCTTATTTTATCAAGATATTTCTTTAACATATTTATCTGTTTAAAGGCTTTATTCAGCTGTTTTCTTTGCGTAACATGTCCAGTCCGTTGCGGATTATTGATTGCAACGGCAGTTTAGAAGAGTCTACAAATTCAGGTAAGGCGAAATCTTCGGGAGAGACTTCGTATATGCCCAAGGATTCCATTTTGTCAATGTCGCCGGCTATTACCGCCTTGACAAGATATTCCGCATAAATGTCCATCGGTAATACCTTGTCGTATTCGCCGCTCATTATCATGTGGCGTTCTCCGCCTTTTATCCTGGCATCGAGCGCATATTCTTTTTTCCCCGTAAGCCAACTGAAATAACTGTGGCTTGTGGAATATTGTGAAAGTCGCGGCCTTATCCAGCCTAACAGCTCGTCCGCGTCGTCTCCTTCGGGAATTACTGTCACTTCAGATGCTTGTGCGTCGAGGAAGTCGTCGATCGAGCATTTATGTCCGGTAAGTACATTCCCGTTGATTATTCTTAAGTGTGAATTGTCTGCCGGGATGTTGTTTGATAAAATGGAAGATATTTTCTGGCCTACGACAACTTCTGCGTATGCCGGCTTTTTAACTTCGCTGCCTGCTACGGCTATTATGCGCCGTAAATCGACTTTTCCATGATTGAACAATCTTCCGAAAAAGATCACGACCGTAGGGTCGACCGTCCAAACCACTTCACCTTTATTAATAGGATTTGTATTGTTAATTTGTACGCCTACGTTTCCTGCCGGACACGGGCCGTCGAATATGTTCACTTCTACGTCCTTTGCGCCTCGTATGTTCTCGGAGCTTTGACTGCGGCCGATGCCAAGGTAGGTTTTCGCTATTTTTGACAATGCGGTAAGTCCTGTCTGGAAGTCGTTTTCGTTTCCTATAAGCTCAAACTCAAAGTCGGCAGCCAAAGGCTTGTCTCTTAAAGCGCTGACGTATATAGACTTAGGGTTGGTCTCAGGAGTCGTCGATACGGCGTAGGGCAACTGGTTTATATACCCGAACAGGCCGCTTGCCAATAACGAGTCGATTACTTCCTGTCTTGATAATGACTCAACGTCCTTTTTCCCGAAGTCTACAAACTCTTGTGTTGTGTCAGGTTTTAATATAACGTTAAGAACCTTTCTCCTTTCCCCTCTAACAACTGAAGTTACTATTCCGCTGACCGGCGAAGCGAAACTTACCGATTGGCAACGCTTGTTTACGAATAAGGCTTCTCCTGCTTTGACGTGGTCGCCATCATTCACGACTACTTTAGGCGTTAAGCCTGGAAATGACAGGGGCGACAAACCGACCTCGTCGCTGAGACTGATGCCGGTTTTAACCTTTTCCGACTTCCCTTTTAAATGGATGTCGAGTCCTTTGCGTATTTTTATAACTCTTGTCATATTAAAAAAATTACAGACATTTTGTTAAGCTCAATTATTTCATGCAAAAATACACAAAATTTGATATTTGCATATAAGTATTTGATAAAAATCGCCAAACGTAACGCTTTTCTAAATTTAAATCAAGCGTAAATGTGAAAAGACAACATCCGCATTCATACAATTATTGAAATGTACGGATGCGGATGTTGTCTTGGTATTGTTAAATATTTTCCTTTTTTGACTTGTTGAGCCAATCTCAATTCGGTATTAATTAAAGAAGTTCCATGACACGCCGAACCTGAACAACCGCCCGTTAATAGGATAATGGGGAACGAGGAAACTGTCGCCGCTGCTGGCATTCACATGGCTCATCATTATGAAAAAGCGCGTATGCTTCAAGTGCATGTTTGCGTAGACGTTTACTATCGGGTAGTTGCCTATCTCCTTGTTGGCGTCTCCGTTGTCCTGTACGGTAAACTGGGATAGCGCCGGACTGTAGTCGGGAGCTTTGTATTTGGTGAAGAAACGGAGGTCTCCGCCCAAGTCTATCGATAGGACCTTGGCTATCTTGAAATGCAGGTAAAGGTTGGTGTAGACGTTCAACTGCGGTACCGGAAGTACGTTTTCGTCGCTCGACTTTTGGTAAGTTATGAGGTTCTCCCAATTTAGTGGGCCGAACTTGAAGTCTTGCGCCAGCTGCAGTGTGAGCAGGCTCATGTTGCTCGAATTCTGTTTGACCGATACCGTATTGCCGGTGCGCCCGAAGTCTTCAGTTATGTTGTAGCGCTGGGCTAAATATGTGTAATTCTGCAAGTTGTCGTAAGCTACGCGCAATTTTGTGCGCGTGCGTCTCAGGGTTAGTTCTCCTTCTATGTGCGAACGTATTTCCTTGTCGAGCGAACCGTTGTCCCACCAAAGGTGCTTTGAGTGGTAATGGCGGTAGTAGAAGGTTGGGTTCACACGGTGGAAGAAAGCGCGTGCGGCCAGCGTTACCGTGTCCTTGAAGAGTTTGAAGTTCAGGTCGGCACGGCCGTCTATCTTCAGTTGGCCCGCGTCTTCGCCTAAGAGCCATGTTTCGGCGGTGACGTCGTAGTGCAAAGCAGAGCCTTGCGCCTTGATGAGTTGCGCTCCTACGCTTACGTTATGCTCGTTGTACGAACTTTCGCCTTTTACGGAATCGGGTAGGGTGAAGTGCCTGAGGTCGGATGTTACGAACGCCCTCAATCCTGCTTTCGCCCATTTGTTGAAGCCCTCGAGCAGTGCTATCGCGAACGTGTTCTTAAGCGAGTAATGTGTGGTCTTGTCGTAAATGGAGTCGCCCATGAAGCGTTGCTCGGCTACGGGGAAAGTTTTCGCGTAATAGTTTTCAGGCGTTTGGTAAGCCTGGTATATACGCGAATAGTTGTCGAATTTCAGCGTATGTATGAAACTTGTTACCGGCACGTATTCGTCTTTCAGCCACGCCGTGTCGGCCTGCGCCTTCTCTTCTTGCGCCTTGCTTGCCGCTATGAGGCTGTCTGCTGCGGCCTTGTCGACGGCAATCCTGCCGCCGCTTGTTTGTTCGGTTGCAGCCGGCTCGTCGCCTGCTATTACGGCGTCGTCGGGACGGCCGGAGAATGTCTTGCGCTCGTTGAATTCGTCTTCGTCGAAGTCGCGCCCTTCCTTGTCGGCTTTCTTGCGTGCGTCTTCGCGCGCTTTCCTTGCCTCGTTTTCTTTTTGCGACTTGATGGCGAACTTCTTGGCTTCGATTTCCTCGGGTGTCATTTTTACCTTACGGTTGAAGCCGAGGCTGTACCTGTGCGAGAAGAATATGTGCTGGTTGTCGTTGCGGTTCCAGTTCTGTGCGAGCACGGTGGGTATTTCGTCGTTGCGGAAGTTGTCCTCGAAGGTCTCGGGGTGGGTTATGTATTGGTCGTCGGTTATGCCGCCGTTCTCCGCAACCTTTTCGTGGTTGAACGACAAAAGCAGGTGTGCGTTGTAGCGTTCGCCGAGATAAGAGCCGTACATCGAGTAGTTGAAATGCGACGTGCTTTGGTTTTGGAAATATCCGCGCCCGTAGATGTAGTCGAACTTGAAGCCTACGCCGATGCGTTTGCCCGCGTTCACGCCGAACAGTGCCTTGAAGTGGTCTTCGCCGTTGGTGCGGTTGCCGCAGGTGTTGTAGGATATGTTGGTTATCGGCGAGAGCGTGTTTGTGAAATGGAACTTGCTTACGGGCGTTATGAAATAGTCGTATGGCTGTGTGAATATGAACTGTTCCGTTTCGTCGCGGTCTATGAATATGCGGTTGATGCGTGGCGCGCCGAGGTTGCCCAAAGTGTTGTATTCGCCCCTGAGCCCCGTGGTGAAGATTGAGTTCATGTACATGTGCGGCATGGTGTCGGGCACGGCGGCGGTCCTTTCGCCGAAGCGTTCGTCCACTGTCCACACTTTCAAGCCTTTCGGTATTTCCTTCTTGCCTGAAGAGATAGAGTCGCGGTTGGAGCTGTTGCGGCTTCCTGATTGCGTGAACTCGCCCATGTCGGTCAGCTGGTTGTAGTTTTGCGCGGCTGCCGGGGCGAGTGGGAGGATGATTGAAAGTATGGAAACAATGAGTGTCTTTAATCTCATTTCATGAAACGGAAAACGCATTCAACAATCTTGAAAACCATGGATACGAGTATGATTATCGTACCTGTATCCTGGCTTACCTTAAAATATACTATTAGGCCGGCAACCGCTCCTACCATGAATATTATGTTGAGGATGTTGCGTAACACGATGTAGCGGTCGTCTTTCTCTCCTCGCCTGTGTCCCAACTTGCCGTTGCCGGTCGGATTGTCTTGATTCGGAAGCATTTAAGGATATAATGTTTTTTATATTGAAGGTTTTATTTCAGGACGGCTTTTTTTATAGAGTCGAACAGGTAGTCCTTACGGTCTATCGTCTTCTTGCGGAATTTCTTCGGGCCTCTGTACATTTTTGTCTTTTTCTTGTTAAGGGCGTTCTCGTCGTTGATCCACTCTTCGGCCTTGTAAAGTGTGCCGTCGTTGTCGTCGCCGCCGTCCTCGTACCGGTATGAAATCCTGCCGAGCGTCACCGTAAGGTGGCCGTCCTTGCAGTATGCGATCACTGTGTAATAGAACTTGGCCCTGTCGAGAGCGAGCAGTTTGTCTGTGAAAACGAGCCATTCCCTCACGTTGGCTGCAATGATGTGGTCGGTCTTGTTGACCAAGGCCACGCAGCTGCCTTCAAGCTGGTTGTCGCTTTTTGTAAGGGCGGTAAGGTATTGCAGCATGGTGCCATATATTTCGTCGGCGCTCTTGCCGGGTACGTCGACGTCGAGTTGCCACTCAACCTTGCCGTCGACCATCGGCACGGCGCCTCCGAGGTATTTTGCGTCAGGGTCGGCGGTTACGGCCTTCACTTGCTCTTTTTGTCGTGGTTCGTTATCGTTCACTTCGGGTTTCTCCCATACGGATTGCGCAATTGCTACCGTAGGGATTAAATAAACCAATATGGCAAAAAACAGTTTCATCGTGTAAAAAGTTTGTGCAAAGTTAATAAATTAAACTTTACAGCCATAACAAAAAGCATTATTTAACATCGGAAGGGTAGGTGGCTTAAGTCCTTTCCTGCGGTATTGGCATGGCGGAGCTTTTGCCCCGTTGATGCGTAAAAAGCGCAACCGTGAGCCTGTATGCGTTGCTGCCTACGGCGTCGGGGTTGCGCTTTGGTTGGTGTCAGAGTGCGGTTTTCAGCGCCTCGGCCATTTCTGAGTATTCCTTGTCTGACAGGTAAACCTGTTGGGGGTTCATACGGAACACGCCGCCGAAGTCGGGCCCGTCTTCGTATTTCGGCACAAGGTGGAAGTGCAGGTGCGACAACGTGTCAGAGTATGCGCCGTAATTGATCTTGGCGGGGTTGAACACTTTCTGCATCGCCCTCGTAACTCTTGCCACGTCGGCCATGAATGCGTTGCGCTCTTCGTCGCTCAGCTGGTTCAGGTCGTCAACGTGGCCGTTGTAAGCCACGAGGCAACGGCCGTGGTAAGTCTGCTCCTTGAATATGAACAGGCGTGAAACGCCCAACTTGGCAACCTCGATCATCAGGTTGTGTTGTGTCTCATTGTTCTGGCAATAAAGACAGTCTTTAGGGTCACTTTTCATTTCTTAATAGTTTGTTTATGGTTATATAAGGTTTTATTATGAGCATGCGTGTACGTAGCAGGGTTGTGGCTGCCAGTTCCGCACGTATCTGCAAAAATACGAATTTTTCCGAACCGCCGATAAGGTAACCGCTGAAAAATAATATTTATTCACATACAGGCTGTTCCGTTTCTTTTACATTTTAATTTCGTAAAATAGGACCGACATGGCCGCAGTCGGCTCTTTTTGCGTAGTTGGTTTGCTTCTTGCGTGGTGAAAGGCCGTTGTTCGGATTGCCGTTTGCCGTGTCCTGGCGTGCGAAAGGATTGCTTTTGCAAGGCGGATTGTGGCTTTTTTCAATGGGTTTAAACGCCGTTTATTGCCAAAAGAGCCTTATTCGGCCTGCTTTTCAAGCGTAAGACAATGCTTCGTTTTGTGTAAAATGCTGATAGTTAGTTGCTTATGCGAACGGCCGCTTTTCGCTGTTTTTCGGTCGGAAGGCCGGCCCTGGTTCCGCAATGGGCACTCTCAAGGCTTTAACCGGAAAACCGGCGGTGTCGTATTAAGCATTAATTAACATGGCAGGGTTAAAAAAAGTTTATCCCGGTAGATAGCAAGGCAACAACAAAAGTTTTAGCTGACACTGGCTAATAAAAAAGCCGTGTATAAAAAATAGCAATAAAAAATATCTTATTTGCGATAAAGTTTGTACTTTTGCAAATAGTTATTCAAAAAAGCGATGATTTTCAAGAAGAAGAAAAGATGGCACAGCATACCTGGACAGCCGCTTACCGAAATGGACAAGCAGGTGATGTACTGGGAAAACAAGGGTAAGCTCGTGCCTACCCGCGACCTGATAAAAACGCCCGAACAAATAGAAGGCATAAGGAAAAGCGGAGTGATTAACAGCGGCGTGCTCGACGAAGTGGCCGGCAGGATACACGCAGGCATGAGCACCGAGGAAATAGACAAGATTTGCTACGACTATTGCGTAGGCCACGGCGCAGTGCCGGCATGCCTGAATTACGAAGGCTTTCCAAAGAGCGTTTGTACGAGCATAAACGAAGTCGTGTGCCACGGCATACCCAAACCTACCGACATATTACAGGAAGGCGACATCGTGAACGTTGACTTCACCACCATTCTTGACGGATATTACGCCGACGCCTCGCGTATGTTCATCATCGGCAAGACAACTCCCGAGAAGGAACAGCTTGTTCGTGTTACCAAGGAGTGCCTCGAGATTGGCGCCGAGGCAGCAAAGCCATACGGGTTCGTAGGCGACATAGGCCACGCCATACAGAAGCACGCCGAGAAGTACCACTACGGTATCGTGCGCGACTTGTGCGGACACGGCGTAGGCATAGACTTCCACGAAGAGCCCGAAGTGTTGCATTTCGGCCATAAGGGCACGGGCATGCTGCTCGTCCCCGGCATGGTGTTCACGATAGAGCCGATGATAAACATGGGCACATGGAAGGTGTTCATCGACGCCGACGACCCATACGGCTGGGAAGTGATAACCGGCGACGAACAGCCGAGCGCGCAATGGGAACACACGTTCCTTATGACGGAGCACGGCGTGGAGATACTTTCAGCTTAAAAAAACATCTTATGACCGACATATATATATTAGGTATAGAGAGTAGTTGCGACGACACATCGGCCGCCGTTTTGCGCAACGGCGTGTTGCTGAGCAACGTCACGGCGTCGCAGGAAGTGCATAAGGCTTACGGCGGAGTAGTGCCCGAACTGGCCTCGCGCGCCCACCAGCAGAACGTCGTCCCCGTAGTAGACCAGGCGTTGAAGCGCGCCGGGATAACGAAAGAACAGTTGTCGGCCGTAGCTTTCACGCGCGGGCCGGGGCTGATGGGGTCGCTCCTTGTAGGGGTGAGCTTCGCCAAGGGGTTCGCCCGTTCGCTCGACATCCCCTTGATAGACGTCAACCATTTGCAGGGACACGTAATGGCACACTTCATCAAGGAGAGCGACGACGACAAGTCGGCACCGCCGCTGCCGTTCATCTGCCTGCTGGTAAGCGGCGGCAATTCGCAGATAGTCAAGGTCAACGCGTACAACGACATGGAGGTGCTCGGGCAGACGATCGACGACGCCGCCGGCGAAGCCATCGACAAATGTTCAAAGGTTATGGGGCTGGGCTATCCCGGCGGGCCTGTAATCGACCGCTTGGCACGCCAGGGAAATCCGCACGCCTACAAGTTCTCGGAGCCACATATTCCCGGGTTCGATTATAGTTTCAGCGGTTTAAAGACGTCTTTCCTGTATAGCCTGCGCGAATGGGTGAAGGATGATCCCGACTTTATAGAGCACCATAAGGAAGACCTTGCCGCGAGCCTTGAGTTTACGATAGTCGACATACTGATGAAGAAATTGCGGCTCGCCGTTAAGCAGACGGGCATAAAGCATGTAGCCGTTGCCGGAGGCGTAAGCGCCAATACGGGCTTGCGCAACGCTTTCCACGAATACGCCGGGAAGTACGGTTGGACGATATACATCCCAAAATTCAGCTACACTACGGACAACGCGGCCATGATAGGCATAACCGGTTATTACAAATACCTTGACAAGGATTTTTGTTCGATAGACAAGCCGGCGTTCTCAAAAGTAACCTTTAAATAAACAACAGATATGGATTTCGAGAATAAAATACTGAGTAAGGAGATAAGCCAGTTCATCTGGGAGAAGGGCAAGACGCTCGGCACGGCGGAAAGCTGCACAGGCGGACGCATAGCCGAGGCTATAATACTGACGCCGGGGGCTTCTAATTACTTCAAGGGCAGCATCGTATCTTACACCAACGAGATTAAGGAAAACTTGCTTGGCGTAAGCCACGACGTACTAGAGGAGAAGACTGCCGTATGCGAGGAGGTGGCCGTTGAAATGGTAAAAGGCGCGGTCAAGGCGCTTAACGTTGATTATGCCATCTCTTCAACCGGCGTGGCCGGGCCTGCCGGGGGCACACACGAGATTCCTGTCGGCACAATTTGGATTGCGTGCGGAAACGCCGACGACATCGTAACGCTGAAATTAGAGGAAGACAAGGGGCGCGACTTGAACCTGGCCAACGCCACGACCCAGGCTTTGCAGTTGTTCCTTAACTATCTGACAGAGCGGCTGAAGGCGGAAGAGCCTGAAGACGGCGCTGCCTTATGACGGCGTAGCCTGCCGGGGCCGACAACGCCGATAGTCGGTTTTGTCGTCGCGAATTGGTATGTTGGGTATGCCCGTAGCGTTCCGTAAAATGTTTTGCCACTACTAAAAAAGATTAAATAAAACATTATCTATCCAAATATTTTGATTATTCGGGAAAAGTTAGTAATTTTGCACTCTGTTTGGAATAAGTATCAAAATTTAAAACAAAAAAGGTAGATAGCAATGTCGAAGATTTGTCAAATAACAGGTAAAAAAGCCCAAATAGGAAATAATGTTTCACACTCAAAACACCGCACAAAGCGCAGTTTCGACGTGAACCTGTTTAGGAAGAAATTTTACTATGTAGAGGAGCAGTGCTGGATCAGCTTGAAGATAAGCGCCGCAGGTCTGCGCCTGATTAACAAGGTTGGCCTTGACGCCGCTCTCAAGCAGGCTGTTTCAAAAGGCTATTGTGATTGGAAAGAGATTAAAGTTATAGGAGAATAACCGAAATGGCAAAGAAGGCAAAAGGCAACAGGGTGCAGGTTGTGTTGGAGTGCACTGAAATGAAGAACAGTGGTCTTCCCGGCACGAGCCGATACGTTACGACGAAGAACCGTAAGAACACTCCTGAGAGAATGGAATTAATGAAGTATAATCCTATATTGAAGAAGATGACTCTTCATAAGGAGATTAAATAATAATTAAAAACGCTTAGACAATGGCAAAGAAAACCGTCGCAACCCTCCACGAAGGCTCGAAGGATGGTCGCGCTTACACGAAGGTTATCAAGATGGTGAAGAGCCCGAAGACGGGTGCTTACATCTTTGACGAGCAAATGGTGCCCAACGAGGCAGTGAAGGATTTCTTTAAGAACTAATTTCATCAAAAGACTATAATTAGAAAGGCCGCAATGAATTTTGCGGCCTTTTTTTTGTTAATGTGAGTTCATTTTACTAATTTTGTAGCAAAATATAATAAGGATATGGGATTATTTGGATTATTCAACAAGAACAAGAAGGAAACGCTTGACAAAGGTCTTGAAAAAACGAAACAAAGTGTCTTTTCGAAAATTGCAAGGGCTGTTGCCGGTAAGTCGAAAGTCGACGACGACGTTCTTGACAATCTTGAAGAAGTACTCATAACGTCGGACGTGGGAGTTGACACTACGCTGAAAATCATACAGCGTATTGAAGAGCGTGTGGCGAGGGACAAGTACGTCTCTGTTTCAGAATTAAACGGCATACTTCGTGACGAAATTGCCGCCTTGTTGACCGAGAATAATTCCATAGACAACGAAAATTGGGACTTGCCTTCAGACCATTCGCCATACGTAATTCTTGTAGTAGGTGTCAACGGTGTGGGTAAGACTACCACGATAGGCAAACTTGCTTACCAGTTTAAGAAGGCCGGCAAGAAAGTCTATTTGGGCGCAGCCGATACGTTCCGTGCCGCCGCCGTCGAGCAGTTGTGCATTTGGGGAGAGCGTGTAGGAGTGCCCGTGGTTAAGCAGCAAATGGGGTCCGACCCTGCAAGCGTGGCTTTCGACACGCTTAGTTCGGCTAAGGCGAACGGGGCGGATGTCGTGTTGATAGACACTGCCGGTAGGTTGCACAATAAGGTCGGGCTTATGAACGAGCTGAAGAAAATAAAGGATGTTATGAAGAAAGTAATCCCCCAGGCACCTGACGAAGTGCTTCTCGTGCTTGACGGTTCGACTGGGCAAAACGCTTTCGAGCAGGCTAAGCAGTTCTCGGCGGTTACACAAATAACAAGCCTTGCTATCACTAAACTTGACGGCACGGCCAAAGGAGGCGTGGTGATAGGTATTTCTGACCAATTGAAAGTCCCGGTAAAATATATAGGCTTAGGCGAGAAAATGGAGGATCTCCAACTTTTCAATAAGACTCAATTCGTAGACTCTCTCTTTAACGTAGAAAAGTGAAAAAGAATCAAATAGATTTTATTACGCTTGGATGTTCGAAGAATCTCGTTGACAGCGAGATCCTGATGAAGCAATTCGAGGCTAACGGATATAAATGCACGCATGACAGCAAGAACCCCCAGGGCGAGATTGCGGTCATAAACACCTGTGGGTTCATCGGTGACGCTAAAGAGGAAAGTATAAATACTATACTTGAGTTTGCTGACGCAAAGGAAAAGGGCCGTTTAAGGAAACTCTTCGTTATGGGATGCCTTTCGCAAAGATACAAGGCCGAACTTGAAAAGGAGATTCCTCAGGTTGACAAGTATTACGGTAAATTCGACTATAAGCAGTTGCTTACTGACTTGGGCAAGGCCGAAGTGCCTTCGTGCAACGGTAAGAGGACGCTGACTACGCCGCATCATTACGCTTACATAAAGATAAGCGAAGGCTGCGACCGTCATTGTGCCTATTGCGCCATACCGCTTATAACGGGGCAACATGTAAGCCGGCCGAAGAATGAAATTCTTGATGAAGTAAGGGAGCTCGTGAACGAAGGGGTAAAAGAATTCCAGATAATAGCACAGGAATTGACTTATTACGGCATCGACATCGACGGCGAGCGGCATATTGCAGACTTGGTGTCTGACATGGCCGATATACCCGGTGTGAAATGGATACGCCTGCATTATGCCTATCCGACGCATTTCCCGTATGAATTGCTCGGCGTGATGCGTGAGAAAAGTAACGTTTGCAAATACTTGGATATAGCGTTGCAGCACATCTCTGACAACATGCTTTCCGCTATGAGGCGTCATATTACAAAGGCCGAGACATACGATTTGATAAAACGGATAAGGCGTGAAGTGCCGGGCATACACATCCGTACCACTTTAATGGTCGGATTTCCGGGCGAAAGCGATGAGGATTTCAATGAATTAATGGAGTTCACCAAGTGGGCGAGGTTTGAACGCATGGGCGCATTCGCTTATTCTGAGGAAGAAGGTACGTACAGTGCCGTCAATTATGAAGACTGCATAAGTCCGGAAGTAAAGCAGGAACGGCTTGACAGACTGATGGCGTTGCAGCAAGAAATAAGTTCAGAGATTGCGGCTTCAAAAGTCGGTAACGTATATAAGGTGGTAATAGACCGTAAGGAAGGCGATTATTACGTAGGGCGCACGGAATATAGTTCGCCTGAGGTTGATCCGGAGGTTCTCATACCGGCTGCGGAGAAACGTTTGCGGACCGGAAACTTTTATGATGTCAAGATAACAGACTCTGAAGAGTTTGATTTATACGGTTCGGTTTTATAAAACCGGCATTTAGGCAAAAAATATTAATTGGAGTTTTTATAAATGAACAATAAGACTTTCATTTCCGAATTGTCGCAGCGGTTAGGTTATACGCTTGATGACACGCAAAAGATGGTCAACACGGTCATCGATTCAATGAACGATGCGTTTGTCGGAGGGGATGTCGTATCAATTCCAAAGTTCGGGACGTTTGAAGTGAAGAAACGATTGGAACGTATTGTCATAAATCCAAGCACAAAACAACGCATGCTTGTTCCTCCTAAATTGGTACTGAGCTTTAAGCCTATTGCGGCAATTAAGGAAAAACTAAAGAACGGAGGACAAGGGTGATGGCTAAGATTTCAATTCAAGATATTGCTAAGGTTATTGCTTCGAAGCATGGTTTGCCACAAAGCGATGCTGAGCGTTTCGTCGCCGCGTTGTTTGAGGTCATTAACGACGGCTTGAATAATGAGAAAATAGTAAAAGTAAAAGGTCTTGGCACGTTTAAGGTCATAGACGTGCGTGAACGTGAGAGTGTCAATGTCAATACGGGGGAACGGGTGGTGATAGAGAGCCACGGCAAGATAACGTTTACTCCCGATCCTATAATGCGAGATCTCGTAAATAAGCCTTTCGCACAATTTGAGACCGTGATACTGAACGACGGCGTTGACTTGAATGAAATGAGCAATACGCAAGGGGCTGCCGATGAAGACGCGATTGATAATGAAGATGTTACGAAAACAGTTCAAGATGCGGATATTGTTGCAACTGACGACGATATGCAAGATTCTGTTTCTGCCGGGGATACTGAAACAACGCCTGAAGAAACGGCCACGGTCGACGTCGAGCTGGAAAATGACATTGAGGCGGAAGCAGAAGAAACGGCAACAGGCAAGGCCGAGGATGAGCCTGAGTGCATAGAATTGAAGCAGTCGGAAATGACCGTATTGGATGAAGTCCCCGTATTGGATGAAGTCGCAAATGAAGCTGATAAGGAAATAGAAAAGGTTATTGCCGATGATTCTCGGTCAATCGCCCAGAACCAAGAATCAGACTTTCTTGAAGATGGGAATAGGAATACGGTCGGTGAAACTGTTTCAAATGAAAAAACAATAGTGGTTGGGGCAGAACAACGGCAAAATGATGACGAATGCCTTCCCCGGCAGGATGAAAGCCGGAAAAACGACCAATCTTCATATAAATGGGCGCTTAATACTATCCTCGTACTGCTTGCGTGCGCAGTGTCATTAATAATAGGATATTATTGGGGCGTAAGTTCGGTAAAGCCGATTGTTAGATATAAAACGGTTAATATCGTCGGCCAACCGACAATAAAAACAGATTCTGTACGTAAAACCGACGTTGCCGCCCCCGTAAGTCAAGGAACAGAAACAGTAAAAGAAGAAAAGAATGCCGTTGTAAAGGAAACGTCGCAGACGGTTGCCGATAACGTTCCCGAATTGGGCACAGCCCGTGCAATGGTGAGGACCGGTGCTTATAGAATAACAGGGACAGCCAAGACGGTAACGGTGAAAAAGGGTGAGACAATGAAAGCTATCTCAAAATTTTACCTTGGAGACGGCATGGAATGTTATGTCCAAATACATAATGGCATAACGGATGTAAAGGAAGGGATGAAACTTAAGATTCCGAAACTTGAACTTAAGAAAAATAAATAGCTTACTGTGCTGATGCCTTGAAAGTTATGAAGGGGATGTTTTTCTTCAATTGCGATATTCCCACAACGAAGAAGCCATTTGATATAACCATGAAAAAAGGATTGCTTTCATTATTGCTTGCGGCCTTGTTTATAGACGTTAATGCGCAAAGAAACGAGATTTACGACGACGGCATTGCTTCATTGCAAGTCGTTGCCGGTCAAGATTGGATGTCGTTACCAATAATTAAGTTAGGAGGGCAAGGCCCTAATGACATTATAAATATAAGTTTCGACGACCTTACGCATACATACCGGCGTTATACATACAAGGTGGAGCATTGTGAAGCTGACTGGACCGTGTCTGAGCAGCTTTTTTCAAGTGATTTTATTGAAGGGTTCCAAGAAGGTAACACCATTGATAATTCTGAAGAATCAATAAATACAAATATTCTTTACACTCATTACAAACTGCGGATACCTAACAGGCAATGCCGTCTGAAAATGAGTGGAAACTATAAGTTGACCGTCTTTGATGAAAACGACGGTAACCGTCCGATGTTTACAGTGTGTTTCATGGTGCTTGAACCGTCTATGAGCGTAAGGCTTGAAGTTACGTCAAACACGGATATTGACATAAACAAGGCCCACCAACAAGTGTCGATGGAAGTCAATTTCGGCTCGATGACCGTAACCGACCCTTCAGCGCAAATAAAAACCGTGGTGATGCAGAACAGGCGTTGGGACAATGCAAGAAGCAACGCCCAGCCCCAATACATAATGCCCGACGGCCTGAAATGGGAGCATAACCGTGACTTGATTTTCCAGGCTGGAAACGAATACCACAAGTATGAGATTCTCGACGTGTCGCATCCTACTATGGGCATAGACCGCATAATATGGGACGGAACGAACTATCAGGCATACTCGTTTGCCTGTGAGCCGAGGCTTAATTACGTTTACGACGAGGACGCAAACGGGGCTTTCTATATCAGGAACAGCGACAATATAGAGAACGACGTTTCGTCCGAATACGTTTACGTAAATTATATTCTCCGTGTGCCGCAACGCGTTGACGGCGATGTCTACCTGAACGGGGCATGGACCAACGACCAGTTTCTGCCTGAGTATAAAATGGAGTACGACGCAGAAAACAACTGTTACACGGGCAGGGTATTGCAAAAACAAGGCTATTACTCATACCAGTTCGTAATGCTCGACCGTAACGGCGTCAGCAGCGTGCTGCCTTCCGAAGGTAGTTTCTATCAAACCGAGAACAAGTATCAGGCGCTTGTTTATTACCGTGGGCGCGGCGAGCGCACCGACCGGCTTGTCGGTTACCAACAGGTTCAAATCAAGTAGGCTGAATGTTGGCATTTTTTCTGTAAGGCGCATATTATTTGCTGTTTTTCACGCGCTATTTGTTGGTATTTGGGGATTAATGCCTATATTTGCAAAGACAAGCGACATGTGACACTAATCATTTATTAAAAGCACAAATAAAATGAAAACAGTTTATGATTTCACTGTCAAGGACAGGAAAGGAAAAGACGTTTCGTTAAAGGAATACGCAAACGAGGTTTTACTTATCGTCAACACTGCCACCAAGTGCGGTTTTACTCCGCAATATGAGGAGTTGGAGAAACTTTACGAGAGGCATCATGCTGACGGGTTCACTATTCTTGACTTCCCGTGCAACCAATTCGGCCAGCAGGCACCCGGAACAGACGAGGCCATACACTCGTTCTGCAAGTTGACATACGGTACGGAGTTTCCGCGTTTTAAGAAGATAAAGGTGAACGGTGAAGACGCCGACCCGTTATATGGCTTCTTGAAGAGCCAAAAGGGATTCGCCGGTTGGGATGAATCTCATCCGTTGACCCATATTCTCGACCAAATGTTGTCGAAGGAAGATCCTGAGTATAAGAACAATCCTGACATTAAGTGGAATTTCACCAAGTTCTTGGTCGATAAGAAGGGCAATGTCGTAGCACGCTTCGAGCCGACGGAGAAAATTGAAAACATAGAGAAAAAGATTGTAGAATTACTCTGATAAATCTTTCGTCAAAGGGGCGGATCATGAAATGTTGTGCTGCTGTCCGAATGCCGCAGCATGGTTTTTCATGATTCGCTGCTATTGATTCCTTATTTAGATTATTATGGAACAAAGAGAAAAAGTCCGCTGCCTGATAGTCGGCAGCGGCCCGGCAGGTTACACGGCGGCCATTTACGCTGCCCGTGCTAATCTTAACCCTGTGATATATTGCGGCTTGCAGACCGGCGGCCAGCTGACCCAGACAACCGTTGTTGAGAACTTTCCGGGTTATCCCGAGGGAGTGGACGGCAACCAGATGATGCTCGACTTCCGCCAGCAGGCTGAGCGGTTCGGTACGGACATACGCGAGGGCGTGATCGTAAAAGCCGATTTAAGTAAAGCTCCTTACGTGCTGACTACCGACGAAGGTCACGAGGTAGAGGCCGATACGGTAATCATTGCTACGGGAGCCTCGGCCAAATACCTTGGCCTGGCCGACGAGGAGAAGTATAAGGGCGAAGGCGTTTCGGCATGTGCCACATGCGACGGTTTCTTCTACCGCAAGAAGACCGTAGCCGTAGTAGGCGGTGGTGATACTGCTTGCGAGGAAGCCCTATATCTTGCCGGATTGGCAAAGAAAGTGTATATGATTGTGCGTAAACCGTTCTTGCGTGCGTCGGATGTTATGCAGAAACGTGTGAAAGAAGCGGCAAACATCGAGATTCTGTTCGAGCACAACACGCTTGGGCTATATGGTGAGAACGGTGTAGAGGGCGCCCATGTCGTAAGGCGCAAGGGTGAACCTGACGAGGAAAAGTATGATTTGCCGATAGACGGTTTCTTCCTTGCTATCGGACATAAGCCAAACAGCGACGTGTTCAAGCCTTGGATTGATACCGACGAGACGGGATATATCATCACCGAACCGGGTACGCCGCGCACTAAGGTGCCGGGCGTGTTTGCAGCAGGCGACGTAGCCGACCCGCATTACCGCCAGGCCATAACAGCAGCTGCGAGTGGCTGCCGCGCCGCTATCGAGGCCGACAGATATCTTCGTGAACAGGGCATTATTTAATTGGACGTCCGCATTTTGCGGACGTTCATAATATATGTTTTTTTTGAATGTCCTCAATCTGATTGAGGACATTCATCTATTTTTTACGGCTAAATTAACGTCACAATGTCACAATGTGGTATAACCGATTGGCAGCCAAAGCGTTATGCGGTGATATTAGGTGTGTCGCACCGTCACTACCGTCACACGGGTGACAGAGGTGACGGTGGAACTTACGCCACCGTCACGCCATAACCCAATGATAATCAATAAGATAAGACGTGAGGTGACATTGTGACAATAAAAAGCAACTAAAAAAAAGAATAAGAACATTATCCCGTAACGGCTAAAACCGGCACGCCCACTTGCAAGAAGCGGCATGCCAGGTTGTAAAACGCCGCCTATCACAATGTAAAATGCCGCCTATTAACATGTAAAACGCTGCCTATCACACATCGTTTTGAGGGTGTCCCGAAATGGGTTTACTGCTCTTGTAGGGACATAATTCATTATGTCCGCACGCCACGAAGGGGCGTATAAATATCTCTATGTCAGCGTAATACGTTTCTTACGAAACGTGCGGACATAATGAATTATGTCCCTACAATGGCGATGGCCGCCATTTTGATACACCCACATTTTTACTTTTTCACATTTTCGCCTTTTCTTATCATTAGTCCGCAGAAAGTTATAAGTCCGTTGAGCATAAGAAGTTCGTAGCCGAACTTGTAACTTGTATAATGTGATGTGATGTAATCGAGCGCGAGGCATAGCAACGGCGAGACAGTTGCTATGTAGGGTACGATGCGGTCGTCTGTTTTCCTTTTCGTAAGAAGGCCGAATGCGAAAAGCCCAAGCAGAGGCCCGTAAGTGTAAGAGCAAAGTATGTAAACCGCATCGATTACGCTTGTTGAGTTAAGCATGCGGAACGCCAAGATGAAGATTACAAACAAAGCTGCAATGCCTATGTGCGTTCTGCGGCGTAAGCGTTCGTCGCCGGGCCGCCCTTTAATGTCGACGCAGTAACTTGTAGTAAGCGCCGTGAGCGACGAGTCGACAGTGCTTGCCGACGCCGCCACTACGCCTATGACGAAGAGTACCGCCGTAGCCGTGCCTATCCGTCCGGTTGCCGCGAACATCGGCAGCAGTTCGTCGGGGTCGGACGGTAGGGCGCACCCTTCCTTTTGCGCTAGCATCACTAACAGTACGCCGAGCGACAGGAACAGCAGATTGACCGGAACGAACGCGAATCCATACGAGCAAACGTCTTTTTGCGCCTCGCGCAGCGTCTTGCATGTAAGGTTTTTCTGCATCATGTTTTGGTTGAGGCCGGTCATCACTATTACAATGAAGGCACCGCTTACGAACTGTTTCCAGAAGTTTTGCGGTGACATCCAGTCGCCTGTCTCAAAAATCCTTGCGTAGCCGCTTTCCGCTACGGCCTTGACGGCCTGCGTAGCATCCATGCCGAGCCGCCCGGCCACGCTCGCTATTATCAGCACGAGCGCCCCGAGCATGCACAGCGTCTGCAGCGAATCGGTCCAGACCAGTGTTTTTATGCCTCCTTTACGCGTGTAAAGCCATATCGCCAACATTAGCGCCGCCACGGTGGCGGTGAATGGCACGCCGTATTCGTCGGCTACGAAGCGTTGCAGTATGGCGCACGCCACATAGAATTTGACGGCCGCCCCGGTAAGGTCTGACAGGAGGAAAAACGCCGCCCCCGTCTTATACGACCGCCGCCCGAGCCTCCGGTCGAGGTAACCGTAAATCGTAGTAAGGTTCATGCGGTAATAAACGGGCATTAGGATGAACGCCACGGCGAAATAGCCGAGGATGAAGCCGAGGCATGTTTGGATGTACGTCATGTCTTGCGCGACGACCATGCCTGGTACGGACACGAAGCTGACGCCTGAGATTGACGCGCCTATCATGCCGAAGGCCACCACGGGCCACGGCGACTTGCGGTCGGCGCGGAAGAATGTTTCGTTGGTAGCTCTTGCCGACGTCATCTTGCCAAGCGCCGCCAGCAGGCTGAAATAAGCTATTACGGTAATCAATATAAGCATGGCGCAAAGGTACGAAAAATAGCCTATTCGTATCACATTTCTTTATTATTTATCTGAATGTCCGCATTTTTCCAGAAGGAGTGTCGTTTGGCAAAATGTGGATATTCATATTATTTATTTCGTATTTCATTTTTTTGAATTATCTTTGCTCCCTGATAATCAGCACTCGGCAATTTGGTGGAAAACACTTTATTTGCCCGTTTGCATTTAAACTAAATATAAAGCATAAATAAAGATGGAAAAGATAAACGGCAAAAATAAACAGGACTTTATAAGGCTTTTGAAAGACAAAAAAGCTAATGGTGGAAAGTTGAGTAAGATAGGTGAATGGTTTTTAAGTGGAAAGGGAAAGGATTTGGGGTGGAATGTCGCTCCTGAAAACATGAAATATATCCTGAAATGATATTTATTCTTTATACGGACATTCTTGTATTGTTCATGTATAAAGAAAGATGAAAATGCCGTCCTTTTACGACCTCGTTTCCTGCGGCAATATCTTATGTCGCACGGGCTATGCAGTCTATATTGAATGTTTTAGACAAAATGGATTAAGAGGACTTTGCGGTTAAGTGAAAAAGAGGTGAAATCAAGAAATTAGTCTTGATACTTTATATATTTCGTTATAAAAAATGTATGAAAATAATTAATGATTAAAATATGTTTGACGTTGATTTAGTATATCTTTGGGTAAACGGGAATGATCCTGAATGGCAGAAGAAGCATAATTCAGTTGTGAAAAATGTTTCGGATGATCCTGAAATAGATTGTAAAGGCCGTTATGTTAGCAATGATGAGCTGAAGTATAGTTTGAGGTCAGTTGCGATGTATGCTCCTTGGATAAGAAAAATTTTTATTGTTACAGATAACCAAACCCCTGATTGGTTGGATACGACAAATCCAAAAGTTAAAATTATAGATCATACGGAAATCATGCCGGCTGAAAGTTTGCCGTGTTTCAATTCAAGTTTAATAGAGCATTTCTTATATAAAATTCCTGGACTTGCAGAACATTTTTTGTTCGCTAACGACGATATGTATTTAAATAAAAAAGTTACAGAGATGGACTTTTTTACGCAACAGGGCTTTCCTGTTGTACGTCTTGTACGCAAGTCTTTTAGAAGAATTCGTTGGTTCTTTCGTGAAAAGTTTCGTAATAAACATTTGAGTAATTACAGAACAATGATTGTTCGTTCTTCTCAATTGGTTGACCGTAAATATGGAACTTATTATACAGGCATGCCACACCATAATATAGATTCTTATCTCAAAAGTGATTATAAAAGGATGGTTGAAGAAGTATTCCGTAACGAATTTTCCGCAAATAATAAGAATAAAGTGCGCAACGATGATGATGTTCACCGTAGCATATTATCTTATGCCGCTCTTGCGGAAAAACGAGGAAAATTGCGTTATGTCACGAGTAAAGAGTCTATGTATGTTAAAATACATAAGAAGATTTTTTATGAAAGACTTGAAAAATATCAACCAATGTTTTTCTGCATGAATGATTCCCAATATGCGACAGATTCAGACAGACAGATGTCGAAAACTTATTTGGATAATAAATTTCCTGATAAGTCTGAATTTGAGAAATAAGAGTTTTTGACAATTCTATTATGGAATATGATTTGGGTGTTTTGTTACAAGGATGTGATGTCTTGAAAGCAAGGCTTTCGGAATGTCGTCCTTTGCCTGCGGATGCATTGAAGAAAATCGAAGATGCGTTGAATGTCGAATATACCTATGAGAGCAACCGCATAGAGGGCAATACGCTTACGCTGCAGGAGACGGAACTTGTAGTGAATGAGGGTGTAACGATAGCAGGTAAGTCGATGCGTGAACACTTGGAAGCCATTAACCATGCCGAGGCGATAGATTATATACGTGATTTTGCCAAACACGAAATCGACATAACCGAAAGTACGATAAAGCAAATACATGCGTTGGTGTTGCATGGCATAAACCGTGAGAACGCAGGGCGTTATCGCACAGTGCCGGTACTTATTTCAGGTAGCAGGCACATGCCGCCACAACCGTACATGATAGGTAAGTTGATGGAAGATTTTATGATACATTTCCATGATTTAGAATCAAGGAGTATGCATCCTGTATTGATAGCCGCTTATCTGCATGACGAATTGGTGCGCATCCATCCGTTCATAGACGGCAACGGACGTACCTCAAGGTTGTTGATGAATTTGTACTTATTGCGGAAAGGGTACACCCTTATTAACTTAAAAGGTTCAGACGAATCAAAACGCATTTATTACAATGCTTTGGAAATGTCGCATGTGGATAAACATCCGGAAGAGTTCCAAAAACTTGTTGCCGATGCCGAAATAGAATCTTTAAAACACTATTTAACCGTTCTTGGCGTATCGGATTTTAGTGAAAACAGATAGTTTTAATTTAAAATATTTAAGAACAGAATGGACGTAGATTTAGTATATCTTTGGGTTGACGGTAACGACCCTCAATGGTTGGAAAAACACAATGCCTGTATTGGTAGGATGGAGGCTAAGTCTGCTGTGAATTGTAAGGGTAGGTATGCGGATAACGATGAGCTGAAATACAGTTTGCGCTCAATTGAGCAATACGCTCCTTGGATACGTAAGATATTTATTGTGACCGACAACCAAACTCCGAAATGGTTGGATACTTCGAATCCGAGGGTCAGGGTCGTTGACCATAAGGAGATTATGCCGCCTGTATGCCTGCCTTGTTTTAATGCGACGGTGATAGAGCATTTCCTGTGGAAAATTCCCGGTCTTTCCGAACATTTCCTTTTTGCCAATGATGATATGTTTATTAATAAGAAGGTGTCTCCGGCATTTTTCTTTGCCGACGACGGCCTGCCTATAATCAGGTTGACCCACAGCAGGTTAAGAGACCTGTTTTTGATGTTTAAGAAAAGATGTTTGGGCATACCATTGAAGAATTATGTCCAAATAGTAAGGAATGCCGCAAAATTGGTTGAAAAGAAGTATGGGGTTTATTATGATGGTAAATCGCATCATAATATAGACGCTTACTTAAAAAGCGATTGCCAACGTACTGAAGAGATGTTTAAAAACGAAATAGGGAGGACTTTGTCCAACCATGTCCGTAGCGGAAATGACATTCAACGTAGTTTGTTTGCGTATGTGGCTTTAGCTGAAAAACGTGGGCATGAACTTTATGTCACCCAAAAGACTTCTTTCAGGTTCCACATTCAAAACATGAAACATTATGATAAGTTGGAAAAATACAATCCTGTTTTGTTCTGCATGAATGATTCGGAATATGCGAATGACGGCGATAGGGAAAAAGTTACGGATTTCTTAGCCAAGCGTTTCCCTGAAAAATCCCGTTTTGAGAAATAGTATGTAGGTAAATATAAGGTGGAGATTTTCAATATGGATATTGATTTAGTTTATCTTTGGGTGAATGGCAGTGATCCGGTGTGGCAGGCAAAACGTAACGCATGCATCGGTAAGACAGAAGAAAAGTCAAGTGTTAATTGCGAGGGGCGCTATGCCAATAACGACGAGCTGAAATTCAGTTTGCGTTCGATCGAGGCGTATGCTCCTTGGATTCATAAAATATATATTGTAACAGACAACCAAGTGCCAATATGGCTTGATACATCGAATCCGAAGATTAGGATAGTTGACCATAAGGAGATAATGCCATCAGTGTGCCTTCCGTGTTTCAATGCCACCGTAATTGAACATTTTATATGCAATATACCCGGACTGTCGGAACATTTTTTATTTGCAAATGATGATATGTTTATAAACAAGCCCGTTACGCCGGATATGTTTTTTGCGGAGGACGGATTACCGATAATAAGGTTTACACGCAGGCCGTTTAGAAAATTTACTTTGTGGTTTAAGGAGCATGTGCAGGGGAAAACGTTGAGCAATTACATTCAAATAATACGTAATGCGGCCGATTTGGTTGAAAAGAAATACGGTAAATATTATGGAGGGAAAACCCACCATAATATCGATGCATATTTGAAAAGCGATTGTCAACGTGTAGAGCTGATGTTTAAGAACGAGATAGAGCCAACTTTGTCTAACCATGTTAGAAGCGCGAATGACATTCAACGTAATCTGTTTGCTTACGTGGCTTTATCCGAGAAACGTGCGCATCTGCAATACGTAACGTTGAGTACCTCGTTCAGGTTTCATATTCATAGGGAAAATCATTATCGTAAATTGGAAAGATACAACCCTATGCTGTTTTGCATGAATGATTCTGAATTTGCAAGTGATGATGACAGGAAAAGAATGGTTGCTTTTTTAAATAGGCGTTTTCCTAAGAAGTCACAATTTGAAAAGTAGCATTCTTATTTGTCATCTTCAATGTCATTCAGGTCGAATTTAAGAAAATAATTCTGCGTCAGCATCTTGGTTCTTCCGCTAGCTCGGCCTTTAGCTTGTTTCTCCATGAATTCCTCGTAAGATCTTACGGCATAATGGTTTATGCGGATGACGTCGTGCTGTGGTTCGCGCTCGCGGAAGTTTTTCTTGATCGGATTGCCATGTGAGTCTGCCGCATGTCCTGATATGCGCGCCGCCTCATGGCAGCCGATCATGTTGAAAATGCGCCGTGGGTTCACAATGCTTTTAACATGCCGGTTCAATATGTGTTCGTAGTGTGAATGCCGCTTGAATCTTTCCATCATTGTACCCGGCTTCTTCTTTTTTTCCCCATTGCTGCCATAGACTAACCAATTGATTTCTATGGCTGGAAACTTTTCGAACCTTTTTAGGAATTCAGGTATGTTTCCATCTTTTATGGGGACGATGAATTCGTCGAGGTCTATTAATGCTATCCACCGTGTGTCAAGTCGGTGTCTGTCAAAGCAGTTGTCGTATGCCGACAATTGTACTTTGTATCCGGGAAAATAATTATATTCAACTAATCCGGACTTGACGTATGGCGCAAGTACTTCCTTCGTGCAGTCAGTGCTTTCGTTGTCATATATGTAGAATTTCTCTACGCCTTGCTTTTTGTGCCATTCTATCCATTCCTTGAAGTACGGGCCTTCATTTTTGGCAATGGCGCAAATAGCAAGATAATATCGAGGTTGGGTATGGTCGCGTCTTAAACGGTATAATAGTTTTGCTGCGTTAAGGAGTCCGTAACGTAGTATGCCGCGCCAACGGTTGCGCGCCATTTTGCATGGTATTATTCCTGCAAGTATTTCGGCATAGACTTTTTTCATCGTCTTTGGTCGTTACAATTCAAAACTCGATTTTTCTGGTAGTATATGTTCAAACGCGTCTTTGATATTTCCCATTACTTGCGCATAGTTGCGTATATGTACGTTGTCGTTAAGGCATATCAGGGAATAAGACTGATTGTATATAGCCTTGACGGCTTGTTTGGAGCGTATCATGAGCGGAAACATCTTGGTGTCGCCGTAAGTGTTGTATGGTTCGAAGTTCCCTTTACAGATTTGCCATGTACGGAAAAGTTCGGGTGTGTAATCGCTGAATGCCCTGAACTTGTTTGCAGATGCTTGGGTCAGCTCTTTCCCTGCCGCATGCCATACTTCATCGAAAGTCGTTTTAAGGTAGGGTTGGGCATTGTGTGGAGTGCGTAACGGGATGAATTTCCCGTATGTTTTCAGGATATGGTTCCAAATGGCCTTAGAACCGTATTTTTTGTCAAACCACTTATCGTAGTCGCGCGCCATCACTTCCTTTTTGTCGAAATGCCTGTTGATGATGTTTATGCTGTTTTTTAAGGTTCTATACCATTGTGACCATGACGGGTTGTATTGCAATACGGCGATGTCGCATGGTAGGCCGTTCTTGAAGAAACGTTCAGTCTTGATATGGTTTGTTATGTAGAAATCGTCGTTGAAGTAAACGAAATGTTCTGCGAGATCCGGTATCTTATGGAGATAATATTCGATGACGACAGAGTTGAAAGTCGGCAAGAACTGCACGGGGATATAATCCTTGTGGCTGACGAGATTAAGTTTGGGATTGTCAATATTAAGCCATTCGGGTTTTTGTCCGCAAGTTACGAAGTGGATTTTACGCACCCACGGGGCAAATGTCTCGACACCACGGAACCAGTATTTCAAAAGGCCGTAGTCGCGGAACCTTGCTTCAGACACACCGTTCTTGATGTTGTCTTTATTGCCGGAGTACTTTGTGAAGTCAGCATGCCATTGTGGGTCGTTCATGTCAACCCATGTTATGATGAAATCAATGTCCATGTATGATGTGTTCTTTTTATTATTCGTTAAGTAACGTCGCTATTCTGAAGCGTTTGTGGGTCCACAGATACAGCTCTGGTCTTTTTGTGATAGCTTGTTCAAGATGCTTGAAGTACAGGTCGGTCAGCTCGAAGTCACGAAGTGATTGCGGGTTGTCGTGCATTTTGACGAACTCGGCTTCGTAATATCCTCGTTTCGTCCTCTTTACGTCAAGATAAAAAGCCTCAAACCCATAATGCTTGATTATTTTTTCCGTGCCTGTAAGCACTGGTGTGTTGTGGTGCAGGAAATGTAGGAAATGATGTGAATCCCTTTTCCTTGGCGATTGGTCGGCAATAAATCCGATCGTGCAGACCTTGTGCTCGGTTGCAAGGGCTGTTATGTAGCGCGCCGTCTTATGCATGTCTATACTTATTGCGCCCATGCGTCCGCGTATGTGCAACATCAGCTTGTCAACGTTTTTGTTGCTTAGTCTGTGGTATATTTGTGCGCCGATAATGTCTTTTTCCAGCCACAGCGGCATGGACGACACCCATTCCCAATTGCCGTAATGCCCCAAATATACTGCTACCGACTTGCCTTGCTTAAGCATTCCGTTCACTTCTTCTACGTTCTTGAACTTCATCCGCCGTCTTATTTCATCTTGCGATATGGAAGCCAGTTTGCAACTTTCGAGAATCATGTCGGTGAAGAAACGGTAGAATCTTTTCTCGACGTGCTTGATTTCTGAAAGGTTTTTCTCGGGGAATGATTCGGTAAGGTTGCGTCTTACGATTTTCCGCCTGTACCTTATTAAATAATATAGCGGATAGAACAAACCGTCAGACAGTATGTATAACACACGGAAGGGAATATATGACAGTAGTTTCAGGAAAAAACGGAGCAAATGGTAAATCATAATGCCTTAATAGATTTTTCAGTCATATTTTATCGCGCTTATTTCTGTTTGTATTATTTTAGTTGGCAAATTTAAGATTTTTTTCTCATACTTTTGTCCTTTTTCTTACATTTTCGGTAATTTTTTTATTTGAAAAGGTTTTGTTCGGGATGTAAAAGTATGCCTGTAAGGATATATTTTTGTACTTTTGCACCCAGAAAACAGGTTTCGCATTATGTTGCAGAGATATTTTCTTTATTTCAAATACGACGGTACGGATTACCACGGATGGCAGGTGCAGCCCAATTCGCGTACCGTCCAAGAGGAATTGCAAAGGGCTTTGTCGACGCTTCTGCGTGAAGACGTACAAGTGGTGGGTGCAGGGCGCACCGACACAGGGGTGCATGCGCGTATGATGGTGGCCCATTTTGATACGGGGCTTGAGTTGGATTGCGCCCAACTTGTGTATAAGCTGAACCGCCTGTTGCCGAGGGACATTGCGGCTGACAGGGCCGAGAAGGTAGGCCAGGACATGCACGCGAGGTTTAGCGCCGTGTCGCGCACTTACCATTATTACGTGCATCTGCGTAAGAATCCTTTCCTTCGGGCTTATTCGTGCGAACTGTTTTATAATCTTGATTTCGCTAAGATGAACGAGGCGGCGGCGTTGCTTCTTCAGTATGACGACTTTGCCGCGTTTTGCAAGAGTAATTCCGACGTGAAGACTACGTTGTGCAAGGTGACCGAAGCCCGTTGGGTGGACGACGGAGGGGATTGTTGGCACTTCGTGATAACAGCCAACCGCTTCTTGCGCAACATGGTGCGAGCCGTAGTAGGCACGCTTGTCGACGTTGGCCGCGGCCGTGTCGGCATAGAAGGTTTTAAGAGTATAATTGAAGGTAAGAAGCGGACGGGCGCAGGCGAAAGCATGCCCGGCAATGCCCTTTTCCTTGAAAATATTGAATACTGATTAATAAAGAATGGATTAGAATTAAGAGTTAAGAAAATATGCAATGCAGCTTAATTCCTTTATTTTTTTACTCTTTACTCTTAATTCTTAATTTAAATAAGTAAGTATGTGGTTGTTATTGGCTTTTCTTTCTGCGGCGTTGCTCGGCTTCTATGATTCGTTTAAGAAGAAGTCGCTCGATTCCAATGCCGTCATTCCCGTGTTGTTCCTCAACACGTTGTTTTCGTCGTTGATATTTTTGCCGTTCATCGTGTTGTCGGCGACTACCGACTCGCTCGACTCGACGATTTTCCACGTTGGCAGCGGCGGTTGGGAGATGCATAAGTACATCCTGTTGAAGAGCGTAATTGTGCTTTCGTCGTGGATATTCGGGTATTTCGGCATGAAGCATCTGCCGTTGACCATCGTCGGCCCTATCAACGCTACACGCCCTGTAATGGTGCTGGTCGGCGCGTTCATAGTTTTCGGCGAGCGGCTTAACATATACCAGTGGATAGGAGTTGCGCTGGCGGTTGCGTCGTTTTTCATGTTGAGCCGTAGCGGAAAGAAGGAGGGCATCGACTTCAAGCACGACCGTTGGATATATTTCGTCGTGCTTGCGGCCTTGCTTGGCGCCGTAAGCGGCCTTTACGACAAGTATCTTATGGCTCCGCCGAGCCACGGCGGGGTGGGGCTCGACCGCATGGCCGTGCAGAGTTGGTATAACATTTACCAATGTTTCATGATGGGCGTGGTGCTGCTTGTGCTGTGGTGGCCAAAGCGCAGGCATACGACGCCGTTCCGTTGGGACTGGTGCATAATACTGATAAGCGTGTTCCTCAGCGCTGCCGACTTTGTGTATTTTTACGCATTGAGCGTTCCCGGCGCAATGATCAGTATCGTGTCGATGATAAGGCGCGGCAGCGTAATTGTCTCGTTCTTGTTCGGAGCGGTGCTTTTGCATGAAAAGAACCTGAAGAGCAAGGTCGTAGATTTGATACTAGTGTTGTTGGGAATGGTGTTCTTGTATATCGGCTCTAACTGATTTTTAGCTTACGTCAGTTCTTAAATACAGGACTGACGTAAATTTAATTCCGCCAACGGGTAGCCTTTCGTGTCTCAAAAGGTAGTCTTTTGTATGATGAAAGGCGGCAAACGTGGAGACGATAGACGGCTTATTGCACAACGTACAAAGATTTATTTTTTACGGATTTAATGTCACAACGTCACAATACGGCGTAATCAGTTGAAAATCACGGCGTTGCATGGTGACATTAACATAAGCTCCACATTCACCACCGTCACACATCTAGGCATGTGACAGTTGTGAATGTGGAGCTTATGTTAATGTCACCATGCAACCTGTTGGTAATCAGTAGCTTGAACTGTGCGGTGACATTGTGACATTAAACCCCAATCGGTCATTAGACCGTAAAGAACCGAATTTTGACGCATGCTACTTACTCTTCGTCAGCTTATGTGTTTCTGCCGGCATCTTGTTTTTCGTCCCGTCTCGGCGTAGCCCGCTACGCCTTCGCCGAAACGGAAAGCAATCTACACGGCATAAACACATAATCAGACTGAAGTATAATGACCGATTTGGGTTAAAACCGTCGTGAATTTATCATTGATAAATATGAATGTCCGCAAGACTCCCGTTAATAATCTTATTTTTCAGTTGTGGTTTGTATCTTTTTCTTCCTCTTGTATCCGAACAGTTCCATAAGCGAGTTGAAGTCTTTCTTTAGCATGATGCCTATGCCTTGCGTATTAAGCGACGACTTGGTGAAATACCGGTCGTTGGTTTGGTTGTACACCTTTAGCGATATGTTGCCGTTGGGCGTAAGCAGGTAGTTTATGTCGAAGTCGCCGATGAACGACGTTGTTGCGTTCTCGTTGTCGCGGTATCCGAATTGCCCGTTTATTATCAGGCGGTTGTCGAGCAGCCGTCCTGACAGCAGGCCTTCGTATTCGGCGTTGTTGAAGCCGTCGTCGCCGGTGCTGATGTTAGCGCCGAACGTCCAGTTGTTGTTGTCGGTAAGGCTGCCCAGCAGGGTGTTTATTTGTTGGCTTATCGTGCCGCTTAGCAGGCTCTGCATGGCTAAGCTCGTCTGGTTCTGCCGGCCTTGGTCGGATGAGTTGTTGTTGCCTTGCATGTAGAAGCGTCCTACGCCGAGCAGGTAGACCACTTGCTGGTTCATCTCCTCTTCGCTGTTTATCACGGTGCGTACCATTTGCTCGGCGTCTTCGCTCACGGTCGGCATGTCGATGTTGAAGTCGATGTGGGGTGCCTTCGGCGTGCCGCTGATGTTCATCAGGCAGTCTACCCTTACGTTGTTGCTTGAGAAGCTGTTGCCGAGCTGGAGGTCTGACAGCGGCACGCCGTTGACCGTATAGACGGCTTGCAGGTTGAGCATGGCGTTGTACGGGTTGCCGCTGAATACGATAGAGCTGCCTTGCTGGAACTGGAACACTTTCTTAATGATGTTCTGTATCGTCAGCGTGTACACGCCGTGGTCGATGACGAACGTCCCGAACATGTTGAACGAACCTTTGTTGAAGTACGACGCGCGTACTGTGCCGTTGCCGTTCAGCGCTATATAGTCGTTCGTGTTTTTGTCCATGAGTATGCGCAACGTGGCTTCGGGAGTCATGTTGATTATGAAGTTGATGCGGATGTCTGACGGTATGTCGTCAACCGCCCATTGCTGTGCCCCGTCGGCCAACGCCGCGCCGGCTTGTATCGAGTCGCCGGAGACTGACAGGGTGTCGGCGGTCTTATCGCGCCAGGTTATGAATTGTTGGTCGGTTATCATGTCGGGGCTGGCCACGTTGTATTCTATGAACGAGTCTTTGTCGGGCGTAACGTCGATGTCGATGTTCACTTGGCCTTTTCGCCCTTGTATCGTGCAAAGTCCTGTGCCGTAGGCTGTTCCGTAGAAAGAGTCTTCGCCGTAGCCGTTCGTGTCGTAGCATAACAGGTTGTCGGTCCTTATCGATATGTCATAAGACATGTTTTTTAGGTGTTGGTGGTGTAATGTGCCGTCTACGATGCCTGTGTTGCCGTTACGGTCGCGTATAGTGTCGGCGCGGAACACGATGTTGTCGGGTAGGAAATGTATCGTGTCGTTCTCTAAGTTGTAAGTCACGTTTATCGGTGATATCCTTATTTTCCCGTCGGCCACCATCTTGCCCGTAAGATCCATAGCCTTCAGCGGCCCGTGCAGCCTGAGTTCGCCGTGCGCACAGGCTTCGACGTTGTCCATGAAAGAGCCGCAGAAGCCTTCGATGAACTCGATGTTGGTGCCTTCGGCGCGTATCTTGAGGTCGATGTCCTTGTTGGCCGGTGACACGTATCCGTTGACCAACGTGTGCGCCCCGTTGCTTTCTTCGGCGTGTGCGTCGATGTCTATCTGCTTGTCTGTTTTGTTCCAACCTACTTTCGCGAAGAGCTTGCCGAGCCTGCCGCCCTCAAGCGTGAACCGGTTGATTGTCAGGTCGGCCTGTGCGTCAGGTTCGTAGAATACGGATTTTACGTATGCTTTGCCAGTCATATACCCTCCGAACTCAACAGAGTGGAAGTTTATGAGGCCGAGCACGTAGCTTACGTCTATGTCCTTAAGGTCTATGGTTATCGAGTCGGTAGGCTGCTTCGTGGCCAGTCCGTCGATTCTAATGTGCTGGTTTGAACGCTCAATTGAGAAATGTTTTATGGCAAGGTTGCCACCGCTGTACATGATGTTTGCGGGGAGCACGTTCCAAGTGGTGTCGTTGATGTAGATTTCCGACGGTTTTACATTTATGTCGATGTCTGTTTTGCCTGATTCGTTTTTTATGAACCGGGTTTCAGCGTTAATCTCTCCTGCCATCAGCTTTTCCTGGTTGTTGTCCCAGTTAATAGAGGTCGTAAGCCTGTCGCTGTCGGCCGCGGCAGTGAAGCCTAAGTCGAGCTTATGGCCGTTAGCCATTATTTTTCTTACTTTACCGTCGACGGAGAGCGGGCCGCCCGTCGTTGATGCGGATACGGAAACGTTCTCGTAAGGCGACTCGTCGTAGAACATCCTGTCGGTTTGGCATGTAACGTTTATCGTTTTTTGCGCGTCGTCGACGTAGGCGTTTATCCCGAGCGGTGCGTCGAGCTTTAGCGGAACGCCTAATAATGCGTCGAGGATGTCTGAATTGGTTATTTCGGCGTTTAGCGTAAATTGGTTTTCGGCCTGTGTCCGTTCTTCGAAGAATGTCGGCATTTTTGCGTTCAGCATGTTGACGAAGCTGTTGGCGAGCGTTTTCAGTTTGTAAACGCCGGAAAGCTCGGCGTGTCCGAAATCGCTGCGCATGGCCATGTGGCCGTGGCGCGCCGTAATGTTAAGTGAATCGAGCCTGTATTCCCTTTCCGGAGAGAGCATTGATAAGTTTGTGACTTTCACCTCGCCGTTGAATATGTTGGCGTCGGTTTCAGACATTTGCATGTCGGCGTTGACGTCAAGGCTGAACTTTGCGCCTTTCCATTTGTCTGTTATGTTTAGCGAAGCGGGGTCGAGGTTTCTTACGGAAGCTACAATGTCGGCTGACTTTACGGCGGAAGACAGGTGGGTGGTGCCTTCGAGCGATATTTGCCCGTTGGGGTCGTCGATGCTTAACGAGCCGCTGAATGTAGACTTGTCGTATGTTCCGTCGGCTTTTATTCCGGCGTATGAGTATCCGTTATAGTCGAGTCTTGGAAATATGCCGTTGACTTTCAAGTCGGATATTCCGGCCTTGCCGATGTTGCAACTTACATTGACGGTTGTGGCAAGCATTCCGAGCTTGTCGTTGTCGAGAAGGTGTTTTAGGTTTAGCCCGTTTGTGTTTACGTGTGCGTCGATGCGTTGCTCGTTTTTGTTGACTTTGATGTCGGCTTTGCCTATATCGCTTGTGAAAGTTCCTTCGGCAGACAGTATTCCGCCGGTGCCAGATATTCCGCCGGTGTAACTTATGCCGCCTAAACGCATCAGCATTTCAGGTAACTTTATGTTTTTGCCAAGCGAGTTGCTAAGCATCTCGTCGATGCTTTGTGCGGTGCATCTGAAACGTTTTATGTCGGCATGCCATGCGGTGCCAGTCTTGTTTTTTGATATTCGGCCTGTGGCCGTTAAACTTGTCAGCCCGTCGTGGGAAAATGCTTCGAGCCGGCTTATGTTCATATTATGCCGTGTACCGTCGAAGGCTGCCGTTACGTATATCGGGTTTGAATTGTTCTTAAACGACGGAACGAGGCATGCTACGTCGCGCGGCGTTATCTTCGATTGGTCTATTTCTCCATTGAATCGTAAGTCATTATCGCCTGTGTCACCTTCCTTGTTCCCGTATTCTGCCGTGAACCGGCTGATGTTCAGGTCTGTTGCAGGCAACGCCAGCTCGAGTTCGGTTAATCGTGCCGTCCGGTTGTCCATCGAGAAGTTGAACTTCAGTTTTTTCAGGTTTAGTCCTGACGCTTCCTTGAAAGACAGTTTTTTTACTTCGGCTTCGAGTTTTTCGGCTGAATAATAGGGGACGATGATGTGTGCGCTTATGTCCTTTATGTCTATGTGTGCAAGGTTGAGCTTAGACGGGGTGGGGGCGATGTCGTATTTGTCGTACTTAATCGCTCCGTGTCTTATGATAAGCGAGTTTATGCTTAATTCCAAGTCGGATTTCTTGGTCTTGTCTTTTGACGCAAGTGAATCGAGCACGAACTGGAAATTAGCTTTTGCGTGTCCGTTTGTCTTGTAGAATACGCCTTTCATGCCGAACAGCTGTGCAGAGGATACGTAGACGCGGCCGTTTCTTACGAGTTCGCCGTAATCGATTTTCGCCGCCAACCGCGACGCTTTCAGCATTAGTTCCGATTTTTGGTCGTACAATTCTAAGCCGTCTACGACTACCCTGTTTAAGAATCCGAGGTGCACCTTGTCTACCTTGACTTTGGTATTGAGCTTTTTTGCGACGATTGCGCTAACTTCTTTTCCCAGCCATCCCTGCACGAATGGCAGGTGGGCCAGTATTATCGCGGCTGAGTAAACGGCGATAATGGTCCACACTGTGCCTCGTATTATTCGTTTCAGGGTGTTCACTGTGTTTGTTGGTTAGTCGATGAACCTTCGGGTAATGTCGTCGTAGCGGTCGATGCGCCTGTCGCGCAGGAACGGCCACCAGCGGCGTACTTGTTCGCTGTGGCCCAAGTCGATGTCGACAATGGCGCATTCTTCCTCTTTGTCTGACGCGCGATAGAGCATCTCGCCTTGTGGGCCGGCAGCGAACGAACTTCCCCAGAATTGTATTCCGCCCGTTTGTCCTGACGGGTCGGGTTCGTATCCTACGCGGTTTACGGCTACGACGGGCAGTCCGTTGGCTACTGCGTGACCACGTTGAACGGTAGTCCACGCTTCGCGCTGACGTTGCTGTTCGGCTTCGGTGTCTGAACTTTCGTAACCTATCGCCGTTGGGTAGATAAGCATGTCGGCGCCTTGTAGCGCCATTAAGCGGGCTGCTTCGGGATACCATTGGTCCCAGCAGACCAGCACGCCGAGACGGCCTGCGGACGTGTCGATCGGGTGGAAGCCGAGATCACCAGGCGTGAAATAAAACTTTTCGTAGTAAGCAGGGTCGTCGGGTATGTGCATCTTGCGGTATTTGCCTGCTATCGTGCCGTCGCGCTCTATTACGACTGCAGTGTTGTGGTAAAGTCCTGCGGCACGGCGTTCGAACAACGATGCGACGATTACTACGCCGAGTTCTTTGGCCAATGAACTGAAAAACTCGGTAGACTCACCAGGTATGGGCTCGGCTAAGTTGAAGTTGTCAACGTTTTCTGTCTGACAGAAATACAGCGAGTTGTGCAGCTCTTGCATGATTATCAGTTCTGCACCGTCTTTAGCCAAAGCCCTTATTCCGTAGGCCAGCCGCTTCATGTTGTCATTGCGGTCGGCCGTGTTGTGTTGTTGTATTATACCTATTTTCATGTTTTTTGTTTTTGGTAGAAAAGCAGCCGGTGACAAGCAGGCAGATTATTTGTCATTGACGGAATGGCAAGTCAAATCTCCTTTTATACTTGTCAGCCTTGTCAACTTAATAATTGCATCGTGCAGCAGTGCAGCGAGCCGTGCTGCCTGATAACCGTGCGGCTGTCTACTCCGATAATGTTTCTTTCCGGATATGCTTCCTTTATCGCCTTGGCCGCTTCGGCGTCGGTGTCGGGTTGTCCGTATGTCGGGTAAATAACGGCTCCGTTTATTATCACGAAGTTGGCGTATGTGGCCGGCAGACGGTAGCCGTCGTCGTAAATGGGGTGGGGCATAGGCAGGCGTATAAGCCGGTAAGGCCGGACGTCGGCGGTGCGGAATGTTTTCAGTTGTTCTTCCATCATCCGCAGGTCGTCATAGTGTGAGTCGTTAGGGTCTGTGCAGCTTATATATAATAAGGTGTCGTCGGGCGCTGTTCTTACTAATGTATCAATGTGCCCGTCGGTGTCGTCGCCGTCAAGGTGTCCGTAGTCAATCCATACTATGCGCTCGGCGCAGAGGCTGTCTTTAAGTCTCTGTTCTATTCCCGCGCGCGTCATTGGCTGGTTGCGGTGTGGCGCAAGCAGGCATTTGCTGGTCGTGAACACGGTGCCTTTACCGTCACTTTCTATCGAACCGCCCTCGAGCACGAAGTCGTTCATGTCGACATATTCGCCTTTTACCACATGGTTGGCGTACAGGCTGCGGTTGATGGCGTTGTCGAGTTCCGCCGGAAACTTCTCTCCCCAGCCGTTGAAACGGAAATCGAGCAGGCGTGCACTGTCGCCGTCTTTGAGCGTGATGAAGCCGTGATCGCGCGCCCATGTGTCGTTTGTCAGGCATTCATGTACCGTAACGTTTTCCAATTGGCGCTTGGTCAGCCTTGTATTAAGCTGTCTCCAAACGTTTTCAGGTTCAGGCGTCACTACAATCAGCTTTTCGTAGCGCGTAATGATATCGGCCATCTCGACGTAGACGGCGCAAATGTCGTCAAGATACGGCAGCCAGTCTGTGCCGGCGTGTGGCCATGTCAGTTGTATTGCGCTTTGTACGGCCCACTCGGGTGGCAATATGTATTTGTTTCCCATACAATGATTTTGTGGCACAAAAATACTACAACTAAAGTTAAACTGCAAATAAAAACATGTTTTTTTGTCCGATGTCAGCCTCTGAAGAACACAACAAGGCTGATTAGTGCCATTTTGGCGGAGGGCGTGCTGATGCGTATTCGTTGGCGGAAATGCCGCAATTTGTCAGTTTGTCAGCTTTTTTCGTTGATGTAAGTCAATTGTTTTGACGCAGGTCAAAATTAGTCGGATAAAATGGAATTTTCATGCGTGATGCGTTCCAATGTGTCGGAAATGGTATTACCTTTGCAGCAGAAACGAATGAAAAAGGATAACAGGATGTGAAGATGCATCCTACATGTAGAACTAAAAAAGAAAGGTAAAAAGATTATGAAAAAGATTGTTAGCAGGATTTTGGACAGCAAGAAGTTCAACAAGTATTGTGTGAACGTAATGAAGATGTATAACATCGGACGCGTCAACATGCCTTTATAAAGGTGGAATTTGGGGATGCCTGTTGATTGTTTGCGCCCTGCCGGCATGGCAATGTAAGCATGGCGCGTGGTGGGCAACCGACATTAGGGCATCAGGTTTATAATAAAATGTGGGAACCGGTCTTTTTAACGGCGAGAACCGTAGAAAGGCCGGTTCTTATTTTTCCTGCATAGGCACATGCACGGTTGGACGATATGTTTGTCATGTTTTGCAAAAAGCAACCTATTGAGTCGCGATATACGGTCTTTTGCCGTGCAAGACACGGCCTTTTGCACGGCAATTTGCCGTTGATTGCAATACCGGTGCCAACCGTTCGCAAAAGGAAAAATCACCGTTAATCGGTAAGTATTCCTGCTTTTAGTTGTAACATATTGATAACCAGTGTTTTATAATTAGGCAGAGGCTCTAGTTGATTATACCGTTGCAAACTTGACATTATAATGGTTCATGGAAAGTCCAAGGAGTTCGTCAGCCTGGT
>CALUFA010000001.1 GCA_944319795.1 uncultured Prevotella sp. | reverse complement strand
GATCTAAATGATCCCCTGATTCCGGGGCTTTTTGATTAATTGTTTAACTCGTCCCATTTTAACGGGACACTAATGTTTTTATGTTATTAATTACTTGTCATTCTGTCCCTCCATTATGTTGAGCATTTTGAAGGTTGCCTTTATGGCCGCCTCGGTCTGGTCGGCATCGAGCCCCCGTGTCTTTATGCTTTTTCCGTTGCAGTTCCATGTTATGACAGTTTGCACGAGGGCGTCGGTACGGCCTCCGGGCGGTATCGTTACGCTGTAATTCTCAAGCACAGGAAAAGTCCTTCCCAGCGAGCCTCTGTATATCTTGCGCAACGCTTTGACGAATGCGTCATACTGTCCGTCGCCCATTGCGTCGGCCTCGTACTGCCGGCCGTTTATGTCAACCTTAACGCTTGCTATCGGTTTCAGGCCGTATGCCGACGACACCATGTAGCTCACGAGTTTTACTTTGTCCTCCGGCACGGCGTGTTTCAGCACGTCGCTCACGATGAACGGCAAGTCTTCTTGGGTTACAATCTTTTTCCTGTCACCGAGTTCGGTTATCTTTTGCGTCACCTTACTTATCTGCGCCGGCGTCAGTTCCAAGCCAAGCTCCTGCAGGTTTAGGTCTATATTGGCCTTGCCGCTCGTCTTTCCCAAGGCGTATTCGCGCTTGCGTGCGAAACGTTCGGGCACCAAGGCGTTGCTGTAAAGGTTGGCCTTGTTGTCACCGTCAGCGTGCACCCCGGCCACTTGGGTGAACACATTTTCGCCCACTATCGGCTGGTTGGGCGCTACGGCGATGCCCGAATACCCTTCGACCAGCCTGCTTACGTCGTTCAAGCGGTCCTCGCGTATGCTCGTCTTCGCGTTGAACTGATCCTTCAATATAACTTGGACGCTGGCCAACGGAGCGTTGCCGCACCTCTCTCCCAGCCCGTTTACAGTAACGTGCAGCCCTTTCGCTCCGCTCAACACTGCGGCCAACGAATTGCTCACGGCTAGGTCGTAATCGTTGTGCGCATGGAAGTCGAAGTGTACGTCAGGGTATCTTTTCACCATCTTGCGCATGAACTCGATTACCTGTAACGGGTTAAGAATGCCCAAAGTGTCGGGCAGCATGAAGCGTTTGATGCGTTTCGCCGCCAACACGTCAAGCATGCCGTATACGTATTCGGGCGAATCTTTCATGCCGTTGCTCCAGTCCTCGAGGTAAATGTTTACGTCCATGTCTTTCGATTCGGCATAATCGAGCGTTTCAAGAATGTCCGCAATGTGTTGCGACGGCGTTTTATGAAGCTGTCCTTCACAGTGCTTCAATGAGCCTTTAGCAAGCAGATTCACAACCTTGCAGCCACAGTCGCCAATCCAGTCGACGCTTTCCTTGCCGTCAACGAAGCCGAGCACCTCGACGTTTGACAATTTTCCAATTTGCTTTGCATAGCGGCATATCATCCTAACGGCATCCTTTTCGCCGTCGGAAACCCTTGCAGAGGCCACCTCTACCCTGTCGACGTTGATGTCGTTGAGAAGCATTTTCGCTATCATCAGCTTTTCATGCGGCAGAAACGACACTCCGCTGGTTTGCTCGCCGTCGCGCAACGTGCTGTCCATTATCTCGATAAACGGAGGAATACGGGTATATGCATTCACTTGTTCAACCGTTCCCATGCCTCTATCTTATCTTTATTTTGCAATAAGTAGTCAATATCGTCGAGACCGTTCATCAGGCAGAGCTTCTTATATCCGTTTATTTCAAAACGCTCGCTCCTGCCGGTTGTCTTGTTGGTGACCGTCTGTTGGGGCAGATCCACCTCTACTTCCGTTCCTGGATCAGCGTATATGCTGTTGAAAAGCTCCTTTAGGAAACTGTCGGAAACAACAACGGGCAGGACGAAATTGTTAAGTTCGTTGTTCTTGTGGATGTCGGCGAAGAAACTACTTATCACAACCCTGAAACCATAACCTGCTATGGCCCACGCCGCATGCTCGCGGCTTGACCCCGAGCCGAAGTTCTTCCCAGCCACGAGAACTACCCCGCCATACTTCGGGTCGTTCAACACAAAGTCTTTTTTCGGCGTTCCGTCATCGTTGTACCGCCAGTCCCTGAACAGGTTTTCACCGAATCCCTCCTTGTCGGTCGCCTTAAGGAAACGTGCCGGTATTATTTGGTCGGTGTCCACATTCTCTAAAGGGAGTGGCACGCACGTACTTGTTATAACGTTGAATTTCTGTTTCATTTCATTGTTTTTCTTAACGAATAAGACTAATTACATTAACCCACGGGGGTCTGTTATCACGCCTGTAACGGCTGCTGCGGCGGCTACTAACGGGCTGGCCAATATCGTCCGCGCCCCGGGGCCTTGCCTTCCTTCAAAGTTCCTGTTGCTTGTCGATACGCAATACTTGCCTGCCGGAATCTTATCGTCATTCATGGCGAGGCATGCCGAACAACCGGGTTGGCGGATTTCAAAGCCTGCTTCTGCAAGCACTTTATCCAAACCTTCGGCCCGTATCTGCCTGTCTACGTTCCAAGAGCCGGGGACAAGCAAGGCGGTTACACCTGAAGCCTTCTTTCGGCCTTTGGCTATTGAAGCGAAAGCCCTGAAGTCTTCAATGCGCCCATTGGTGCAAGCGCCGAGGAAAACGTAATCAACCTTATGGCCCAAAAGACTTTCACCTGGTTTAAAATCCATGTATTCAAGCGATTTCATGAACGAGGCGCGCCCGCTTTCACCAATGTCTTCAAGGTTGGGAATGGTTTCGGTAATGCCTATTCCCATGCCTGGGTTGGTGCCGTATGTTATCCGAGGCTCTATGTCGGAGGCGTTAAAAGACAGCTCTTTGTCGAAAACGGCATCGTCACCGCTCTTCAACGTGCGCCAGTAGGCCACCGCCCTATCCCACTCCTCTCCTTTCGGGGCGAAGTCTTTGCCCTTAAGATACTCGAACGTTGTTTCATCGGGAGCGACAAAACCGCCGCGGGCACCCATTTCAATCGACAGGTTACACAGCGTAAGTCTCCCTTCCATGCTCATGTTTCTAACAGCTTCCCCTGCGTATTCGACGAAATATCCCGTTGCGCCGGACGTCGTAATCTTGGACATAAGGTACAGAGCCACGTCCTTGGCGGTGACACCGCGGCCGAGACTTCCGTCTATGTTGATTCTCATTGACTTAGGTTTCTGCTGAAGAATGCACTGCGAAGCAAGCACCATTTCAACTTCGCTCGTACCTATTCCGAAAGCCACAGCCCCAACTGCTCCGTGTGTACTCGTATGCGAATCGCCGCAAACGATAGTCATTCCGGGCAGCGTAAGTCCCTTCTCCGGCCCTACTACGTGTATTATGCCGTTGTCCTTGTCCATCATGCCGTAATAAGCCAGGCCGAAATATTCAGCATTCGCCTTAAGCGTTTCTACCTGTTTGCGCGATACGGGGTCGGCGATAGGCTTGTCTTGGTCGTGCGTCGGCGTGTTGTGGTCGGGCATGCAGTAAATCCGTCCGGGCCTGAAACACTTCAAACCCCTTGCGCGCAGGCCGGCAAAAGCCTGTGGGGAAGTTACTTCATGACAATAAAGCCGGTCGATATATAACTGCGTCGGGCCGTCGTCTATAACCTGGACAACGTGTTTGTCCCAAATTTTATCAAACAATGTGTTCATTATTATTTCTTGAATTTGTTGATACAATCAATATACGCTTCGACCGACGCCGTAACAATGTCTGTGTTGGCGCCGAATCCGTAATACACGTTGCCGTCGTATTCAACCTGCATGTGCACCTTGCCTATGTCGTCGGAGCCTTTACTGATGGCCTGAATCGTAAACTCCTTAAGCGTCATTTGCTTTTGTATTATCTTCTTAAGCGCCCTGATGGCCGCATCGACCGGGCCGTTGCCAGTCGATGCTTCCTCGAACTTCTGGCCGGATATGTCGATGCCGATGCTGGCCACGCTCCTAACTCCCATGCCGGTAGTAACTTGCAGGAAGTCGAGTTTTACGGCATGCGCTTCGGTGCGGTCGGCTCCTGCAAGCATGAGGATGTCGTCGTCGTGGATTTCCTTCTTGCGGTCGGCCAACTTGAGGAAGTTACGGTAAATGCCGTCAAGTTTGTCGTCGTCGGTAATGTTTACGCCGAGCACGCCCAAGCGGTACTTCAGCGCTGCCCTGCCGCTGCGCGCCGTAAGCACTATCGAATTATCGTCGAGACCGACGTCCTTAGGATTGATGATCTCGTAAGTGTCGACGTTTTTCAGCACTCCGTCCTGATGTATTCCGCTTGAATGGGCGAACGCGTTGCGCCCCACGATGGCCTTGTTTGCCTGTACGGGCATGTTCATCAGACTGCTTACCATGCGGCTTGTCGGGCAAATACGTGACGTGTTGATGTTGGTGTCAATGCCCAAGTGCCTGTGGCACTTCATTATCATTGCTATTTCCTCAAGCGATGTGTTGCCCGCCCTCTCGCCTATTCCGTTTATCGTCACTTCCACCTGGCGTGCGCCGTTCACCACTCCGCTGAGAGTGTTGGCCGTTGCCATGCCAAGGTCGTTGTGGCAGTGGGTCGAGATTACGGCCTTGTCAATGTTGTCGACGTGCTCTACCAAATATTTAATTTTCGCGCCGTATTCGCTTGGCAGGCAATATCCCGTTGTGTCGGGTATGTTTACGACCGTAGCGCCGGCTTTTATGGCCGCCTCTACTACGCGCGCAAGATACTCGTTGTCGGTGCGCCCTGCGTCTTCGGCGTAGAATTCAACGTCTTCCACATATTTCTTAGCATGCTTCACTGCTGCCACGGCGCGTTCTATTATCTCCTCGCGCGTACTGTTAAACTTGTATTTAATATGTTGGTCGCTCGTGCCGATGCCCGTATGTATGCGCTTGCGCTTCGCGTAGCGCAAAGCGTCGGCGGCCACGTCGATGTCTTTTTCCACGGCGCGCGTCAATGCGCATATCGCCGGCCATGTAACGGCTTTCGATATTTCGATGACCGAATTGAAGTCGCCCGGACTCGAAACGGGGAAACCAGCCTCGATAACGTCGACGCCCAACTGTTCAAGCTGCTTGGCCACTTGGATTTTCTCAACCGTGTTAAGTTGGCATCCCGGCACTTGCTCGCCGTCCCTGAGAGTCGTGTCGAATATAAAAAGTCTTTCGCTCATATAATCTTTTGTTTCAGTTAAATCATAAATTAAATACTAAGCGTATGCGCTCCGCATGTGAACCGGCTGACACGCAAGAGCACGCTAAACATTTGCAAAAATACTAATTAAGAGCAATATTCACAAACAAATCGTAATAAATATTCTTCAAAAATCAGTAATTTATTGCATATTTGTTTTATTTAAAGCAATATTGAAACATCGATATACTATCAACAACACCGTCAAAAGGAACTTGGTGCATACAGTTTGAATACGGCCGATAAGCTGAAAACTTTCTTTCGTTTCCGTGCGGTTAAAGCTCTCAGATTCGCTTCGTTGTCTAAATATCATGCTTGCCGCAAAAATATACGAAATAACGGGTTGTAGCATAACATGTTGATTTTTAGTGGTTTAAGTTTACATTAACTCTTTAAGCAACTGATTTTGGCATACATGTCAATGCGATTAAGCATCTTTTACGTTCCGTTTGAGTACCTTTTACAGATTGGTTCGTTGCCTTTTATACGGACTATGACCGCCTTTTACATGATATAAGCGCACTAAATATTAAATAAACGTTAATCATTGGGGCTGTATAAAGTATATACTTAACTTTAATAAACATTCAATTCCCTATTTTGACAGAAAACTTTGTAAAATATTTTTACGAACATCCGTAGTTTGGTAATTACTCTATCCCCATTCAATAAGTCTGTGGCATTTTGTCATTCCGGGCTTAGACCCGGAATCCATTGTGTACAGCCTCATTCTTTATAATATAGTGCGTTGCCTGGATTCCGGGTCTAAGCCCGGAATGACAAAATGCCACAGACTTATTGAATGAGGATGAAATATTTGGCAAAATGCAGACATTTAGTTATCTTTTTTCCTTGAAAAGCCGGTTTTATAATATTAGAAACTGAGCTTAATGAAAAGTCGGCTGTTCATTGAAATCAGTACTTTTAATTTTGGATAGTATGATATTTTGATGTATCTTTGTGCGCGGATAAAGCCGTAACGGTACTTTTCAAGTAAAACAAATCCTGCCGTAGACGGCATACTTTGGAATAAAACGGTAATGAAAAAAATAATATTGGTAACCGGAGGACAACGGTCGGGCAAGAGCGTTTATGCCGAGCGCACGGCATTAGCCTTGTCGCCTACCCCGGTATATATGGCCACAGCGCACGTATGGGACGAAGAGTTCAGTGAGCGTGTGAGGCGGCATAAGGAGCGGCGCGGACCGCAATGGACGAACATAGAGGAAGAGAAACACCTCAGCAGGCACGACGTTGCAGGCCGTGTCGTAGTCGTAGATTGCGTAACCCTCTGGTGTACGAACTTCTTCTTCAACCGTGAAGGTAAAGCGCAGCCGACTGTTGACGAGGCATTGGACGGTATCAAACGCGAATTTGACAAGCTCACGGAGCAAGACGCGACGTTCATTTTCGTGACAAACGAGATCGGCAGCGGCGAGGTTAGCGGCAACGCCGTTCAACGCCGCTTTACAGACATGCAGGGATGGATGAACCAATATGTGGCAAGCCGTGCCGACGAAGTGGTTATGATGGTATGCGGAATACCCGTGAAAATCAAATAAGCGTGAATGTCATACGGTTTTTCCGCAAGTAACGAATGTCCGATCGGATTAAATCCTAAACAAAAACGACCATGATAAGATTCAATATAAACAGGCCGGACACCGGAATGAAGCCTGATATACAAGCGAAGATAGACAACCTTAACAAACCCAAAGGCTCGCTTGGCAGGCTTGAGGAACTGGCGATGCAAATGTGCTTGATACAACAGACGCTATCGCCGCGGCTCGCCCGGCCGTGCCATCTGCTGTTCGGTGCCGACCACGGCATCGAGTGCGAAGGCGTAAGCGTGTCGCCGCGCGAAGTGACATGGCAGCAAATGGTGAACTTCGCCAACGGCGGCGGAGGCGTAAACATGTTTTGCAGGCAGCACGGCTTCAGGCTGTATCTTGTAGACATCGGCGTAGACCATGACCTTTCAGGGTATGAATCAATCATAAACAAGAAGATAGACAACGGCACAGGCAACTTCCTTTACGGCCCGGCGATGAGCGAGAAGCAGTTTGAAACGGCCCTGGAGACCGGAGCCAGCCTTGTCGACAAATGCCGCCGCGAGGGATGCGACGTCGTAAGCATCGGCGAGATGGGCATTGCAAACACGTCGCCGTCAAGCGTTTGGATGAGCATGCTCGGCCATATACCGCTTAAAGAATGCGTCGGTGCCGGTGCCGGGCTCGACGACGAAGGCATAAAACATAAATATGAAGTATTGTCGCAGGCCGTAAGGCACTACGAAGAGACAACCGCCGACAGTGCAAGAACCGAGAACATAATACGCTATTTCGGCGGATTTGAAATGGTTGGGGCTATCGGCGCGATGTTAAGGGCTGCTGAATTACGTATGATAATATTGGTCGACGGGTTCATAATGACGGCGTGCGCCCTTGCCGCGGCAAGGCTTTGCCCCGAAGCCCAGGAGTATATGATATTCGGACACGTAGGCGACGAAAGCGGACACAAGCGGCTGTTAGACATACTCGGAGCCGAACCTATCCTCAACCTCGGCATGCGCCTCGGCGAAGGTACAGGCGCAATATGCGCTTTCCCGATAATCGACAGCGCCGCAAGGATGATTAACGAAATGAACAATTTTGACAATGCGCATATCACTAAATACTTCTAAATGGTACGACAACGTTTGGGCGGCGTTCATCTTCTTCACACGCCTGCCGTTATGGCGGTGGCATGAGCCGCCGCGTGAATGTTACAGGAGCGTTGTCGAGTACTGGCCGTTGGTGGGCTGGCTTACCGGCGCGGTAATGGGAGCCGTCATATATTTCGGCGGAATGGTACTTCCTCACACCATAGCGGTGCTGTTGGCCATTGCCGCAAGGATTCTGTTGACCGGGGCTTTGCACGAAGACGGCCTGGCAGACTTCTTCGACGGTTTCGGCGGAGGCGGCGGAAACCGGCAAAAAACGCTCGACATCATGAAAGATTCGCATATCGGGACATACGGCGTCGTCGGGCTCATATTATATGCATTGCTGCTTTTCTTCTCGCTGTCGGCCATGCCGGCCGCATTGGCGGCCCTCGTCGTATTCGCCGCCGACCCATTCTGCAAGATGGTTTCGGGGCAACTCATATCCATGATGCCCTACGCACGCACCGAAGAAGAATCAAAGGCGCACGTAGTTTACAGGAAGATGTCGGTCAAGGCCGGCATCATCCTCTTCGTTCAAGGCATCCTTCCGTTGGCCCTCATGCTTTACGCCACGGGCGGAACGCTGCGCTGGGACTTGCTTATCTTCATTCCTTGCATAGTGATGTATTTCATGTACTTGCTTATTTGGCACAGGCTCAGGGGGTACACGGGCGACTGTTGCGGCGCAATGTTCCTGATAACCGAGCTGTCTTTCTATCTTTGCGCGACTTACCAATTTATCAATAATAAAGCATTATGGACGTTGTTTTGATTAGACATACAAGCGTCGGCGTGCCCAAGGGCACATGTTACGGATGGAGCGACGTGCCCGTGGCCGATACGTTCGAGACCGAAGCATCTGAAACAAAGAAGAACTTAGGAAGCGTTAAGTTCGATGCCGTATTCTCGTCTCCGCTCACACGCGCTAAGAAATTGGCCGCTTACTGCGGTTACGATTCACCTTTCATCGACGAAAGGCTTAAGGAAATGAACATGGGAGACTGGGAGATGAGGCTTTTCGACGAGATTGACGACGAGAACCTTCATAAGTGGTATGACGATTACATGCACCTCGCTGCAACCAACGGGGAAAGTTTTCCCGAACTATATGCACGCGTCTCATCATTTCTCGACGAACTGAAAACAAGACCGTTCGACAAGGTTGCCGTGTTCGCTCATGGCGGAGTGCTGATTTGCGCAGGCATTTACGGCGGACTTTTCGCCGAAGAAGATTGCTTCAAACACCTTGTTCCATACGGTGGAATAGAACAAATCAGTATTTGACCGGCACGATATGACCAACGAGGAAATAATCAAGACATCGCTTCACAACCAAGAACGTGCGCACGATTTGTTGCAAAGCATTGGCATGATGAACATCTTTGAAGATGAAGGTGTAGATGCGCACATCGTCGGTTCGCTGCGTATGGGACTCCTTTTCAACCATCTTGACATCGACCTTCACGTCTATTCAGATGCCGTAACGGTAAAAGACAGTTTTAAGGTAATGTCAAGAATTGCCGAAAACGAATCCGTCGTAAAGATGGAATGCCGCAACCTGCTCTACACGGAAGAAGCGTGTATGGAATGGCACGCGTGGGTTAGAGACGAATTGGGCGACATTTGGCAGATTGACATGATCCACATAGTGAAAGGTTCGCGCTACGATGGCTTCTTCGAACGCATGGCCGACCGTATAAAAGAGGCTTTAACAGACGAGACACGACTTGCCATCCTGAGGCTGAAATCAGAAACTCCGGCTGACGTACACATAATGGGCGTAGAGTATTACCAAGCCGTATTACGCGACGGAGTGAGGACTTGGGCCGACTTCAAGGATTGGAGAAAGTTGCATGACGCAACAGACGGGATAATGGAATGGATGCCGTGAAAGCGTCAAGTCTTGGTGAATCCCAACGACATTACGCTGAATTTGGCGGCGCCACACTTCAAAAGCTCGCTTGCGCATGAAACGACCGTCGCCCCGGTGGTAACCACGTCGTCGATGATAAGAACGTGCTTGCCGGTCAAATCCTTTCCTTTTTTAAGCATGAAAACATCTTGCACGTTTTCATTACGTTGCCAACGGTTCATGTGAGTTTGGCTGGCCGTGAACGATTTACGCCTTACAACGTCGTTCATCACGGGTATTCCGGTTATACCGTTCACGCCCCTGGCAATCTCCATACTTTGGTTGTACCCTCTTTTTAGTTGCCGTTTTCTTGCAAGAGGAACAGGCACGATTGCGTCGACCGTATCGAAAAACTTGTTCCGCCGAAACTCCGTGGCAGCCAAACGTCCCATTAATTCACCAATTTCAGGGTGGTCATCGTATTTGAGAGAATATATTATTCTGCTTGGGTCGGAATGAGTACGGTAAAAGAACAACGCCGCAGCCCTTTCAACTGGTATGCGTCCCCAAAACAGTTTGGCCATGTCGTTATCGTAAGGGTTTACCGAATAGTTTGTCCTCGGTAGCGCAATGTTGCACGCCGAGCAAACAACATCCTCGCCTACCGCAAGCCGGCAACCGCAAATTGCGCACTGCTTAGGAGCTATTAGATTGATGAACCTCACGGCAAGTTCGGTCAACACAGCTGTATTAAATTAAGAGTTGAGAATTAAGGGTTAAGAAAATATGTTTCCGACGTTAAACGGTTGTGAGGCTGTAAGACCAATATCACGAAATATAAAACCGTAAAACATCAGAAACATATTTGCTTAATGCACGATCTTCCGCTTGCCGTTAATAGCTGCGGGCTATGATGACACGCTGCTTTGCGGGTTTGCCGGATACCATGTCTACGCCTTCGGTCTGCTCTACTCCGAACGGAACGCAACGTATCGTGGCCTGGGTCTCCTCCTTGATGCGTGCCTCAGTCTCGGCTGTTCCGTCCCAATGGCAGAGGAAAAATCCGCCGTCCTTGATGCGCTGCTTGAACTCGTCGTAATTGTCGCATTCGTAAATGCGGGCGTCACGGTAAGCCTTTGCCTTTTCAAACATGTTCTTCTGGATGTCCTTAAGCAGCTGTTCAACGCGCTCTACGATGCCGTCAACCGGTACGGTTTCCTTCTCGAGAGTATCGCGGCGCATTATTTCGAGCGTGCCGTTCTCAAGATCGCGTCCGCCCATGACAAGGCGCACCGGCACACCCTTAAGCTCGTAGTCGGCGAACTTGAACCCCGGGCGCTTATTGTCGGCATCGTCGTATTTCACTGATATGCCGGCATTGCGCAATGCGTTGATTATCGGCGTCAGCCTCTCCGTTATCTGCTTAAGCTGCTCGTCACCCTTTGAAATCGGCACGATCACCACCTGTATCGGCGCAAGCATCGGCGGAAGAACCAATCCGTTGTCGTCAGAATGGGTCATGATAAGTGCGCCTATGAGGCGTGTCGACACTCCCCACGACGTAGCCCATACGTATTCGGGCTTATTCTCCTTATTAAGGTATGTAACGTCGAACGCCTTTGCGAAGTTCTGTCCGAGGAAATGGCTCGTTCCGCTCTGCAAAGCCTTGCCGTCTTGCATCATCGCCTCGATTGTATAAGTGTCGAGGGCGCCGGCGAAACGCTCGGTCTCGCTCTTGACTCCCTGAACCACCGGCACGGCCATCCATTTCTCGGCGAAGTCAGCATAGACGTGGAGCATCTTCCGAGCCTCGGCCTCGGCCTCCTCGCGGGTGGCGTGGGCGGTATGGCCTTCCTGCCAAAGGAACTCCGACGTGCGCAGGAACGGACGTGTGCGCATCTCCCAGCGCATCACGTTGCACCACTGGTTGCACATCAGCGGCAGGTCGCGGTATGAGTGGATCCAATTCTTATAAGTATTCCATATAATAGTCTCCGAAGTCGGGCGTATTATCAATTCCTCTTCAAGTTTGGCCGAAGGGTCTACCTCCACGCCGCTCTTGTCCTCCTTGGCGCGCAGGCGGTAGTGCGTAACAACGGCGCACTCCTTGGCGAATCCTTCGACATGCTCTGCCTCGCGCGAAAGGAACGATTTCGGTATAAGCAACGGGAAATATGCGTTTTGCGCTCCGGTTTCCTTAAACATCTTGTCGAGTTGGTGCTGCATTTTCTCCCAAATGGCGTAACCATACGGCTTTATCACCATGCATCCGCGCACGGCAGACTGCTCAGCAAGGTCGGCCTTGGTCACCAAGTCGTTATACCACTGACTGTAATTGTCAGCTCTTTTGGTCAAGTCTTTCAGTTCTTTTGCCATGATAAAAATACTTGTTTTAACGATTTTGGATGCAAACTTACACAAATTTTGCGGAATATTGAAATAATCCTCAGACTTTTGTCGACATTTATATATAAGCGGTAGTTTTGCAAGATAAAACCGGCAAAAAAACAATATGTGGCTTTTTGCATTGTAAAAGGCTGCTTTTTACCGTCCAAAAAGCCGTCTTTTACAACCTGAAAGGTTGCCTTTTATAACATATTGAGCACCAACGTGTTACCCAAGCCGTGCCAAAGCGCATGAAAACGGGGCGCATGCCGTTGTCGTAACAGGTGCGGAATACGCTGGGAAAAGCAGGCACGGACAGCATTTTCCGTCATGGCGTTTTCCGCAAAATGCATGCGGTGGAAACCTTGGCAACACCAAACAGGAATAAAGCTACCTATCGGAATACAAACTTGACATATATTCGTGTAACTTATTATACAAATGGTAAATTAATTCAATGACAAGTTGCAGTAATTAAAAAATATCATTAATTTTGTCGCAAAATAACCAAATCGTGAGTCCGTCCTGTATGTTTTCAGGACACTCGGAAACAAACACATCTGAAATGAAAGTCTTAAAGTTTGGAGGAACGTCCGTAGGTTCCGTCGAAAGCATATTGAGTTTAAAGGACATTGTCGAGAATGAATCAGGCAAACAACCTATCGTCGTAGTAGTGAGCGCCCTCGGCGGCATAACGGACAAACTGCTCGCCACGGCGCAATTGGCGTTGAACGGCAACGACGGATACGTGAACGAGTTCGACGCAATGGTGGCGCGCCACCACCAAATGATCGGCACGATAATAACCGACGAAGACAAACGGACCAGCCTTCTCGGTACGATCGACTCGCTTTTCGACCAGCTTAAAAGCATATATTACGGGGTTTACCTTATCCACGACTTAAGCGAAAAGACGCAGGACGCCATCGTAAGCTACGGCGAGCGCCTTAGTTCGAACATCGTGGCTGCGCTGATAAACGGCGCCAAGCTGTTCGATTCAAGGGATTTCATCAAGACGGAATACAAGAACCACAAGCATACGCTCGACAGCGAAGCTACTAACCGCTTAGTATGTGATACGTTCAAAGAGCTTCCGCGGATTTCGATCGTGCCCGGCTTCATAAGCCGCGACAAGCGCACCGGCGAGACAACAAACCTAGGACGCGGCGGCAGCGACTACACGGCAGCCATCATAGCCGCGGCGCTCGATGCCGAGGTACTTGAAATATGGACCGACGTTGACGGCTTCATGACAGCCGACCCGAAGGTGATACCTTCGGCTTATACCATAAACGAGCTGAGTTACAAGGAGGCGATGGAGTTGTGCAACTTCGGCGCAAAGGTGGTTTATCCCCCTACCATTTATCCCGTGTGCGTAAAGAACATTCCCATAAAGGTGAAGAATACGTTCAACCCTGACAGCCAAGGCACGATAATCAAGGAGAAAATACACAACGACCAAAAGGTAATCAAGGGCATATCGAGCATCAGCGGAACCACGCTGATTACCGTAACGGGCCTCTCGATGGTGGGTGTCATAGGCGTGAACCGCCGCATATTCACGGCATTGGCTGTCAACGGCATATCCGTGTTCTTAGTGAGCCAGGCTTCTTCGGAGAACTCGACGTCGATAGCCGTTAAGGATTCGGATTCCGGCAAGGCCGTCGAAGTGCTTAATGAAGAGTTCGCCAAAGAGATCGAAACCGGCGCAATGTTCCCTATGCACGCCGAAAGCGGCCTTGCGACAATCGCCATCGTGGGCGAAAACATGAAACACACGCCAGGCATCGCCGGCAAACTGTTCGGCACGCTTGGGCGCAGCGGCATCAATGTGATTGCGTGTGCGCAAGGTGCGTTCGAGACGAACATCTCGTTCGTAGTCGACGGGAAGAACCTGCGCAAGTCGCTCAACGTGCTCCACGATTCGTTCTTCCTTTCCGAATACAACGTGCTCAACCTTTTCATCTGCGGCGTCGGCACGGTAGGAAACAAGCTGATAGAGCAAATCCGGTCACAGTACGAAGAGCTGAAGCAGAACAGGCGGCTTAAGCTGAACGTAGTAGGCATAGCAAGCAGCAGTCGTGCCGTGTTCAACCGTGACGGCATAGACCTCGACAACTACAAGGAACTGTTGCAAGGCTCTGACAAAAGCGACAACGAAAGGCTCAGGAAGGAAGTCGTCGGGATGAACATATTCAACAGCGTTTTCGTTGATTGTACTGCAAGTAAGGAAGTAGCAGCGTTGTACCAAGAGTTTCTTGAGCACAACATCTCCGTGATAGCAGCCAACAAGATAGCTGCGTCTTCTGATTACGACAGTTACATAAAACTGAAAAAAACGGCCTTGGCGCGCGGCGTCAAGTTCCGTTTCGAGACCAACGTAGGAGCTGGGCTGCCTATAATCGGCACGATAAACGACCTTTGCAATTCGGGCGACCGCATCCTGAAAATAGAAGCCGTGCTGAGCGGCACGCTGAATTTCATATTCAACGAGCTCTCCGCAAACGTACCGTTCTCTGAAACCGTGAGGCGCGCAAAGGAACAAGGATACAGCGAACCCGACCCACGGATTGACTTGAGCGGCACCGACGTAGTACGCAAACTTGTCATATTGACCCGTGAAGCCGGTTATAAGGTCGAGATCGGAGACGTTAAGAAACAATTATTCATACCCGAACCGTTCTTCAACGGCACATTGGAAGAATTTTGGAGCAACCTTCCCAACCTTGACGCCGACTTTGAACGGCGCAGGCGCGAAATAACCGCCGACGGCAAACGCTGGCGCTTTGTTGCGAGAATGGAAAACGGACAGACAAGCGTTTCGTTGCAAGCAGTAGGCGAAAACCATCCTTTCTACAACCTCGAAGGGTCTAACAACATCGTAATGCTCACAACCGAGCGCTACAAGGAATACCCCATGCTGATACAAGGCTACGGCGCCGGGGCGAGCGTCACGGCAGCAGGAGTTTTCGCAAACATAATGAGCATAGCAAACATTTAAGGCACGACGCACGGAAGGCAAACAGAATGAAATACATCATCATATTAGGCGACGGCATGGCCGACCACCCCATAGGGAGGCTAGGCGGAAAGACGCCGCTGCAATATGCGCATAAGCCATACATGGACATGTTGGCACGAATGGGAAGAACGGGACGGTTGGCAACCATCCCCAAAGGCTTCTTACCCGGCAGCGAAGTGGCCAACACGGCGATACTCGGCTACGACCTCGACAAGGTTTATGAAGGCCGCGGCCCGTTGGAAGCGGCAAGCATAGGCTACGACATGCGCCCCGACGACTTAGCCTTGCGGTGCAACATCGTAACCTTGGCCGGCGGAAAGATGATAAACCACCACGGCGGACACCTCACGACCGACGAAGGCGACGCATTAATCAAATACTTGGACTCAAAACTCGGCACCCCCGACGTAAAGTTCATAACCGGCACGCAATACCGGCACCTGCTCGTCATACGCAACGGCAACAAGCACATTGACTGCGCACCGCCCCACGACCACCCCGACGAACCGTGGCGGAACCTTATGGCCAAACCGGAAAAAGGCTGGGAAGGGAAACGCGACGGCAACCGAATGACCGGGCAGGAAACAGCCGACCTGTTGAACAAACTAATATTGAAATCGCAAGATTTATTAAACAACCATCCCTTTAACGTTGAAAGATTGAATAACGGAGGCGTGGCGGCAAACAGTATTTGGCCGTGGGGCGGCGGATACAGGCCCGACATGAAGAAACTGGCAGACATCCACCCACAAATTAATAAAGGCTCGGTAATCTCGGCTGTCGACCTGATACGCGGAATAGGCCACTACGCCGGACTCGAAGTCATAAAAGTAAAAGGCGCTACGGGACTTGCCGACACCAATTACGAAGGCAAGACACGGGCCGCGCTCGAAGCGTTACGCACCGACGACTTCGTATTCCTACACGTTGAAGCGAGCGACGAAGCAGGACACGACGGGAATCTCGAACTGAAGATAAAGACAATCGAAAACCTTGACGAAAGGATTGTAGGGCCTATTTACAACGAGACACGCAAATGGGTAGACGCCCCCGTGCGCATAGCCGTTTTACCAGACCACCCCACCCCGGTCGAAGTAAGAACCCATGTTGACGAGCCCGTACCCTTCGTTATATGGGACCCTTATACCGTGCCCGACGACGTCGATACCTACGACGAATGCAGTTGCGCAGGCGGAGCTTACGGTCTGTTGGAGCACGACGAGTTTATACGCGTATTATTAAACCACTGACGAAAAAGAACATGAGATATTACAGCACAAACAAGAAATCGCCGTCGGCCACGCTGCAAGAGGCTGTGACCAAAGGGCTCGCTCCCGACCGCGGACTCTACATGCCGGAACGGATAGGGCGCATGCCCGACGTTTTTTTCAACGACATGCAAGACATGTCGTTCCAGGAAATATCCTTCGAAGTGGCCAAATCGTTCTTCGGCGACGACATCGACGACGGCGCATTGAAAGAAATGGTATATGACACGTTGGCCTTTGACTGCCCCATAGTCGAGGTAGGTGGCGGCATTTGGTCGCTCGAGCTGTTCCACGGGCCTACACTTGCGTTCAAGGACGTAGGCGCGCGCTTTATGGCGAGAATGCTGTCGCGCTTCACCGGCGAAGGCAAGGTGAACGTACTCGTAGCAACAAGTGGCGACACGGGTTCGGCCGTAGCCAACGGGTTCTTGGGTGTGGAAAACGTCAACGTTTACGTACTTTACCCAAAGAACAAGGTCAGTCGGATACAAGAAAGCCAGTTTGCCACGCTCGGGCGCAACATAACGGCCGTCGAGGTAGACGGCACTTTCGACGATTGCCAAGCTCTCGTAAAAGACGCTTTCGCCGACGGCGAACTCAACCGGAGGATGACCTTGACCTCAGCTAATTCAATCAACGTAGCCAGGCTCTTGCCACAAGCATTCTACTATTTTCACGCCTATGCGCAAATGAAGAGGCGCGGAATGGCCGATAACATCGTAATATGCGTGCCGAGTGGCAACTTCGGCAACCTTACAGCCGGACTCTTCGCCCAACGCATGGGGCTGCCCGTCAAACGGTTCATCGCCGCCAACAATGCGAACGACGTGTTTTTGGAATACCTTAACACTGGAAAATACTCACCGCGCCCGAGCATACAGACGATAGCCAACGCTATGGACGTAGGTGCGCCGAGCAACTTCGCACGCATACTCGAGCTTTACCAATATGATCACGACCGCATTACAACCGACATCAGCGGAGCATCCTACACCGACGTGCAAATAAAAGAAGCCATTGCCGAGTGCTACAAACAGCACAAATACATCCTCGATCCCCACGGGGCATGCGCCTGGCGCGCATTGAGGGAGAACCTACACGACGGTGAAACCGGCATATTCTTGGAAACAGCGCATCCGGCCAAGTTCAAGGAAACGGTGGAAAGCGTTATCAACACCAGTGTCGAAATTCCACAACGGTTGGCAGCGTTCATGGAAGGCAAAAAGCAATCTACGCCAATGACCAACAAGTTCGACGACTTCAAGCAGTTCCTAATACGTTCAAACCAACCAAGATAAAGACATCCCCAACACTATGATATTCTACATTTCAGGAACAGGTAACACCAAATGGGCTGCCGCACAAATAAGCGAGGCCGTAAACGAAAGGCTCATAGACATATCAAAAGCCGCCCCGGGACCGCAAATTTACGAATTAGGCGACGGCGAGCGTATAGGCTTCTGTTTCCCTGTGCACGGATGGCGGCCGCCCATGATAATGCGCAACTTCATAAAAAGGCTGTCTGTAAAAAACATCGACGGCCATTACAGCTACGCCCTATGCACGGCCGGTGACACTATCGGTGAAACCGTTGACATACTAAGAAACGACCTACATGCACGCGGAATCCATCTCGACGGCGCATTCTCGTTGATAATGCCAGAATCATACGTCGGTCTGCCCTTCATGGACGTAGACACCCCCGACAACGAGAACAGGAAAAAACAGCATGCGGCAGAAGACCTCAAGCACTACACGGAACTGATCGTCAAGCGCGGGAAAAGCACGGAACACCTGACCGTCGGCAAATGGCCACGCATAAACAGCAGACTTTTAGGCGCGGTATTTACCAACCACATGATAACCGACAAACCATTCCGCGTAACTGAAGACAAATGCGTAAAATGCGGAATATGCGCCGAATCGTGCCCAGTATCCAACATAACCATGACGAACGGCGGTTATCCGCAGTGGGCGCACGACGGCTCATGCCTCGCCTGCTTTTCATGCTACCACCATTGCCCACGGCACGCAATAGAATATGGCAAGAGGACTAAAAACAAAGGACAATATTACTTTTCACACAGGAAATAAAACCAAACGATTTCCAAAAGGCGGCCTTTCACGTTACAAAAGGCCGCCTTTTAGCGCGTAAAAGGTTACCTTTTGCATCCTAAAAGGCCACCTTTCATAATGCAGGCCGATTCTTTCGATTTAACCCAAATCGGTCATTAGACTCTGGTCTGATTATGCGTTTCAAAATCATGAAAATATTATCGGATTCATGAGCCTGGTTCGACTTCAAACAACCCCTGTACAACTAATCCGTTTACAAAAGTCCGTTTCCGTGTTTTTTATTTTGTTTTTCATCCAAATTGCATTATCTTTGCAGTACGAATGCAGTGTTCCGGCTTGCCGCTGACACCGAAACCGGTGAAAGAGGAAAGTCCGGGCAGCATAGGACGCCCCACTTCTGAAAGTGGAAGCTGTCGGCGACGGCAGGATAAGGCAGAAGAAAACAACCGCCCCGGCTACGGCTATGGGTAAGGGTGAGAAGGTGGTGTAAGAGACTACCGGCTGTCAGGCGACTGTCAGGCCGTGCCTTCTGGGGGCTGCAAGTTCATGTAAACCATCGTCCGAGGGTTGTCCGCCCGATTCAATAACGATGGAGGGTAGAACGCTTGAGCCGTGGAGCGATTCACGGCGTAGATAAATGGCAGGCACCTCTACGGTTTCATTCTTGAGGCGTAAAGGATACAGAACCCGGCTTATAGGGACACTGCTTTCTTTTTGTAACCCCGCAAACAGGAAAATCCCAGTTTGTCACAACTAAAAGACAAATCCATGAAAAAACAGGTAATGCGGATTATTGACTTCCTAAAAGTAGGCATCTGGCATGTTAAGCGCCAGGATGTTTCGCCGTGGCTGTTCTTTATTTACGGGATAATCAAGAAGGTGCTGCTCGCCGTAGAGCGCGCAACGACGAAGCGCATGGTGAACTCGGCGTCGGCCCTCACCTACTCTACGCTGCTCGCCATAGTGCCTATAATGGCGGTCGTATTTGCCATTGCGCGCGGTTTCGGTTACAACAAATATATCGAAGACTGGTTCCGCGAAGCGTTGGCAAGTCAGCCGCAAGCCGCCGAAATAATCATCGGATTCGTCAATTCGTATTTGGTTCACACCAAGAGCGGCGTGTTCTTGGGCGTGGGCCTGATATTCATGTTGTGGACGGTGATAATGCTTATCAACAACATAGAGCAGACGTTCAACTACATTTGGCAGGTGAAAAAGCCACGCAGCATATTCCGCACCATTACGGACTACATGGCCATGTTCCTGCTCATGCCGATAATAATCGTCGTAACATCAGGCATATCAATTTTCGTCGCGGCAATATCCGACGATGTTGAAGGCTATATATTGCTCGCTCCGGTAATGCGGTTTTTCATAGCTTTACTGCCATACATTTTCATGTCTGCCGTGTTCATCGCCCTTTACCTGTTCATGCCGAACACGAAAGTTAAGTTCTCGTGCGTCATCGTGCCAGGCATACTCGCCGGTGTGGCCATGCAGGGGCTACAGCTCTTCTATATCCATTCGCAGATATGGGTCAGCAGTTACAACGCCATTTACGGTTCGTTCGCCGCCCTGCCGCTCTTCATGCTTTGGGTGCAGATATCTTGGACGATATGCCTGTTCTGCGCCGAATTGTGCTATACGAACCAAAACCTTGAGGATTTCGCTTTCCGTGCGCAGACCGAGGACATCAGCCACCGTTACCGCTTGATGTTGAGCGTCATCCTTGCGAGCAAGATATGCCGGCGCTTCGAAGACGGCGGCAAGCCTTATACGGCCTTAGCATTGAAACTGGAAACGGGCATCCCTGTCCGCATCGTGAACGACTTGTTGTATGAAATGACGAATGTACATGTGCTCATTGAAGTGACAAGCGACGAGAAGGGCGAGGAAAGTTTCTTCCTGCCGGCGGAACCTAATTCGCGCCTAAGCGTCGGGACGTTGGTCGACCGTTTGGAATCACAGGGGAAATGGGCGTTGGAGCTTGACATGCACATGCTTGATTCGGCCAATTGGCGTAGTATAATAAAGGCACGCTCGGCATATCTTGACAGCCAACACGGAATACTGTTGAAAGACGTCGGGAACGGTTAGAGGTAAAAGGAAAGGATCATGCGCATTTCTCATACGGCGAGTCATTCTATTTCCCACAAAAACAATTCACGTTCATCCATCTAAAAATGTTCAAAACGATTATTTTTCCTCAAAATCCATTACCGCCCTTATGTATTTTTCAATCCTCTCGTCAGCCATCTTCTTCAGCATACCGTCGTCGATCGCACGCATTATTATGAAATAAGCGACCATTAAGACGATGCCGGCAGCCACGCCGGCAAGCAATAGGCTGACACCGTTGCCGAACGCAGACAAAACGATGATCGGCATGACAAGAAGTATCCCTGGGACAATAAGGTTCTTGCGCCTTTCCTCGCCACGATCAAGAATACGCTGCTTGTCATATATGTAATCACTTACTTCTGCGTCGGTCACGCCGAACCCTTCGGCCTTAGGGAATCCTTCTTTTTGCTTATTCCTTTCGATTTTACCGGATACGGCATGCTCCCAGTCCAACACCGCCCTTTGCTCTATCGTATGTAATATCGACATTATTGAAATCTTTAAATTAAGTAATTTATCATCGTGTCGCCGTAAACAGCCACCGGCCGTTAATAGGAAGACAATCTCTTAAACTTGCCTTTACTCTTGCCCAAATCCCATTGCACGCCTATATGGAAGTCAAAATATCCGTTGCTGCCTGCAGCAACGGTCATGCCAGTGCCGGCCACATCGCCGAAGAACTCGCTTGTCATAACCTGGTAAGCAACGTCGGCATACAAGCTAAGACGTTCGTTAAGCCTATATGTGCTGCCTATGCCGACACCCACCATCGGCGAACTCGACTTAAGGGAGAGATTGCTGATGAATCCGGCACGAGGGAAAACGAGCATGTTCCATTTGCGTGAATCGTCGTAACCGAGGATAACGTTGTGCAAGTTGAGCAACACGTCAACGTAGGCCGCAACGAATCCTCCATCGTCCATGTTCTTGCCGTTGGCGCCTGCTGGAGCCAACCATTCCAAATGACCATTCTCGAACAAGGGGAAACCGTTCTCCCATTTCAGTCTTCCACGAAGGCTTATTTCAGGCGAGAACCATTTGCCGGCGGCAAAAGCAAAACCGAAAGTCTTACCCTTGGGAAATACTTGTGAAAAGTCATGGCCGTAAGGGTTGAGCAGCGTCATGTCAAGTCCGGCCTGGAGATACCAATTACTCCAAAACGAATTGGTAACCACGGGGTCGTTTACGGCTTTTCCGTCAGCTTCCTGGGCGTTGGACGCACAAAAAACAAAGATCGTCAAAAGCGATGTTAAGAATATCTTTTTCATATCTGTATGATCAATATTAAATGATAACTCCTTCTCTTATTTCCAATTATCTGATGTCAACCCTTTTAAACGTATTCTTGCCAAGGTTTATTTGAAGGCCGATATTAATGTCGAAATATCCGTTAGAGCCCGACTGCCCCGTATCTTCGACAACTCCGACATGACCGCTTGAAACCACGTTGTAGGCAACGTCGGCATAAATGCTGAAACGGCTGTCTATGCGGAACGTACTGCCTACGCCTAAGCCCAACAACGGGGAGCCTTTCGACACACCGAAGTTATACACACCTCCTGCGCGTGGGAATACTTGGAAATTCCAAAGGCGTTCTTCCTCATAACCAAAGAAAATATTATGGATGTCGAATTGGATGTCACCTACAAACGCCAAATATCCGCCTTTGTCCATGTTGACTCCGTTCTGATGAAACGGCGCGAGCCATGAAGCATGGCCGTTTTCAAAAAGTTTAATACCGTTCTCCCAATTTATCTTGGCGCGAAGCCCGAAACCGGGTGTGAACCATTTGCCGACGGCCGCATTTACGCCAAACGTCTTGCCATTAGGGAATACTTTCGAGAAATCGTATTTGTAAGGATTCTGCAACGACATGTCAAGTCCTACTTGTACATACCAATTGCTCCAAAAAGAGTTTGTCGCTACGGCATATTTGGCCGGAAGTTCAGGATGTTTTTCTTGTGCCCGGGCCGTAAGACACATTAACGACGCAAAGGCCAATGCTAAAAAAAGTTTTCTCATAAATCTGTAATTTCTTCAACTTGAAGTTTTTGTGATAATACTTTCAGTTCCACACCAGGCAAACCAACCGATAAGAACAAAATTTACCATCAACCGGTTGACAGCCGTTAAATGCATGTGCAAAGATAATGCTTTTTTTATTTAATCCAACCATATTAACGGGCTAAGTAACATTTTGACCGACGGTTTTTAATATTAAACTTTATGATTACACTTACCGCATCAATCATCTCGTAGCCCTGAAACTCTCCATGTTTTTGTAACGACGCACCATGAATCGTTTATAAATGTTACTTATCCACCATTTATGCGTAATGATGAAAACAAGACCGACAAACAGCAGCACGGCGTATGTCACATATTCACTAAATAAACCTTTTAGTATTGATATGATTGCGACGGGGCAAAACATTGCTATAAGCTCGGCCGCCACTTGGAAATAGTTATTCTCAACGTTGCCCTTGCTTATGAATTTTGTATTAAGCGGTGTCGTCTGCCTGTTGTAGACGGCCATTTGCATTAGTAGGCAATAAATAGGCCCTGCCGTAAAACACATCATCGACACCAACGCAAGCAGAGAATATTTGCCTGTAAAAACAGTTGGAAGCATTAGGAAAAACGGAAGCAACAACGTGGCAGAATAAAAATAATATTTGGCTTTTAACAACTGCACTATGTTTTCCTTGTGAATCATAAGCCCGTCGATATAGTTGCCCTCGGCGCTCATTATTTTTATCAACTGAATCGAGCCATACAGGACGTAAGTGTAAACAACCCAAAAAGCAGCGTAGAAGTCACTATCATACCAATCGGTATACGATATAACAAGACTAAGCAAGACAACGAATACCGTAGCGAAGATGAACGCCTTGCGTAAGTTCTTATTCCGCATAAGGCTTTTAGTCTCAAGTTTGAGGTATTCACCCACCTCGCCGTAACGGTCGAAAGCACGCAATTCTGACACATTCTTCATCTTTGTGTTCTCCGTCCCTGAATTTTCAATGTAAGTGAAATGGTATTGCATGCGTTTGTTCACTTCAATAAAAACAAGTAGGATAAGCGCCAATCCAATATAATTGAGCGGATGCCAAAAAGCGAAACCACTCCCCAATGACGAATAAAGATCGAACATGGCATCAATGTCTTTCACATACCAAGACAAGAATACCAATGCATAAAATACGAGAGGAAGCACCCACCACTTAAGGCTTTGGTTTATCAATGTCCTTGCAAACATATACCATTGGCTGTTTATTGTAACAAGTAACTGGAATGCTACAATTATTCCCAATGACGCCATTACGCCTTCACTAAACAAAGTGGTCATTATCGCATAAGGCACGGTTATTGCCGTCCATACCAAGTTGTTCGGAGTTACCACGCTTGAATAAATGAACATCTCGACACATGCATGCTTAGGTATTGGTAATAGCGTATATGGCTTTATAAGTTGGACCGGCGTCTGCTGGCCGATGAACCTGAAAAGAAAGTCAGCTAAAAGAAAGAACGGCGCAATACCGAACAATAGTTCGTAGGGCGTGTATGAACTTGAATCGTTGGCAATCAAAGCCATTATTATGGCTATGAAAACGAGATAAGCAAAAACGAAAGCGCCGCCAATGTAGTTTATCAACACTTTCGCCACTTTGTTCTGTTCGTAAGCCAAACTACGTTTCTCCGCAAGTTTAACATGCTTGCGCAAAAGTCTTAACAATTGTAACTTGTTCATGGTTTTGCTTTTAATTGTTTATCAGATACTATGCAAGAGAAAATCTGTCGGTTCCATCGAATTTGGCAGATAAAGCCCATTTTATCTCAAGTCTACGATTTCTGCATGCGGATAATCTTTGGCATTAAAACGGAACGTCGCATCTGAAAGATTTTTCGCCTTGAAGTTGGATACTTTAATCGTAGTCCAACCGTTGCTTTGCCTCATTTTTATCGTCTTTGGCAAATAATTCTTACCAATTGTGATATACATTTCCTTGATTGTACGTTTTTGGTTGGCGGCATAAAGATGGATTTGCCAACCACCGGAAACATTCTTCATACTGAGTTTGAATCCGTTTTTATAGATACTGATAAATTTATACGGATTCATCGATTGCTGCTGGGCTTCGTTTGGAGTGCTTATGTTCACTTCTTGGTTTTTCTTCATGTAAGTCCACTGGGTCTTTCCGTCATACCATACAATAGCTTGCGCCATCTTGGCATTGAACTTGTTCCCTTTTATTGCGATTGTACCGCTCGAATTGCCATACTTGCCACTCATGCTGAAATTTGCCACAGCACCACCCTTACGTCCTATTATTGACGCTGTCTTATCAAGAATCTTACGCGCTTGCGACGCATTTTGACCATAAACGCCGACGCACAACAGTAAAGATGCGGTTAATAAGAATAACAACCTTTTCATATTGATTACCTTGTTTTATTATTTTTTCAATTGTGCAAGTAAATTCTCAAGACTTGTCTCATCCTGAATAAGCACTTCACGCGGTTTAGCACCTTGTGTCGCACCTACGATTCCAGCCTTTTCCATCTGATCCATAAGGCGCCCAGCCCTATTGTAGCCTATTGAAAACCTACGCTGTATCATACTGGTTGAACCTTGTTGGCTTAATACGATTGCGCGTGCCACTTCCTCAAACAATGGATCGATATTATGAAGTTCAAAACCACTTTTACCGCCGTCATCGCCTCCGTCAGTAGCCGGCTCAGGCAATTCCATTGGTTCGAGCGGTCCTGGCTGACTTGCGATATATTGGTTGATTCTTTCTATTTCCGGAGTATCGATGAATGCGCATTGCACCCTGACTGGTTCGTTGCCATTTAAGAAAAGCATGTCGCCACGGCCTATCAACTGATTTGCTCCAGGACGGTCGAGAATCGTTCTTGAATCAATCATCGCACTGACCCTGAATGCCATACGCCCAGGGAAATTTGCTTTAATGTTACCTGTGATGATTGATGTCGTCGGACGTTGGGTCGCTATTACCATGTGGATGCCGACCGCACGAGCTAATTGCGCGATTCTGGCTATCGGCAGCTCTATTTCCTTACCTGCCGTCATTATCAGGTCACCAAATTCGTCGATTACCACCACAATGTATGGCATATACTCATGCCCGTCCGTGAGGCGGAGTTGATGGTTTATGTATTTTTTATTATACTCCTTAATGTTTCGTGCCCCGGCAAGTTTAAGCATGTCGTATCTTGAATCCATCAATTTACATAAACTGTTCAACGTGCGTATAACCTTCGACACATCTGTTATTATGGGTTCTTCGTTATCATCCGGCACTTTAGCCATGAAGTGTTGCGCTATCGGCGCATATACGCTGAATTCGACCTTTTTAGGATCTATTAATACGAGTTTCAACTCATTTGGATGCTTCTTATAAAGCAACGATGTAATTATGGCATTAAGTCCTACTGATTTACCTTGTCCTGTAGCTCCTGCAACAAGCAAATGTGGCAACTTTGCAAGGTCAACCATGAATATTTCGTTTGTAATAGTCTTTCCTACGGCAATAGGCAAGTCCATTGTCGTTTCCTGGAAGCGTTTTGAATTTAATACGCTTTCCATGGATACAATGTTTTGTTTCTTATTAGGCACTTCTATACCTATCGTACCTTTCCCTGGGATTGGAGCAATGATACGTATGCCTAAAGCCGCCAAACTCAAGGCGATGTCGTCTTCAAGGTTTCTTATCCTTGAAATCCTAACGCCTTCATCCGGAGTTATTTCATATAATGTTATTGTTGGGCCGACGGTAGCCATTATCGTCTTTATCTGTACACCAAAACTATTAAGAACTTCAACAATTCTGTTTTTGTTTGCGTTCTGTTCCTTCATGTCGATATAGGGCTTGCCGTCGTTCTCATACTTTTTCAACAAGTCGAGAGTCGGATACCTATATTTAGTCCAAGGTTCTCTTGGATTTATCGGAGTAGACAGATCCTTATGCCCAGACACGTCCTCCGAATCGGCTTTTTTTATGCTGGCTGCTTGATTAATAATCATGTCTTGACTTGTTTCCACGATTTCATCGGGTTTGTTATTTTCTTTCTTTTCAACACTGCTTGTAGAAACGTTAGTCTTTATAACGTCATCGTCGAATATCACGGTTTGAGTTTCAGGATTGTCAAAAACTTCAGGATCGTCGAGTGTCTTTATCGGTTGTGCTTTTATGCTATCATTTTTGTCATTAGAAATTCTAATTCCAAACTTAACGTTCTTTGTGAGTTTATCAACAGGGTTGAGGATGTGGCGTACAACATTTATAGTTTCCTTGCTAAGATATGTCAGGAATATGATCGCAGTTAAACAAAGTATGGCCATCAGTCCGTAAACGCCAATAAGGTTTTCTACATATTGGCAGCAAAATAGCCCGTGGTCACCGCCAGGATTAAATATCCGACTACCCATGATTGGCGTGAGAATCTTTGCAAAAGCCACAGACAACCAAATCATGGCGATCATTAAATAAATGAACCATTTCAGAATATTAATCTTATACGCCTTCACCAGCTTCAAGCCCGCCATACCCATGAATATCGGTATAATGAAAGAAGACAAGCCGAAACATCTTGAAATAAAAAAGTATGATACGAACGCACCTAAAGAGCCACAACTGTTCTTAAATTCCCTATTCTTGTTGAGTATGTCTTGCGGACTATGGTCAAGTATGAGGCTTTGGTCGTATTGGCCGGTTGAGAAATACGAGAAAAACGCGATTGTCATATAAATGGACAATACCACAAAAATCAAGCCCAATATGAAATTTAATATGTCATTATGGAAAATATTCTTTAGGCCGACTACGTCAAAAAAAGACTTGTCGGAAACTTTGCTTTTTTTCTTACCCATCTGTATTTTGGATTTTTATTTGCAAAAGTAATCGAAAAATATCAGAACTCGCCACAAACTCGTCTTTTTTTTATATTTTTGCAAACCATTCACGAAGTCAAATAGAGACCGCTTGATTACGACAACATGGAAAAGATAATTTATAATAAATTTGACAAACAAGGAATTGTAACATTGCCTCGGGCTGTTTTCAATGGTAGGATTTTCGTAATCAATACTGCCGCTGAAGCCGATAAGGCTGTAGCATACCTACTTGAACAAGAAATATTGGGAATAGATACAGAAACACGACCATCTTTCAAGAAAGGCCACATGCATGAAGTAGCCTTACTTCAAGTCTCAACACATGATACTTGTTTCCTGTTCAGGCTTAATCTCATCGGCATGACACCATCCATTATCAAGTTGCTTGAGGATATAAACGTGCCGAAAATAGGTTTGTCGTTGCATGATGACATATTGTCATTGCACAAGCGTGCCGACTTTACACCCGGCAATTTTATTGATTTGCAGAAACATGTCGGTGAATTGGGGGTTGAAGACTTAAGTTTACAAAAACTTTATGCAAACTTTTTCCACCAAAAGATAAGTAAAAGCGTGCGCCTGAGTAATTGGGAGTCGGATGTACTTAGTGACAGCCAGAAACTTTATGCTGCCACTGATGCTTGGGCGTGCATCAATCTTTATGAGGAGCTATTACGGTTGGAAAGAACTAAAGACTACAAACTTATAATAAGGGAATAAAGTTCATTTACAATAATTTTTTCAATAGATAGAAAAGATTCTTATCATACTTAAACCTCAATTCTTAACTCAAAAATAAATGTATCATAACGTATATTTAAAAAAAGGTAAGGAAGAAAGCCTTAAACGTTTCCACCCATGGGTGTTTTCCGGAGCAATAAGCCACATTGACGATGGAATTGAAGAAGGCTGTATCGTACGTGTAGTGGCTTATTCGGGAGAAATACTCGCTGTCGGGCACTTCCAAATTGGCAGTATTGCAGTACGCGTACTTTCATTCGACGACATCGAAATAAACGATGACTTTTGGAATAGACGTTTGCAGTCTGCGTTAGACATGCGGAAGCGCATAGGCATTGCCGATAATCCGGCTAACGACACTTATCGTTTGGTACACGGCGAAGGCGACAATCTGCCGGGGCTTGTTATTGACTGTTACGGTAAAACAGCTGTGATGCAGGCCCATAGTGTCGGTATGCATGTTTGCAGGCATGTAATAGCCGACAGGTTGATTGCCGTTATGGCAGGAAGAATTGACAACGTATTTTACAAGAGTGAAACAACACTCCCGTTCAAAGCAGAATTGGGTCAAGAAAACGGATTCATCATAGGTAGCAGCGATGACAATATTGCCGTTGAAAACGGCTTGAAATTCCATGTTGACTGGCTTAAGGGACAAAAAACAGGTTTTTTTGTAGACCAGCGTGACAACAGGAGTTTATTAGAGAATTACGCTTGCGGCCGCAAAGTCCTGAACATGTTTTGTTACACGGGTGGGTTCTCCGTTTATGCAATGCGCGGAGGCGCGGAACTCGTCCATTCCGTTGACAGTAGTGCAAAAGCCGTAGCTCTTACTGATGCAAATATAGCATTAAACTTTCCTAATGACGATAGGCACGCGTCCTTCTGTGAAGATGCATTTAAGTATCTTGATGCTTCCGGCGACGAATACGACCTTATCATACTTGACCCCCCTGCTTTTGCAAAACATCGTGCCGCCTTACACAACGCCCTTAAAGGATACGCACGCCTTAACGCCAAAGCACTCTCGCGGATTAAACCTGGAGGAATAATATTTACATTTAGTTGCAGCCAAGTCGTTACAAAGGAAAATTTCCGTAATGCAGTTTTCACAGCGGCAACGATGGCTCGCCGCAATGTAAGGGTACTACATCAGTTGCACCAACCCGCAGACCACCCGATAAACATATACCATCCCGAAGGCGAATACCTAAAAGGTTTAGTGCTGTATGTTGAATAAACGGTTCATACATAAAGTGGAGTGTTACATTGCAGACAACACCCTTTTATATAAAAAATCCAAGCATGTTGTGGCACTTTCCGGTGGTGCAGACAGTGTGGCACTTGCACTTTGCCTAAAACAGTTGGGATATACTATCGAAGCCGCCCATTGTAATTTTCATTTACGAGGAGCAGAATCCGATCGTGACGAGAATTTTTGTATTGATTTTTGTAAAAAGAACGACATATTCTTACACATAACCCATTTCGACACAGAAGAATTTGCCTCTTTAAGAAAAATCAGTATCGAAATGGCCGCACGGCAGTTACGTTATAACTATTTCAACCACATCATGGGCGACATAGGCGCAGAAACAGTGTGCGTTGCCCACCATCAAGATGATTCCGTCGAAACATTGTTGATGAACCTTATACGTGGCACAGGCATACACGGGCTAAGGGGAATCATGCCGAAAAACGGTAACATCATACGTCCGCTGCTATGCGTCACACGCAACGAAATTGAGCATGCTCTAAAAGAAGCCGGCCAAACGTATGTTACCGATAGTACGAATCTTATAGACGACGTCGTCAGGAACAAGATACGTCTTGACATTATCCCGTTAATGAAGACCATAAATCCTTCAGTCAGTGACAGCATTGCGCAAACAGCTGCACGCATAACCGAAGCCTCTGCCGTGCTTGACATTATAATGTCAGAGAAAGAACAGGACATTATTGGAAAAGAAGATAATGGTATAACGACCATCGACATAGCCAAACTATCGGCTTGTTGTTCACCCAAAACAATGCTTTTCAATATCCTGCGCCGTTATTCGTTCAATTCTGCGCAAACCGTTCAGATTGCCCGTGCTATTAAAACGGTCCAACCAGGGCGTGTTTTTAGCTCACCAACTCATAGGCTTCTTGTAGATCGTGAGAAACTATTCATAGAACCCATTGGTTTTGTTAAGCACAAACGCATGCTAATCCCTGAAAACGGAACTTATGTTTACGACGAAACGACCAAGTTCAAGGTGGAACATGTCATAGAACGCCCAAACGTAAAAACACTGCGTTCCAACAAATGTTGCCACATAGACGCCTCTAAAGTTGTTTTCCCATTGACTATACGCCATATTGAAGAGGGAGATCGTTTCATTCCCTTCGGAATGAAGGGGGCTAAACTTATCAGCGACTTCCTTACAGACCTTAAACTCAATCTTTTCGCAAAGCAACGTCAACTCATAATCGTCGATGCTCTCGGACACACACTTTGGGTCGTTGGTTTACGTTCTGACGACCGCTGTAAAATTACTGATAATACCGATGAAATCGTGAAAATAACAATGGTTGATGCGTAAAAAAACATTTCTTTTTTGCGCATCAACCATCGGGCTTCAAAATAATACTTGCTTAACCCTCCGTTATTTACCTGTAAGTATTTGGCAAATGGAATTCATAAGTACGATTAAAGACATCGCTAACCTTATTAATTTCAAGGAACGTTGTACCTCCGTCTTTGCCGAAACTTCCGCTCAAGTATGCTATTTTATCCTCCATACGCAAATACCCCTTTTGCCGTAGCATGCGCAAAGCAGCCAAAAACTGTTCCTGTGGTCCTATTTGTTCATGCTGTGCGACAGGTATCACGCCATAACTTAAAGCGAGCCAACGTTGGGTCTTTTCCTTATAGCAAATGGCCAGTACTGGATTCGGGCCGCGGAATGATGCCAAATGGCGTGCGGTTAGTCCCGTTTTACTGTCTGTTATGATGCCTTTTACACCAAGCACTTCGGTCGCTTCGATGGCGTTACGTGCCAGGAATTCCCTAACGTCGCACCCTTGGCTCAAGCCAAAATCGAAATCGTGGTCATACATCTTGTCCTGTTCGGCTTGCTCTGCTATTGAAGCCATTGTCCTTACAGCCTCTATGGGGTATTTACCAGTTGCCGTTTCACCGCTAAGCATCAGTGCGTCCGTGCGATAATATATGGCGTTGGCTATGTCTGTAACCTCGGCGCGCGTAGGACGCGGATTGTTTATCATTGTATGAAGCATCTGGGTTGCAACGATTACGGGCTTCTTAGCCTTACGGCACTTACGTATTATCATACGTTGTATGCCAGGAATCTTCTCAATCGGAACTTCGATACCAAGATCGCCGCGCGCAATCATTATTCCGTATGAAGCGTCAATTATTTCATCAATATTGTCTACGCCTTCCTGGTTTTCAATTTTCGATATTATCTTGATGTCACTGCCGTGTTCGTCAAGAATGCGCTGGACAGCCTGGACGTCTGCTTTACTCCTGACAAATGAGTGCGCTATGAAATCTATGTCTTCGTCTATGGCCAACAAGATGTTAGCCTTGTCTTTCGGGGTTACGGCTGGCAAATCTATGTGCACTCCAGGGACGTTTACGCTCTTCCTGGCTCCCAACACCCCGTCGTTGGTTACCTGTGCGATAACGGCGGGGCCGTTGATACCAATAACCTGCATGTCTATTGCGCCGTCGTCAAACAATATGTGGTCGCCTTCGTGTACGTCGTTGGCAAAATTTTCATAAGTAAGGTTTAGTATGTCGTGTTCCGTTTTCATGCCTGGACGTCCGAATATTTTCACAACGTCGCCTGTTTTATAGTTAATCGGCGCATCAGTGTCCGTCGTGCGGATCTCAGGCCCTTTGGTATCTATAAGTATGCCTATGTGTCGGCTAACCGAGCGTGCGTTCCTGATAATTTCACGTATGCCGTCAGGAGTGGCGTGCGCGGTATTCATTCTTACGACGTTCATACCGGCATCAAACAGTTGGCGGATGAATTCGGCATCACATCGTCTGTCACTGACTGATGCTACGATTTTTGTTTGTTTCATATTCCTTCGTTTTTGTTATTATTTTGTCATATTTTAAGCAACCGGTTGTTGGAACAGGACTGCAACCGCTTTTTACACTTTGCAAAAATACAAAACATATTTAATAAATGCAAGTTTTAACGTCCGGCAATAGACTATTTACAAACAAATGTAATAAAATAGGGCGTTGGGCGTCAATACTTGAAATCAAGACAACCTTCCACCCACCGTTTCACACCCGACGGCGGATTGGATACGGATAAGCCAAGCAACCTTATAGGCTGTGGCAATCGTCCCAATTGTGCCAGCAGTTGCTTGGCCAATGGCAAGATATCGTCCTTTCCATAAACCGGAACAGACTTTGTCGCACTTCTTGTCACACAAGTGAAATCAGCGTATTTAACCTTAAGGGTCAGCGTGCATCCGTTGAATCCGGTTGCCTTCAACCTTTCAGCTAATTGAAGCACAATATGATAAAGTTCTATTAGGATGGCAGACTTTCCGCTTATATCGGTCAGAAAAGTTTGTTCGCACCCTACCGACTTCCGCTCTCTTACCGGTGTGACCGGCCTGTTATCGATGCCTCGTGCAAACTCGTAATACATGCGTCCTGCCTTACCGAATACTTCAACAAGGTGGTTGAGCGAGCACTGTTTGAGCTGCAGTCCGTTAAATATGCCTATCTTATGCATGGTTTGGGCTGCCTTTGGCCCGACGCCCCAAAACTTCTCGATAGGCAACGTCGCAATGAAGCCCGGAGCATCATCCTCTGTTATAACGAACATTCCATTAGGTTTGTTATAATCAGAAGCGACTTTTGCTAAGAACTTATTGTATGAAATTCCGGCAGACGCCGTTAGTTTAAGACTGTTATATATTTCGTTTCTTATATTACCTGCTATCTCAACGGCCGAAAGACACGTCTTGGCGTTGGTTACGTCGAGGAAGGCTTCGTCTATTGACAGTGGTTCTATTATATCGGTATGTTTGGCGAATATCTCATGCACTTGTTTTGATACGGCCTTGTATCGGCCATGATCGGAATGGACAATTATAAGATGAGGGCATAACCTCTTGGCCTTGGCAATCGACATAGCAGAATGAACTCCGTACCTTCTCGCCTCATAACTCGCCGTAGACACGACTCCTCGAGGCCCGTCAAAACCAACAGCGACTGGCTTACCGCGCAGTTCCGGATTATCACGCTGCTCAACGGATGCAAAGAAAGCATCCATGTCGATATGGATTATCTTGCGCATGCACTTATTCCTTAATGTTTCATTTCATATCACAATTATAAGTACGCCAACTAAATTGGCACTTCTACAATCTTGTTTGGAAAAACATACCAAAGATAACCTTTTACCGACTTATATCCCATATTTCCGAGCAGTTCCATATATTGGCGTACCTGTTTCTGGTGTTCGTCATGTGGCTTGCCGAACTTGAAATCCACAACGATCGTCTCGTTACCGTCTGTAATCACACGGTCTGGACGCCGCTCAACAACCCTACCATCCGCATCTATTTGCAATATGGCGCATTCGTTAAAAACCTTCCAACGTGGAGCGAACCAATTTGCCACACGCTGATCGGCCAATCTTTCAGCCAACAACTTACCTAAACTGTCAGGAGTTATATTCTCACCGTATATGACACCCTCAAATTCTAATTGTCGCAACATATTACCAATATCGTCGGCCGTTTCAATTTGCGAAAACAAATTGTGCAATACATTACCCAACTTCACATAATCTCCGTGCCCGTCATCGCCGTTAATGAAGTCGCGGCTTTTATTACTTTGCCTAAATACCACCGACTGCGGATGTGTCTCAATGTTTATTTCCAATTTTTCCATCGGTGATGTGAATACATTGCCTGAAACTTTGCCAGGCATACCGTCCTTATCACGGACATACAACTTACCGTATTCAAAAACTTCGGCATCACCGTCAACGTCGACACCTGATAAAGTTGCGCCTTCAAGAGAGGCTGACATTTCAGGAATACATTTCTGCAATATTTCCGAACGGCAACCAGAACCACCTTTTGTACATTTTTTACGTCCGAGCACGAACAGGTTCTTACCGGCACGGGTGAAAGCCACATACAACAGATTGAGATTGTCTACGCGGTTTTGCATGTGCTCGTCACGATAATCGTCGGCATAGACAGTGTCCAACAGCTTTTTCCCATAATCTACTGGTACTACCGGCAATCCGTCGAAAGGTGCGGCCGACGGCTTGCACCAAATAATCGTATCTTTCCCTTCGAGAGCCCAATCACAAAATGGGACTATCACATGATCGAACTCCAGCCCTTTGCTTTTATGTATGCTTACGAGCCTTATTCCGTCTGCTTCACTACTCTGTATGGTCTTTCCACAAATGTCCGTATCCCAGGCTTCTACGAACTTTGCGAGGTTGCCTGAATTATTTGCCGAGAAATCGGATAATTGGTCGTAAAATGCGCAAATGTAGGCGTTCTGTCCTTCAATCCTGTCGAGTTCAAACAGCGTGCGTATGCGCTCGGCCATGTCAGTGAGCGGCATGCGCACCAAGTCATCAATAGCCTGAATAAAGCCATTCGGCAACATCCCGTCTAATGAGCCTTTGTCGCCTATCATTTTTGTAAACGGATCGTCTTCTCCGAATTTGTTTCCCAATACACGTTTTTGGTATGTTGCGACAAGACCGGCTTTAGCCAATAGGTCGTCAGGATGCAGCATTACGATCATGGCCTGCACCATTAAGTTTACGGCAACCGAGGCATCAAGCCTGAACGCTTCGTCGCTGACAATCCTCAATCCTGGACGGTTTGCCATGAGATAGTCGGCAATTAAAGGTATCTGCCTATTATATCTTATCAGCACCGCTATGTCGCTCACCGAGGCACCGGCTTCAATCAGTTCGCCCACGGTCGCACTTATTTCGGCCAAAATTGCCTCACCGTAGCCTTCATCGGGCAACAACGCCACTCTCACAAAACCGTTGTGTCCGCTACCTGGACGTGGCGACTGGCACACATCAGCATAAGCCGTCAATAATTCGGATGCCTTGGCCTCGCTGTTTACTTCAAGCTCTTTTTCGTATTCAAGGCGAGCCGCGATTTTGAAGAAACAATTATTAAAGTCTACAACATTGCGCTCGGAACGATAGTTCGTCTGCAGGTTTTTTATGTCTATACCGGCATTAAATCCTTCAAACTGGCCAGATATGCCGTTCAGCAGGCGCCAGTCGCCGGCACGCCATCGGTAAATGCTCTGTTTTACGTCACCGACTATAAGATTTCCAACAGTGTCACCCTTGCCGTCGGTTTTGCTCATGCATTCTTTCAGCAACACTTTAAAGTTCTGCCATTGTATCGAACTCGTGTCTTGGAATTCGTCTATCATGATATGTTCAAGGCGGCATCCTACTTTCTCGAAAATGAACGGCGAATCATCATCGTGTATCAGCGTATGCAGCAAGTATTGCGTGTCGCTCAGCAAGAATCGGTTTGCCTCGTCGTTAAGTTCCCTCACTTTTGTTTCTATCGCGTTCAACAAACGCAACTTGTCGAGATGCTTAAGCGTGTAACAGGCTGATACATACTGTGGCCATAGTTTCGCCCTGTCTTGTTCGGCTTCGTCGAGCAGCTTCATCAACTTGTTCTCGGCCAAAGCCATTATGGTTTCACGGTCGGGACTTGTCTTACTGGCCCAATTTGCGGCATCGGCCAAACAATTCTCAAGAGTTTGGTTCAAACAACGGGAATCGCTGAAGTCGGTACTTCTCAGTTTGTTGAAATAGCTTGCTATGCCGTTTTTCTTCTTTGCAAACGAATACGGAGTCAGTCCCGCTGCGGCCGTCTCGCGTTCGAATACATCCGCATACCAAGCCATGCGTTTTACGGCATCATCCCGCAATGTCCTTAACCTGCTTAAGTACGCGTCAAAGACCTTACTGTCCGTAACAACGGTCTCAACATCACCGCTGACAGTTTTGTAAAAGTCGCGGAACACGGCCTTGCCGAAGTTCTTTACCTGTCCGATAACGTTCCAGCTTTTATTTTCGCCGATGTTGGCGAAGATGTATCCTATTAGCCATTGGAGTACTTGGCTGCCGGGGCAGAGCGAGTCTATTATCTCGTCTACAGCCTGTTCTTCCACCTGGGCGTCGTTAAGTCCGATTCTCAGGTTCGGCGTAAGGTCAAGTTCACGCGCCAAATTGCGCATGACCGACTGGAAGAACGAGTCGATGGTTTCGACCCTGAATTGGTGGTAATTATGTACGAGGTAACTTAGGGCCAAGCCTGCGCGACGCGCAGCCTCCTTCTTGTCCAGCCCGAGGCTGGAACATACTTTCGCCATGTAACCGTCAGACTCCGGCAACATCTTCCATATACCGTAGAGCTGGCTGAGCACACGCTGTTTCATTTCCTCGGTTGCTTTGTTGGTAAAGGTTACTGCAAGGATCGTACTGAAGCAAAGAGGATTGTCAACCAACAGCTTTATATATTCAACGGCGAGCGTAAACGTCTTACCGCTGCCTGCGCTTGCCTTGTAAACAGTCAAAGAAGGTTTCATTATCTTTTCAAATTTAGGATGGATTACCGGGAATGGATAATTAGGATTACTCCTGTTTCAGCTATCCTCGTTTTCGCTACAAAGGTAATCATAATTCTTCATTCTTGAACCCATGTTCCCAATTAAAAACATCACCAATCCCTAAACAGCTCGAAGCCGAAGCGGCAACCGATGCCGGCAAACCCGTCGTTACGAGCCGCAACGAACACACCCATAGAGAAAAAACGGTTGGTAAACCCGTATCCGCACTCTACGTAAGGATACAACCGCTCCACCACCAGCGCGTTGGCATACACGCGCTCCATCTCCATAAGCCGTCCGACAAAGGGGATTCTCGACAACAGCATCAGCGGCGATTCGTAAGTAACGTTGGCTCGGGCGTAATACTCCGAGGCGTTATACCAGTTGCCGTCCAATAATTGGAACTCGCCCGTCCAGTCGTCGTTCCATCCGCCTGGGATGTTCTCCTCCCTGAAGTTCACATAGTCGAGGAAATAAGATTCGCGGCTTTTCGACGTGTACAAACCTGCGCCTACCCTTAGCGACAGGCTCCTGAGCGTGCGCAACCGTTTCTTCCAAGAAAGATCGAGCTCAAAGCGTTCATATTCCATGTCGGCCTTGCCGGCCTTTACGCCCCGTTCATAATCCGTCGTAAGCACGGGGCCTTCCCACCCGGCCGGGCGGAACTGTACCTGCAACGACGGCGCAAACGAATAGTAAACAGCCGGACGGCCGGCCAGCTCGAATCCGCCGTGATCTACGGCCGAACGCCGGTGGAACACCAAGCCCGGCTGAACGCTCCATTTGTCCGACAAGTCGTAATTGCCGACCAGCTTAACGTAGAAGTCCTTGAAATAATCGAGGTTCATCCCTTCCCAGTCGAGCGAGTCGAGCGACTCGTTCTTAACCTGGTCGACTATATCCGAGTTGGTTATCCTGTTGCCGTTACCCACCTCCACGCCGACGAACCCACCGCGACGCCTGTTGAAATTAAAGCGCAACGGCACTTTGAAATAAAACTGCCGTTGCTTGAACGAATAGCCACCGTCGAAACCCAACGACACGTCGCTTGACTCAGAAAACCTGTAACTTCCGTTCAGTTCTACCTTATAAGTAAGTCCACGGCGGCCACTGTAACCTAAGTACAACGGACTTAACACGGGCGATATCCTGAACGCCCCCCGGCCGTCGGCTCCGAACCGGCCGCTCGTCTTATTCACAACATAGTCGCCAAACGAGTCCCATAACACTTTTTTCCATACTTTGCCTTCTTCCTTGCCGCCATCCGACTCAGCCGCTTCAATACGTCGGTCGGCATTAGCGGCAGCATACACACGCCTCATATCCGGCGGCAGCGGCTCGGGCCTAACTTCAGCCATCAGCCTTTCGTCGTGGGAGCCGACCACCGTATCGGGCAACGACACCGGGTTGTCGAACACCGAATGGTAAGTCGAACTTATCCTATTGCCCATAAAACGGAATACGGCCTCGATGTCGCACGTCTTCGGCATCAGCGAGCGCAGCCCCGATGAGCCCATCACTGCGCTGACCCTGAACCTTACCATGTCGTATTCGCCCCTGAACTCTATCCGCACTATACGTCCCGTCACACCGTCGACTATGGCCGAGCCGCTTATCAGTTGCGTGTTGCGGCGCCTCGGCCTGAACACTATTTCAGCCCTGCCAGCCGTCAGGCGCGTCACTACATACCTGTAAAGCCCAACATTGTGGCGGTTGAACGGCGAAAGCAGCTGGTTGTCGAGCATCGTAACGGCGTAAACGTCGGGCGTCAGATATTTCATAACGGTCTCCATTGCCGTCTTATGCCTCGGTATGGTGCCTATGTTTATACGTCTTACGGCGCGCTTAATCCGGTTGTCCATAATGTAGAGCGTGCTGTAACTTTCGCCTGCGTACTCCCTGCGGCCGCGCGATACGGCATACATCGACGGCACGGCCATCAGCGTAAAGTTGCGCCGCTCGGTCTTAAGGTGATACCTTACGTAAACGTTGGTGTGTATTCCGTCGGCCTCTACGGGCATGCTCCGCCTGTAAGCCAACACGCGCCCGAGCACGAGCGAATCGGCCCAAACCGGGGCGACGGCTCCCAATGCGCAAGCAGGCAGCATGGCCGTCAAGCACAGCAACAATATGCTTATAACAGGTTTCACAATGCAAATATACAAGTATTTTCAACAATCCATATTGAAAGAATCATTATTTTTTATTGTAGGCGGCATTGTCTGACTGACGTCGGTAACTTTTACAATTTGCAATGAAGAACCGGCTGTTAGGTTGCACACTGATTTTGTTTGACGTCCTACAACGGCCTCGTTTGGAAAATTCATACGTTTTCACGGATATGAGCCGATTCTGGGTGTGCAAGTTTAACTACATGTAATTATGCGTTTTACAATCATACGTCAAATTTTGTGCATAAATTCAGCGCATAATATGATACAAAAGCCTATGTTTTAGCCTTATTATGCCCCCTTTTGCCTTGACATAGCATACGTTTTGCCGAGCAATATGCCGTCTTTGGGAATGCAATATGCCGTCTTTGGGAATGTGAACGGCCTGTTTTCACGACCGGTTATGCTTGTCTTGCCGTTACGAACGCCGCATAGGGAAAGTCTGAACTCCTATTTTACGAGATACAACCGACAAATTCTTTTTGACATTATGTTACCATAAAAGCCCTTCATCCTGTCTTTATGTAAAATCCAAATTCACTGTACGGTTGGCAGACAAACATGCCTGTATGTTACTGTTAAGCCCTGATCAGTAAGTATAAGATGTAAACAATCGCCGCGTTATATCTTTATATGGAATAAAAATATTACCTTTGCCGGGCGGCAAACGTGGCGCACGGCGTAAGCATGCGCACGGAAGCGCAACGCTTCAACGGAGCTGATACCGCCTCGGAAGATAAAGACTATTATTTGGATTTTGCATGAAGATTTCAGAGTTGCTTGACATGACGGCCGCTTCGGCACAGGCGGAGGCTTTCCTTAAGATACTGGCCGACGGGGATGTAAAACGTGGATACGTCGGCGGAGCCGCCGGTTCGGCCTTAGCCGTGCTGGCGGCAGGAACTGCTGGTAAGTTCGACGGCGTGGGCGTGTTCGTACTCGACGACGCCGAGCAGGCCGGATATTTCTACCACGACCTTGTTCAGATGCTCGGCGGAACCGACGTGCTGTTCTTCCCCTCATCGTTCAGAAGGCAAGTAAAATACGCCCAACGCGACCCGGCCAGCGAGATCCTGCGCACAGAAGTTATGGGACGCCTGCTCGGAAGGACTGCCAACGGCGGCGGTACTCTTTACATAGTCACCCATCCCGAGGCGCTTGGCGAATTAGTTGTGTCGCCCCGGCGCATGGGCGAACGCACGGTGTCGGTAGGCGTCGGCGAAGTTCACGACGCAGCGGGACTGGCCCGGCAGATAAGGGAATGGGGATTCACGGAGGTTGATTACGTGTACGAGCCTGGCCAGTTCGCCGTGCGCGGCAGCATAATGGACGTATTCTCTTACAGCAGCGAATACCCTTTCCGCATCGATTTCTTCGGCGACGAGGTTGATTCGATAAGGACTTTCGAAGTGCAAAGCCAATTGTCGCGCGACAAGCGCGACAGGATTGAGATTGTGCCCGAACTGGGCGGGGCCGCTGGCGGCAAAGTGCCGTTCATTGAATTTTTGCCTGCCGGCTCCGTGCTTTTCGTCAAGGATTATCACTATTGCCGTGAACGTATCGACCAAGTTTACCGTGAGGGCTTCACGCGGCAGGCCGTAACCGAGCGCCTGGAGGGCCTGACCGAAATGGAACGCCACGAGGCCGAGAAGGAACTTAAGGCGGAGGCCGCCTTGATGACCGGCTCCAAGTTCGCCGACAGCGCCGACAAGTTGCGCCGTATAGAGTTCGGCGCGGCGCCGACGGACGAGCCCCAGGCCGTGCTCAAGCTCGACGTTACGCCACAGCCGCTGTTTCACAAGAACTTCGACCTGCTTGCACGCACCCTCGAGGATTACTCGTTGAAAGGTTACAAAATATATGTGCTGGCCGACAGTGCCAAGCAGAACGAGCGACTTAAGGAAATTCTCTGCAGCGACGAACGCAAGATTAACGGCGGTCCGTGCCCGGAATTTACGCCCGTGGACAAGACCCTTCACGCCGGATACGCCGACAACAGGCTCAAGGCATGCCTGTTCACCGACCATCAGATATTTGACAGATTCCATAAGTACAGTCTGAGGTCCGACGTGGCGCGCGCCGGCAAGATGGCGCTTACAATGAAAGAGTTGCAGGAAATGGAACCCGGCGACTACATCGTACACGTTGATTACGGCATCGGGCGGTTCGCAGGATTGGTGAGGGTGCCCTCAGGCGACAGCTATCAAGAGGTAATAAGGATTATTTACCAAAACAATGATAAAGTGGACGTAAGCATCCACTCGCTCTACAAAATATCCAAATACAAGCGCAAGGACTCAGACACGCCGCCACGCCTGAGCACCCTCGGCACAGGGGCGTGGGACAGGCTGAAGGAACGCACGAAGAAAAAGATAAAAGACATAGCGCGCGACCTGATAAAGCTATATGCCGCACGCCGACACGAACGTGGATTCGCCTTCAGTGCAGACAACTTCATGCAGCATGAGCTTGAAGCCTCGTTCATCTACGAGGACACGCCCGACCAGCTTAAGGCCACCAACGACGTTAAGGCCGACATGGAAAGCCAGCGCCCAATGGACCGCCTTGTTTGCGGCGACGTGGGTTTCGGCAAGACCGAGGTGGCCATACGCGCGGCGTTCAAGGCAGCGTGCGACTCTAAACAGGTGGCCGTGCTCGTGCCGACAACCGTCCTAGCTTACCAACATTACCAGACTTTCTCCAAACGGCTGAAAGACTTACCCGTGCGCGTTGACTATCTGTCGCGCGCTCGCAGCGCCAAACAAACAAAGGAGGTGATGGCCGACCTCGAGGCAGGGCGGATCGACATTATCGTCGGCACGCACAAACTGATAGGCAAGGCGGTAAAATTCCACGACCTCGGACTGCTCATCATCGACGAGGAACAGAAGTTCGGGGTGGCAGTCAAGGAGAAACTAAGGAAAATGAAGACCAACGTCGACACGCTTACAATGAGCGCAACGCCAATTCCACGCACACTGCAGTTCTCACTTATGGGCGCACGCGACATGAGCATAATACAGACTCCGCCCCCTAACCGGTACCCTGTCAGCACGGAGGTGCATACGTTTGACAAGGAAGTCGTTGCCGACGCGATAAACTTCGAGATGAGCCGCAACGGCCAGGTGTTCTTCGTGAACGACCGCATAAGCTCGCTTCCCGAGATTGCCTCGATGATTCAGAAATACGTTCCGGATGCGCGTGTGGCCGTAGCCCACGGCAGGATGAAACCGGAAGAGCTTGAGAAAATCCTTATGGGATTCATCAATTACGATTACGACGTGCTGCTGTCGACCACCATAGTCGAGAACGGTATAGACATAAGCAACGCAAACACCATCATAATCAACGACGCCCACCGCTTCGGGTTGTCAGACCTTCACCAGATGAGAGGCCGCGTAGGGCGCAGCAACCGCAAGGCGTTCTGCTATCTGTTGGCGCCGCCCAAGCAGTATCTTTCACAGGAAGCACGCCGCAGGCTCGAGGCACTTGAGACATTCTCCGAACTCGGCAGCGGTTTCAACCTGTCTATGCAAGACCTCGATATACGTGGTGCAGGCAACCTGTTGGGCGCTGAACAAAGCGGATTCATGGAAGACCTCGGCTATGAGACTTACCAAAAAATACTCAACCAAGCCGTCACCGAACTGAAGAACGACGAGTTCGCAGATATGTATGAAGACGATATTGAAAGCGGAATTGAAGTAGGCGGAGGTGAGTTTGTCGAGGATTGCGCAATAGAAAGCGACCTTGAGATGTACCTGCCCGACCAGTACGTGCCGAGCAGCAGCGAACGTATGTTGCTCTACCGTGAGCTTGACAGCATAACCGACGACGACAGCCTTGAACGTTACAAGGCGCGGTTGGAAGACCGATTCGGCCCCGTTCCGCGTGAAGGTTGGGAGTTGATGCAAGTCGTTCCGTTGCGCCGCATAGGCAAAAGCCTCGGCTGCGAGAAGATAATATTAAGGCTGGGGCAAATGCGGATGCAGTTCGTGTCGAACCCGATGAGTGCATATTATAAGAGCAAGGCTTTCGATGCAGTAATCAATTACATTGGAGCCAATCCCCGTAGGTGCAACCTGAAGGAGGTGGCAGGCAAAAGGATGATGATTGTGAAGGGCGTGGTTTCGGTCGAAGATGCCGTAAGCGTTTTGAGGGAAATCAAATAACGAAAAGGCCGGGCATTAGGAGCTAACGACTCCTTTGCCCGGCCCCGACCAATTATAAAAAGGTATTAAATCTCAACCCCGTCTTCCAAGACATACTTTGGCGACAATCCGTATTTGTTTGGTTCCGGCTTTCCGTCAAGGATGCAGAATACGAATATTGTGATGTTCACCACAAACGACACCAAGCCGGCTATCGGGAACACGGGCCCACGCAGCGCTGCCATGGCGGCGTCCATGTCGGGATTGACGGCCGTAACGGCCTCGTAGTAACCGCTTCCAACGATGTAAAATTGCATGAACACGCTTGTTAATATGGCAACGGCCACCCAAATGCCGCTGTGTCCGCGATCGTGAAGGCGCCGCACGGTAACCGCCCACAGCGAAAGCTGCAGCAACGTACCCATTATCGCCACAACTATTGGGAATCCGCTCAGCACGAATCCCGCCACAATGGAAACGAGGGAATAGGCTAAGAAGTACCACCATAACTCGGAACGGCGTGCACGGCCATTGAAGTTTAGCAAGTTGTTCAACACACGGCTTACGGATTCGCCGAAATCCATTGCCGGCAGTTTCCTGTAATTGTAATTCTCCATAATTGCTTAGTTTTATAGTTATACAAGTTCTTTACACATAATTATCGGGCGTCAATGCCACGCTTATCAAGCAAATCGGGGCGCAACCGCTTGGTACGCTCATAACTCTGCTCAATCTCCCAATCCTTAATCTTAGCTTCGTTGCCGCTCAACAGTATGTCTGGCACACGCCAACCTTTATAATCGGCAGGCCTCGTGTAAATCGGAGCAGAGAGCATGTCGTCTTGGAAACAGTCGGAAAGGGCGCTTTGGTCGTCGCTGATAACGCCCGGTACAAGCCTCACTATGGCGTCGGCCATTACGGCGGCGGCAAGCTCGCCGCCTGTAAGCACATAATCGCCGATGCTTATCTCGCGTGTTATCAGATGGTCGCGAACACGTTGGTCAATGCCTTTGTAATGGCCGCAAAGGATAATCAGGTTGCCCATAAGCGATAAATCGTTGGCTACATGCTGATTGAACTGCTCGCCGTCAGGCGACGTATAGATAACCTCGTCGTACTCCCTCTCTGCTTTCAGGGCGGAAATGGCCCTGTCGATAGGCTCGCACTGCATTACCATGCCGGCGAAACCTCCGTAAGGATAATCGTCTACGCGGCGCCATTTGTCAGTAGAATAGTCGCGTAAATTATGCAGGTGTATTTCTGCCAAGCCCTTCTTTTGCGCCCTGGCGAGTATGGACTCATGGACAAACCCCTCAATCATCTCGGGCAGAACGGTGATAATGTCAATTCTCATTGTTATTTGTTAATTTGGATGTCTCAACGCTTCGGTCTTGTTACTTTTCTTAAATAATTCATGCAAATATACTCCTTTTCAAGCGCATTTGCAAGAATTATTGTAATTTTGTACGCCCAAACAGCGTTATACGAACAAAGTATTCCAACATATCAGCCATGCCCGGCAAGGTTTTTCACACATTGATAAAAGGCATCTTCATGCATAAATTCGGTAGGACACAGCGTCTGCCGTTTCCTTCATATTTTATCCCAGCGCTTCTTTTCGTATCCTTCTTTACATCATGCTCCGACGAGAAGAAAGACAAAATAGTCACTCCGTGGGGGGAAGTCATGGTAGACACCATTCCCCAAGACGGCAGTTTCACCGTAGGCGACATCGTGAGCAACGGTGAACTGATAGTCCTAACAATGTCTGGGCCTGAGACTTATTACGACTATCGTGGCCGCGGAATGGGTACGCAATACCTGCTGTGCGAGGATTTCGCACGCAAACTCGGCGTATCCGTCAGAGTCGAGCTGTGCAAGGACACGGCCGAAATGGTCAACCGGCTCGAAAACGGCGACGGAGACTTGATAGCCTTTCCGCTGCCCAAGGCGTTGAAAACCGACAACAAACTGATATTCTGCGGCGCAGGGGTTGACTCTTTGGGCGTACAATGGGCTGTGTCAGGTGAGAACAAGGAACTGGCCGACAGTTTGAACGCATGGTTCAAGCCTTCGTTGTTCGCAAAGATAAAAGGTGAAGAAAGCTACATATTCTCGACGCGCAGCGTCAGGAGACACGTCTACGCCCCGTTCCTGAACAGGGCCGGGGGCGTAATCTCGCATTACGACCATTTATTTAAGAAATATGCACCCGTGGCACGGTGGGACTGGCGCCTCATGGCGGCACAATGTTACCAAGAATCGTGTTTCGACCCGAAAGCCCGTTCATGGACCGGAGCATGCGGCCTGATGCAGATTATGCCGACCACGGCCGACCATTTAGGGCTTCCGCGCTCGGATATTTACAACCCTGAGCAAAACATTAGAGCCGCAGCCAACTATATAAAGGAACTTTCAGGGCACTTCCGCAATGTAACGAACGCCGCCGAGCGCCAGCTCTTCGTACTCGCAGCATACAACGGAGGATACTATCACATCCAAGACGCAATGGCCCTTGCGCGCAAGAACGGCAAGAACCCAAACAGCTGGCGCAACGTGGCTTACTATGTGCTGTGCCTCGAGGACAAACGTTATTACAGCGACCCCGTCGTAAAATACGGATACATGCGCGGCTCGGAGACTGTTGATTACGTAGACCGCATCAGGCAGCGCTACGCCCAATACAGAGGCGTGCCATACGGCGGAGCTTCGGTAAAGAATTGGAAAGGTCCAAGCGAAGGCACCCAAGATAATTTCAGCCCGTTCACGCCGAGGAAGGCGAAGAAACGGCATAGGTTCCATATTTAAACCCAACCGTACCACACCGTAAATTTCATAACATTCCAATTTGCCGTCTTTTACAAGCTAAAAGACGGCAAATTGAAGCATGAAAGGCGGTCTTTTGCACGCCGATATGCCACGTCTTGCAACTAAGTCTCCGTACACGTATTTTGCAACCACATAAAAACGGCGCCCGACATCAACATGTAGGGCGCCGTTTCTTACGAATCACAGCGACAGGCGCAACGCCCGTTGCAAGTTTATTTGTTTACGCACTCCTTTATCTTTTGTACGTATGCGTCGATCACCGCAACGGCCGTGATGTTCACGACGTCGCGGACGGAGCACTCGAAGTCGGTGAAGTGTATAGGCTTGTTCAATCCCATTTGTATAGGACCGATAATCTCGGCGTCGGAATTGAGAGCTTGCAAAAGTTTGTAAGAACTGTTCGCGCTTGACAAGTTTGGGAAAACAAGGGTGTTCACATCCAACCCTCTCAGGCGCGTGAACGGGTATTTGGCATCGCGCAGCTTGTTGTTTAGCGCAAAGTTTATCTGCATCTCACCGTCTATGGCAAGGTCGGGATAACGCTGTTGCATTTCCTCTACGGCGGCATGCACCTGCGCAGGATTGCCGTTCTCGTCAGTACCGAAATTAGAATAACTAATCATCGCGATATGCGGCTCGTCGTTAAAGAACTTCACGGCATTTGCGCTCAGCCTTGCAATATCGACGAGTACATCCTTATCAGGCAACCTGTTGATCAGCGTATCGGCAATATACAACACACCTTTCTTGGTGTTGAGGATGTGCATTGTTCCGAAATGCTTATATTCGGGCCGTATGCCGATGACCTCCTTAGCGACTTTAATTGTGTTTGAATATTTTGTGTACAAACCCGTTATGAATGCGTCGGCGTCGCCTGTCTCAACCATCATCATACCGAAGTAGTTGCGCTCAAACATCTTGTCGTTTGCCTCTTGGAACGTATATCCTTGGCGCTTACGCTTTTCAGTTAGTATGCGCGCATAGCGTTCACGGCGGTCGTTCTCGCGGTCGTGGCGCAAGTTTACGATTTCAATGCCGTCAAGGCTGAGGTCAAGTTGCTTTGCAAGTTTCGCTATGCGCTCGTCGTTACCAAGCAAAATTGGATGGCAGATACCCTCATTCTTAGCCTGAACTGCGGCTTTGAGCATCGTCGGGTGTATCGCTTCGGCGAAAACGACGCGCTGCGGATGCTTACGTGCGGTGTCATACAGTTTCTGGGTCAGTTTGGTCTCCTGCCCGAGCATCTCACGCAGCTGCTTTTTATACTCGTCCCAGTCGGTTATGGTCTTCCTTGCCACGCCGCTTTCTATCGCCGCTTTAGCCACGGCCGCCGACACTTCTGTTATAAGACGCGGGTCGACCGGTTTCGGGATGAAATAAGACGGGCCGAATGTCAGTTTGTTTACTTGGTATGCATCGTTGACCACATCGGGCACGGGTTGCTTTGCCAAATCGGCAATGGCGTTTACGGCGGCCAACTTCATCTCCTCGTTTATGGCCTTTGCATGTACGTCGAGCGCCCCCCTGAAAATATACGGGAAACCTATAACATTGTTTATTTGGTTGGGATAATCCGAACGGCCGGTGCTCATCAACACGTCGGGACGGCTCGCAATGGCGTCTTCGTATGAAATCTCGGGCACAGGATTGGCCAATGCGAAGACAATAGGCTGGTCGGCCATTGAACGAACCATGTCTTGCGTAAGTATGTTGCCTTTTGACAAGCCGATGAATACGTCAGCACCTTTGACGGCTTCCTCTAATGTATGTATGTCGCGGCGGTCTGTCGCAAACAGTTTCTTTTGCTCGGTAAGGTTTTCACGGTCGGAAGTTATAACGCCCTTAGAGTCGAGCATTACTATATTCTCTTTCTTCGCTCCGATAGCTACGTAAAGTTTGGTACATGATATGGCCGCCGCACCTGCGCCGTTTACCACGATTTTAACCTTGGATATGTCCTTACCGTTCACTTCAAGCGCGTTCTTCAATCCGGCTGCCGAAATGATGGCAGTGCCATGCTGGTCGTCGTGCATTACCGGAATGTCGAGAGTCCGCTTCAATCTGTCTTCTATGTAAAAACATTCAGGAGCCTTGATGTCTTCAAGGTTGATACCGCCGAAAGTTGGAGCGATACGCTCTACCGCCTCACAAAACTTCTCCGGATCCTTTTCGTTCACCTCTATGTCGAACACGTCGATACCGCCGTATATCTTGAAAAGCAGTCCTTTGCCTTCCATAACGGGCTTTCCGCTCATTGCGCCGATGTCGCCAAGTCCCAAAACGGCAGTACCGTTGCTTATTACGGCGACAAGGTTGCCTTTGTCTGTGTACTTGTAAACGTCGTTAGGCGTTTTCTGTATTTCAAGACACGGAAACGCCACTCCGGGCGAATAAGCCAGGCTTAGGTCGGTTTGCGTACTGTAAGGTTTAGTTGGTTTTACTTCGATTTTTCCAGGTTTGCCGCTTTTGTGGTATTCAAGAGCCGCTTCTTTAGTTATATTTACCATAGTGCTGATATTTGTTTATTCGTATAAAAGAATACTTGTAACAGATACTGTTTTTGATGAATGCAAACAAGACGCAGACAGACTTAAACATGTTTGCACGCAACTTGTTTACGCTAAAATCCGATTAATGTAAAGGTTGTGTTCTTTTTACCTTTTTAATTGTATTAAAAACCCTTGCAAATATAAGAAAAATAAATGAGGCCAAATAGTTTTTTAGAAATAATTTATTAACTTTGCACATAAATTAGATTATTGCTATGCGTAAAACAGGCAATGTTACAGCTTATCGTGAAAGTCTCAGGCAGAGGATTCTTAACACGGCCATGTCTCTCTTTAAGGAAAAAGGGATAAGAGCCGTGCGCATGGACGACATAGCCACAAAGATGGCCATATCCAAGCGCACGCTTTATGAGATTTACAGCAATAAGGAAGACTTGCTTTATGAATGCATAAAGGATGAGAACGAAACACTGACGAGAAAGATTGCCGAATATGCAAACACGGCTGAAAACGAGATGGCGGTCGTGGCGTATTTCATAAAACTGAGATTAAAGGACTTAGGCTCTATTAATCCGCTGTTTTTTACTGAAATGGAAAAATACGAGCGCATATTGGCATTCTTCAAGAAAAACAGCGAGAAACAAGCCGCCCACTCACAAGAGTTCATGCGGAAGGGCATAGAACACGGTTTTTTCCAGTCAGACTTAAATTACGACATAATAAACAGGATGGGCGAAGCTGCAATGGATTATGTCATGAGAAACCGTTTGTATGAAAAATACAAATTAGACGAGATTTTCCATACGTTCGTTATTGTTTTCTTGCGTGGTTGCTGCACGGAGAAAGGACTTGGATTCCTTGACAGGTTCACAGCTGAAAACTAAAAGCCAGCCGTGGAAAAGTGGTCAATATATCGTTTTATCATATATTATTTCCGGATCCGGAGCACCTGAAATCATGTCGTTATACGCTTTTGACAAATCCGACTTCTCTATGTCTATGTCCTTATTCACAGGCCGGCCATCGTCAATCAACGAATGCGAGAAAAGCCATTCATAAGTTTTAGTCATATAAAGCACACGGGCCAAAGCTCCGTGAGACGCACCTTTCAGCCAATCGAAACGCAAGCGTTCGTCATTATTGTTCCGTTGTAATTGTTCAACAACTATTTTCGACTGCTTAATCGGTACCGCGCGGTCTGCCGTGCCGTGCATTATCCAAAGCGGAACTTTACCTAATCCGCTAACGTCCTTAAGCGAACAACCTCCACATAAGGCCATCGCCGCCGCCACCTTATCAGGATACGTCCCGGCGAAATCCAGCGTTCCATAACCTCCGAGGCTCATACCCATGACGTAAACACGGGTGGAATCTAACGCATAATGCTTTTTCGTCCATTCCAAAACATCGCATATCTTATCCGGATCCCACGCTCCGCCAGGATTTTGTGGAACCAAGACTAATGCTTCGATTTGCCTTCCCCTTACAATCGCATCGAGTGGGCCGTACCGTCTCACCTTCTCCAAGTTTCGCCCGCATAAGCTCCTTCCATGCAAAAAGATTATCACAGGCGTACCTTCCAACGAATAATAGTAGTCCGTCGGGGTATATACCCAAAAATCATACCCATCTGGAATTGAATCTTTCACAGGGCGCAGGAAGTCATATTGGGCATGACTCTCTTGTGCAGGAAAAAGCAAAACGAATAAGAACAGCAGTCCTATAAGTTTGCCTGACAAATTCGTAAAGCAGCATAAGCTAACCAATTGACGTACATTACAATACATATTTTCTTTAAACAAAGACTTACTGTTCATTCCAAAGTACATATTTGTCTGATTGTCAGATTCTTTCCAACACTAAATTTATCAAGTCGTCAATGTGGTTCTTGTAACCAGTGTCGCTTTTCTTTGTCAACCTGTTTGCAATAACCATACAGCATGTTGTCGCCTTGTGGCCTAACAATCGCGATAATCCTGCAAGCGCAGAACTTTCCATTTCAAAGTTAGTTATCCTCAAGCCTTTATATTCAAAACTCTCAATTTTCTCGTTCTGATGCGGATCGGCCAACGGAATACGCAACCTACGACCTTGCGGACCGAAGAAACCGCCACATGCAACAGTCACGCCACGCACCATGTCGTCCTTAGCAATGCGCTCAACAAGTTCCTCATCGGCATCAATTACGTATGGCGCCGGAGCACACAAGTTGCCCGTCCACCCCAAATGATTGAGCAACGCACGTTCCATTTGCAAGTCGCACACGGCATTGCGGCCTTCGTAGAAATTCAATAGTCCGTCGAATCCTACCGACTTAACAGAACAAATGAAAGTTCCCTCAGGCGTAAAAGGCTGTAATCCGCCACATGTACCAATCCTTACGATTTCCAAACGGTGGAAGTAGTCATTCTCTGTACGTGTCTGAAAATCGATATTTGCCAAGGCATCCATTTCATTCAGCACGATGTCTATGTTGTCGCAACCTATCCCTGTCGACGTAACGGTAATCCGTTTACCTGAATACGAACCGGTAATCGTATGGAACTCACGGCTTTGCACCTCACATTCAATCGAGTTGAAATGCGACGCGACCAGCCCCACCCTACCCGGATCGCCAACAAGTATCACCTTATCGGCCAACTGGTTTGGCTTCAAATGCAGATGGAATACGCTTCCGTCAGCATTGATAATCAGTTCGGATTCAGCAAAATATCTTTTTTCCATACAGCTTTTTATTGGTTAAAAATCGTTGGTTAAATACGAAAACAATACCGCAAGAATCTACATCAACCAAGTTTTGCGTCATGCTCACCGTTTAATCATATTCTCCGTGTTCCTTATTTCCTTTTCAAGAGCATGTATGTAAGTTTGCAATTCTTCCAATTGTCTTTCTGATTTCAGAATACTGCTGCTTAGTTGTCTCTTTGCGGCCCTTGTACCGTTTGAGTATTCAATACGTAGCGCGTCAAGTTTCTTTGCCAAAGCGTCGGCCGACGCTTTCATCTCGGCCAACTTTGCAAAACGGCTGCGGTTGGTGGCCGACTTGAAATCGTTCAACGATGTGTAAACAGTTTGATCGTTTACGATGAACGATATTGAGTTCCTGTTCACATCATTACTACGCGAATACAGCTTGGCCAACCGCTTCCGTGCGGCTTGCAGCTCGCCCTCGTTTGTCCAAGTATCCTTTATTCTTGTCAATTCGGCCAAACCGTACAACTTGTTCTCGTCGATATTCTCTTCGTCATAGACCTTTCGCCCTTTCTGCGGAACAAACGTATATATGCAAACCTTGCCTTCAGGCTGCCTGCGGTCGGTGACCAACCAGCCCAATTCATTGAAGTCGTCAATGATGCAATAATAGTCGTTGCCTTTCGAGTTATACGGCAGTCCGACGTTTTCAGGCGTGTAAAACTTTTCCGAACTGATGTCGTACCTTGTAACGTAAATGTCATATCCGCCTAATCCGCCCTTTCCTTTGGCTGCGAAATAAAGCGTAGTGCCGTCAGACATCATGAACGGATAATTGAAATCTTCAAGCTCTTCGCCAAAATCGTCCACCCGTTTTACGTTTGTCCATTCATCCCCCAATTTGTCAGCGGAGAACAGTTGATAATGGCCGTCATCGCCTTTTTGTGCGAAAAACATCTTATTACCGAATCCGTTCACGAACGTGTATGCCCACGGTTGGCCGGTCGTTCCTGTCAGTTTGTCGTAAGTACTTAGTTGTCCGGCCTCTTTGTCGAGCGGAATCTTATTCAGGAAATCGGCTTTATCGACAACAACACTGTCGATAACCAATATCTGAGCCGTCGAGGGCAGCATGTCATCGAATATCATTTCAGGGTCATCCTCGTCGTCAATCACTTCCGCATCGGCTTTTGTCGTTTTCTTCACTTGCGCAGGCGACATTGCGGCCGACGACAAGAAGAACATCGACAACAATACAAACTTTAGTTTTATCATATCTTATTGAAATTCGTTTTCACTTTTAAATGTTATATTTGTCCCGATTAAGAATGCTTTCCACCACTGAGCCTTCACAAATACGTTTCAACATTCTATTTTAACCTGCATGTGCCATGCAAAGATAAAGTTTTTTTGCATAAATCCATTGCAAGCCGCTTCCTTTTTTGCCTGTTTAACTAAAATTTATCCGCATAGGCGGACTAAACATTTGGCAAACCGAGGCGAACCGGCACATTGGACGGTTATAACCATGCGTTCACAGTCTCAAAACATACTCATTATTAGGTATTTTGACGCATATTGTCACACAAATCCATATTTTTTGCTACTTTTGCAAGGATTATCAAAATAACGACTCGATATTAAGTATGAGACTATCCGAACTGAAAACAGGTGAAAAAGGTGTTATTGTAAAAGTTTTAGGGCATGGAGGATTCCGCAAGCGAATCGTCGAAATGGGCTTCATACGCGGCAAAATGGTAACCGTACTGCTCAATGCCCCGTTGCAAGACCCAGTGAAATATAAAATAATGGGCTACGAAATATCGCTGCGCCACTCTGAGGCTGAGATGATTGAAATAATCTCTACCGACGAGGCGCGCCAGCTTGAGGAAGAAGAAGCGCAGACGCTAGGGCTGGCCGAAGTGTCAGACAATGCTTCCGACGACGACGGATGCCTTACTGACGAGCGGTTGCACAAGGCCGCAATGAAAAAGAGCCATATAATAAACGTTGCCCTCGTAGGCAACCCGAACTGCGGCAAAACCTCGTTGTTCAATTTCGCTTCCGGTGCCCACGAGCGCGTAGGCAACTATTCCGGGGTGACGGTCGATGCCAAAGAGGGTCGTGCCGAGTATGAGGGCTATCAGTTCAACCTTGTAGACCTGCCAGGCACTTACTCGCTGTCGGCGTACAGTCCAGAAGAGCTTTATGTACGCAAGCAGATTATCGAGAACACTCCTGACGTGATAATCAACGTCATCGACGCGAGCAACCTTGAGCGCAACCTCTACCTTACGACGCAGCTCGTCGACATGAACCTTAAGATTGTGGGCGCGCTGAACATGTTCGACGAGTTCGAGTCGCGTGGAGACAAATTAGATTACGACAAACTCGGCGAGTTGTTCGGCATACCGCTCGTTCCCACCGTGTTCAAGAACGGACGCGGAGTTGAAGACCTTTTCAAGACGGTAATCAGTGTTTATGAAGGCGAAAGCCACGACGGCAACCGACTGCAACGGCACGTACACCTAAACCACGGCAAATATATAGAACACGCGATTGACGAAATCAAGAAGGAAATACAGAAAGACGAGCAGATAAGATACAAGTACTCAACGCGTTTCCTTTCTATAAAGCTGCTTGAAAAGGACTCTAAAATTGAGGACTTTGTCAAGACCTTGCCGAACGGCAGGGAGATAATCGCCATGCGTGACAAGGCCGCAGAATACATAACTAATGAAACAAAAGAGGACAGTGAGACGGCCATAATGAACGCCAAATACGGCATCATACACGGCGCGCTGCATGAGGCCGGATGCGAAGAGGGCACACGCACCGACACTTACCAACTCACACACGTACTCGACGCAATCATAACCAACAAGTATGTCGGCTTTCCATTGTTCTTCTTATTCCTTTATATAATGTTCGAGGTTACGTTTACGCTCGGACAATACCCTATGGACTGGATCGAGGCAGGTGTCGCCGCATTGTGCGACTTCGTCAAGACGACACTGCCCGACGGGCCGCTTAAGGCGATGATAGCCGACGGGGCGATAGCCGGAGTAGGCGCGGTGATAGTGTTTCTGCCGCAGATTCTCATACTATACTTTTTCATTTCGTTCATGGAAGACTCCGGCTACATGGCACGCGCGGCATTCATAATGGACAAGCTGATGCACAAAATGGGCCTGCACGGCAAGTCGTTCATTCCGCTCATCATGGGCTTCGGATGCAACGTGCCGGCCGTCATGGCTACGCGCACGATAGAAAACCGCCGCAACCGGCTAATCACCATACTCGTACTGCCGCTAATGAGCTGCAGCGCCAGGCTGCCTATATATATAATGATAATAGGCACTTTCTTCGCCGTAGAATACCAGTCGCTCATCATGATTTCGCTCTACGCCATAGGCGTGGTACTCGCCGTGCTTATGAGCCGCCTGTTCAGCAAATGGATGATAAAGGGAGACGACACTCCGTTTGTAATGGAACTGCCGCCATACCGCTTCCCTACGGTCAAGGCCATAGGCCGCCACACATGGGAGAAAGGCAAGCAATATCTTAAGAAAATGGGAGGCATAATCCTCGTTGCAAGTGTGATAGTATGGGCGCTCGGTTATTTTCCGCACAACGACAACCTCGGCACGCAGCAACAACAGGAACAAAGCTACATCGGCCAAATAGGCAAAGCGATAGAGCCTGTATTCCGCCCGCAAGGCTTCGACTGGAAACTCGACGTAAGCCTGATAGCCGGCGTAGGCGCTAAGGAAATAGTAGCGTCGACCATGGGAGTGCTTTACGCCGACGACGAGACCGTAGCCGACGACACTGTTGACAACTCTGGTAAGTATGAAGTGCTGCGCAGTAAAATGGAAGCCGACGGCATAACTCCGCTAATAGCATTCTCTTACTTGCTGTTCGTACTGATTTATTTTCCGTGCATAGCCACGATAGCGGCTATAAAAGGCGAAACGGGCAGCTGGAAATGGGCCGCCTTCGCCGCAAGCTACACTACCCTGCTTGCATGGATTGTCTCCGCCTGTGTTTACCAAATAGGCAGTTTGTTATTGTAAGCGGGACGCACGGCCTTACAAAAGGCGGCATTTCACATTGTAAAAGGTAACCTTTTAGCAGACAAAAGACGGCCTTTTGCAATGTGAAATGCCGCCTTTCTGCGCCCTGATCGTCCCTAACGATGTAACATCCTGGTAATCAACGGCATACGGCACGCCGTAACGCCGTTCTGATTAAAACCTTCCGGACGAGCCTGCACAGGCTAAAAAACGGCAATAAGAAATTTTATGATAAAAACAGTTGCAGATTTGTTGCAGGATAAAAGAATTTTCGTAATTTTGTAGTTGAAATATTAACATGTTAAAACATAGTAGATTATGAAGAAGTTAAAAGTTATAGCATTAGGCTTATGTGCCGCTTTGGTTGTCAGTTGCAGTACTAAAACGGGAACAGGTGCATTAGTCGGTGCCGGAGCAGGCACGTTCGTCGGAGGCGTAATAGGCAAGATAGCCGGCAATACGGCCGTCGGAGCAGCCGTCGGAGCAGCCGTCGGAGCCGGAACGGGCGCGCTCATAGGCAAGCACATGGACAAGGTAAAGGCGGAGACCGAAGCCCAATTGCAGGACGCGAAGGTCGAGGAAGTAACAGACGCCAACGGATTCAAGGCCGTAAGGGTTACGTTCGACTCTGGCATATTGTTCGCATTGAACAAGGCCGACCTCAATGCCGCATCTAAGAACGAGCTTGCCAAGTTCTCCAACGTATTGAAGAACAACAACAATTGCTCCGTAGACATACAGGGGTATACGGACTCGACCGGAAACGACGGCATCAACATACCGTTGAGCCAGCAACGTGCCGAAGCCGTGTCGAACTACCTGAAATCATGCGGAGTTAGCTCAAGCCAGATTGAGAAAGTGCAAGGATACGGCTCGGCAAACCCCGTGGCCGACAATTCGACAAAGGCCGGACAGGCGCAGAACCGCCGCGTGGAAGTTTACTTGTATGCAAGCGAGGAAATGATAAACGCCGCAAACAGCGGAACCCTGCAATAACCTTTCCACTGACATTAAGCAGAAATGATAAGACTTAATATCATTGGACGCATCATACGTTGGATGGTGGTAGCCTTTTTCGGCTCCACCATTCTTGCTGTTGTAGCTTTAAGGTTCATCCCCGTATACTTCACCCCATTGATGTTCATACGCTGCGCCGAACAGGCGTCAAAAGGCGAACGTCTTAAGATGCACCACCATTGGGTGCCGCTTGAGGAAATCTCGCGCCACATGCCCGTCGCCGTAATGGCAAGCGAAGACCAGCGCTTCCTGCTCCACCACGGATTCGATTACAAGGCGATTGAAAAGGCGGCAAAAAGCAACATGCAGGGCAAAAAGATAAGGGGAGGCAGCACAATATCACAACAAACGGCAAAAAACGTATTCTTGTGGCCAGGGCGTTCGTGGGTAAGAAAGGGCCTCGAGGCTTACTTCACGGTGCTGATTGAATTCATGTGGAGCAAGCAAAGGATAATGGAAGTTTACTTGAACTCAATAGAAATGGGGCCGGGCATATACGGCGTTGAGGCCGTCGCCCAAGACAACTTCGGCAAAAAGGCATCCGAACTGTTCCGCGACGAATGTGCGCTGATTGCCGCCACGCTGCCTAACCCATTACGGTTCAGCTCAAAGAATCCGAGCGCGTACATGCAGAAACGCAAAAGGCAGATTGAACGCCAAATGAAATTCATACCGTCGTTCCCCAAAGAAGGCGAAGATTACGACCCGAAAACATCGTCGGGCGGAGTCTATCGGAAATAATTAAAATTGACGAAAGGATAATCAAGGATTAAGGGTCGGGAACGGGAAATTATGATTACTTTTGCGGCGGAAATATGGATAATGCCGACAATGGTAATCATAATTTCCCGTTTCCGACCCTCAATCCTCAGTTAGAACACAATTAAATGGAGTTTTTAAACCAATTGAACGATAGTCAGCGCAAGGCAGTCGAATATTGCGACGGCCCGGCATTGGTCATAGCCGGAGCCGGTTCGGGCAAGACGCGCGTACTTACATATAAGATAGCTTACCTGTTAAGCCAAGGCGTAAAGCCGTGGAACATACTTGCGCTGACGTTCACCAACAAGGCCGCCAACGAAATGAAACAGCGCATAGGCGCGCTTGTCGGCCAAGACATGGCACGGAAACTCAACATGGGTACGTTCCACAGCGTATTTTCAAGGATACTCCGGGTTGAGGCTGCCGTATTAGGGTATGCGCCGAACTTTACCATTTACGACGAAGGCGACTCGCGTAGTCTTATAAAGGCGATAATCAAGGAAATGCAGCTCGACGACAAGATATATAAGCCTTCGACGATAAGTTCAAGGATAAGCATGGCTAAAAACCATCTCATCTTGCCGGCTGAATACGCACTAACGGAGAACCTTATGACGCGCGACAAGGAGCAGCACATGCCGTCGATGCTTAGCGTGTACTCGGCCTATTGCGAAAGATGCAGGAAAGCGAACGCAATGGATTTCGACGATTTGCTGACAAACACATACGCATTATTCAACAACAATGAAGACATACGCCTGAAATATGCCGACAGGTTTAAATACATCCTCGTAGACGAATACCAAGACACTAACCACGTCCAACAAAAAATCGTTTGGCAACTGTCGAAAGAAAATCTCAGGGTGTGCGCCGTCGGCGACGACGCACAAAGCATATACGCTTTCCGCGGAGCAAATATCGACAACATTTTGAACTTCCAAAAGCAATTCCCCGGCACACAGCTGTTCAAACTTGAGCAAAACTACCGCAGCACGCAAAGCATCGTACAAGCGGCCAACAGCCTTATCCGCCACAATGAAAGACAAATCCCCAAGGACGTATTCAGTAAGAACGACAAGGGAGAGAAACTTACGCTCAAGGCTGCATACAGCGACAAGGAAGAAGCTCTCATAGTGTGCAACGAAATTAAGCGCATACGGAAGTCAGAGCATTGCGGATACGGCGATTTCGCCGTGTTGTACCGTACAAACTCGCAAAGCAGGAGCTTTGAGGAAGCGATGCGAAAGGCAAGCATACCGTATAAGATATACGGCGGACTGAGCTTTTACCAGCGGAAAGAAATAAAAGACGTCATTGCCTATTTCCGCATGGTAGTGAACCCTGACGACGAAGAGGCGTTCAAGCGCATAATAAACTATCCAAAGCGCGGAATCGGCGACACTACCGTTACAAAAATCGTCGGCCTTGCATCAGCAAAGGAAGTGAGCCTGTGGCGTGTCATCTGTGAACCTGAACGCTACGGACTTTCCGTCAGCAAAGCTACATTAAAGAAAATAGAAGACTTCAAACAGCTCATACTTGGATTTATCGACAAACTTATCACAGCCGACGCATACACGTTGAGCGTGGAATTGGCGAAAACGAGCGGAATATCTGCCGACATTTACACCGACAATTCACCTGAGAACCTTTCACGGCAGGAAAACCTTGAAGAGCTTTTCGGCAGTATCCAAGATTTCGTTGAAAGCCGTAAAGAAGAAGGACGGCCGCATGAGACCGGCCTTGCAGACTTCCTTAAAGAGGTATCTTTACAAACGGACATAGAAAGCGACACCGACGACGACGATTCAAGCCGTGTTTCGCTAATGACTATCCACAGCGCTAAGGGACTTGAATTTCCGACGGTTTTCATCGTCGGCCTTGAAGAGAACATCTTCCCCAGCTTGATGTCAACGAACAGCAAACGTGAAATTGAAGAAGAACGCCGTTTGTTCTATGTGGCAATCACCCGTGCCGAACGCCACTGCATACTGACATACGCTAAAAGCCGGTACAGGTATGGACGAATGGAGTTCCAAACGCCAAGCCGTTTCCTGAACGACATAAATCCGAATCTGATAAAGACTGACGGCACAAGCGGTTTCAGCGCAAACAGCCGGCCAATGGATTCTGATTTCCGCAAATCAGGATTCTTGCAAAACAGGAACCCGGTTGCATCGCAGTTCAAGGCCGATCCGAAAATGCGGGAAGTACCACATAATGAAGAAAGCGCCGTCAACGAAACGTTCTCTCCACGATTTAAACGATTGTATAATCTGTCTGCCGGCAACAGCCGTAGCAACAAAACTATCAGCCATTCAGAAAATTCGGCTATGGCCGGACTTAAAGAAGATTGCGTGATTGAGCATGAACGTTTCGGTATGGGAAAGGTCATTAGGCTCGAAGGCGCGGGCGAGAACCTTAAAGCAACCGTACAATTTGAGAACGCAGGAACAAAACAACTACTCGTAAAGTTCGCAAGATTCAAGGTCGTAAAATAATACCGGTTTACATGGCAGCAGGCGGATGGCATGTAAGTACTTGGCAACAGTAAAGTCACAGGCTTATCATGCCGTCCCTGACAAAAACTTTTTCTTCGCTTATCATGTATTCAATGGTCTCGTTCAAAACGGAAGAATCCATGCGGATGGCAGCCAGTTCTGACACGCTATGTTGGCAACCGTCGGCCAATAAACGCATTATCTCCTCTTCCGCGTTGCTTAATTCAAAATTCGTTGGCGCTTCCATGTTATGGTTTATGCAAACATCACACTGGTCGCAATCAACCGACCGTTCTTCTCCGAAATATCTCAACAACTGGCGGCTGCGGCATATATCATTATTCTCGGCATAATTTATGATTGAGTTTATGCGTTCTTCGTATTCCTTTTTGCGGTCGTCGTAAATATCTTTACTGAAAACCAACAAATCAGCCTCTACCCTACTCTGCGTATATTTAACATGCGGAATCTGCTTACGGGGTATGAAGTGCAAAATGCGGCGCCGGCTCAAGTCTTTCAGTATTCCATAAGTATCCTCCTTGCTTATCCCAGCCTGCATGGCTATAAGACTTTCGTCGATGTAACAATAGTCGGAAAACAAGCCTCCATAATTCCTCAAAAGCGCTATTACAACAGCGTTCTCATGCTCGTCCAAACCTTCCAACCTATACAAGTCCTCACGCCGAAGGAGCATTGTCAATTGCGCCATGTTCTCACGGTCGTTTTCGTATTCAATGTATCCGGCGCGTGAAAGTATCTTCAATGCCGAATTAACGGGTATCGGGAAGTGATGGAAATACATGCAGAACTTGTCGATATTAAACTCAAAACGGCATCCACCCCCACTACCCATAGCTATCTGGTAGAAATAAGCAAGATGCTCGTACACTTGGCGTATGTCGTCCTTGTCAGGGAAAGTTTCGCTTATCCTACGCTTTAGTTTCGACTTATCGTTGCCGTCGAACAATAAAACTGCGCGCGAAGGATTACCGTCGCGCCCCGCACGTCCTGCTTCCTGAAAGTATGCCTCAATCGAATCAGGACAATCAAAGTGTATTACAAGGCGTACATCAGGTTTGTCAATACCCATCCCGAAAGCATTGGTGGCTACCATTATACGGACTTTATCCTCTTGCCATTCTTTTTGACGGGTCGTCCTTATAGCATCTTCAAGCCCGGCATTGTAAAAAGTTGAACTCATGCCTGCTTGGTTTAGCATCTGGGATATTTCCTTAGTCCGTTTACGGCTTCTTACATATACGATGGCCGAACCGTCTGTCTCACCGAGAAGACGCAACACCTCACGCTCCTTATCACTTACCTTTTTCACGATGTAAGCAAGGTTCTTGCGCTCAAAACTCATACGGAAAACATTCTTTTCCTTAAAACCGAGGCGATTTTGAATGTCGTCGACCACCTTCGGCGTTGCCGTTGCAGTAAGCGCAAGTATTGGAGCTGTAGGATGTATCCGCCTGATGTCAACAATTTTTAAGTATGACGGACGGAAGTCATATCCCCATTGACTGATACAATGAGCTTCGTCTACGGTTATGAAACTAACCTTCATGTGACTGAGCTTTTTTATGAAAAGCTCGGATGAAAGCCTTTCAGGAGACACGTAAAGGATTTTCACACCGCCGAATATTGCATTCTCCAGAGTAGTTAAAACATCGGAACGGGTCATTCCGGAGTAAATTGCTTCAGCTTTTATTCCACGCTCACGAAGATGGCCGACTTGGTCTTTCATCAACGCAATAAGCGGAGTAATGACAATGCACACGCCTTCACACAACAACGCCGGAACTTGGAAAGTTATCGATTTGCCGCCACCTGTCGGCATCAGTCCAAGCGTATCGCGTCCGCTACAAATGCTGTCGATAATTTCACGCTGTATTCCACGTAAACCATCATATCCCCAATATTTGCGAAGAAGCTCAAGACATTTATCCATAACGGGAGACATTTGTTACTCTTCAAGTAAATTTCACATATTTGAACATTGCAATAAAGCAATACATCTAAACTCTCGGAATAACAGCATTAGTTGCAGTTTTCTTCCGACGGCCTGATGTCTTCTATCTGCAATTGTATGCCATTATGTTTGAATGCGTTATCTTCAATCGTATAAGCAATATCAAAACTCCGCTTAGACTTTATGTATCTTGCCGAACCGCTTTGGCCGAAAGCTATGCCGTTCATTACATTATTCGATTTAGAATCAACAAGCTCGAGTTTGATATGTTCCTGCTCCCTTCCTACAACCTTACTTGTTCCAAAATCATAAACTTCCGTGGTGCAGAACAACGGTTTGGGATTCATAGGCCCGAACGGGCCGAATTTTCTCAAATCAGCATGCAACTTACGCGTAATATCCTTGAAATCAATCATCGAGTCTATGTTCAATATCGCCTCGGTTTGTTCAGGTTGTATGTGCTCGTCAACATATTTTTGGAAACGACGGCGGAACTCCGGCACGTCTTTCCACTTCAACGTCAGGCCGGCTGCATAAGTGTGTCCGCCAAAATTAATAAGAAGGTCGCGGCAACTCTTTATAGCCGAATACACGTCAAACCCCGTAACGCTACGAGCCGACCCTGTGGCCAAATCCTTGTCACGGGTAAGCACTATCGTAGGACGGATGTATATCTCGGTAAGCCGTGAAGCAACTATGCCGATAACGCCTTTTTTCCATTTGTCATCATAAAGTACAATGCTCGAATGACGCTTTTGGCTTTCAATCTTTGAAATAATCTGGTTGGCCTCTTCCGTCATCTGCTTGTCTATGTCCTTGCGCTGTTCGTTGTATTCATTTATATGCTTTGCCTCCTTCAAAGCGTTGCCGAGTTCCTTTTCAACAAGCAAGTCAACACTCTCACGACCATTTTCCATTCGTCCCGAAGCATTGATGCGAGGACCTATCTTAAAGACTATGTCGCTCATTGTCAAGGTTCTTCCGCTTAGTCCGCAAATATCGATTATGGCCTTCAGCCCGATACTCGGATTCTGGTTAAGCTGTTTCAATCCGTGAAAAGCCAGTATCCGGTTCTCGTCGACAACGGGAACGATGTCGGCGGCGATGCTTACAGCGCATAAGTCAAGCAACGGGATGAGACGTGAAAACGGGATGCCATTGTTCTTTGCGAAAGCCTGCATGAACTTGAAACCGACCCCGCAACCGCATAAATGCTTGAAAGGGTAAGAGTCGTCTTCACGTTTTGGATTAAGTATCGCAACCGCCTGGGGCATCTCTTCATCTGGAACATGATGGTCGCAAATAATGAAATCAATACCGAGGCTTTTGGCATAGGCAATCTCATTCATTGCCTTGATGCCGCAATCAAGAATGATTATCAGCTTCACCCCTGTTTTGTGGGCGTATTCTATTCCCTTATAACTTACCCCATACCCTTCGTCGTAACGGTCGGGTATGTAATAATCTATGTTTGAATAAAATTGTTGCAGGAACTTATAGACCAATGCAACAGCCGTACATCCGTCAACATCATAGTCGCCATATACCATGATACGCTCTTTCCGCCCCATAGCATCGTTCAACCTATCGACAGCCACGTCCATGTCTTTCATTAAGAACGGGTTGATCAGGTCGTTCAATTGAGGGCGGAAAAAACGTTTGGCAGCCGACTCGGTAGCCACCCCGCGCTTAATCAATATGCCGGCAAGAATAGGGCTGATGCCCAATTTCAAGCCGAGTTCTTCAGCCGTCTGTGTTTGTTCTGATGTCGGTTTTTCGTAATTCCATTTGAAATGCATTATATCGTTTTTTATTTTTTCTTATCCAAATCCTTATCCCCGACAAGCCGCTTTTAGCACGGCAGATTGCACATGCCGGCTTACAAATGGAATAAAGAGCGTGTAAAATTACAAATAAAAAACAAGAAAAAGGTGATTTTATGCAAGAAAATTCAGAATTTCACTTTAATAAACTAAATCAAATAAAAAGCGGGTTACAGACTTTACAGACCTGCAACCCGCTTGGTTAGATTAATTATAATCAGATTCCTAATTTTTTCCTAATGTCCTTAGGTATGGCGTTCTTATTAACCATGAAGTTCATAGTCTTGTAAGCTACGAAGTTCTTGCTCATGTACCATGTTCCCTTATAATCGCCATACTCTCCCCAAGAGTTCTTAACCATATAGAACTGCTTGCCGTTCTTGTCCTTGGCTATGCCGTAAAGGTGCATTCCGTGGTCGTCGGTGGTTTCCCAGTTGTCGAATGCTTCCTGGCGCATTTCCTGCGTAGGCACAATCTCGGGAGCGTCAACTCCGAGCGAGTCGAGCTTGCTCCTCTTCTCCGTAGCAGACAATTTAAACCATCTGTCGGCATCGGTTCCGGCCATGCTGCGTGCCTTCTTGACGTCGTAAGCCATGCCCAAGCCCTTGCGTGTGAAGCCGTCCTCGGTCACATCGCCGCCCCAGGCTATCGTATAGCCTTCGTTTATGGCATTGTCGATGATGCGCATCATTTCGTCCATCGGCACGTTATACGACGGCTTCCAACGCCAGTTGTCCTGTACCTCGATGGCAAACTGGGTGTAGAACGGATGGTGCGTGAAGCTGGTTATCGACACATAGTCGTCAAGGTTTATGCCAAGGCTTTCGGCAAATGTCTTCGGAGTGTATTCCTTACCTTCGTAAACAAATTTCTCGGGGCATTCGCCGAGGTATGCGTCGATAATACCTTGCAGTCCCTTGCGCCACTGCTGTGAAATCTTTTTTGCCTTGCTCTTCGAGATTGCGGCAACATAAGGTTCCATTACGCCGAAAAACTCGTCAAAGTTGGCCAAGGAGTCGCCCGTAAGCGTACCGGGGGCCGGCATCGCCTCTTCCGGGCAAATACCGTGCTCTTTCATTATGGTAACGACGTCAGAGAAACTTCCACCCTGTGAGAACTGGCTGTCTCCGTGCATCCTGACGGTAAGGACGGCGCGGTCCATGTAATCCTTGTTGGCTATGAACATCTCGCAAAGATTGTAAGTCTTACCCGTGTTCTTGAGGATTTCGCTCTCAAGGAAGCTCAACGTAGAATACGCCCAGCAGGTTCCGCTGCGGTTCTGGTCCTTGATGCTCGTTATAGGATTAGCCTTGACCGTCGTAAACGTAGGCGCTTCCTTACTTGTAGAGTTTTTCTTGTCCTGCGCATTGGCACCTACCGCAAGGCAGGCCAGCAGGCACACTGCAAATAATTTTTTCATTTCTTTTCCCTGTATTTGTTATTAATTTGTCTTGATTAATTGCTCGCCATGAAGTCTTCAACATCCTGCGGATGATAAGGTATCCTGTCCTTGCCGAGGAAACGGCAACCGTCTGCGGTTATCAGCAAGTCGTCCTCTATGCGGATTCCGCCGAAATCCTTATAAGTCTCTAACAGGTCGTAATTTATGAAGTCCTTATGCAGGCCCCGGGCCTTCCAATCATCTATCAGCGCCGGTATGAAATAAATACCAGGTTCGTCGGTTACTACGAAACCTTGCTCTAACCTGCGGCCCATCCGCAACGCGTTAGTACCGAACTGCGTCGAAGGGCGCGTCTCGTCGTCAAAACCTACGTATATCTGCCCTAATCCTTCCATGTCGTGTACGTCCAGTCCCATCATGTGGCCGAGTCCGTGCGGCAGGAACATGGCATGCGCCCCGGCGCTTACGGCTTCGTCGACGTCGCCTTTCATCAAGCCGAGTTCCTTCAGCCGTTCCGCCATCAGCCGGCATACGGCCAAGTGCACGTCCTTATATTTCACACCTGGTTTGGCCACCTCGAGAACGTAGTCATGGCATGCCTCCACTATGCGGTAAATGTCCAACTGACGCTGGGTGAACTTTCCACCGACGGGATACGTGCGCGTATTGTCCGAGCAATAGTTGTTCATGTTTTCCGCGCCTGCGTCGCAAAGAGCAAGCCGTCCTTCCTCCAGTTCGTCCCAACGGGGCACGCCGTGCATTATCTCGCCGTGCTGCGTGAATATAGTGGCGAAACTAACCATTGCGCCGTATGAATTGGCCACGCCGTTTACTATTCCGCCTACGTATTTCTCGGTCACTCCCGGGCGCGTAGCCCTCATAGCGGCCGTATGCATTTTGTAACCTATCGAGCATGCGTCTTCTATTTCGTCGATCTCCTGCTGTTCCTTGACGGAGCGCATCTTCACGACGGCGTTTATCAGCTCAAGCGAAGCGGCTTCTTTCTGCTGGCTCGGATGTATGCCGAGAAGGTCGGATATCTGCAGCTTCGTATCAAACCTGTACGGCGGCAGGAAATGTATGCGCCTGTGCAGCTTCAACGCCTCGTTGCATATCGCCTGGAGTTGTTTCATCGGTGCAGTGTTGGCCACTCCTACGCTTGCGGCCATGCCGCTTACGCTGTCAACAGAGCCGAACCATACAATATCTTCAATGTCTATGTCGTCGCCTACAAGGGTCTCCGTGCCATTGTCTACATCTATTATTCCTACAAGGCCGTCACGCCCCAAGCCGAAATAATACAGGAACGACGAATCCTGGCGGAACGGATAATAACTGTTTGACGGATAATTTACCGGCGAATCGTTATTGCCGAACAGTATTATCACACCGTCTTTCACCAGCTTCTTCAACTCTGCACGGCGTTTAACATAAGTTTCTCTATTGAACATAAGGTTACAATTTTTAATTTATATTGCCAAAATGCAACTTAACTTATGCAAAGATAGTGTAAGTATGTTGAACAACAAAATAAAAATGGATGAAAATTCCATTTCCTACGAATAAAATGTCATTTTTACCAAAAATCCATTACCTTTGCCGATGATACCCCCTTGCATTGTGGCGGACGACAATATTCATCCTATAAATACGCGAGTTCGGCATAAGAAATAAGAAAATGAAATCAATACAACAATTTTTTGTGGAACAATCCTTATACCAAACTGGCGTATAAATCAGGCATTAGGCGGCATATTGCCCGACAAAGACTCAATTCGCCATCCTTGATTACACATTAATTTAATATTATAATGGTGTTTACTAAACGCCCAATTGCATCCAAAACCGGCATCATCAAGACAAAAGGGATGCATCAGGCGCCACACTATATAAAAGGATTTCACGCAAGACATTAACCCATTGATTATCAACGCAAAACGCCAATACGCCTAAAGTAAGCGCAAAAGGATGCCTTTTACGCCGTGAAAGGTATCCTTTTACATTGCAATTTGCCTCCTTTTACAACCCCAAAGGCCACCTTTTATTATATATACCGATTTTGAATGGCCTGCAGGCTTGTCAAAGGTGCGGTAAAAGCCACCTTTTTACCGCACCTTTAACTACCGAAATGCGACGAATGAACACATTCCGTCTACGTAAAACTCTCAATAAAGTACATTTATGTAGCTTTTTAGAAGTTTAAACGTCTTTTCCCTTTGTAATTATATTAAAAAGTGCTATCTTTGCAAAGAAGACGACCGAAAATAAACTGCTAACATAAATTCCTTAATACTATAAATAATGAATGACAAGAATCTAATGAACAAGGCAGCCGACAACATACGCGTCCTGGCTGCGTCAATGGTTGAGAAAGCTAAATCGGGACACCCTGGCGGCGCCATGGGCGGTGCCGATTTTATAAATGTACTTTTCTCTGAATTTTTGGTTTACGACCCTGAAGACCCGTCTTGGGCCGGCCGCGACCGCTTCTATCTCGACCCGGGACACATGTCTCCGATGCTTTACAGCGCATTGTGCCTGCAAGGCAAATTCACGCTTGACGAATTGGCCCAGTTCCGCCAGTGGGGCTCTCCCACCCCTGGACACCCTGAGCGCGACATCGAGCGCGGCATCGAAAATACGTCAGGACCGCTCGGACAAGGCCATACGTTTGCGGCAGGAGCAGCTGTTGCCGAAAAATTCCTCGAGGCACGTTTGGGCAAGGAGGTTATGCAGCACAAGATTTACGCTTACATATCAGACGGCGGCGTAGAAGAGGAAATATCACAGGGCACGGGGCGCATTGCCGGCATACTGGGATTGAACAACCTCATCATGTTCTACGACTCAAACGACATCCAGTTGTCTACCGAGTGCAACGCCGTAATGGACGAGGACACCGAAGCTAAATACAAGGCTTGGGGTTGGAACGTGCTGAAGATAAACGGCAATGACGCCGACGAGATACGCGCCGCACTGACAGAGGCTCAGAAAGAGCAACACCGCCCCACCCTAATCATCGGAAAAACCGTTATGGGCAAAGGTGCTATAAAGGACGACGGCACAAGCTACGAACACAGCATAAAGACGCACGGCGCACCGCTCGGAGGCGACGCTTACGTGAACACCATAAAGAACCTCGGCGGCGACCCGGAGAACCCGTTCCAAATATTCCCCGAAGTTAAAGAACTGTACGCACGACGCAACGAAGAGCTGAAGAAAATCGTTGCCGAGCGCCGCGCGGAAGAGAAGGCATGGGCAGAGGCCAACCCGGAGAAAGCAGAACTGATGAAAGAGTGGTTCAGCGGCAACGCCCCCAAGGTTGACTGGAGCGCAGTTGTACAAAAGGAAGGCTCGGCCACGCGTGCCGCATCTGCAGCCTGCTTGGGCGTACTGGCAGAGCAAGTGCCCAACATGATTTGCTCGTCTGCCGACTTGTCTAACAGCGACAAGACCGACGGTTTCCTTAAGAAAACCACGTCTCTTACAAAAGACGACTTCAGCGGCGCGTTCTTCCAGGCTGGCGTCAGCGAACTTACGATGGCCTGCATGTGCATCGGTATGTACCTGCACGGCGGCGTCATCCCTGCATGCGGAACGTTCTTCGTATTCTCCGACTACATGAAGCCGGCAGTGCGCATGGCTGCCTTGATGGAAGTTCCAATCAAGTTCATTTGGACGCACGACGCATTCCGCGTAGGCGAAGACGGCCCGACGCACGAGCCTGTTGAACAGGAGGCACAGATACGCCTTATGGAAAAACTCAAGAACCACCACGGCAAGGACAGCGTGCGCGTGTTCCGTCCGGCCGACGCCGACGAGACTACCGTATGCTGGGCTATGGCTATGGAAAACACCGAAACGCCTACCGCCCTCATTTTCTCGCGCCAAAACATAGCCAAGCTGCCCGCAGGCAACGATTACGAACAGGCACGCAAGGGCGCTTACGTAGTGGCCGGTTCTGATGAAGACTATGACATAATCCTCTTGGCCGACGGCTCCGAGGTGTCGACACTCGTAGCCGGAGCTGAACTGTTGCGCAAGGACGGAGTGAAAGTACGCATTGTAAGCGCTCCGAGCGAAGGTCTTTTCCGCAGCCAAAGCAAGGAATACCAAGAGAGCGTGTTGCCCAAGGGCGCTAAGATCTTCGGCATGACGGCTGGTCTGCCCGTAACGCTCGAAGGTCTTGTCGGGGCTAACGGCAAAGTATTCGGCATGCCGAGCTTCGGCTTCTCCGCACCTTACAAAGTACTCGACGAAAAACTCGGATACACAGCCGAGAACGTATATAACCAAGTTAAAGCATTCATGGAGGAATAAACTATGGAAATCAAGACTGTAGGATTAGCCTGCGACCACGCCGGCTATCCGCTGAAAAAATTCGTAGTGCAGTATCTCGAAGAGCACGGTTACCCGTATAAGGACTACGGCACGTACAGCGACTTGAGTTGTGATTATCCCGATTTCGCCCACGCCTTGGCCGAAGGAATCGAAAACGGAGACGTTTACCCCGGCATCGGAATTTGCGGCAGCGGCGAAGGCATGGCAATAACACTGAACAAGCACCAAGCCGTGCGCGCCGGTTTGGCATGGAACCAGGAAATCAGCGCACTTATCCGCCAACACAACGACGCAAACGTAATCGTTCTACCGGGACGTTTCATTGACAACAAGACTGCAGAGAAAATCCTCGACACGTTCTTCAAGACGAATTTCGAGGGTGGCAGGCATCAGCGCAGGGTCGAGAAGATACCCGTAACGGCTGAAAAATAAGTTTGCGAATACTTATAATGAAAAAGGCAGGCACGAGAATTTGCGGATTTGTAAATCCGACATGCCTGCCTTTTTCCTGCTCATAATAAAAGCACGTAACCTATGGAATAGAACAACTGCACGGCTAAAACGTACACAGGGAAAATAGGCGCAGCCATATATATTCCGTAATAAAGGTTTTCAAAAACATCGTGTATTGCCGCATATTCGCCGCTTGAAATACCGTATGCAATTGAAGACGCAACCGTCACAAACGCCGCCAACGGTACGACCGCGGCACTGAAAGCGCTCGGGAACAAACTGCCGGAAACACCAAGTAGAACCGAATCGGGCATAAAAACGAGCAATGCTACTACCGCAAGAATGGCGACACACAAAACAACCGCCACATACAATGCATGACGTTGACGGTAACCAATGGCATTCTCCCCTTTTATCAATATGGCGAATGCGCCTTGCAAGCCGCTATGCACAAAAGAACCGTATGCTATTGCACAAAGTAGGAGCCATGCAAGCAACCGGCCTGAGATGTTGTCAACAAAACTTCCAAGAAACCATCTGATGCCTTCACCGCTTAACATGGACCTGCACGGCAATGACGGAACAACAGAAGCCACTATCCAGGAAAAAAGAATCGTGGCAAGCTGTAAGACGACAAGAATGACTGTCAAATACGGCAATATCTTATATTTTCTACGCATTTGTTCAATTATCGTCAGGACGTAAGTTGTCTGCGTCAAGTATATGAAGCTCTATCGCCTTCGTAACAAGGCGCGTTGCGTTCACGCCAATGCCTCCGTTACCGTCGGGAAAGAGCTTCTTTACCAACTCGTTCTGACGTTTTTCCAGGCTTTTCACGCCAAACGGCATGCCCCTCAACCCTGTAATTTGCTCTTTTGTATAACCCAATGCAAGATGACGTAAAAAACGCTCGTCGTATTCGTCAATCTCATAATAGACCAACGACTCCTGTCTCAAAATCTGTTTGTTTACACTGTACTTGAAACGCTTTATTATCTTTTCAAGGATCGGCTGGTTGAATACATACTTTCTACCGCCCATGACACTGGCAACATCGTCCCTTGTAAGCAATTCTCCACACTTAAGTATTATTCCGTCACAGCCGGCATCAAGTACATCCACCCATAATTTTTCGTTCAAGATCTCACCCGTAAATATGAGAATCTTGACCAATGGAGCCATTTCCTTCGTCTGTCGACAAATTTCAACCCCGACGGTTGTCGAACCGCCAAGGCCAAGGTCAAGTAAAACAAGGTCAGGCTGTTGCTGTTTCAACAAACGCCAATACTCAACCTCACTGCTAGCCGTTCCTATTATCTCGGCTTCCGGAACATCGTTTTTTAAGATGCCTTCAGTGCCTTTCAATTCCAAAGGAACATCTTCAACTATTATAACCTTAAACTTATCCATACCCTTTAATTTTATCTTATCAGAAACATCCAATACTTTCATTGGACAAACGCTTTTGCAAATGTAACGAATATATATGTAATACCATTATTATCCGAACTTATTCTTAAGCCACATCCATGACGGTTGGTCTGTTCAGCCACTTCACGCATGATCTGCCTACACACAAAAAAAGGAATGTTTTGCACCAATGGAGCGAATAGGTCGTGACGGTTTTCATCAAGAAAAACCGTTTTCTTACCTTTAAGTTCCAACGTCAAATACTTTACATCTTCATGTGTGACGACAGTCTCATGCACCGATATTTCACATTGTTTATTCAATACGTCAAATAAATAAGATAAGAGTGTTTTGTCGAATAAAACGTAACGGTCAATACACGTCCAATCTTTTAATGATACAGGAACACATTCAAACGTAATAGCTTCAGCCTGCTCCCTTACTTGATTGCACAAAATATTATACAAATCTTTGTAATAAACAACGACTTCGCTCAAGGAATCGATATTCTTATCAGCCTCATTAACCAACTGACTTATACGGGCTGGATAATACATAGTTTCATGCTTTAGCGCACTAAGTCCGTTGTCAATCACATTATTGCAGACATACATTTTCTCTGTTTCATATTTCATGCGGCTAAGTTCGTCTTCTGCAAGTTCAAGACTCAATTGGCTTGACTCATCAAAAGCTACCGAACGTTCTAATTCATCTTTTACTTTTTTTATCACAATCTTCAATGTCTTTGGGTATTTAGACGTGTCAATACTGTTTATTGCATCAAGTTTTTCTTTATCACTTGCGTCTGAAAGCAACACCTTATTTGCCTTATTGACCCGTTCTGCGCAAAAGCGGAAATACAATACATGACGGTAATATAAAAAATAAAACGCTGATACTATGATAAAAAGCAGCAATACAAGTACAATAACAGCTATCGTCTTATTGGTACGGCTTTCTTGCATGGTAAGGCAATAATCATCCAATCCCCTATCAGCTGAACGTTCCTTAAAAAGCCGGGTGTAAATATCGTTATTATAAACATACATATCCCATTCGTGTAAAGCCAAAGCAGCCACAGCACTTTCATTACGAATGTCAAGAATTACGTCATAATTAGTTCTTACACTATCATGAAACCACTTTAACTCAGCTGGCAATGAAGCGGTCCTACCACCACTCAATACCATTAAATCCGAACCATGCGGATGAATGTTTTTATAATGTGCATTCAAATATCCGACAACAGAATCTGCAAAAACTAAAGCCTTTTTGTATTCACCGTTCACATTGCAGAAATAAGCAGAGTCCGCACATGCATCCGCCTTAAGTAAATATTCAGCAGCATTACTATTGTCAATTGTATTCCAAGCATTTACATTAACAAAAGACAATAGTCCTACGGCCAGCATTATACATTTAAAGATACCATAAGGCAGACGGAAATAAAAGCGGGAACCTTTACCTTTCACACTCTCGGCAAAGATGCCACAGACATTGAAGATATGACTTATTTTCTTGTATTTATCCATGATTCCCTTACAATTCATCAATCCGAAACCATGTCCATTGTTAATTTTGCGGTCGAAGATTCCGGCAAGTTCACTTTCAGAAAGTCCTATGCCGGAATCCTTCACCGATATTTCAACATATCCATTTCCACCTTCTGCATATACTTCAACATGCCCGCCTTCCGGCGTAAACTTACGGGCATTATCGGCAAGCGTATTCAACATGAACAAAGTCAACACTTTATCAGCCTTAACCACCATGGCCGTCGTAGCCACATTGAGACGTATTCCATTAAGTTTAAACGCGACTCCGGATTTTGCCAGGACGTCAAAAACATCTTTCAGGTTAAAACTTTCAATATGCAAATTCAGCTGCCCTTGCTGCAATTGAATCCAATGTGTAAGAACATTGTTGTATTCGTTTATCTTTTCAGTTAATTCCGTCATGTACGAAAAACGTTCATTACGGACGGATTCGTCGTATTTTTCCTCTTTTAATTTCTTAACCTCATTGATTATCCGGTCGATATATGTTACGACGTTGCTTACAATGAACACTTTGGCCTTATTGTCAAGGCTCCTTCGCTTATCCTTGTCAAGTTGAAGACCGATCAACGCCATTCGCTCATTTACGGCCTCATACCTATCTTTTTGTTCGGCTATCTTCTGATTATTACGCTTCTCCCATTCTTCAAGCGGTAAAAGAAGTTTGCTTATATAAGCGTCGTTATTTTTGTTTTTCCCTAACTTATGAAAAACAAATAATAACGTCACTATGACCACAATCAATGCTAATATGCAGACAATCAACATATTAAGCTGGGCAGACACATGCTCAAGTTGTTCAGCACGCGCCTCAAGTTGGCGGTCTTGCCTTGTTTCTTCCTGTATGTCAAGATAAGCGTTTCGGTTAATGTCACTGTTGTTCTTATCATTCATTGCCGAATACACCAAGCTAAGACATTCCCTTATGCTTGCAATCATGGCTGGTGCCTGCCTTATAGCACTATTCCCTGTCAACGCACGTTCAAGACAAATCAATGACGAGGAGTTGTCGCCTAAAGCCCAATAGCAGCGTGACAACGTGCGGTATGCGGCTGCAACCTGATAAACATCGCCATATTCGACAAACAGGTCGAGTGCCATTTGCGCCAAATACCCTGCCATCAAACTGTCTGGCATGCCATGATTATTCAAGTAAGTCATGGCTGCTTTATTATTGGAAACCAAGCGCTTACCATCTTCGCCGTTAAGTAGATGTTCACTTATGGCCTGCAACGAGTTAGCCTGCCAATAAGTCATTCCGCAGCGACTGGCCAGCAAGTGGCATTTAAGCAAATGTTCAAACTCTTTTTGAAGCGTGGCCTCACGCGGCATCCCATTGATAATTCCCCCACTGCCAATTTGGTACAAATAGTTTAAGTATTGGGCCGTATCACGTTGTATCTCGCCAGACGGATCGATTAGCGCCATCGACTCGACTGCCGCCTTGTCAAGACCGACGTAATAATAATAGGTTGAGCAAACTATTGGAAACTCGGTTTTGGCGTACAAATAACGCATCTTCATCCGAGGTGTCATGGATCCGAGCTCTTCTTCAATGCGCTTCATGCGCCTAATAGCCCTCTCCCGATAGGAATAAAAATCCTTGTTACGCGACTCGCGTTGGCACAAACGCATATATTGGACGTCGGCAACCAACAACTCTACCTGGTTGTCGGACGACAAGCATACGCTATCCAAGCGCAAACGGGCAGACCGGTATTCCATGCGTGCAATGTCGACGAACGCAAGATTGTTATATGCTTCGGCCTTGCCTGAAGAATATCGGCCTGATGCCGACAACGCACGAGCTGCATACGTTGAGACAGAATCAAGATTGCGGTAATGGAACGAATACGACAAAGAATTCAACTTGTCAACCAAATCCGCTTGGCCGGAATTGGAACAAGCCGAGAAACAAAAAAGGCCCAATATGACAATGAGCCACATTGAGCCTTTAAGGCGATATATATTATCCGCGTACTTTGGCAATGTAACCCAAAGCCTCTTTACACTTATCGGTGATAGCCTGCCAGTTGCCAGCAGCAACTACGTCCTTGGGGAACAACTTAGAACCCATGCCGACGCAGAACACTCCAGCCTTGAACCATGCCGTAAGGTTCTCCTCGTCCGGAGAAACGCCGCCGGTTACCATCAACTTAGACCAAGGCATCGGGGCAAGCAGTCCCTTTACCAACTTCGGACCGAGTACGTCGCCGGGGAATACCTTGCAGAGGTCGCAACCCTTCTCCTGGGCGAAACCAATCTCAGAAACGCTGCCGCATCCGGGAGTGTAAGGTATGAGACGACGGTTGCAAACCGTAGCTATGTCAGGGTTGTACAACGGGCCTACAACGAAGTTTGCGCCAAGTTGTATGTAAAGGGCCGCAGTTGCCGGGTCAACAACCGAACCAACGCCGAGAGCCAACTCGGGACACTCTTTCTCTGCATACTTCACCACTTCGCCGAACACCTCATGGGCGAAATCCCCACGATTTGTGAACTCAAAAGCACGAACACCACCGTCATAACATGCCTTGATGACCTTTTTAGCAACCTCTGCGTCCTTGTGGTAAAACACGGGCACCATGCCGGTTGCACCCATCTTCTGCAATACTGCTATCTTATCAAATTTTGCCATTTTATCAATTATTTACTTTTTCACGCTTAAATACCAAATACAGACCGAGGCAGTAGGAGCATACAAGCTCCCATCCCTCGTCCGCCAATTTGTTGATGCCTTTTTCCTCGTTTGATAAAAAGCATTTCACCTTATATTCATACCGAGCCATCGGCTTAGCATTATCTTTGCACGCGGCCTGAAGCGTCGCCGCCAGCGAGATTGGCAACCTCGTCGGCAAACATAAGGTTGAAGTCGCCAGGAATAGTATGCTTCAATGCAGAAGCTGCCACGGCGAACTCGAGAGCCTTGCCTTGGTTGTCAGGATAAGTCAGCAGGCCGTGGATAAGACCTCCGGCGAAAGAGTCGCCGCCGCCGACGCGGTCGATGATCGGCATGATGTCGTAGTGCTTGCTCTGATAGAACTCCTTGCCGTCGTAGATAAGGGCCTTCCAACCGTTATGGCTTGCAGAGAGCGACTCGCGCAGGGTGGAAACAACATACTTGAAGCCGAACTCCTGCATCATGCCCTTGAAGATTCCATAATATCCCTCGGCGTCGGTTTTACCGCCCTCGACGTCAGCCTCCGGCTTGAAGCCGAGGCAAAGCTGTGCGTCCTCTTCATTGCCGATGCAAACGTCGACATATTTCATAAGAGGCTTCATGATGCTCTGGGCCTTCTCCGAAGTCCACAGCTTCTTACGGAAATTAAGGTCTACGCTGACCGTCACTCCGTGGCGCTTCGCAGCTTCGCAAGCCAAGCGTGTCAGTTCTGCGGCCTTGTCGCTTATGGCAGGCGTGATGCCGCTCCAGTGGAACCACTGGGCGCCCTCCATGATTGCGTCGAAGTCAAAGTCGGCTGCGTCAGCCTCAGCGATCGAGCTGTGTGCGCGGTCGTAAATCACTTTTGACGGGCGCATGCTGGCACCGCTCTCAAGATAATAAATGCCGAGGCGGTCGCCGCCACGGGCAATGAAGCGCGTGTCAACGCCGTAACGGCGCAGCGCATTGAGTGCGCACTGGCCTATCTCATGCTTAGGCAGCTTCGTCACGAAATATGCGTCATGGCCATAATTAGCCAAACTTACAGCAACGTTTGCCTCGCCGCCGCCATATACTACGTCGAATGTGTCACTCTGAACAAACCTTTTCTGTCCAGGAGAAGAAAGGCGAAGCATTATTTCGCCCATCGTTACAACTTTAGCCATGTTTTCTGATTTTTTTAGTTTTTTGAATGTTTATAGATTTCGTTTTTACTTTTCGTTCACAAAGTTAATATTTTAATTGACATGAAACAAATAAAACGGCAAAAAAACCATGTTTTTCGTCAAAATAACATAGTATGATGAAAAACGGTTGACGAACGGCTTCGATGCAAGAAGTCATGTATTGCATCATAAAAGGCGGCAAACGGCACTGTAAAAGGTGGCATTTTACAGTGCCGTTTGCCGCCTTTTGCAACTTATTGGCTTTCAGTATGTTATAAAAAACGATTCCAGTCGTCTTTATATCATGCCTGCACTCATCTGCCTAAGGGCGTAAACTTATCCCTCGCGGAAGAAGTCGAAAGCCTCGAACATCTCGTCTTTCGTAGCGGTCTGGTTTATCCTAATATCGCCAATTCCACCGAGAAGAGTGAAGTTTATCGTGCCTGCCGTGTTCTTTTTGTCATGCTTCATGAGTTCAAGTAGTGCGTCGTAATCCTTGCAAGTGAACACGAACGCGCCGTAATTATCCTTTATGTAATTAACCGTCTGCCGCATCTTTTCCGTCGGGAAATTAGTTTTTATGCAGCTAAGGTACAACTCGCAGACCAACCCGAACGCCACGGCATATCCGTGAAGTATAGGCTTACCTCTCCTTAAGGCGAACGACTCGAACGCATGCCCTACCGTATGCCCTAAGTTCAGCGCCTTCCTGATGCCTGTTTCGTGCGGGTCTTCACTTACGATGCGCTCTTTTACTCCGATGCTTTCCGCCACCATGCCCTGCAATACGCCGAGGTCAGGCTGACGGATGTCGAACGTAAGCAGCCTTGCCCACATCTCCTCATCGCTTATCAGTCCGTGTTTCAACATTTCGGCGTAACCGGAGCGGATGTTGTCCGAATCAAGGGTCTTGAGGAAACCGGTATTTATTATAACGGCTTCCGAATCGTTGAAAACACCGATTTCATTCTTAAGACCGTTGAAGTTTATCCCGGTTTTACCCCCGACAGACGCGTCGACCATGGCAAGAAGCGTAGTCGGGATGTTTATGAAGGCGACTCCGCGCTTAAAAGTCGACGCCGCAAAGCCACCGAGGTCGGTCACCATGCCTCCCCCGAGGTTTATTATGCATGAATGCCTGGTGGCCCCGCCGTCGCCGAGCCTCTTCCAAACATCCGCCAACGTTTCAAGATTCTTGCTGGCGTCGGTCGGCTTGATTGCTATCAGTGACGCCCCCTCAAGGCATTTGAAGCCCCTGATGACCGGCAGGCATAAATCTTTTGTCGTTTCGTCCACTATTATAAACAGCTTGTCGCTGTTGCATCCACGTAAGGCGTCGCTAATATCCCGTTCAATACATTGTGATATTACAATTCTCTGTTTCATATCGATAAAGGAATAATTTGAGGTGCAAAGTTAGTCATTTTCACCAATTTATTAAATATTTCAGACATTTTTAATCAAACAGGCATTAAACCTAAAAAGACGACATACGTCTAAGTCAACAAAAGATAAAGGATAAAGTATAAAAATAAAAGATGAAGAGAATATTCCTAATTGCTTGTTTTGTGCTTGCCGCCGTTATTTCCGCCCATGCACAGAACTTGAAAATCACTGGCACGCTTGTCGACCGCGACACAAAAGAAGGCGTTATGCTCGTTACGGTGCAAATGTTGAAATCAGACAGTACTTACGTTAAAGGAGTTTTAAGCGACGAAAGGGGGCGTTTCTCCATCGTGGCTCCGGCACCGGGCTCATACATACTTAAATTTACGAGCGTCGGCTACACCACCCTTGCAAAGAATGTCAAAGTTACCGGTAAGAGCAATGTTTCGCTTGGCAACATATCTTTCGGGGCCGACGCGATAATGCTTGAAGGGGCCACCGTAGTAGGGCAAGCCGCACGCGTAACGGTAAAGGAAGACACCTTCGTCTACAACGCCTCGGCATACAGGACACCTGAAGGGTCGGTCGTAGAAGAGCTTGTAAAGCGCATACCCGGAGCGCAGGTAAGCGACGACGGCACCGTAACCATCAACGGCAAGGAAGTAAAGAAGATATTGGTTGACGGCAAGGAATTCATGACCGGCGACACAAAGACGGCACTTAAGAACCTGCCTACGTCGATAATCGACAAGATTAAGGCTTACGACGAGAAGAGCGACTTGGCCAAAGTAACGGGCATCGACGACGGCGAAGAGCAAACCGTGCTCGACTTCGGCATTAAAAAAGGCATGAACAAGGGGTTCTTCGGCAACGCCGACGTATCCGCCGGTACGCACGACCGCTATACGGAACGCCTCATGGGAGCATTGTTTAAAGACAAGACCCGCGTAATGCTCATGGGCAACGCCAACAACGTGAACGACCGCGGATTCCCGGGAGGCGGCGGAGGCGGACGCTTCGGCGGAGGCCAACAAGGACTCAATTCGTCGAAAATGCTCGGCACTAACTTCAATTTCGAACCGAGCAACAAGTTCAAGATGGACGGAAGCGTAAGGTGGAACCACTCGAACGGCAACGTCAGGACCGAACAGTCGTCTGAAAACTTCGTAAGCACCGTAGGGTCGTTCTCCAACAGCCTGAGCCAAAGCCGCACACGTTCGGACAGCTGGAACGCACGCATGCGCCTTGAGTGGAAACCCGACACCATGACCAACATCATGTTCCGGCCGAGTTTCAGTTATTCGACGAGCGACGGGAAATCAACGAGCACAAGCGCCTCATACAACGACGACCCGTACATGTACGTAACAGACCCGCTGTCGGCCGAATCTATCCGACTCATGGCCGGTAACGGGCTTATGGTTAATACGAGAACCAACAATTCGATAACATATTCCGACAGCAAGTCGGTCGGCGGAATGCTGCAACTAAACCGCAAATTGAACAGCAAGGGGCGCAACGCCACACTGCGCGCCGACGTGAGCTACGGTGAAAACGGGAGCAAGAGCCTTAGTACGTCGAACGTCCATTTATACCAATTGAAAGACGCATTCGGCAACGACTCGACGTATCAGACAAACAGGTTTAACACGACACCGACAAAGACATTGAGCTACAGCCTGCAGTTCACTTACAGCGAACCGATATTCAAGGCCATGTTCTTGCAGTTCAGCTATAAGTTCAACTACAAGTACAACAAGAGCGAACGTTCCACTTACGACTTCAGCAACCTTGGCGAAGAGTTCTTCGACGGAGTGCCCGTCGACTACCGCGGGTGGAACAACTATTTCGCACGTCTCGACAAACCCGTCACCGACTATTTGGACGGCGACCTCAGCCGGTATTCCGAGTACAAGAACTACATACACGACATACAGGTCATGCTGCGCGTAATCAGACAGAAGTATAATTTCAACGTTGGCGTTATGGTGCAACCGCAAAAGACCCGTTTCATACAGCGCTACCAAGGCGTCAATACCGATACGGTGCGCAACGTGGTGAATGTAACCCCTACCCTCGATTTCAGGTACAGGTTCTCAAAACTGAGCAACCTGCGCATAAACTATCGTGGAACAACGTCGCAGCCAAGCATGACCGACCTGCTCGACATCGTGGACGACAGCGACCCGCTCAACATCACGATGGGTAACCCGGGATTGAAGCCGTCGTTCACCAACACCTTCAGGTTGTTCTACAACAATTACATACAAGAACACCAGCGCGCCATAATGGCCCACATTAATTACAGCAACACCCGCAACAGCATAAGCAACATGGTTACTTATGACGAGGAAACAGGCGGACGGACTACAAAACCGCAAAACATCAACGGCAACTGGAATGCTTCAGGCGCATTCATGTTCAACACCGCCCTCGATTCTATCGGTTATTGGACTGTCAGCACGTTTACTAACGTAAGATATAACAACTATGTAGGTTATCTTTCACTCGACGGGAAGTCGGATTCGCAAAAAAACACCACCAAGACCACGCAGCTCGGCGAACAGCTCACGGCAAGTTTCCGCAACAGTTGGATAGAAGTTTCGCTCGACGGGTCGGTGAATTACACACATACGCGCAACCTCCTGCAAAGCCAAAGCAACCTTGACACATGGCAATTCTCTTACGGCGGCTACACCACTATTTATTTACCGTGGGGTACAAGCCTGGCAACCGACCTCCACCAAAACAGCCGCCGTGGGTTCAACGACAACTCAATGAACACCAATGAACTGATATGGAACATACAGTTGAGCCAGAGCTTCCTGAAAGGCAACGCCCTTACCGTTTCGTTACAGTTCTACGACATATTGCACAACCAAAGCAACTTCAGCCGCACAATCAATGCCATGCAAAGAAGCGACACGCAATATAACAGCATTAACAGTTACGCCATGCTGCACGCTGTTTACAGGGTGAACCTCTTCGGAGGCAAGAACTCGCGGAATCAGGAGCCCCCTGGTGACAGGCCACGCATGGGGCCGCCTCCTGGAGGACCGCGCGGTGCGGCACCGCCTCCCGGGGGACCTGGCGGAAGAGGTTTCCGAGGCGGATTCGGAGGTAGATGATTTCTACCTCCATCCAATGCCGCAAAAATACGTATTTTCAAGATTTTTTGCTTAAGAGGAACAATACGGCCTCCATTGTTGTTAAATATTGTAAATAAAGCAAGGACGTAATAGATTGGACAACATATTTTTCTTATCTTTGCACAATAATTAATTATAAAGCTGTAAAAGCGTGAAAATAAAAGAAGTGGTTGACGCCCTTGAACGTTTCGCGCCTCTGCCCCTGCAAGAGAGCTTCGACAATGCCGGCTTGCAGGTCGGATTGACAGAAGCGGAAGTATCAGGGGCTTTATTGTGCCTTGACGTTACAGAGAAAGTAGTAGACGAGGCCGTAGCCTTAGGTTGCAATCTCATTGTGAGCCATCATCCCTTAATATTCCATCCACTCAAGCGCATTGTCTATGCGGACGACGTACAACGTGCAGTGGCAAAAGCACTGAAAAACGATATAACCGTAGTATCAATGCATACGAACATGGACAACGCACATGGCGGTGTGAACTTCAAGATAGCTGGGAAAATGGGGCTCAAAGGCTGCAGGTTCTTCGCTCCGAAAACGGTCGACGGCATCGAAGGCGGAAGCGGAGTCATCGGGCAACTGCCTGAACAGATGGCTGCTGACGATTTTGTAATAATGCTTAAGCGGACGTTCGACGTTGAATGCGTGCAATGCAACCAATTACTGCGCCGCCCGATAAAAAGCATTGCCGTATGCGGTGGCGCAGGTTCGTTCCTCCTCCACGACGCCATTGCCGAAAAAGCCGACGCCTTCGTTACCGGCGAAATGCATTACCATGAATATTTCGGACATGAGCAGGAAATACAAATCGCCGTAATCGGACATTACCAAAGCGAACAGTTCACAAACGAGATTTTCAAGGAAATAATAGAAAAACAATGTAAGGGCGTGAAGGCTTACTTGACTAAGGCCAACACAAACCCTATCATTTACCTATAACAAAACAGACAAACAAGAACGTAACGGACAGGATTTATTCTTGTGCCGGCCATACTTGTCGTTTAATCAACACATAACATTAATTCAAATAAATAATAACTAATAAGCTGATAAGCCGTCAACGCCAAAACCGACGTACTTGTACGCTTGTCAACTTGTTTCTTATCAACAAAAAGATTTATGGCAAAGAAAGACCCTACAGACTTGTCGGTAGAAGAAAGATTGAAGACTCTCTACCAATTGCAAACCACCTTGTCGGCAATCGACGAGGAGCGTGCCTTGCGAGGCGAACTACCGCTTGAAGTGCAAGATCTCGAAGACGAGATTGCCGGACTTACCACGCGCGTTGAAAAAATACAAAACGACATCAAGGAGTTCGAGGATGCCGTCAAGCAGAAAAAAGCGGAGATAAACGAAGCCCAAGCAAGCGTAGAACGTTACAAGGCCCAGCTTAACGACGTTAAGAACAACCGTGAATACGACACGCTCAGCAAAGAAATTGAGTTCCAAACGCTTGAAATAGAACTGTGCAACAAGAAAATACGTGAAGCCAACACCAAGGTGGAGGAACGTAATAACGACCTGAAGGCCACCGAGGAGCAAATAGCCGACCGCCGCCAAGCGCTTGAAGAGAAAAAAAGCGAGCTTGAGGAGATTATGGACGAGACACGCGCTGAAGAAGAAAGGCTGAAGGAAAAGGCTAAAGACCTTGAATTGAAGATCGAACCGCGCCTTCTCGCCAGCTTCAAACGGATACGCAAGAATGCGCGCAACGGTCTCGGCATAGTATATGTACAGCGCGACGCCTGCGGCGGATGCTTCAACAAAATACCGCCACAGCGCCAGCTTGACATTAAGATGCACAAGAAAATAATCGTTTGCGAATATTGCGGCCGAATACTCATCGACCCTGAATTGGCAGGCGTTAAAACAGACAAGGCCGTCGAAGACAAGCCGAAGAGGAAACGTGCGATCCGCAAGCGCGTGGTGAAAAAGGACGAGGACGACTTCGTTCCCGAAGAAAAATTGTCATAACGTATAATCTTATTATAAAAAACAAGACCATGAAACAAACAAACAAACAAAGCGGGCGCATCATAGCCATCGTGGCAATGATGTTCCTTTACGCGATGATCTCGTTCGTCACCAACCTTGCCGCCCCGATTGGTGTAATATGGAAGAACCAGCCTGAGTTGATGGGCAGCAACACCCTCGGCATGATGGGTAACATGATGAACTTCCTTGCATACCTGTTCATGGGTATCCCAGCAGGTAAGCTGCTCGTCAAAATCGGTTACAAGAAAACCGCATTGGTAGCCATTGCCGTAGGCTTCGTCGGAGTGTTCGTACAGTATCTGTCAGGATTCCCTACCGGCCTTACCGGCTTTTGGGTTTACCTGCTCGGCGCGTTCGTAAGCGGATTCTCCGTATGCATGCTCAACACCGTAGTCAACCCGATGCTCAACTTGCTTGGCGGCGGCGGCAACCGTGGCAACCAGCTCAACCTTATCGGAGGCACGCTTAACTCACTTGCCGGAACGCTTACGCCGATGCTCGTGGGCGCCCTCGTAGGAACGGTGACCAAAGAGACGGCCATAACAGACATCAACCTTGTGCTTTACATAGCCATGGCAGTGTTCGCCGGTGCGTTCATCGTGCTATCGTTCATTCCAATCGCCGACCCGGAAATGGGAAAAACCACCCAGAACACGGTATTCGAGCACAGCCCGTGGGCCTTCCGCCACTGCGTTTTGGGCGTTGTCGGAATATTCGTTTATGTAGGTATAGAGGTGGGCGTTCCCGGAACACTCAACTTCTACATCTCGGACACTTCGGCTAAGGGCGCAGGCGTGTTAGGAGACGCGGCCGCCATCGGCGGTTTCGTAGCCGGAACTTATTGGCTGCTCATGCTCGTAGGCCGTTTCATCGCAGGCTTCATCGCCGACAAAGTGTCAAGCCGTGCAATGATGATCACCGTTTCAACAGTAGCAATCGTAATGATACTCGTTGCCATGTTCGCCTCAAAGGACATAACAACATCCATGCCCGTATTCACCGGAACGTCGTTTGCAATGGTTACGGTGCCGGTAAGCGCCTTGCTGCTTGTGCTATGCGGATTATGCACTTCAGTGATGTGGGCGAGCATTTTCAACCTTGCCACCGAAGGACTCGGCAAATACACCGCAGCCGCTTCAGGCATATTCATGATGATGGTTGTCGGCGGCGGCGTGCTTCCGCTCGTCCAGAACTACATTGCCGACAAGGCCGGTTACATGATTTCCTACATAGTTCCGCTCATAGCTTTGGCATACCTGCTTTTCTATGCAGTGTGGGGATGCAAGAACGTGAACAAGGACATACCCGTAGACTGATAACCGACGGCATTCAGCCATTGGCCTGACAGCGGCCTAATGGATATCAACAAGAAATCCCCTTGCGCCTGAATAATGATAAAAAGAAGGCGCAAGGGGATTTTAATTATTGCACTATTAAAAAAATCACGCCTTCGACAAATGTACGGGGATAACATACGCCGACAGTGCGATGATACACACATATTCCACAACGTCAAGAGATATTTACGTTGGTTCGGTATAAGAAAAATGTAATCATTCTAAACAGTAAAAAGTACGTGGGGTCGGTATAAGAAAAATGTAATCATTCTAAAAGCAAATGGCACTGTCCTAAACCGTAAGAAGTCTGTGGCATGCCGTCATTCCGGGCTTAGACCCGGAATCCATGAAAAAACATTTTGCAAATTAAGTGGTTGCATATACTGGATTCCGGGTCTAAGCCCGGAATGACGGCATGCCACAGACTTCTTACGGTTTAAAATGGATTCCTTTTCATTATACCGAACTGACGTTAAAATCACATTTAAGCGTAATAAGTCGGCGGCATATTAACCCCAATACAACAACGATATTTTTTATGGAATAATCTTTATATAGAACTCACGTCTTTTTAATGTCACAATGTCACCGGCAGACGTAAACCGATGCAAATCAGGCCGTTACACTGTGACAGTGGTATGCGCTCCACTTTCACCACTGTCACAATTTGTAGAATGTGACAGTAGTGAAAGTCGCAATCAAGCTAATGTCACCGTGTAACAGCCTGTAAGCCAATAATATAGGCTGTATTGTGACATTGTGACATTAAAAATGCGTCGTTTCTTTTTACCGTATGTTGTGTTTGGGCGTGCAAAGAGCCGTGTATTAAGAAGCAAAAGGATGCCTTTTACATGGCAATAGGCATCCTTTTGCTTAACCGTAAAAAACATTGTTTTTGCCACAGCCTTCTTATTCTTTATAGTTGTCAGGGAAGAATGTTTCCCAATCGGCCAAATCATTCGTGTTCTCGATTTTCACGAGAGAGTATTTCCACAGTCCGTTGTCTTTAATGATGATTCCGCCTTTCAAATGCAACCGGGCGTTGCCTTCATCCGCCATGTAGTCTATCAGCGCATTGTGCTTGTTAGTGGCTTCCGTGTTGCCCTCAACGCTTTTAGTGTCGAACAGGAAAATCTGTCCGTTCTTCATCCTGATTACGAAGTCAACATAAAAAGGAGCTTTTGTCCCGTCCGTTTTCGTATAGGTTATGGCATAATGTTGTCTGCCTTCGTCGCCGTTCTTATACCACCAGTCTATGCAGTCAGAGTGATTTTCCAAGAACTCCTCGAAAATCCGCTCCGGTGATGAAGCGTTGTTCAGTCGGATGAACGGCATCAATGCGTGGTTTTTCACTTCCGGCACCACGCTGTTGGCCGTTTCGTTGTATTCCCTTGCTTCCGGCACCTCCCATTGATACGTTTTGAAGGCGCGTTTCTTGGCTTCTTCCTTTCGCGCGTTTATGATTTTTACATATTCGCTTACGGCCTTTCCTATTATTGACTTAAACTTATCCTTATTCTTTTTGTAATTTATTATTTTTACGGCCTCCGTTTCAACGAATCCCAAGTATTCTTCCATTAGCTGGAACAGGTAGCCGCGCAATGTTGTTACGCTTATTTTCTCGAATCCCGGCAGCAGGTTTTCACAAAACTCCGTCATCATCTTGTTCAGTTCTTCCTGGTTACGGGCGAATTTCTTTCTTTTGTTTTCTTCTATCAGCGTTGTTCCGGCTTCGCCTGTAATGTCCAAGTCGCTTACGATATTCACCTGTACGTTGTGCATGTTGAAGTCCACATGGTCTATCTGTTCTGCCTGCTTGCGGTTTCTTACAATGTCGTCCAAGAATCCTGAATCGTATTTGTCCGTTATGTACCTTTCTTCGTTATCATCATCTTCTTCGTCTTCAAACGGGGAAAAGTCAAATTCCTGCTGTATGGGGCACTTGAACCAACGGTCGTTGAACGCCTCAACCAATACAGGCCAGAAGTCAGGCCCAAGGCGGTTGCGGTCTTTGCTCAAGCGTTCGCTATACACCGATGGCAACGACACGTTCGTGAAATTCTGACGGCGGTATGCCGCAAGCGATTTTGATACATAGTTCATGTCTTCCGCCACGATTTCAATGCGGTCGCGGCTCAGGTTGGTATATACCCAGCCGTGGTTCAGCAGCGGGTCGGGATAATACTTCTGTTCAGGCATGCGCATGATGCGCCCCACGGTCTGAATGCCGAAACTGGTACTCTTAATTTCGCGGAATATCAGCAGCACGGCGGCGCGTGGGCAGTCCCACCCCAAGGCTATGGCTTGCTTGAACAGTAACACTTCAGTCATGTTGTGGTCATTTTCCAGTCCGTCCGGTTTTTGTTTGTCGTTCGACAGCCATATTGCCAGCCGCCCGTTCTTCGTGGTGATGTCGTGAACGGTTTCCAACCGGGTTTTCACCATGTCGATGATGCTCCGTTCCTCTTCGTCCAATGTTTCGTCGTTGTCGTTGGGAAGCTGGATGAGCAACAGCGGATTGATGCGCCTGTTCAACCGCTCGTAGGCGGCTTTGATTTCCTCGCGTTTGGCTAAAGCCTGTTCAAGCAGGTATTCGTTCTCGCTCAGTCCGCTTTCAGGGTCGCTCACCATCGGGTTTATGGTGATGCCGTCCTTTATCATTTCCTCCTTGATTACCTGTTCGCGTGAAACGGTCACCATCTCGTCTGGCATGGTGTCCGGGGTGGCAGAAATGCGTATCTCCACTTTGGGGTTAATGTTTTTCAATACTTTTTCCGACTGCTTGGCGTCACGTCCGCCGAACAAGTGTTCCTCGTCTATTACGACAATCAGGGGCAGTCCGTATTCTTCTTGCGTGCGCCGTGTAATGTCGTATAGCGAAGCCGACCTTTCCGTTTCGCGCACTATGATGTTCTTGTCCTTGTTGATGCTCTCCCAGTTTACGAAGAACACTTCGCCCGGATGGATGTATCCGCCGGCGGAGTGGTCAAGCTCGTCATACGTTACGGGGCTGAGCACACGGGTTTCGGTAAAGTAATTCTTCATTTTCAAGTAGCTCTGTTGGTGCAGCTTGTTGGGCGCTATCCAAATAATGGCTACTTCACGGCCTTCGTCGGCTAATTGTGATGTCAGTTCGTCTAACATACGGCTGGCCATTACGGTCTTGCCCGAGCCTGTCGGCGCCTTGAACACCAATTTCTTTCTGCTGCCGCTTGCGTTAAGCAGGCGGATGGTTTTTTCCACCAATTCGTTGACGGCATCCGTCTGATAAGATATTTCTTTAATCATGCTTCACCTCCTTTTTCCTTGAAATTAAACTCCGCTTGTTTTTCCTCGTTCTGCCGCATCCGTGCAAAAGGCTCGTTGTCGGCAGGTTTGCCGCTGCGCTTGCGCGGCGGCAATACTTTCTTGTAAGCGTCGTATATGGCGGCCGGCAGGGCGCATACTTCCACTTTGTCGGCCACGGGCTCGAAGTCGTCGGCGTAAGCATAGCTGTTGTTTGAGAAAACGTACACCTTAATGCGTCCCTTAACTTCCATTCCGCCAATAGCTTTAACGAATGCTTTTACGGTCAGCTCGTTGTAAATTATTAGCATCTGCGTCCGTCCGTCGTCAAAATAGCGGGCAGCCGTAGGTTTCAGTCGCCGTCCGCAGAAAACACGTTGTTCCTGATACACATCGTTTTTTATACAAAGCAGTTCGGTAGCGGCGGCTACGAGCTCGCGTTTGTTCGTATTGTTCGGTTCACGGGGCACAAAGTGAGTCTTATAATAGCGCAGCGTGTTGCTTGTCAGTCCTACCACTTGCTCGCCTTTCGGAGTGGTATATCCTTGGATTACGCGCTTGTTCCTTTCGTAAGTCACTTTCTCGCAAATATCGTTCTCGTTGTTCGTCACAAGGATGCATTGGCGGTGGCCACCGTCTTCGGCGTTGAGTTGCATCGTGGCGTGAAGGGTGGTACCACTGCCGGCGAAGAAGTCGAGAATGGTAGAGTTTGGTAATGTAATGACTGTTGTTGACAATAAAAACTTCAACAACCCTGAAGGCTTAGGAAATGCAAAAGGTCTTCCATTTAAGATTTCAGCTAATTCGGCAGTACCTTGTGCTGTATTGAATAAATCCGAAGTAATAAGATTTCTGTATGGCGTTGTTCTGTCCACAGGTTTATTTGTGTTGTCAACCTTTTGGTATCGCTTACAATATAGAGCCCAGCCATCTCTGTTTTTTTTATAAACTATAAAGTCATTTTCTATTCCCCATTGTATTTTATTCTTACTCCAAAGATAATTCCACCCATTGTTTATTTCACTTCCGCCACCAGGATAGCGATAAGTTCCGTCAGGCATTTCAACGGGGAAATTCAATGCTTCCGAGTAATGACCACCAACACGCCTACGGTCAAGTTTATCCAATGTGTATTTGCCCCTTTCCTTGTAATGTTCATCCTTGAATTTAAAAATATCATCGGATGGTGGTTGGCCGTCAAAATGAGCTTTTTGTCTATTTGCAGTATAAACCAAAATATATTCCGTGGTTGTAACTATTTCGCTGCCTGTATTGGAGCCAGCTGTTGATTGCCACGTAAAATTGGTTACAAAATTATTTTCTCCAAAAATCTCATCACACAACAACTTCAGCTGCGCTTGCTCATTATCATCAATCGAAATAAAAATAACCCCTTTCTCCGAAAGCAGTTGTTTGGCAATCCTTAGCCGTCGGCTCATGAACGACAACCACATGGAGTGCTTATATTCATCGTCAAAATTAATAAATTTATCGTTGTAGACAAAATCCTTGTTGCCCGTGTTGTAAGGCGGATCAATGTAAATCACGTCAATCCGTCCGGCATGGGTGTAAGCTAATGTAGTGAGTGCTTCGAGGTTGTCGCCTTCTATCAGGATATGGTTGGGCGCGTCCTTGCTGTCGCTGATTATGGCACGCTTCGGCACTTCCTTCAATACCGGCAGTTCTTCTTGCATCTTGTCCTCCACGTCTTCCTTCTTGTCTTCCCAAACTAATCCGTAGGTCTTGTTTTCGCGAAGCAATCCCAACAGGGTGCTGCGCTCATGGTCGGTCAGTCCTTCTATTTCGCTGACTCGGCGAATAAGGTTTATCCTATCGTCGTTGTTCATACAGTATGTCTCTTTTCATTTATTCGTGTTAATGGCCGTCCCACTTGTGGTGGCTTGCATCACACAAAGGTACATAATTATTTCCCTTGTTTTTGCATAAAGGATTGAAAATTGTATGAAACCGTGCGTGAATTTCCAATATGCCATCTCTTGAACGTTAAGCCCAAACCAGTCACATTAGAATGAATGCGGAGAGCTGACAAAATATTGTCAAGATCAGCCGCCTGAATCCTAATGGCCGGTTTGGGCTTATCGTTTTCGGGCGCGGCAACAGCCCGTACTGCCTCTTTACATATAAAAGCGTGGAGTCATTGGGGAAGGCGCCTTCGGAATTTCACGCTTATTTCGTAACGCGGAACCAGTCGGCGTCAATCCATCCGCGGTTGGCCTTGCCTGCGGGTTCGGCTGCGACGAAGCCCATCTTGGCCCCTATCCATTTGCCCTCGCGCATGGCGAACTCCGTTCCAGCGTCTTTGTATTTCCTGCCGTCCAAACTATAATAGAAACGGCATTTGCCACCGTCTACCTTCATGCGCAGGTATATGTCTTCGTGTATGCCGGGCTGGTAATCTATCGTGTCGACCTCGGTCGGCTTAAGCGTAGCTATCACGTCGACGGTCTCAGGTTTGCCCTTATCCGCGTTCTTGCACGTTATCCGCTGGAGTTGGAACTCGTCGCCCACGCGCTTTACTACAAGGGCCGAATAGTCGAGTCCCATCATTATCAGTCCGCCGAATTGGTTTTGGTCTTTCGCCGTAAAACGGATTTTGGCCGTGGCGGTAAACTTGTCTGCCGGAGTTTTTTGCAACATAAGGTTGGGCACTTCCCAGAAGTTTACGAATCCGTCGCTCAGCTTATGGGTGTAAATCCTGTATGTGCCGAAAGCCGTCGGCATGCCGAACTTTTGGTCGTAGTTGGCGTGCCACTGCCACTGTTTGCCTATGATAGGCGAATTAAACTCGTCGCTCTCGGCCGGGTTCTGCACCTGCACGTTTGCCGACGTCTTCGGCTTGCGGTATGTAGTGACGGGGTCGCCGCAATAGTCGCCGTCCTTGTCTACGCCCATCACCGGCCAATTGTCTTTCCATGTAACGGGTTGTAGGTGGACGACGCGGCCGTAACAGCCTTTATCCTGGAAGTGGAGGAACCAGTCTTCGCCGAAGGCAGTGTGCACCCAAGCGCCCTGATGGGGACCGTTCACCTTGCTCTTTCCCTGTGCAAGCACGATCTTGCTCTCATAAGGGCCGTAAACATTCTTAGAACGCATCGCTACTTGGAAACCGGTAGGCACTCCGCCGGCCGGGAACATTATCCAATACCAACCGTCGCGCTTATAGAATTTAGGCCCTTCGCATGTGCGGCATTCGGTTCCGTTGCCGTCAAACACGATTACGGGATCGCCTATCGCCTTAGTTCCGTCGGCCGAAAGCTCGCGCACCACAATGACCGATGCGAAGCGCGAACGGCTGTTGGCAAAAGCGTAAGTAAGATAGCATCGGCCGTCGTCGTCCCAAAGCGGCGTGGTGTCAATCATGCCCTTACCGGGAATTACGCAAAGGGGCTCGCTCCATTCGCCCGCCGGATCTTTCGCCTTGACCATCATCACGCCGTGGTCGGGATCGCCCCAATAGATGTAAAACTCGCCGTCGTGATAGCGTATCGACGGCGCCCATACGCCATTGCCATGCGACGGATTGTCGTATTCTTCGGTTGGATACTGGGTCTTGAGCGCATGACCGATTATCTCCCAGTTCACCATGTCCTTGGAATGAAGTACCGGAAGACCGGGAATGCAGTTGAACGAACTTGCCGTAAGGTAATAATCCTCGCCTACGGCGCAAGCATCGGGGTCGCTGTAATCAGCGTTAATAACCGGATTCGTGTAAGTTCCGTTCCCGTTGTCGGGACACCATACCTCCGATTTGTACTGCGCGGACGCAAACAACGGTGCGAACGCAAATGCTGCCAATAAGATTTGTTTTTTCATGAGATAAAGTTTTTATGAGATTTATTATAGTATGGTTTTATCATATAACCTTGACAAAATTATTTTCAAGATTGTCAAACTTCAATCGGTAATTCACGTCGTGTACGATGTGCATGAACTGCACAGGGGCGGTCAAAGCCGGCTTGAAGACGTTCGCCACATGCCCCATCGTGCGCCTTACGTTAATCTCGACGCAAGGATGAAGCAAGAAGCCTCGGCCGCCGTCGTTAGTTACAACCATCATGTCGACGCCAAGCGGGCCGGTATAACGCCGGAACGAACCCTCCGAAAAATAATCCTTGAACTTTTGGATGACGTCGAAAAGAAGAGAAGCAGGCAAGAATTCGGACAAGGCTGACAGCTTTTCTTCCTCGGCAGCTATCAAGTTGCCTGAATAAGAACTCTTATCCGTCTTAAACACGGACGCCCCGCAATACTCGATATTTCCATTACCGTCAGAATAAAACTCGAGCGCAAAATCTTTCACCTTTTTATAATATGGCTCAACCATGACCCCACCCTGCCGGGCGATAGTGTTGGCGATCCAACCGGCCATCGGTACGCTAAAACCGCCATCTACATACTTAACTCCACGCCCACTGCTGCTCCACGGCGCTTTCACGACTATTTTACCGAATCTACGCAAAGCGGCCTCTACCTCGACGGACGAGGCACAGAAAAGGCATTCGCCGCATGTAACGCCCTCAAGCCCGGTTCTTATGAATTCCAAAGCGTCCGAAGTACGCCTACGGTCAGACAGCCCACGTATGCATGCCAGATACTCGTCAGAAGGGAGAACGCTTGCCCCAACTCCGGCATCGAGCAAAGTCTGGCGCACGGCCCTATCCCACCCCCACGGGTCAATGCACGTAAGATCCAACTGCCTTAAATCATGCTTGGATACAAAAACAACCTCTGCGTGGGGTTTCCTACATTGGGCCAAAGCCTTAACGGCGAACAATACGTCGTCAACAAGTACGAAATCGCCGTCGTCCGCCCATAAAGCAGGCATAAAGCCTAAACTCATTCGGAACTCCTGAACGGCGTGTGGCAATGTAAAATGCGTACCCCCGTGCGCCAAGGCCATATCGTGTTCGGGATTAAAAATATGCAGTTTCACTTTCGAAGACACTTTAAAATATTTCGGTGCAAAGATACGAAAGATAATGCAAACCGGAAACAATACAAAATAAATCTTGCACAACATCTTTTTTTATCCTACAAAATTTATTAACTTTGCATTGATTTTACGTAGTCGGAGGAGAACATCATTCCCGAATGCGCCAATCTTATTATTTATTAATTATGAAAGAAACTCTAAAATATTCATTCTGCATCATCATTACGGCATTGCTGGCTACAACATTGTCGGCATGTAACGACAACGACAAGGCAAACGTTTCCGACACAAGGCAATATTACCCGAAAGCACCGGACTATGCAGATGCGTCAATGTGGTTTACCGTGGAAAACGACAAAAACGGCGACGGAGCAGACGTGTTTTATATCGTTTCCACATGGGAAAAGGACTGGACAACTACCGACGGACGGATTTGCCACTACGCCGATGTCTACAACGAGAGCCACCGTACCGACATGGACAAGGAGATTAGCCGCATCGCCGAATACATGGGTGAAGGGAACAACTTCTACTCCCCTTATTACCGGCATATCACAATAGAAGGTTGGGCGACACTCAACGAAGACACGATAACCAACCGCTTCCGCACGGCAATGGCAGACGTAAGGAATGCTTTCAACACGTTCTTAAGCCAACGCGATTCAGAACGGCCTTTCGTATTGGCAGGCTTCAGCCAAGGAGGAAAAGCTGTCGTCGAACTGCTTAAAGAAATGCCAGAAGAAACGCATAAATATTTAGTGGCAGCCTATGTACTTGGCTACAAAGTCACACCTTCGGATACGTCGGCGACAACAAACATACGCGCCGCCAAAAAAGCAGACGACACCGGGGTGACGATATGCTACAACTCCGTATCCGACGTGCGTTACATCCAGCCTGTTGTAGCTGCGCCGTGCGCGATGTGCATCAACCCGGTAAACTGGCGCACAGACGCCACGCCGGCCATATTGCACGACACCATCACCGTAACCGTATCGCCTGAACACAACGTTCTCGTACTGAAAGGATACAGCGGCAGCGAATACGCGCCGATAATGGGATTCCTCAACGTAGGCGATTTCCACGGCTGCGAACCGTGGCTTTACCAAGAATGCCTACGCAAAAACATAAGACAGCGCATACAAGCATATTACGCCGGCCGTAAACCTAAGAACAATGATTCTAAATAGTAACGGCAAACAAACAACTTGCATAAAAGTTTACAGTTGGAATATTAGCGCAACTTCTCATTCGCATAATGTAAAAATAAGTAAAATTCAACAGTTTTTGCAATGTTCGGTTTGCAAATAGAGAATAAAATATTATCTTTGCAAAAGATATATAGCATCTCGGCATACCGATAAAACACAGGTTGGCGGTTATGTCGTAAAATTGCATCCTTGCAACCGAAAACAATATAAAGAATGGAAGCCTTCTTTCGCACCCATACTTATTTAGTGGAACATACCAACGCACCTGTACGCCGCCAGCTAATGGACGAAATCAACTGGGACGACAGACTTATTGGCATAAAGGGTACTCGTGGCGTGGGAAAGACAACTTTCCTTCTTCAATACGCTAAAGAACACTTCGCCGCAAACGACCGACGTTGCCTGTACGTAAACATGAACAATTTTTACTTCCAAGGGCGCGGCATAGCAGACTTCGCAAGCGAATTCTGTAAGAACGGCGGTAAAGTGTTACTTATAGACCAAGTGTTCAAAGAACCGAATTGGAGCAAGGAATTGCGCCTATGCCATGACAAGAATCCAGAGTTGAAGATAATATTCACAGGCAGCAGCGTAATGCGCCTAAAAGAAGACAACCCTGAACTTAGCGGAATCGTGAAAAGTTATAATTTAAGGGGGTTCTCGTTCCGTGAATTCGTCAATCTTACGGCAGGAAAACATTTCAGGGCGTACACTTTGGAAGAAATTCTACATGAGCACGAACATATAACACGACAAATTCTACCGGAAATTTCACCAAACAAATATTTTCCATTATATTTGCATCACGGATTCTATCCGTTCTTCTTAGAGAACCGCAACTTCTCGGAAAATCTGCTCAAAACAATGAACATGATGACCGAAGTTGACATATTGCTGATAAAACAAATCGAACTGAAATATCTTACGAAGATAAAAAAACTATTTTACTTGCTTGCCGTCGACGGGCCACAAGCCCCGAACGTAAGTCAACTGGCAAACAACATTGAAACAAGCAGGGCAACGGTAATGAACTATATTAAATACCTCTCCGAAGCGAGGCTTATTAACGTGATTTACCCAGTAGGGCAAAAATTCCCCAAAAAGCCGAGCAAGGTGATGATGCACAATCCAAACCTGATGTACGCCATTTACCCTATCAGGGTAGAGCAACAAGACATAATGGAGACATTTTTCGTAAACTCATTATGGAAAGACCACATCGTCAACCAAGGCGGCAAGGACAATTATTACATCATTGACGAACGCAAGAAGTTTAGGATCTGCGACGCGTCAGGCAACGGCAAGATAAGAATGAATCCCGACACTATCTATGCGAGATATAACACCGAAATAGGAAAAGACAACCAGATACCATTATGGCTTTTTGGATTTCTATATTAAACTAACAGATACACTAACATTAACGTTTTATTAAAATGGCTAAAGAAAAAAAGTTTATCACTTGTGATGGTAATGAAGCAGCCGCACATATAAGCTATATGTTCAGCGAGGTTGCAGCCATTTACCCTATCACACCGTCATCTCCAATGGCGGAGCACGTTGACGAATGGGCCGCCAAAGGACGTAAGAACCTCTTCGGACAGACGGTTTCTGTTCAGGAAATGCAATCAGAGGGTGGTGCCGCCGGTGCAGTTCACGGCTCTCTTCAGGCCGGTGCTTTGACAACGACGTTCACGGCATCTCAGGGATTGCTCCTCATGATACCTAACATGTACAAAATCGCCGGTGAACTCCTGCCCTGCGTTTTCGACGTATCTGCACGTTCGTTGGCTTCTAACTCATTGTGCATCTTTGGTGACCACCAGGATGTTTTGGCATGCCGCCAAACTGGTTTCGCAATGTTCTGCGAAGGCTCCGTGCAGGAGGTTATGGATCTTACGGCCGTTGCACACTTGGCTTCATTGAAGACTTGCGTACCGTTCCTTAACTTCTTCGACGGATTCCGTACTTCTCACGAGTATCATAAGATCGAGCTTCTCGAAGACGACGACATCAGGCCGTTGGTCGACATGGACGACATCAAGCGTTTCCGCGACCGCGCACTTACTCCGGAGCGTCCCGTTACACGCGGTACAGCAGAGAATCCTGAGACATTCTTCACCCACCGCGAGTCTTGCAACGAATATTACGACAAAGTACCTGAGGTAGTTGAGCACTATCTTGGCGAAATCAGCAAGATCACAGGCCGTGAATATCACCTCTTCTCTTATTATGGAGCAGATGATGCCGACAGGATCATCATCCTCATGGGTTCGGCTACCGAGGCAGCCCGCGAAGCTATCGACTATTTGAACAAGAACGGTGAGAAGGTTGGTATGATTTCAGTCCACCTCTATCGTCCGTTCTCCGTTAAGCACTTGTTGGCTTCAGTACCAAAGACTGTTAAACGCATCGCCGTACTCGACCGCACGAAGGAGCCCGGAGCAGAAGGCGAACCTCTGTATCTTGATGTCAAGAGCGCTTACTACGATGTTGAGGACCGCCCCCTCATCGTCGGCGGACGCTACGGCCTCGGCTCAAACGACACAACTCCTGCTGTCATCATATCAGTATTCAACAACCTGAAGCTCAACGAGCCTAAGAACCATTTCACAGTCGGCATCGTTGACGACGTTACATTCACTTCTCTGCCTAAGGTTGAGGAAATGGCTCTCGGAGGCGAAGGCATGTTTGAGGCTAAGTTCTACGGACTTGGAGCAGACGGTACAGTCGGCGCCAACAAGAACTCGGTTAAGATCATCGGCGACAACACTGATAAACACTGCCAGGCTTACTTCTCTTACGACTCAAAGAAGTCTGGTGGTTTCACTTGCTCGCACCTCCGTTTCGGAGATACTCCCATCCGCAGCACATATTTGGTAAACACGCCTAACTTCGTGGCTTGCCACGTTCAGGCTTACCTCCACATGTATGATGTTACACGCGGATTGCAGAAGAACGGAACATTCCTGCTTAACACAATCTTCGACGGCGAAGAGCTTGTAAACTTTATCCCGAACAAGGTTAAGCGTTATTTCGCACAGAACAACATCACCGTTTACTATATCAACGCAACAAAGATTGCTCAGGAAATCGGCCTCGGCAACCGTACAAACACTATTCTCCAGAGCGCATTCTTCCGTATAACGGGCGTTATTCCTGAAGATCTCGCAATCGAGCAGATGAAGAAATTCATCGTTAAGTCTTACGGAAAGAAGGGTCAGGATGTTGTCGACAAGAACTATGCAGCCGTTGACCGTGGTGGCGAATACAAGCAACTTACCGTTGACCCGGCATGGGCTAACCTGGCAGACGATGAGAAGGTTGAAGACGACGCTCCAGCATTCGTTAAGGAACTTGTTCGTCCTATCAACGCACAGGCCGGCGATCTGCTTAAGGTTTCAGATTTCATCAAGCACGACACTGTTGACGGAACATGGCAGAACGGTACTGCGGCTTACGAGAAGCGCGGCGTTGAGGCATTCGTTCCGAAATGGGATGCCGAGAACTGTATCCAGTGTAACAAGTGTGCTTACGTGTGTCCTCACGCAGCCATCCGTCCGTTCGTTCTTACCGATGAAGAGCTTAAGGGCTTCAACGGAACAACCATCGAGATGAAGGCTCCTGCCGCAATGAAGGGCATGCACTTCGTTATCGAGCCGAGTGTTCTCGACTGTCTCGGATGCGGTAACTGTGCCGACGTTTGTCCCGGCAACCCGAAGAAGGGCAAGGCTCTTACGATGGTTCCGTTCGCAGGCGACGACGAGGAAGCCGCACGTTGGGATTACCTTGTTAAGAATGTTAAGAGCAAGCAAGATTTGGTTGACATCAAGTCGAACGTTAAGAACTCACAGTTCGCACAGCCGCTGTTCGAGTTCTCTGGCGCATGCTCTGGTTGCGGTGAGACTCCTTACGTTAAGTTGATTTCACAGCTTTTCGGCGACCGTGAGATGATAGCCAACGCTACTGGTTGCTCTTCAATATATTCAGCTTCCATACCTTCAACTCCATACTGTAAGAACGACAAGGGTCAGGGTCCTGCTTTCGACAACTCTCTGTTCGAGGATTTCTGTGAGTTTGGTATGGGTATGGTTCTTGGAAACAAGAAGATGAAAGAGCGCATCGTTATGCTCCTCAACGAGGCTATTGCCAACGAAGCAACTCCTGCAGAACTTAAGGAAGCAGCCCAAGAGTGGATTGCCGGTAAAGAAGATGCCGACGCTTCAAAGGCAGCAGCAGCCAAACTGAAACCGCTCATCGCTGCCGGTGCCGAAGCAGGATGCGAGATTTGCAAGGAACTGAAGACCCTCGACCATTATCTCGTAAAGCGCAGCCAGTGGATTATCGGTGGCGACGGTGCTTCCTACGACATTGGTTACGGCGGTCTCGACCATGTAATCGCAAGCGGTGAAGACGTAAACATCCTTGTTCTCGATACAGAGGTTTACTCTAACACAGGTGGCCAGTCATCTAAGGCTACTCCTCTCGGTGCTATCGCACAGTTTGCAGCCCAGGGCAAGCGCATCCGCAAAAAGGATCTCGGACTCATGGCTACGACTTACGGCTATGTTTACGTTGCACAGATTGCAATGGGTGCGGACAACGCACAGTGCTTGAAGGCCATCCGCGAAGCTGAGGCTTATCACGGACCTTCTGTAATCATAGCTTATGCTCCGTGTATCAACCACGGCCTTAAGGCTAAGGGCGGCATGGGTAAGAGCCAGGCTGAAGAGGCTAAGGCTGTTGAGTGCGGATACTGGCACTTGTGGCGTTACAACCCCGAGTTGGCTGATCAAGGCAAGAATCCGTTCACTCTTGATTCAAAGGAGCCGGATTGGAGCAAGTTCCACGACTTCCTTCTCGGCGAAGTTCGTTATCTCTCTGTAAAGAAGGCTTATCCTAACGAGGCTGAAGAGTTGTTCGCTGAAGCTGAGCGCATGGCTAAGCTGCGTTACAAGAGCTACATCCGCAAGTCGAAAGAAGACTGGAGCGAAGAGGCTTAATATGCATTTTATAATATCTTGAAGTTCAAAACAAAGAACTTCAAGATATTTAATAAAAACTAAGAAAGAGGGGTCAAAGTTGTTTAAAACTCTGATTCCTCTTTTCTTCAGCCTACTATTTCTTACACACCCACAACATTTTCCGTGCGTGAATAAGAATCACATACACGGAAAATACAGAAACATAAAACATCAACACCTGAACTGCGTTCATCCTTATCCCGTCAATACTCGAGCCTGGTAAGGAAGCAATGTACGACACTCCTTCATTCATTATTCTTACAGACGCAGATAACACTTGGCACAACACGCTTTGACACCAAGGCCACCAACTTGTAAACATCATGAAAAAAACACCGTAAAGAATAATGGTCGACACAGGGACAACTACCAAGTTGGAAAGAAGGAAATAACATGAAAAACGTCCGAAATAAAAAGCGACCAACGGTGCAACTCCCAACTGGGCAGACAATGACACGGCCGACATCTGCCAAAGCCACTTGACAAAAGGAACATTCCTCGCAACTTGTGGCAGTAAACCGTAAATCGGACGGTAAAAAATAAGAATGAACAACACTGAAACAAAAGACATCTGGAAACCTACATCATAAAGGCAAAGAGGATTGTCAATTAGGACTATCACGGCTGACACGGCTAATGCGTTCAATGAAACATGGCTGCGGTTCAATAAACAAACGAATGAATAAACCGTAAGCATTATTGCCGAACGCACGGCCGACACAGGCATTCCTACAATAAAAACATACGTCCATATCGCACATACGATAAGAACTTGTGCCAACACAACCCGTTTTCTTCTAAAGAAAATCAAAAACAACATGGCATAAATTATGCTAAGGTGCATACCGGATAACGACAATACATGCATCGCGCCCGAAACAGAATAATCGTCAGTCATCTTTTCGGACATCGACACACGCTCTCCAAGAGCCATCGCAGCCAATACGGCATAATCCTGTCTATCCAAACCCATTTGCTTGAATCGACTTAACAATTTGTTTCGGAACGATAACGCCGCTATTTTAGCGCGTTCAACAACGGACAAACCGTCCAAACTTATAACATCGTTACGCCAATCGTCAATGTACAGAAATGTTGTAGCAGAAAAGCCATGATAAATTAAATAGCGCCTATAATCAAAATCCGCTCCGTCGAAATTACTTGGACGCTCTAACACAGACCGAGCCCGAATCCCCTCGCCCGCTTTCAGCCGTTCCGCTCGGCCGTCACGGAATATGCTCGCCTTAACTTTAAAAGGCCGTTCCTTGTCCGTCACAATAATATCACATCTCGCAATTTTGCCGACGACACTCGGCGGACTAACCACAACGGCTTCATATTCGAATTCTCCTTCCGGCAGATTAATATTAACCATATCGAGCTTATGCACGGTTAGACATCCTCCGAGGAAAGTAAAACATGCGAACAACATTACTGTTTGGACTACGCCATGCTTTTCTGCGAAACCGGCAACAACTAAAACAACAACTAAGGCGGCATACCAAACGGTAACTGACACCATTCCATAGAAAACATTACCTGCCAATATTCCCAACACAAGGAAGAGAGCTAAACGCAGTACAGGGTAAAGTTGAATCCGCCCATTTGTTTTCATGGTAACTTATAATATGCTGTCAAAATACAAAATTACAGGAAATACGTGAAAAAAACAAATAAAAATACGCCAAACAAACGAGCTTGTCTATTTTCCAAGACTAAGCAATTATCTTCTCCAACTAAAAAACAGAAAAGGCGCATCCCTGACAAGCAAGGATACGCCTTTAGTGAATAAATACAATCTATTATTCTAATCAAATGATTTACAGCCACTTAACGTAGCAGAAATCTTGGCGGTGAGGCAGATTCTCGTTCTTGGGATACATCCTGATACCAGTCTTGTATGTGCCGGCCTCTGAAGCCTCAACAACAGCCTCGAACGTATAAAGATTACCTTCGTGTCCTACAAGTTTAAATGGGAACACATTTGAAATGCCTTCTTCGCCGTTCTTGTCCGTAGTAACAGAAACAAACTCAAGACCGATTGCGTCGTTAAGACCTTGTTCGTCTATCACGAACCTTATCTTATACTCAACGCCGGTCTCCATTCCGGTAGAAGGCAGATTTGATTCCTTAGACACTACGGCTATAGAATCCCAACGCTCAGCAACGGTCTCTTTCCATTGGGCGATGTCCTTAGCCAAGCGGTTGTCGTCAGCAGAAAGTTTCTTGAAACGGGCAGCCTCCTTAGTATAGAATTTGCTGTAATAATCGTCGAGCTGGCGCTTCATCGTGTAATGCGGAGCGATGGTTGCGATAGAGTTCTTGATAACCTTAACCCATCCTTCGCTGTAACCCTTCTCGTTCTTGCTGTAATACAAGGGAATTATCTCGTTCTCAAGAAGTCCGTAGATAGTGGCAGCATCGAGCTGGTCCTGGTAACCTTGGTTCTTGTAAGTACGCTTTTCAGTCAAAGCCCAACCGGCACCCTCACGGTAGCCTTCAAGCCACCAACCGTCAAGCACGGAGAGGTTTACAACACCGTTCATCTCGGCTTTCTCGCCAGACGTACCTGAAGCCTCGAGCGGACGCGTAGGAGTATTCATCCAAATGTCTACACCTGAAACAAGACGGCGCGCAAGCTGCATGTCGTAGTCCTCGAGGAAGATTATCTTACCGAGGAACTCTGGGCGCTGGCTTATCTCGAATATCTTCTTGATAAGACCTTGTCCTGCGCCATCTGCCGGGTGAGCTTTTCCTGCAAAGAGGAACTGTACAGGATGCTCGGGATTGTTGACAATCTTAGACAAACGGTCAAGGTCGGTAAAGAGCAAGTGGGCGCGCTTATATGTAGCGAAGCGACGGCAGAAGCCTATCATAAGGGCGTTGGGATTGATCTTTTCAAGCAACGACACAACGCGTGCCGGGTCACCTTGGTTCTTCAGCCATGTTTCGCGGAACTTGTCGCGGATATAGTCGGTCAGCTTCTTTTTCAAAGCCATACGGGTATCCCAGATTACGTCGTCGGGAACCTTATAAATTGCATGCCATATCTGTTCGTTGCTTTGGTCAGACATGAATGAATTATCGAAATACTGCGCGTAGAGCTTGCGCCACTCAGTAGCGGCCCATGTCGGGAAGTGAACGCCGTTGGTAACATAACCTACATGGTTCTCTTCCGGGTAATAGCCTTTCCAAATGCCTGAGAACATCTTCTGGCTTACCCAACCGTGCAACTTGCTCACTCCGTTCACCTCCTGACAGGTGTTGCAGGCGAACGTAGACATGCAGAACTTCTCGTTATGATCCTCGGGATTGGTGCGGCCCATGCCGATGAACTCGTCCCAGCTAATCCCCAAAACAGAAGGATAACCGCCCATGTACTTGCCGAAAAGTCCTTCATCGAAGTAGTCGTGGCCGGCAGGAACAGGCGTATGCACAGTGTAAAGCGAAGAAGCGCGCACTAACTCGAGAGCTTGGTTAAAGGTAAGTCCGCCCTGAACATAGTCGCAGAGACGCTGCAAGTTGCAAAGAGCGGCGTGCCCTTCGTTACAATGATAAACGTCTTTCTTTATGCCGAGCTTCTTCAAAGTAAGGATACCGCCGATACCCAAGAGTATCTCTTGCTTAAGACGGTTCTCCCAATCGCCACCGTAAAGTGAGTGGGTTATCGGTTTGTCGAAGTCTGAGTTCATCTCGTTGTCGGTATCAAGCAGGTAGAGCTTGATTCGACCTACGTTCACGCGCCAAACGTAAGCGTGTACCAAATAGTTCACGTAAGGAACGTCGACAACGAGCGGTTTGCCGTCGGCGTCGAGCTGACGCTCGATAGGCAGTGAGTTGAAGTTCTGTGCCTCGTAGTTGGCTATCTGCTGGCCGTCCATGCTGAGCGACTGCTTGAAATAACCGTACCTGTACAGGAAGCCTACGGCACACATGTCTACATTGCTGTCAGACGCTTCCTTAAGATAGTCGCCGGCAAGCATGCCGAGACCGCCTGAATATATTTTCAATACTTGGTTGATGCCATATTCCATGCTGAAGTAAGCCACCGACGGACGCTTCTTGTCGGGTTTCACGTCCATGTACTTCCTGAACAGGGAGTAAACTTCCTTAACTTTCTTCATTATGGCCTTGTCACGGACGATTTCTTCCTTGCGGTCATAGCTCAGACGCTCGAGCAAAAGGACGGGATTGCGTCCTACCTCTTCATAAAGTTGCTCGTCGAGGTCGCGCCAAAGGTCACGAGCCTCGTAGTTCCAAGCCCACCACATGTTATGAGCCAGTTCGTCCAAACATTTCAGTTGTTCGGGCAATCTTGACTTTACCGTCACTTCCCTCCATTGAGGGGCATTGACATAATCAGCTTTAATTTTCATAATCTATTCTTAGGTTCTAAATTATTCCAAAATAAAACAAATCCGATAAATATTTAATCAAAGCAAAATACTGATTGACACGCCTTATTTCCCGGCGGAGACACGCTCTTCCGCACGGCGCAGCGCAAAATCATAAGCCTGGTAGTAATACTTGATGAAATTGCTCCAAAGGGCCTTGCGCGAAAGTTTGTCGGCATTGGCGCGCGACTTCTTCACCTCGGCCGGAGTGAAATTCGAGTATTCGGCCACCGTATCTTTTATCTTATCGGCTACTTCCGAATAGTTGTAGTCGGTGCGGTGGACTACCTTCACCCCGTCGATAATCTCACCCTGACGGCCTATCTCCGAATTAACCCAAAGCCCGAAGCCGGCCAAGTCTGACGTTATGCAAGGCACCTTGAACGCAATTGCTTCCAAAGGCGTATATCCCCACGGCTCATAATAAGATGGATAAATGCACATATCGTTACCAAGAACGAGGTCGTAGTACTTCATGTTGAAAACCCCGTCGTCGCCGTTAAGATAGCATGGCAAGAACACCAACTTTACGTTATCGTCCTTACGGTTCTGCATGTCGAGGTATTTCATCATGTCGAGCACGTTGTCGTGGCTCATGTTGTGGAGCCAATGGGTGATCATCGGGACATGCAGTGGCGTGTCATACTTTCCGCCGGCCTTCAACCTGTCTATCAAGTCCTGGCGGGGTTCGCCCACCCAGCCTGGCACTTCGATAAAGGCAAGTATCTTCTTGCTCAGCCTGTTGTCGCGTTGCAAGCGGTTCATGGCCTCGATGTAAACATCGACACCCTTGTTCCTGAACTCGTAACGTCCGCTGGTCGACACTATCAAGGTGTTTGCGTCGTCGAACTCAACGCCAAGCAAGGCGTTGGCCACGTCGAAAATGCGCTTGCGCGCGGCGTTGCGCTTACGGGTGAACTGTGCGCCCTTGGGCACAAAATCGTTCTCGAAACCGTTTGGAAGAACAAAGTCGACAGGCTTGTCGAGCAGTTCCTTGCATTCGTTTGCCGTAATATCGCTCACCGTCGTGAAACAGTCAACGTGCATGGCCGTCTGCTTCTCTATCGAATGCTTGCTCTGCATGTTAAGCTCTCCGGCCATTTGGTCGCCGTTGTAAGCGAACAGGTAATCATACAAAGGCTTGTTGTTGCCGGCTATGCTGCGGCCTATGCTCGTTGCATGGGTAGTGAACAGCGTGGCCACCTGGGGCAACTTGTGGTTGATATAAAGCAGGCCGAGGCCGGTCATCCACTCATTGCCGTGGTAAACCACCCTCTTCGACCCGTCCAAGTAGAAGTTGTAAAAACTCTCAACCACCTTTGCCGCTCCGTAAGAGAACATCGAGGCTTCGTCGTAATCGCCGTAGGCGTGAAGGCTGTCTACGCCGTACAGTTCCCACAATTTGGTGTAAATCTCGTTTTTGTCGTCATAATATTGGCTGAAGTCAACCAATACCGCTATCGGTTCTCCAGGCACGTTCCAACGCCCCACCCTAATGGCGAGCCCGTCTGCCGTGGCCTGTTCCTTCCACTCCTTCAATAGGTTCTCGTCCTCTTTGAAGTATAAACCGTTGGCTTCGGCCAGATCAGGGCCGATGAATATGATCTTATCGTTAAATGCTTCCTGTAAAGTTTTTGCGCGTGTTGAAAGAACCGTATATATTCCTCCAACTTTATTGCATACTTCCCAACTCGATTCAAATATGTAATCGGGTGATAATAATCCTGTTATCATTCGTGCTATATAAATAAAACCGTGCAAAGGTAATAAAAAATCCACACAAAACACGATACTAATTTACTTAAAATTTATTTATTACCCTGTTTTATTGATTTACGTAAACCTCGTCCGACGCAATACGGCCGGTTTGACGCAACATCCTCACTGGACTGCATGGCCCCAGCATCCCGAACGTTTTTGAAAATGTCTGTAAGGCAAAGGATTCAAGACTTGCCCTTGATTTTTGACAACCATGCAACTTACTGAAAACCAAAACGATACACCCGGTAATACGAAAGGCGGCGTTCCAAGATGCAATCAACGGCCTTTCATGTCCTGATTTGCCGTCTTTTGCAGCCTGAAACGCCGCCTTTTAGGAACTATGATTTTTGATATTAACCGACCATGCGTTATAAGCCGTAAAATAAATTCATTACAATATGTCGCCCCAAGGATAGCTGCCGGGTTTCAATACCACTTCGGTGCCGTCGTGAACCATGCCGACTACGCCCGGAGCATGCTCGCATTTTAGCCTGAAACTACGCCAACCAAGACGGCTTATTATGGCATAAGCCGTAGAGCCGCCTTCTATAACCAACAATTGCGGACGGCGAACCTCTGACAGTACACTAACCGCATCAGCCATTATCCCCCTTAACCTGACCGCGCACTCAGGACCTCCGTTTTCCCTTCCGCCTATGGCTACGGCTATCGACTTATGCACGGCATACTGCTTGGCAAGCGACGAAAGCCAACCGCCTGCCGGCTTTCCGCCAAACACTTCGTCGGGCATGACGGCGGTATAAGTACCAGACGCCCTGGCGAAAGGCCGTTCGGATATGTCCTGGCTCTGCGTGCTTCCGCATACGACGATTGAATATTCTTGCGGCATTATCCTTACGTTGCCTGATGCTTCCGCCTCAACGCCCGGATACATTTTGGCTAACAATACGCTGAAAAAATCAGCTCCTCCGGCAAAGAGGCAATCATTCCCAGCCTTTTGCAACTGTTTCCCGATGTCGCTTCGACATGCAGCATCTGCAACAAAAATTCGTCCCGTACTGCTTGGCATAGGCTCATCCAAAGCCAAAACCGCCACATTACCACCGAGAATATTCTCTACCGACGAAGTAAGAATGGGAAATTCAGGGTCGTAATTAAACGGAGTGCGGTCTACCGGAGTTCCATTAATATAATATGTGCCGTTCGTTATTATCCTACCCCTTGACGGATTCTGCGGCAGAAGTAAGGCTTCGGCGAAGCCCATAACTTCCATTATCGCGCCGACCTCGGCCACTACATGGCCCCGAAGAACCGAGTCGGTCTTCTTAAAAACAATATTTCCGCTCTTATCAAGACGCTTGGCAATCCCACTTACGGTGCTGACGGCATCGCTTTTGCCCCCCGACCTGGTGTCGGTAGCTATCACCCAAACGTCGGTAGTCTGAGGTATGTCTGCATAGCCAATAGTAAGCATTACCCTCAATCCGTACCTCAGGGCCGCTCCTGCTATCTCCGCCGCGCCCGTAATATCGTCGGCAACAACTATTATCATACCATTTTCGTATTTTAATTAAGAGCTAAAAGTTATGAATAATGAAAGAATGCTTTGTGGCTACGGGGTTTTACTGTTATAAGGCCATACTGTTTCGCGAATCCAATGCGTTCGGTAATGAGACTTTATTACCAACACGCCAAAAACTTAGAACCATAAAACCTCATAACCACAAAACACCCTTTCCAAGCCCTTAATTCATTTTGCTTTTCGCCATACGTGCGGCATAGTCGATTGAAAGCAGCATCGCATCAGGACTGGCAACGCCCTTTCCGGCAACGTCGAAAGCCGTACCGTGGTCTACGGAAACCCTGATGATAGGCAGTCCGAGCGTGATGTTCACGCCTTTGGCACTCTCCATCTTGCCTGTCTCCTTGTTCCAGTTGAAACCTACGACCTTGAACGGGATATGCCCTTGGTCGTGATACATGGCCACGCAACCGTCGTACTTGCCGCACTTTGCCTTGGCAAATAACGTATCAGGCGGCACGGGGCCGTCGACATCGTATCCCTTAGCCTTCAAATCCTCTACTGCCGGTATTATCTCCTCCTTCTCCTCGTGGCCAAACAACCCGTTATCGCTTGCGTGTGGATTCAATCCTGCAATGCCGATATGCGGACGCTCAATGCCAAACTGGCGGCAAGCGTCTATGATAAGCTCGGTCACATCCATTATGCGTTGCTTCTTAACCAAGTCGCATGCTTGGCGCAAAGGCACATGCGTAGATACATGGATAACGCGCATGAAATCGTCGGCCAAGAGCATGGCGTATTTCTTCGTGTTGGTATAATGGGCGTAAATCTCGGTATGTCCGTCGAAATGGTGGCCCGCCAAGTTAAGCGCCTCCTTGTTCAACGGAGCCGTAACGGTACCGTCAACCTCTTTATTCATGGCAAGTTCGATGGCTTTTACGACAGACTTGAACGCCGCGTCGCCGCATTGCGCGGCAACTTCGCCCTGCTTGAACGCCTGCATATCAATGCAATTTAGGTCGTAAACGTCGATTGTTCCATATCTGAACTTGGCGTCTTTCACGTCAGTTACTGCATTTATCGACAACTCGCTTCCTGCCTGGCGTGCAGCAAACTCCATTACTGCAGCGTCGCCCGTCACTATCGGATTACACTTTTCATAGGTTTCCTCCAGGCTTAATGCCTTGATTATTATCTCCGGCCCTATGCCTGCAGGGTCGCCCATGGTAATTGCAAGTATTGGTTTCATTATTATGCTAATTAAGTTTCTTAACCATCAAATCTTAACTCTTAACCCAATAAAGGCTTTCATAAATGTCTACTGCGTCCTTTTCCGTCACTTCACGGGGATTGTTCTTCAACAGCCGCTGCACGTCCATAGCAGCCTTAGCCATGTGCGCTACAGCTGAATGCGGAATCCCGATTTCAGTCAATGTGGTCGGGATACCACATTCCTTTGACAGCGACGTTACGAACTCAACACCTCTCATGGCCGTTTCCTCGTCTGTTGCGCCGGGTTCAACGCCACAAGCCAAGGCCACATCGGCATACCTCTTAACGCAGGCCGGACAATTAAAGCGCATCACGGAAGGCAGAAGAATGGCATTTGAAAGACCGTGTGAAATGTGGTATTCACCACCAAGCGGATACGACAAAGCATGAACCGCAGCCGTATTCACCGGTCCGAGACACATTCCTCCATACATGCTGCCTGCCGCCAAAGCCTCACGCGCCTCAACATCGTTGCCGTTTTTCACGGCCTTAGCCAAATTGGCGGCTATCAGGCGAATACCTTTCAAGGCGAACATGTCTACCATCGGATGGGCAAACTTGTTAGTGTAAGCCTCTATGCAATGCGTCAATGCGTCCATACCGGTCTCTGCCGTTACTTTCGACGGAACTGTCCAAGTAAGTTTCGGGTCAATATAAGCTGCATCGGCAACGAGGTATGGGCTTACGATTCCTTTCTTCAAGGCGTCGCGCTCGTCAAGAAGAATGGCGTTAGGAGACATCTCGCTGCCCGTACCTGCCGTCGTAGGAGCGCATGCGAACCACTTGCCGCGGCGCTCTATCAGTCCCGTTCCGAAGAGGTCTTCTATCTGTTGGGCGCTTCCGAGCAAAGCGGCCGTCAGCTTTGTAAGGTCAAGTATGCTGCCGCCTCCTATTCCAATGAAGCTGTCGGCGCCAAAATCCTCAGCCGATTTGAGTATCGTCTTGAAGTCGGCTATCGACGGCTCGCCGTGTACATCCTCGTAAAACTTTACGCTAACGCCGTTTTCCGAAAGCCTGTCTGTCATGGAAGTTATGGCCGGACGTACAACGGCCGTCGTTACAACGAAAAGCCGTTTGTACCCCAGTTTCAAGTAGTCGTCGGCAAACTGGTCGATGCATCCAGTGCCAAACACGGTCTTTTGTGGTTGAAGTAATGTGATAGTTCTCATTTTCTTTTAACCTTTTATAAATTAAAGGAGTGGCGGATGCGGCCTGCAGGTTACACGTTTCAAAAGGCAAAACTGTCCGTCCGCCCCGTGCCTACCCTGCGTTTTTACTGCCGGCATGCGCCTCTCCCGAATGTATTTAATTGTTCTTATTCTTACGTTTTTCCTCAAGATAGCCGTAAATTGTAAGCTCTTTGGGAGCCGGGGCGCTCTTGAAGAACAGGCTGGCGATGTAACCTACCACAAGAACTATCAAGTGGCTGTAAACACCGAGCATGTAAGTATGATGCTTGAAGTTCCAGTCGCCGAGGTCGAGAATCAACTCTGCGTCAGGAGATGAACCGAACTTAGTAGTCGTCAACACGGCGTATGCGGTAAACAGGATGGCTGCGGCGATGCCGATATACAGTCCCTGCCAATTGGCGCGGCGGCTGAACAGGCCGAGAACGAAGATACCAACGATGCCCGCCGAAAGTATTGCATACAGTCCGAAGAGGGTGCCGAGCACGCCTTCGCCACCCCAAGACACGTAAAGTAAAGCTATAAGAATGGCTCCGACACCGACAATAATGACTGAAATCTTGCCTACGAGCAGGCGCTGCTTATCGGTTGCGTGCGGACGGAAACGACTGTAATAGTCCTCGACAACGACGGCCGAGATACAGTTTACGTCGGCGTCAAGACTTGAAATGGCACCGGCAACGAGGGCGGCGATGATAAGTCCTACGATGCCGACAGGCATTTCAGTTGCAATGAAGTGTGGGAACACCTCGTCGCTCTTGATTCCTTCAGGCAGTCCGCCGTGTATCTGGTAGAAAGCGAAAAGGCAAGTGCCGACGAACATGAACAAAGCCCATGTGGGAACACTGAGCAATATGCCGAGGTAAGACGCTTTCTTTGCCTCCTTGTCGCTGCGTGCGGTAAGATAACGCTGCACTATGCTTTGGTCGGTTCCATACTTCTGAAGTGCATAGAATATGCCGTTGAACACCATTACGATGAACGTAAGCTGTGTGAAGTCCCATGCATACGGGCCGAAATCAATCTTATGGTTGGCCAAAGCCACATCCATAATGGCCGCCGGGCCACCGTCGGTAAGATAGAATATTACGCCTACGGCGAGCAGGCCGCCGACGATGAGCAGGAATCCCTGCACCACATCCATCCATATAATAGCCTCCATTCCGCCGAAATAAGTCAATATTATCACGGCCACGCCGACACCGACGATGATCCAAACGATGTCCATTCCGCCCGTAAAGGCCACCATAGCCATCGCCAACAGGTAGAGGATAGTGCCCATCTTTGAGAAATGTTCGAGCACGAACGCCAAAGAACTGTAAAAACGGGCAAGCGCGCCGAACCTGCGCTCGAAGTATTCGTAAGTGCTAAGGCGTATCACCTTTCTGTATAGTGGCACTATGAAGCCGATGACTCCCAAAAGGACAAGCGGCACCATCATGCCCTGAACGAGCAGAATCCAGTTGCCGGCGTATGCGCTGCCGGGGTAAGCGAGGAACGTAACGCTGCTGATAATCGTGGCGAACATCGACATGCCGACGGCCCAAGCCGGGATATTGCCGCTTGCGGCGAAGTACGCGTCGGTAGAGTTTTGCTTCTTGGCGAAATAAATTCCGACACCGATCGCCAACACGACGGAAGCGACCACGATGGTTGTGTCAATCCAATGTAAACCTTCGTATTCCATGGTATCAATACTTTTAGTAGTTAGGGTAGTTGTGAAAAGCCCGGATGGTTAAAGTCGATTGCATTCGCAGCCAATGCGATACCTGTCAGTCATAATCATTGGCAGCACTTGAACAAAGCAATGACTTCAACCACCCGTAACCATATTAATGGCAATCAATTACAGTAAAACCATTAAATTACAGCTTTAGCTTGTTCCTGTATGCGTTTAACGGTGTTTTCATCAAGCTCGATAAGCGGCGGAAGCATGTAAGTATCGCACAATCCTACCATTTGCATGATAACCTTCAGTCCGGCAAGCGACTGTCCGAGAGTCAGTCCCTCAGTGTTTATCTTGCCTATCTCGATGGTTTCCTGCTGCAGCTTTTCGGCAAGGGCGGTATCGCCTTTAACGCCAGCCTCGAACAGGTCGGCATACATCTTAGGCAGATAATTGCCAACGCTCGGCACTATGCCGTCGGCCCCCAAGGCCAAAGCCTTAGCCGAATTGGCGGCACATCCGCAGAAATATGCGAAATCGTCGCGGTCGGCAACCAGGCGCAAAAGTTCCTCCATACGCTCAAGGTTGTTCTCAGAGTCTTTCAGTCCGACGATGTTAGGATGGTGGCTGAGTTTCTCGATAACGTCTACGGGGATGCTCATGTGCGTGGTAATGGTGATGTTGTAAAGCATCAAAGGCACTGTAAGGGCGTCGGCCAAATCGGTATAATACTTTAGCATTTCGGCTGGCGTAAGCGCGTAATAGCAAGGCAGCGTGGCGGCAATAACGTCGGCTCCGGCCGCGATGAACTTCTTAGCGGCTTCCATTTGCTCGCTCACGCAATTGCCGGCGAGGCCGGCATATACGGTAATGCGGCCTGCTGCAGCCTTAGCTGCGGCTTCGATCATCTTAACGCCTTGGGCCACTGAAACCGAATTACCTTCACCGGTAGTGCCCATCAAGAGTGCCGACACGTTGTTTGCGGCAAAATTGTTTATTATACGTTCAACGGCTTTTACGTCAATGTCGCCGTCCTTGGTCACCGGTGTAACCATCGGCACAACCACTCCGTGGTATTTGTTAAGTTTTCTCATTTGATTGGTTTAAGATAAAGATTATATTTAACAAGTTAATTTGCGTAGTTTACATTACTATAATTAGTGACGCGCTGCAACGGCCTTTGTAACCACCACGGCCACGATTTTTAATAAAACAGCCGACGGCACCGCCACAATCGTGAAACGACATCTATGAAAAAACGGCTTAAACCAAAATCGGCCATTTGGCATCATTGTTCCGATCCATGTTAAAGCGAGCACGGGCGCAAGTTCAAGTTGTCAGCAGTTAATACAGAATACGACTCAGATTGTCACATTTGACACATTCGAATATTTCCCCAAAACAGACGGAACAAACATCATTAGGCCGACGGTTATAATGCATTCGGCCACCTTTTACGTTGCAACAAACGGCAAAACGCAATGCAATATACGACCTTTTACAGCCGAATTTACGCCAAACAAAAGAGCAAAACGCCTGTTGTTCCACCGCAAAACAATGCCTTTCGGCCTTTTCACGGCATGAAAAACAACATTTTCAGACGTCGTTTATTACACACACCAACACAATTCCACGCTAAGACCTTTTATACGAAGTACATACGAATGCACACAAAAAAAACGAATAATTACGTCAGCAGGATTTTCATTTCAAAATTATCGCCGATATATGCGTCAAAGAAAATCAAGAAGCAAGACAACAAACGAAAATTCAAACAATATGACACAATCATGAAAACGATTATGAATTAAGAATGCGGCATGCGCCGGGCAGCAACGGAATTAGTAACTTGTACGTCACTAACTTAACTTGCATGCTTGAAAATTTTGGTTTAACGGATTATTTATTTAACTTTGCACTCGTAAACATAAATAAATAATGTGGACTTGCCTGGCCTCAAAACTTAAAAACAACGACAGCATCTGATGAGAACAGTTAGACCGAAAAAGAATTTAGGGCAACACTTCCTGACAGACTTGAACATAGCGAAAGCCATAGCAGACACCGTAGACGCATGCCCCGGCACACCCGTACTGGAAGTAGGTCCGGGCATGGGCGTACTGACGCAGTTTCTCATGCCGAAAGAAAGGGAACTGAAGGTTGTAGAGATAGATGCCGAGTCAGTAGCCTACCTCAACGAAAAATATCCGGCACTAAGGCCGAACATAGTCGGCGAAGATTTCCTCCGTATGGACTTGGACAAACTTTTCAACGGCCGTAAGTTCGTGCTTACCGGCAACTATCCTTACGACATATCATCGCAGATATTCTTCAAGATGCTCGACAACAAGGACTTGATACCATGCTGCACGGGCATGATACAGCGTGAGGTGGCCCTCCGCATGGCCTCGGCCCCAGGCAACAAGGCTTACGGCATACTAAGCGTACTAATCCAAGCGTGGTACGACGTTGAATACCTGTTCACCGTCGACGAAAACGTATTCAACCCTCCACCAAAGGTGAAAAGCGCCGTAATACGAATGACACGCAACGGAACAACCGACTTAGGATGCGACTGGACGTTGTTCCGCCGCGTCGTAAAGACAGCTTTCAACCAACGACGCAAGATGCTGCGCAGCTCGCTTAAACCGTTGTTCCTAAACGGTATGCCGGGCGACGGCTTCTTCTCGCTCGACATCATGACCAAACGCCCGGAACAACTGACAATCGGACAATTCGTAGAACTAACGAACTTAGTGGCAAAAGAGTTGAAGATTTAAGGGCAAAAGCGGCATATAAAATTAAAAGTTAAGAGTTAAGAATTAAGAAAAATACCATTCGTAAGCGCTTCATGAAAGCATATTTTCTTAATTCTTAACTCTTAATTCTTAATTATGCACCGCTCTTGCCACAGATTAAAGAATTTATTCTTATATTTGTAACGGAAAACCCAAAACATTAAATAATTATGATTGACGTAAAAGCAACTTTGAAAGAAAGTGAAGAGCGGATGGAGATGGCCGCAATGTATCTTGAAGACCAGCTCTCGCATGTCCGCGCCGGACGCGCCAACGTCGCGATATTGGACGGCATAAGAGTGAACTCTTACGGCTCGATGGTTCCGCTCAACCAAGTGGCCAACGTATCCACGCCCGACCCGCGCACCATCGCCATACGTCCGTGGGACAAAAAGATGATTAAAGACATCGAGAAAGCCATAATGGACTCGGATGTCGGCATAACCCCCGAAAACAACGGCGAGATAGTCCGCCTCGGCATACCGCAGCCGACCGAAGAGCGCCGCAAGGACCTTGCCAAGCAGTGTAATAAGATGGGAGAAAAGGCGAAAGTCGAGGTGCGCAACGTCCGCGGCGACATAAAAGACAAACTGAAAAAAGCAATCAAAGACGGCCTGTCGGAAGACAATGAAAAGGACGCCGAGCTTGAGCTTCAAAAGATACACGACAAGTTCATCAAGAAGATCGACGACTTGCTCGCCGCGAAGAACAAGGAGATAATGACCGTATAAGCTAACCAAAGATTTGCGTTGGATTAAGAGTTGAGAATTAAGAATTAGGAAAAAATGTTTCGATATTTATTCATCAAGAATATTTTTTCCTAATTCTTAATTCTTAATTCTTAATTCGCACTAATTCAACACGATAGAAAAGGTGAACGGACTTGTTATAAAAAACACAGGCAGCTGGTATACAGTAAGAACCGACGAAGGTTCGACAATTGAATGTAAAATCAAAGGCAACTTCAGGCTTAAAGGAATACGCAGCACAAACCCGGTGGCAGTAGGCGACAGGGTCTGCATAGTGCGCAATGCGGAAGGGACGGCATTCATTACCGACATCGAGGACAGGCGTAACTACATCATACGTAAATCGCCCAACCTTTCAAAGCAAAGCCACATCATAGCCGCCAACGTAGACCAGGCTTTTCTTGTCGTTACAGTCAACTACCCTCAAACATCAACTACGTTCATCGACCGTTTCCTTGCATCGGCCGAGGCTTACCGGGTACCCGTTGTACTCATTTTCAATAAAACCGACATTCTCAGCCCGGAAGACTTGGAGTATCAGGAAATGATGATCAACCTGTATGAAACCGTCGGTTACGTATGCAAGGCAATATCCGCCGTCGACGATTCCGTAAAATCGGAATTGGAACCGCTGTTAAAAGACAAGATAACACTGTTCAGCGGCAACAGCGGCGTAGGGAAAAGCACGTTGCTCAACCGGATCATACCAGGCTTGAACCTACGTACAGCCGAGATAAGCGAAGCCCACAACACAGGAATGCATACAACTACGTTCAGCGAGATGCTGCCCCTACCCTACGGTGGCTGGGCAATAGACACGCCGGGGATTAAAGGATTCGGAACGTTTGACATGGAACCGGAGGAGATATGCGGATATTTTAAGGAGATATTCAGGTTTTCAAAGGATTGCCGTTTCCGCAACTGTACGCATACTCACGAACCGGGATGCGCCGTGCGCAAGGCGGTCGAAGAACATTACATAGCCGAGAGCCGTTACAACTCTTACCTGAGCATGCTTGAAGACAAGGATGAAAGCAAATACCGCGAGGCGTTTTAATTAAAACAGAAAAAGTGGAAAGATGGGGAAACCGAGAACACATCGTTGTCAACTCCTCTTAAGACCAAAACAATTATAAATAATGAACAACCCTGAACTTGATTTAGCGTGGAAAATTGTCGAGACAACCGGTGCCAACCTATTTCTTACAGGCAAGGCCGGAACCGGAAAGACCACGTTCTTGAAGAATCTTAGGAAACATTCATCCAAGCGTATGGTTATATTGGCCCCTACGGGCATAGCCGCCATCAACGCCGGCGGAGTGACCATACATTCATTTTTCCAACTTCCACTGTCACCATACCTCCCCGGCACGACGTTTGACCGTGGCGACAAAAAATATTTCAAGTTCAGCAAAATAAAGAGAGACATAATACGGACTCTCGACTTAATCGTAATCGACGAGATAAGCATGGTGCGCTCCGACTTACTCGACGCCGTTGACGCAGTGATGCGCCGCTACCGCGATTACAGCAAACCTTTCGGAGGAGCGCAACTACTCATGATAGGCGATTTACAACAGCTTGCGCCCGTTATAAAAGAAGATGAATGGACATTGCTAAGCTCTGTCTACGATACGCCTTATTTCTTTTCAAGCAAAGCGTTGGCCGTTGCATCATATTACACGGTTGAGCTGAAAACCGTTTACAGGCAACAAGACTTATCGTTCATATCCTTATTAAATAAGATACGCGAAAACAAGGCGACCGACGAAAACATTGCCGAACTGAACAAACGCCACATCCCGGGATTCACACCTGATAAAAACAGCGATTACATACGCCTAACCACGCATAACTACCAGGCACAAGCCATCAACGACCACGAGCTTGCATCGCTGCCGACAAATGAATTCGTGTTTAACGCCAAGGTTGAAGGGACATTTCCGGAAACGTCTTACCCAGCCGACAAACAGCTCATCTTGAAACAGGGCGCACAAGTAATGTTCATAAAAAACGATCCGGACAAACGTTTTTTCAACGGCATGATCGGCGAAGTCGTTTCCGTTGACAGCGAAAGCATCGTTGTAAGAAGCAAGGACGGTGGACAGGCCTTCAACCTGGACATGGCTGAATGGACTAACTCAAAATACACGCTTGACGACACGTCGAAAGAGATCAAGGAAACAATTGAAGGAGTTTTCCGCCAATATCCATTGCGGCTGGCGTGGGCAATAACGATACATAAGAGCCAAGGACTGACGTTCGACCATGCAATCATAGATGCCTCGCACTCGTTCGCCCACGGGCAAACTTACGTTGCGCTAAGCCGTTGCCGTTCTCTTGAGGGAATCGTACTTAGCTCACCTTTGCAACGCGAGGCCATGATAAGCGACAACGTCGTCGACTCGTTTGTCGAAAAACTCGACGAGCACACGCCTACGGAAGACAACATATCAACGCTCCAACGCAAATATGTCGTACAGGTACTTGACGATTTGTTTGATTTCACACAGCTGCAATCGTCATACAACATGCTTTTGCGGACACTCGACGAACACTTTTACCGCAAGTATCCCAAACTGCTTGCCGAATACAAACGCGTTGGCATGAAATTTGATGAACTTATTAAAGTAGCACAGAAATTCAAGCTGCAATATACAAGACTTGTAGAAGGGGCGCAACAAGAAGGATTGCTTGAAGAACGCATACATAAAGCTGCCGTTTACTATTCAAGCAAATTGTCTGAGTTTGAAATACTTTGCGACAAGACCAAAATAAGTACGGACAATAAATTGATAAAAAAACAATTTGAAGAAAGGTTCTCAACATACAAAAGCGAATTGTCGTTAAAGACACGATTACTGAAACATGAATGCGATAACAACGTAAAATTCACCGTAGCCGACCTGCTTTCCGCTAAAGCGAAAATATTGCTCGGCATAACCGATGATACCGATCCTAAAACCATTAAAAAGGTTAAAGCGCCCAAAATGCCTAAAGCGCCAAAGATTCCTACACACGAAATAAGTTTCAACATGTTCATAGGCGGAATGACAATCGAGCAAATCGCAGCCGAACGAGGACTCGCCGCCAGCACAATCTTCACACATCTTATTAATTATGTGGAAAGCGGACAAATAGGCATTGACAGCCTTATTTCAAACGAACACTCGGCCGAAATACGCTCATACTTTGCCAGCAATTCAATACCCGCCTCATTGAAGGATATAAAAGAAGCATTATCCCCATCTATAACGTATGAGGAAATACGGCTGTTCATGAAATTAAACAATATTCAATTAGCAGTAAAAAGATAAACTTAACCTAAAATGGAAGAACTAAAATACCATTATAAATATCCACATCCGGCCGTTACCACCGACTGCGTAATCTTCGGATACGAAAACGGGAGGCTGAAAGTGTTGCTGATAGAGCGTGGACGTGAGCCATACAAAGGCCAATGGGCGTTTCCTGGCGGATTTTTGAACATTGACGAATCCGCAGACGACGGAGCCATGCGTGAATTACAGGAAGAAACAGGACTGACAAATGCGAAAATACATCAATTCCATACTTTCACCGCTCCAAATCGTGATCCACGCGAGCGCGTCATAAGCATAGCGTACTACGCCCTTGTCCGCCTACAAGACGTTAAAGGGGGAGACGATGCGGCAAAAGCCGAATGGTTCGACATTAACGATACACCACTATTGGCTTTTGACCACGACAACATGTTAAACTTGGCAATTAATGCATTACGGCGGCAAGCATGCGCAGAGTTTGTCGGAAGAGACATATTTAAAGACAAATTCACATTGGAAGACTTCACATCCCTTTATACGGCTATTTTCGGATTTAACCAAACAGAAGAATTCATAAGTTCCGGTCTAATTAAACCCATAAAAGAAAAGGGCGAAATACTATATGAATTCGACAAAAACAAAATCCGATTTTAATTACAACATGAATAACTTTTGCCCATATTGGAATTTTCCACACTCAAAATGAAACATGCACTTTGCAAATTAAAAGTTTAACCCGTATCCAGCTGCAAACAAGTGGAAAGATAAGCCATATTTTTATATTATTTAATAGTTTAAGACTATGCAGATACAAATATTTTTTTGTAACTTTGCGCTCGAAAAAGAAAGCTGATAAGGGGACTTACATAATCAGGCAAATTTATAAAGCACTATATTGGCAAATAGGTATAAATATTTAAGGAAATTATTTTAACCCTTTAAAATAAATAAAAAAGATGATTAAAATTGGTATTAACGGTTTTGGCCGTATTGGTCGTTTCGTATTCCGTGCTTCTCTTGAAGAGGCTAACAAGAACGACGTAGTTGTAGTTGGTATCAACGACCTTCTGCCTGTTGAATACATGGCATACATGCTGAAGTATGATACAATGCACGGCCAGTTCGACGGAACAATTGAGGCTGACGTTGAGAAGAATGAACTTATCGTCAACGGCAACCACATCCGCATTACCGCAGAGAAGGACGCAGCAAACTTGAAGTGGGACGAAATCGGCGCTGAGTATATCGTTGAATCAACCGGTCTTTACCTGACTATGGATCGTGCAGAAAAGCACCTTCAGGCAGGCGCTAAATATGTCGTATTGTCAGCTCCTTCAAAGAAGGGTGAGGACGGCCGTCAGGCAGACATGTTCGTTTGCGGCGTTAACACCGATACATACGCTGGCCAAAAGGTTGTTTCCAACGCATCTTGCACAACCAACTGCTTGGCTCCTATCGCTAAGGTTTTGAACGACAAGTTCGGAATCGAGACCGGTCTTATGACGACAGTTCACTCAACGACAGCTACACAGCGTACGGTTGACGGACCTTCAATGAAGGACTGGCGTGGTGGCCGTGCCGCTTCCGGCAACATCATCCCGTCTTCTACCGGTGCAGCTAAGGCTGTAGGCAAGGTTATTCCTGAACTGAACGGCAAGCTGACAGGTATTTCTATGCGCGTTCCCACTTTGGACGTATCAGTAGTTGACCTGACTGTAAACCTGAAGAACCCGGCAACTAAGGAGGACATCTGCAAGGCCATGAAAGAGGCTTCTGAAGGTGAACTGAAGGGCATTCTCGGCTACACTGAAGACAAAGTCGTTTCTTCTGACTTCCTCGGCGACGCTCGTACTTCAATCTTCGACGCTGACGCAGGTGTTTACCTGACTGACAAGTTCGTAAAAGTTGTTTCTTGGTATGACAATGAGATTGGTTACTCTCACAAGGTTATCGACCTCATTAAGATTATGAAGAAACACAACGGATAAATGAAATAAAATTATCAGTATATAATAAAAATAAACCGCCCGGCATTTGTCGGACGGTTTATTTTTATTATATTTGCGGTGTTGTTTATGCGTAAGATGATAACCATATTAGGACCGACCGCGTCAGGGAAAACAGCCTTGGCTGCAAATCTTGCTGCATTAAAAGGAGCAGAAATAATAAGTGCTGACAGCCGACAGGTATATCGGCGCATGGACATAGGCACCGGTAAAGACTTAGCCGACTATAAGATTGGCGACGTTCATGTACCATACCATCTTATAGACATCGTTGAACCTGGCACAAAATACAATGTATTCGAATACCAACGCGACTTCGCTTCTGCGTATTCAGACATTACCGGCAGAGGAGTCCTACCGGTCTTGTGCGGCGGAACCGGATTATATATTGAAGCCGTACTAAACGGGTATAAACTTATTCCCGTTCCTGAAAACAAAGAATTGCGTGCAAGCCTTGAGAGCAAAACATTAACTGAACTTACAGACATGCTTGTAAGGCTGAAACACGAAAACAAATCAAACATGCACAACAAAACAGACGTTGACACGACAAAAAGAGCAGTTCGTGCAATTGAAATAGAGACATATTATAAGGAACACCCTTCAATAAAAGAGAGATGTTTTCCCAAAATAGACTCCGTCATCATAGGTGTCAACATCGACCGTAACGAACGCCGAAGTAAAATTACGAAAAGATTACGTCAACGACTTGACGAAGGCATGGTTGACGAGGTAAAATCACTTTTAACCTCTGGCATACCATCCGACGACCTTATTTATTACGGACTTGAATACAAGTTTGTCACGAAATACATTCTCGGACAAATTTCATATAATGAAATGTTCAATCAGCTTGAGACTGCAATCCACCAATTCGCAAAACGGCAAATGACATGGTTCAGGGGTATGGAGCGCAGAGGGTTCAAAATACATTGGATAAACGCCACCTTACCAATTGAAGAAAAAGTACGGCTCATAGACGACATATATCATAAGGAATCCTGATAATTTTGACTAATAAGAATAATTATGATAACGGCAAATAATCGTTGGGGAATATTATATTGTCCTAAACATGAACGGTCGGCATCCAAGAAAAGATGGAGCAAGATTGAAAATTGCTTACGCTCTCAAGGTATCGACTTCGACTTCGTACAAAGCGAGAAGCAAGAAGGAGTGGTCAGGCTTGTCAACATGCTTATAAACAATGGTTACAAAACAATAATAATCGTTGGAGGTGATTCCGCCCTCAATGATGCCGTAAACTGTCTTATGTCAGCAGGAAAAGAAGCGCGTGAGTCAATAGCATTAGGACTGATACCCAACGGACTGATGAACGATTTCGCACACTATTGGGGGTTCAAGGAAAACGATATTGAGCAAACCATAAAATGGCTTAAGGAACGCAGGGTAAGGAAAATAGATCTTGGTTGCATACATTACACCAACGCTAAGGGAGAAAAATGCCACAGATATTTTCTGAATTGCGTAAACATAGGACTAATCTCCGCAATAATGAATCTCCGTAAACAAACATGGAGGTTCTTCGGTTCAAGGACATTATCGTTTTTCGGTTCTTTGGCTTTAATGGTATTTCAAAGATTGGATTACAAAATGTCTTTGAAAATAAATTCTGACGTGATAAGCCGTAAGATAATGACCGTGTGCATAGGGAACGCTTCAGGCTACGGACAAACCCCCAATGCCGTGCCTTACAACGGCTTGTTAGACGTATCTGTCGTCTACCACCCTGAAATGACACAATTGTTTGAAGGATTCTACCTTCTTATTACAGGTAAATTCCTAAACCACCATAGCGTCCACCCCTATCGCACAAGCGAAGTCACCGTAAACGAAGCTGTAAAAGCATTGGTCAGTGTTGACGGAAGATTGATACGGACACCTTTAGGTGCCTACAAAATCAACGTTGAACAAGAAGTGATAAACTTCATGATACCTGAATAATAATTTTGACATTTGTGCCGCCCAAAGGCACAAATGTCTTTTTCACATACACATTTCCGCCATGAAATTATGCACAAGGCGAAAAAAAGATGATTTTTTTTTGTCATAAAAAATAAAATTACTACCTTTGAAAGGTCTTTTATGACAATGGTTACACTTTGGACCTTTGTCAGGGTTTAGATATTTGAATACTTTAAATCTCTTTTATAATATACCATGAGTTATCTTAAATTTGAAAAAGCTCTGATGACAAACTTGGAAGAATCGCTTTCGAGAGAATTGTTACGCACTAACCGTTCGGGGGCTTACTCATGCTCGACAGTCGTGGACTGCAATACAAGCAAGTACCACGGATTGTTAGTAGTGCCCGTTCCGGAGATTGACGATGACAATCACGTTTTGCTTTCTTCCTTGGATGTCACGGTTATCCAACATGGCGCAGAATTCAACCTCGGCTTGCACAAGTACCAAGGCAACAACTACAGCCCTAAAGGACACAAGTACATCCGCGAATTCAATTGCGACAAAGTGCCTACAACAGTTTACCGGGTAGGCGGTGTGTTGCTGAAAAAGGAAGTTGTCTTCCAGCATTATGAAAACAGAATCCTGATACGCTATACGTTGATGGATGCCCACAGCGAGACAACGTTAAGGTTCAGGCCGTTCCTCGCATTCAGGAGCGTAAAACAAGTGACCCACGAAAACAGCACGGCCAGCCGCGAATACCATGTAACGGACAATGGCATCAAAACTTGCATGTATGCCGGATATCCGGATTTGTATATGCAATTCAGCAAGGCGAACGAGTTCGTATTCACACCTGACTGGTACAGGGGCATAGAGTACACCAAGGAACAAGAAAGTGGTTACGAGTACAGTGAAGACTTGTATGTTCCCGGGTATTTTGAAATGAATATCAAAAAAGGTGAAAGCATAGTTTTTGCCGCTTCCACTTCTGAAATCAAAACAAGCACTCTCAAACATTTATTCGAAAAAGAAGTCGACGACCGCGCTCCACGCGACAACTTTTTCCATTGTTTAGTTAATGCAGCCCACCAGTTCCACAATAGGACGAATAAAGACGAACGTTACATCCTCGCAGGCTATCCCTGGTTCAAATGCCGTGCGCGCGACACGTTTATTTCTCTTCCCGGATTGACTTTGGCAATAGACGAACAAGACTATTTCGAACTTGTCATGCAAACAGCGGAAAAAGGAATACGCGAATTCATGGCTGAAAAACCATTAACCGTGAAAATTGCCGAGATGGACGAGCCGGATGTCTTTTTGTGGGCAATTTGGGCTATACAGCAATACGCCAAGACAGCCGGTGATGAAAAATGCCTAAACATGTATGGCGAGCTCGTCAAGGACATTCTCTGTTATATCATGGACGGCGGACATCCAAACCTCAGACTCGACGCAAACGGACTTGTATATACCGACGGACACGACAGACCTGTAACATGGATGAACTCTACCGTAAACGGCCGTCCGGTTGTGCCAAGAACAGGATACATAGTTGAATTCAACGCACTTTGGTACAACGCATTAAAATTCGGAGCCAAATTGGCTGCCTTGAAAGAAGACAACGAGAAAGCCGAAAAATGGGAGAAGCAAGCAGAGCTTTGCAAGCAGTCATTTGTTCCAACATTCATGAACGATTACGGCTATCTGTTCGATTACGTTGACGGCAATATGATGGACTGGAGCGTTCGTCCAAACATGATATTCCCCGTCGCATTCGATTATTCCCCACTGTCACAAGACCAAAAGAAGAGCGTACTCGACGTCTGCACACGCGAGCTGCTCACTCCGAAAGGATTACGCTCCTTGTCTCCGAAAAGTGGAGGATACAATCCGATATACGTCGGCGGACAGCGTGACTATGCATACCACCAAGGCACAGCTTGGCCGTGGCTTGGCGGATTCTACATGGAGGCCTGCCTTAAATTGTACAAGCGTACACGCTTGAGTTTCATTGAAAGGCAAATGGTCGGATACGAAGACGAGATGCTTATAAACTGTCTCGGAACAATACCTGAACTATCTGACGGCAATCCGCCGTTCCGCGCCCGTGGCGCCATTTCATTCGCCATGAACGTAGCCGAGATATTGAGGACATTGAATCTTCTTGAAAAATATTCTTACGTAAAATAAAGGAGGAGCGATATGAAAGTATTAATGTTTGGTTGGGAGTTTCCTCCTCATATACTCGGAGGCCTCGGTACAGCCAGCTATGGTATAACTAAGGGGCTTTCAGAACAAAGCGACATGGAGATAACCTTTTGCCTTCCAAGGCCCTGGGGCGACGAAGACAAAAGTTTCATGAACATAATAGCGATGAACGAGGTGCCAATCGTTTACCGCGACGTAAATTACGACTACCTTAAAGGAAGGCTGGGCAACATGACTACGCCGGAGATGTATTACAGCCTACGCGACCACATCTACGCCGACTTCAACTATATGTTGGTGAACGACTTGGGATGCATAGAGTTCTCCGGTAAATACCTTGACAACCAGCTGCACAGTGAAATCAACAATTATTCGATAGTTGCAGGCGTCGTAGCACGCCAACAGGAATTTGACATCATCCACGCACACGACTGGCTTACTTATCCCGCAGGAATACATGCCAAGCAGGTTAGCGGCAAACCATTGTGCATACACGTACATGCAACAGACTTCGACCGTAGTCGCGGAAATGTCAACCCGACCGTTTACTCGATAGAAAAAGACGGAATGGACAACGCCGACTGCATCATGTGCGTCAGCGAACTGACACGACAGACAGTTATCAACCATTACTATCAAGACCCGCGCAAATGCTTCACTGTGCATAACGCCGTGTATCCATTGCGCCAAGAGCTCCAAGACATACCACGTCCTGACCACACAAACAAAGAAAAGGTCGTGACGTTCCTCGGACGCATTACAATGCAGAAAGGGCCGGAATACTTTGTCGAGGCTGCCAATATGGTGCTCCACCGTACACGCAACGTCCGTTTCTGCATGGCCGGCAGCGGCGACATGATGGATGCCATGATATACCTTGCCGCCGAGCGAGGCATTGCCGACCGCTTCCACTTCCCTGGATTCATGCGCGGCAAACAGGTATATGAATGCCTTAAGGACTCAGACGTATACGTAATGCCTTCTGTAAGCGAACCTTTCGGTATTTCACCGCTCGAAGCCATGCAGTGCGGCACGCCGAGCATCATCTCAAAACAGAGCGGATGCGCCGAGATTCTGACAAACTGCATTAAAGTGGACTATTGGGACATACACGCACTTGCCGACGCTATCTACTCAATTTGCCACAATGACAGCCTTTTCAATTATCTGCAAACCGAAGGAAAACGCGAAGTTGACCAAATAACTTGGGAAAAGGTCGGCTTATGGATACGCGAACTCTACGAGCGCACCTTAGGCATAAGGAGTTAGACCGTGAAAAAACAACTTTAAATCAATTAACTAACCAAAAAGAAACAGAGCAATGAAAACAATATGCTTATATTTTGAGATTCACCAAATCATACATCTCAAGCGCTATCGTTTTTTCGACATAGGCACAGACCACTATTATTATGACGACTACGAAAACGAGCGCAGCATCAGCGACATTGCCGAGCGTTCATACATGCCGGCTCTGAACACGTTCCTTGAGATGATAAAAAACAACGGCAAATACTTCAAAGTTGCATTCTCAATCTCAGGCGTAGGTCTTGAGCAATTAGAAATGCATGCGCCACAAGTCATCACCAAGCTGCAAGAACTGAACGACACGGGCTGCGTTGAATTCCTGGCTGAACCGTATTCGCACGGTCTTTCGTCGTTGGTAAACGAAGAAGCATTCGCCGCCGACGTGAAGAAGCAGGCAGCTAAAATGGAAGAGTATTTCGGCAAGAAACCGACCGTACTGCGCAACTCTTCACTAATATACAGCGACGACATTGGCGGACAGGCTGCGGCAATGGGCTTCAAAGGAATGCTGACTGAAGGGGCAAAGCACGTACTCGGATGGAAATCGCCCCACTATGTTTACAACTGCGCCATAGCTCCCAACCTCAAGCTGTTGCTCCGCGACGTTGACTTGAGCGACGACATAAGCCTTCGCTTCAACAACAGCGATTGGGAAGGTTATCCACTATTCGCAGACAATTACATTAACCGAATTGCGTCAATGCCTGAGAACGAGCAAGTTATCAACATCTTTATGGAACTTTCAGCTCTCGGCATCGCACAACCGTTGTCATCTAACATCCTTGAATTTATCAAGGCATTGCCGGCTTACGCCAAGGAAAAGGGCATCACTTTCTCTACTCCGACAGAGATTTGCCTTAAGATGAACAGCGTCGGCAATCTCGACGTGCCCGATACGTTGTCATGGGTTGACGAAGAGCGCGACATAAGCTGCTGGTTAGGGAACCCGATGCAACGTGAAGCCTTCAACAAACTTTACAGCGTAGCCGACCGCTTGCGCATTGCCAACGATCCGCGCATAAACCAAGACTGGGACTATCTGCAGGCAAGCAACAACTTCCGTTTCATGACGACCAAACCGTCAAACGTTGGCCTCGACCGTGGCATTTACAGTTCTCCGTTCGACGCATTCACCAATTACATGAATATTCTCGGCGACTTCATCAACCGTGTAAATTCACTGTATCCCGAAGAAATCGACAACGACGAACTTAACTCCCTGCTTACTACGATCAAGAACCAGGGCGACGAAATCGAGATGAAAGACAAGGAAATCGACCGATTGAAAGCAAAGGTGGAAAAGATGCAAGCTGCCGAGACGAAGTTGAAAGCCAAAGTGGAAAAAACTAAGACAACAGCTAAAAAGGCCACATCGAAAACAGCTAAGCCTGCAGCCGAATAGTCATATAAGGCAGAATCGACAGCCAAATATATTTTTAAGATAATTTTAAAGCATGCGAAGCAGCCTGGCGGATAACACCGTCAGGCTGCTTTCATTTTTGAACAATACTCGCCTACATCATAGAAAGGCTAGACCCCAAAAACGACATGAAATAAATCAGAATACGAAAAGCCATGTATTACAACGCAATATGCCGTATTTCATCGTGTAAAAGGCAGCATATTGAGAGCTAAAAGACAACCTTTCAGTTTGCATGTATTCCTTATCATTTTCACATGCAAGCAACACAAAAGCCGACATAAGGCCCCAATGTGGCACAATTTTTGCAATAACTTCCATGTAATAGGTAAATGTCATAAAAACAAATGAAAAAGTTTTGCACTGCAACCAATTTGCATTATCTTTGCAGAAGATAAGCTGCACTCGGGAATTTAAGAGCAAGCTCTCATTCCGCTCATTTGCATTATCTTTGCAGAAGATAAGATTAAGACAGGTATAACATATAAATATGACAGCCGCATCAATGGCACTAAATTGCAGGTAAACAGATTCAACAAGAACCATCATCATTACATGACCAGTCAATTTTCACCAAAAGTATCACAAATTCTTGCGTTCAGCAGGGAAGAAGCTGCGAGACTCGCCAGCAGATCCGTCGGACCGGAACACTTGTTGCTGGGGATACTCCGCGATAAGACGGGCCCCGTGCATGAACTTTTCGTAAAATCAGACATCAATTTCCAAACAATAAAAGACGAGCTTGAACAAAAGGTGCGCGAGGAAGACTTTGCACAACCGCTACGCACGCACGAGCTCGTGTTGAACGAGAAAGCCAGCAACATTTTAAAATTAGCAGTGCTTGAAGCACGCATACAGTCAACCCAGATGGTCGACGAACAACACCTGTTCTTGGCAATACTGCACGACCATGTAAATAACGGAGCAAAAGAAGTACTTGAATTTAACAACATGAATTACGAAGACGCACTGACATATTTCCAACAAAAGGCAAGCCAAACACAAAACGGCATCGGCATACCTGACAAGGAAGAGGATGAAGACGACGGAATGCTTAGCATAAACGGAGGGAACTCACAAAAATCGAGACAACGCAATTCGTCAAACACGGCTACAAGCGTACAGCGCCAGACCGGCAAGACTCCGGTTCTCGACAATTTCGGCACAGACCTTACAAAAGCCGCTGCCGAGGGTAAGCTCGACCCGGTGGTAGGCCGCGAGCGCGAAATCCAACGCGTAACGGAAATACTTTGCCGCCGCAAAAAGAACAACCCAGTGCTGATAGGCGAACCGGGCGTTGGCAAGAGCGCAATCGTAGAGGGGTTGGCCCAACTTATCTGCAAGCACCACACTTCGCCCGTGCTCTTCAACAAACGCATCATAAACCTCGACATGGCCGCAGTTGTGGCCGGAACAAAATACCGCGGACAGTTTGAGGAGCGCATACGTGCGCTGATCAAGGAAATAGAGCAAAACCCTGATGTAATTATTTTCATCGACGAAATACATACGTTGATAGGCGCGGGCTCTACGCCCGGGTCGATGGACGCGGCCAACATGCTCAAACCAGCATTGGCAAGAGGCACGATACAATGCATCGGCGCCACCACGCTCGACGAATACCGCAACTCTATCGAAAAAGACGGAGCATTGGAACGACGTTTTCAAAAGGTAATGGTGGAACCTACCACACCAAAGGAAACGATTGAGATATTGAACAACATCAAGGACAGATACGAATACCACCACCATGTGGCTTACTCTGACGATGCCATATTGGCGTGTGTCAAACTGACAGAAAGGTATGTTACAGACCGGGCTTTCCCCGACAAGGCCATCGACGCACTCGACGAAGTAGGCGCGCGCATACATCTGCAACATGCGCAAATGCCGCCGGAGATTAGCGAAAAAGAAAAGGAAATAAGTTATGTAAAGGAAAAGAAACAGGCTGCCGTAAAAAACCAGAACTTCGAGCTTGCGGCAAGTTACAGGGATAAGCAGACCGAACTTGAGGCCGAACTTGCCGAGTTGCAAGACAAATGGACTAATAACGAAATCGGCAGCCGTGACATCGTAACCGAAAAAGACGTGGCCGACGTGGTTTCAATGATAACCGGAGTGCCCGTACAGAAAATAGCCGAAGCCGAAGGGGCACGCCTTAAAAACATGGGCGAAGAACTGAAAAAAGCAGTAGTAGCCCAAGACAAGGCCATTGAAAAAATGGTAAAGGCAATACAGCGCAACCGCGTCGGACTGAAAGAGCCCAACCACCCGATCGGAGCGTTCATGTTCCTCGGGCCTACCGGCGTAGGAAAGACATACCTCGCTAAGAAACTCGCCGAGTACATGTTCGGCAGCAGCGACGCCCTGATACGCATAGACATGAGCGAATACAGCGAAAGTTTCAACACGTCGAGACTCGTCGGAGCGCCTCCCGGATACGTAGGTTACGAAGAAGGCGGACAGCTTACCGAAAAAGTGCGCCGCCACCCCTACTCCATCGTACTGCTCGACGAAATCGAAAAAGCGCACGGCAACGTATTCAACATGCTGCTCCAGGTTCTCGACGAAGGCCGGCTGACCGACGGCAACGGCCGGCTGGTCGACTTCCGCAACACGGTCATAATAATGACGAGCAACGCAGGCACGCGCCAGCTTAAGGAATTCGGACGCGGCATCGGCTTTAACGCCGGCGGCAGCATGGGGCTGAGCCTTAACGAAAACGACAAGGAATATGCACGCAGCATCATACAAAAAAGCCTGAGCAAACAGTTCAGTCCTGAGTTCCTCAACCGTCTCGACGAAATAATAACGTTCGACCAACTTGACCTCGAGGCGATTAAGAATATCATAGACATCGAACTTTCGGGCCTGAAAAAACGCATAGAAGACTTAGGGTACAAACTCGAACTGACCGATAAGGCAAAAGAGTTTGTTGCGACCAAAGGTTATGACGTACAATTCGGGGCACGCCCGCTGAAACGTGCGATACAGAATTACATCGAAGACGGCGTATGCGAACTAATCCTTGACAACAAATTGAATAAAGGTGATTCAATATTAATTGAAAAGAACCCAGGAAAAGAGGAACTTATATTCAATTAACAACTTAACCATGACGTAAGCGGAAACTAAAGCCCCACCTTTGCTTGAATGGCAAGGTGGGGCTTATAACGTATCCCGGCCTCATCCTATTTTGCCGGAACATAACCGCTCTTCATGACTATCTGCTGTCCTTTCGGAGAGAGAAGGAAATTGATAAACGGTTCAACAACTTTTGCTTTATCGGCCGTATAATAATAATAAAGCTCACGGATAATCGGATAAATGTGGCGGCGGCCCATGTCCATTGTCGGATAGACAAAGTGCTTGCCGTCGTAAGAAACCTTTATAGCTTTCACGTTTTTATTTATGTAAGCCATGCCTACATACCCAATGGCTCCGAGTGTTTGGCTTACCGACTGGATTACAGCGCCCGTGGCCGGCATTGAAAGCACCCCGGCCATATAATTCTTCTCATGAAGCACGCTCGTCTTGAAAAACTCATAAGTACCTGAAGACGTCTCGCGCGAATAAACAATTATCTTAAGGTCGGGGCCGTATTTACCCGTATAATAATCCTTCACCTGATTCCAATTCGTAATCTTTCCACGGAAAATCGCCTCAAGCTGCTCGCGTGTAAGATGGGAAATCGGGTTTTCAGGATTAACGATAACCGCCAAAGCGTCATAAGCAATCACAGCCTCACGCAAATGCTTACCGCTTTTACCAATCTTCACACGTTCATTGAACTTAATCGAACGAGAAGCCATCGCAATATCGGTCGTACCATCCATCAATGCGGATATTCCGACACCTGAGCCACCGCCTGTAACAGTCACTCGTGCTTGTGGATTCAGCTTCATATAAACTTCCGCACCTTCCTGTGACACAGGCAACACAGTATCGCTACCTTTTATCTTTTGCCCGGAAACATTTACGGAAAAAACAGAAACAAAACCGATAATCAAAAGTCTTAAGAATCTCATTTCATTACATATTTTTAGATTTCTGCTGCGAAATAACATTTTCAGATTTTCATCACGGTTACGCATGCGTTACATTCAAGTTACAACGGCTACCGTTGCGCCGCCGTAACATTATTGTAACGTGCGTGTCACACGTTCGTTACGACGAAACCCTACTTTTGCCTGCGGAAACATAAAAAGTAAAACCATTATGAAAAAAATTCTTGAAAAGATAGTAACGGGAATTATCACATGTAGCGGTTTCCTTACCAGCGTGATTATATTACTCATCGTACTATTTTTGTTCTCTGAAGGCTTTGGCTTGTTCTCACAGAAAACAATCGAAGACGGTTACGTACTCGTTGTAAACAAAGACAACCCTGTTGACGAACTTAACGCTAAACAAATCAAGGAAATCTTTGACGAAGATGTCACAAACTGGAAAGACGTTGGCGGAAAAAATGAAAAAATAATGCTTTTCCGCTTTGACGACATGCAAAAGTATTTCACAGAAGAACAATTAGGCAAAAACTATGAAAACGCTTCGCAATGCATAGAGATCCTTATAAATAAGAACGACGGCATAATAGCATTTGTCCCTGAAAGTTTTATAAATAAAGACTTTACAGGAAAAAAACTTGAAGACCACCGCATATCAGGTTCGGAAGTTTTTTTCGGTGGTGAATGGTTCCCAACGGCAACTCCGGCACCTCAATTCGGATTCATGCCCCTCATACTCGGCACTGTATGGGTCACCGTATTCGCAATATTGTTCGCCTTGCCTTTTGGTTTGGCCGTATCAATATACATGTCGGAGGTCGCCTCGGAGAAGATGCGAAAAATACTAAAACCAGTTATCGAGTTGCTCAACGGAATACCTTCAGTCGTATATGGTTTCTTCGGCCTAATCGTTGTTGTTCCGCTGTTGCAAGACGTATTCGGACTGCCAGTAGGCGAAAGCGGACTCGCCGGTGCTTTGGTACTGGCAATAATGGCACTGCCTACAATCATCACTGTAAGCCAAGACGCTATGTTAAACTGCCCACGCTCACAACGCGAAGCAAGTCTTGCACTTGGAGCATCACGATGGCAGACTATTTATAAGGTTGTCATGCCATACTCCATTTCCGGTATAACCTCAGCCATTGTGCTCGGCATTGGCCGCGCTTTTGGCGAAACGATGGCCGTACTGATGGTTACAGGCAATGCAGCCGTCATACCTCTATCCATCACCGACCCCTTACGCACAATCCCTGCAACAATTGCTGCTGAACTTGGAGAAGCTCCTGCCGGAGGCCCACACTACCAATCACTGTTCTTGCTCGGCGTAGTGTTGTTCTTCATCACCCTGATAATTAATTCAAGCGTTGAATATATCTCGGCAAAGAATAAGAAATAAACTTCATTTCCACAACTTTTACATAATTAAAAATCATGGATAGCGAAAAAATACTTCAAGCAGGCAACCACAAAAGCAAAATCCTGTCAGAGAAGATAGCTTTCGGAATTTTCCGCATACTGAGCGGAGTGATAGTCACGATATTATTCATTATTTTAGCTTTTATCATAATAAAAGGCATTGGTGTCCTGAATTGGGATTTCATAACAACGCCTCCAACTGACGGAATGAAAGGCGGAGGTATATGGCCCGCAATCGTCGGCACGTTTTATCTAATGATCGGCAGTGCACTATTCGCATTCCCGTTAGGAATCATGAGCGGCATATATATGCACGAATACGCAAAAAGCGGACGCGTAGTAAGGTTCATCCGAATGATGACAAACAACTTGGCCGGCATTCCTTCAATAGTATTCGGATTGTTCGGAATGTCGCTGTTCGTCAATTTCTTTGGCTTCGGCGACAGCATACTTGCCGGTTCGCTTACGCTCGGTTTACTCGCATTGCCGCTCGTTATCAGGACGACGGAAGAGGCACTTAAGGCCATTCCCGACAGTTTCCGTGAAGGAAGCCTTGCCCTTGGAGCGACAAAACTGCAGACGATACGTAAAGTTATCTTACCCATGGCTATGCCGAACGTCATCACAGGACTGATTCTCGCCCTCGGCCGCGTGTCTGGTGAGACGGCCCCAATCCTGTTCACATGTGCGGCTTACTTCCTGCCACAACTTCCACAAAGCGTATTCGACCAATGCATGGCACTGCCTTACCACCTATACGTGCTTGCAACCAGTGGCACGGATATGGAGAAACAAATCCCAATAGCATACGGCACGGCGTTAGTATTGATAATAATCATCCTTTTCGTAAACCTGCTGGCAAACGCCTTACGCAACTATTTTCAAAACAAATTGAAAACAAATTAACATAAATGACAAATCATTTTAGACATGAAAATGGGAAAACCGATGATCAATTGATTCTCCATTCTCAACTCTAAATTATAAAATTAACGGATATGAGCAAAATTGAAGCAAAAAACGTCGACTTCTATTACGGGGCGTTCCACGCCTTAAAGAAAATCAACATGAACATAGAAGAAAACGAAGTCGTAGCATTCATCGGTCCATCAGGTTGCGGAAAGTCAACGTTCCTGCGCCTGTTCAACCGAATGAACGACCTTATACCAGGCTCACGCCTCGAAGGCGAAATACACATTGACGGACGCAACATATACGACCGGTCGATAAACGTAGACGAACTAAGGAAAAACGTAGGCATGGTGTTCCAACGTCCTAACCCGTTTCCAAAAAGCATTTACGAAAATGTAGCTTACGGACTACGCGTAAACGGAGTGAAAGACGAAAACTTTATTGCCGAACGAGTAGAAAAATCACTAAAAGGAGCAGCCCTTTGGGACGAAGTGAAAGACAAACTCAAGAAATCAGCTTACGCATTATCCGGCGGACAACAACAGCGCCTCTGCATAGCACGCGCAATGGCTGTAGCTCCTTCGGTATTGTTAATGGACGAACCGGCGTCGGCTCTCGACCCGATTTCAACGGCCAAGGTTGAAGAACTTATACACGAGATAAAAAAAGACTACACCATTGTCATTGTCACACACAACATGCAACAAGCCACCCGTGTAAGCGACAAGACGGCTTTCTTTTATCTCGGACAGCTGATTGAGTTTGACAAAACAACAAAAATATTCACAAACCCAAGCAAAGAAGAAACGCAAAATTACATAACCGGAAGGTTCGGATAAACTAAAATCAAAATGAGACGAAGCCGTGGTTTGCCTATGGCGGAACGTAATCTTATTCTCAATTATCAATATTTAAACAAAAAATAATCATGGTAAAATTCGTTGATGAAGAACTGAAATCCATACGTGAGGAAGTACTCGACATGTGGTCGCTCGTATATGATCAAATGAAAAACGTATGCGATGCCATCCCTACGGTAGACAAAGACAAGGCAGGCGACGTGCTCATACGCGAAAAACGGGTTAATGCATACGAGCTGAAACTTGATTGCGACATTGAAGACTTCCTTGTGTTATATAACCCTGTGGCTATCGACATGCGCTTCATCGTCGCCATGTTGAAGATTAATTCAGACCTTGAGCGCATCGGCGACTTCGCTGAAAACATAGCAAGGTTTATCATACGTCAGGATGGTACTCCCGTAGATGCGGCACTGCTTGAGAAAACACGCCTCAAAGAAATGGCAGACGCCGTTCTTGAAATGCTCGACACGGCAAAGAAAGCACTTGAAACAGAGGATATTTCACTGGCAAACAGTCTTTTCGAAAAAGACAACAAAGTCGACGACATCAACGCCGCCGCCACACCGATACTCGCCGAATACATATCACAGAATCCTGACAAAGCAGCCTTTTGCTTGGACTTTAAAGGTATTTTCCTTAGACTCGAACGTACCGGTGACCACATTACGAACTTAGCGGAAGAGATTGTATTTTACATCGACGCCGTTGTTCTGAAACATTCATCCGACAAAAATAAAACCGAACAGGCTTTAATCCGCAAGATGCAGGAAGGCCAGGAATGACACAACATTAAGAACCTGTTTCACAAAACGCATAAATACGTTCGGAGTTTATAACATAATAATTCTTTCATTGCTAACCGTCACCTTACCAAACAATGATAAGGTGACGGTGTTTTTTACGTTCAAACCATTTGAAACAAAAAAGGCAACCGTCAAAAAACAGTTGCCTATTCATTGTACGTCATACTTGGAAAAGAATTATTCCTTATCCAAAAGTATGTTCATCATCTCGCACGCAGCCTTGGCAACCGACGTACCGGGGCCGAAGATTGCGGCCACGCCGGCTTTGTAAAGGAAGTCGTAATCCTGTGCAGGAATGACACCGCCGGCAATAACCATGATATCCTCACGGCCAAGTTTCTTCAACTCTTCTATAAGTTGTGGTATCAAGGTCTTATGCCCTGCAGCCAAAGAACTTGCTCCGACAACATGGACATCGTTCTCGACAGCCTCGCGCGCAGCCTCGGCCGGGGTTTGGAACAAAGGTCCCATGTCTACGTCGAAACCACAGTCCGCATAACCCGTAGCAACAACCTTCGCGCCACGGTCGTGACCGTCCTGTCCCATCTTGGCGATGAAGATACGCGGACGGCGGCCTTCTTTCTTTGCAAACTCTTCCGTCAGCTCGCATGCCTTGGCGAAGTCTGCATCGTTCTTACTTTCTGATGAATACACGCCTGATATTGTTCTGATTACAGCCTTATAACGGCCTACGACTTTTTCGCAGGCATCACTTATCTCGCCGAGCGTGCAACGTGCCTTGGCACACTCTACGGCCAGTTCGAGAAGATTGCCCTCACCAGTACGCACACATTCGGTAAGAGCGTCAAGGGTTTCTTTCACCTTTGCGTTATCGCGCGAAGCGCGGAGTTGTGCCAAACCTTCCTCCTGCTCCTTGCGCACTGCCGAGTTGTCAACCTCGAGGATGTCGATCGGATCCTCGTGGTCAAGACGGTACTTGTTAGTTCCGACTATGGTCTGTGCGCCGCTGTCGATGCGGGCCTGAGTGCGCGCAGCCGCTTCCTCGATACGCATCTTTGGCACGCCGGTTTCGATGGCTTTCGCCATGCCACCGAGCTTCTCAATCTCTTGGATGTGCTCCCAAGCCTTGTGCGCAAGCTCGTTGGTGAGGCTCTCAACATAATAAGAACCGGCCCACGGGTCGATATGTTTGCATATCTTTGTTTCGTTCTGGATGTAAATCTGCGTGTTGCGTGCGATACGTGCCGAGAAGTCGGTAGGCAGGGCGATTGCTTCGTCGAGGGCGTTGGTGTGCAAACTCTGCGTGTGGCCGAGAGCAGCAGTCATGGCCTCGATGCAGGTACGGCCTACGTTGTTGAACGGATCTTGCTCGGTGAGCGACCAACCTGATGTCTGGCAGTGGGTACGCAGCATGAGCGACTTCGGATTCTTAGGATTGAACTGCTGTATAACCTTGGCCCACAGCATACGCGCCGCACGCATCTTGGCCACCTCCATAAAATGGTTCATAGAGATGCCCCAGAAGAACGACAGGCGGGGCGCAAAGGCGTCTATGTCGAGTCCGGCGTTCACTCCGGCGCGTACATACTCAAGACCGTCGGCTATGGTGTAAGCCAGCTCGATGTCAGCAGTCGCACCGGCCTCCTGCATGTGGTAGCCCGAGATTGAGATGGAGTTGAACTTGGGCATGAACTTAGATGTGTAAGCGAAGATGTCGCTTATTATCCTCATCGAGAATGCAGGCGGATATATATAGGTGTTGCGCACCATGAATTCCTTAAGGATGTCGTTCTGGATAGTACCGGCCATCTCTTCAAGTTTTGCCCCCTGCTCAAGGCCAGTGACGATATAGAACGCCATGATAGGCAGCACTGCGCCGTTCATGGTCATGGAAACCGACATCTTGTTCAATGGAATACCGTTGAAGAGCACCTTCATGTTCTCAACCGAGCAGATGGACACGCCGGCCTTGCCTACGTCGCCTATCACGCGCATGTTGTCCGGATCGTAACCGCGGTGGGTGGGAAGGTCGAACGCAACGGAAAGTCCCTTCTGCCCACTGGCGAGGTTGCGGCGGTAGAAGGCGTTGCTTTCCTCGGCCGTCGAGAATCCTGCATACTGGCGGATAGTCCACGGGCGGAACGGGTACATCATGCTGTACGGGCCGCGGAGGAACGGCGGAAGTCCGGCCGTATAGTCAAGGTGCTCCATGCCCTCAAGGTCTTCCTTCGTATAGGCCGGCTTCACCATGATGTGCTCAGGTGTCTTCCAGTCTGGAGCTATGTTGTTGTCTTTCTGCCACTTTGCGCCGTCTGCCGCCTTGATGTCAGAAAATATGTTGACGTCGTTGAAATTCTTTCTCATTTTATTCCCAATTTAGCGTTATACTCTTTCAATGTCTCAAGTACGTTGCAACGCACATGTATGAAGTTCTCTATGCCTGCGGCCTTGAGGTCGTCCATGCAAGCCGGGGCGCCTGCTACCACGAACATAGCCCGGCCGTCGAGATACTTGAACGCCGGAACGGCATATTCGGCATACTCGTCGTCGCTCGAACAAAGCACTACGATGTCTGCTCCTGCCTTAAGGGCTGCGTCAACTCCCTCTTCAACGGTAGCGAAACCGAGGTTGTCCACCACCTTGTAGCCTGCGCAGGCAAGGAAGTTACAGCTGAACTGGGCGCGCGCCTGGCGCATGGCGAGATTGCCAATGGTGAGCATGAAGGCAACGGGAGTCTTTCCGCCCTCCTCTACTTTCAGGCGCAAATCCTCGTATTCGGCGGCAAGGCGCGTTGACTCAATGGCCTTGAAAGCCGCATCGTGCTTATGTCCACCACCGCAAGAGCATGTACATCCGCAAGGACGCTTGCCGTCAGACTTTTCCGTGAAGTTGGGGAACTGGTTCGTGCCGAGTATGAACTCCTTGCGCTTTGCGGCCGCCTCGTGGCGTTTTACATTGGTTGCGTTGATGTCGTCCTGTACGGCGCCTTTCTTCAGGGCCTCAAGGAAACCGCCTTCGCCCTCAACACCGAGGAATATCTTCCAGCCCTCGTTGGCAAGCGACGTGGTGAGTTCCTCCACGAAGTAGCTGCCCGCGGCAGGGTCGACAACCTTGTCGAAATGGCTTTCCTCTTTAAGTAAAAGCTGCTGGTTGCGTGCGAGACGCTCAGAGAAGTCGTTGGGTGTCTCGTAAACGGCGTCGAACGGCGTTACGACAATTGAATGTACACCGGCAAGGGCGGCGCTCATCGATTCGGTCTGTGACCTGAGCAGATTGACGTAACTGTCGAACAATGTCATGTTATACTTTGATGTTACGGCATTTACGCACATCTTGCACGACGCATCGTATTTGGGTTCGTACCTCTTTACGATCTCCGCCCAAAGCAGACGGGCCGCACGGAACTTGGATATTTCCATGAAGAAATTCTCAGATACGCCCATGTTGAACGTTATCTTGCTTGCGGCAAGGTCGGCGCTTATGCCGGCTTCGGTCAGCATGTTAAGGTATTCGTTGCCCCATGCCATTGCGTAACCGAGCTCCTGCACGATGTATGCACCGGCGTTGTTGAGCGAAACGGCATTGACGGATATGCAACGGAAACGCGGGTAATCCTTCAATGCGTCCACGATTTGCGGAGCGAACTGGAGCACAGGTGTAACGTCGTGACCCTTCATTACTATTTTCTCCATAGGGTCCCAGTCGAGCGAACCATTAACCTTCGCCTTGTCGTATCCCTTCTTGTCGAAATAGGCCGCAAGTATCCTGGCCAGCTCAAGGGTATGGCGCTTGCATGTGTTGAAGTTCACCTCGACAGCCTCACAGTCGATGCCGCCGAGCAACGTCTCGACAAAGTCTGCGCTAACGCTGTCGCCCGGAATCTTGAAACCAACCGAGTCAACGCCGCGGCCGATAATGTCGAGAGCCTTGGCGTTGCCCGCCTTGGCGTCGTCGACAACGATGTCTTGGCGCACATACCAGCAGTTGCAACTTTTCTTGTTGCCACGCACATAGGGAAACTCGCCCGGCAGAGAATCGGGGGTGTTCAGTTTCAACACATCTTCCCTGAGGTAGAAGGGCGGCACGTCGAAACCTTCGTTCGTCCGCCAAACCAAACGCTTGTTGAAGTCGGCGCCTTTCAAGTCGACCTGAATCTTGTCAAGCCACTCTTGCTTCGTAGGCGCTTTGAACTCGCTAAAGAGTTTTTCTTTACAGTTTGACATAAAATCTTTATTATATAAGTTACCTATATTATATGTGTTCAACACAAATCCAATTTAAGATTACTCCATACCCGCCACTTCACCGGCATCCTTCAGCCCGTAGCAAAAAACCGAGCTTGCGAAACGCGGCCTTTCACCAGCCAAAACACGGCCTTTTACGGCCTGAAAGGCAACCTTTCGCACGGCCGAAAGCCTCTTTTTGCACGCCGTCCGGCAACACTCTGATTACCAATCGGTTACAATGCTGCCAAAAATCAAAGCCGTTTCAACCTATGTCAGGCTTATCCCTACCGTTAAAAACGCATTCATGCGCAATTAAACAGGCTTGGGAACGCTGATGCGCAGCTTATCTCTTGGCAAAGATAAGGTATTTTTCCGATACGCCTTACAAAAAAGAACAGAATTTAATTTTTAACCGTGAAAAATACAAAAACCTATGACGCAGGAATAAAATTGTTGCACAAAAATTATTAAATGAGTAATATTTTAGCTACTTTTGCAGCGCTATAAAAATATGTTATGGAATGGCTAATTAATTTATTCATCACGACCGACTCCGTGGCCCACATCGTAGTGCTCTACGCTATCGTAATCGCCGTAGGAGTTTATTTGGGGAAAATAAAAATCGGAGGAATTTCCCTGGGCGTGACGTTCGTGTTGTTCGCAGGCATCGCCGCCGGCCACATCGGCTTCACAGCAACGCCTGGCGTACTGTCGTTTTTGCAAGAATTCGGGCTCATCCTGTTCGTATTCATGATAGGTTTGCAGGTCGGCCCGGGTTTCTTTGAGAGCTTCAAGCGCGGAGGAGTGACCCTCAACGCCTTGTCAACCACTGTAATCTTGCTGAACATCGCCGTGATGTTTGCCTGCTACTACATCTTCTTCGACACGTCAGACCCGAAGAACCTGCCGATGATGGTAGGCACGCTCTACGGCGCAGTGACTAACACTCCCGGTCTTGGTGCCGCCAACGAGGCGCTGGCGTCGGTATTCACCGACGGCGACGTGCCCCAAATAGCCTCGGGCTACGCCTGCGCATATCCGCTCGGCGTGCTCGGCATCATAGGGGCAACGATAGCCATACGCTACATTTGCAAGATAGGCATCGACAAGGAAGAAGAGAAGCTCGAAGAAGAAGAAAACGAAAACGGAGCCGTAAAGCCCCATTTCATGAACATCGAGATAACGAACTCTTACCTTGAAGGCAAGACGATAGCACAAGTGCACAACTTCCTGAACCGCGACTTCGTATGCTCGCGCCTGCTGCACGACGGCCACGTATCCACGCCTACGGGCAGCACCGTGTTCCACATCGGCGACAGGGTGTTCATCGTCTGCGCCGAAAACGACGCCGAGGCCATAATAGCGTTCATCGGCCCCGAGGTTGAAGTCGACTGGAAAAAGCAAGACGAGCCTATGGTAAGCAAGCGCATCGTTGTGACACGCCCGGCCATCAACGGCAAGACCCTCGGCCAAATGCACTTCTCGAGCGGCTACGGCGTAAACGTTACGAGGGTGACCCGCCACGGCATGGACCTCTTCGCCAGCTCCAACCTTTCACTCCAGGTCGGCGACCGTATAATGGTTGTAGGCCGTGAAGGCGCGGTAAACCGCGTGGCAAGCGTAATGGGCAACTCTGTCAAGCGACTCGACGCCCCCAACATCGCTACCATCTTCGTAGGCATCTTCATCGGAATACTCTTCGGCAGCATACCTATTGCCTTCCCCGGCATACCCGTGCCAATAAAACTCGGCATTGCCGGAGGCCCGCTCATCATAGCGATACTTATAGGAAGGTTCGGCTACAAGATGCACCTCGTAACGTACACCACGACGAGCGCCAACATGATGCTGCGCGAAATCGGCCTTGTGCTCTTCCTCGCCAGCGTCGGGATAAAAGCCGGCGACGGCTTCGCCGAGACGATCCTGCAAGGCGACGGACTGAAATACGTCTACACAGGCTTCATGATAACGGTTATCCCGATCCTGATAGTCGGCACGATAGCACGCCTGAAATACAAGTTCAACTACTTCACGATAATGGGCATGATAGCCGGTACTTATACCGACCCGCCTGCATTGGCATACGCCAACGCCTCATGCTCTAAGGAAGCTCCGGCCGTAGGCTATTCCACCGTCTACCCGTTGAGCATGTTCCTAAGGATATTCACGGCGCAAATCATCGTGCTGTTCTGTTGCGGAATGTAGCACGATATAGTCCAATGGGACTTAAGTTTTGCGGAACAAGGCCAAAGCCATACCGCAAACCTTAAGCCCCATTGCCATGAAAAACCAGAACGTAAGTAAACCAAACAACTTTAAAACATAACATGAAAAAGACCATCATCCTTCTCCTTGCCTTATGCGCAGGCAGCATCTCGATGCTCGGCCAAGGTGCCAGGAACATCAAGCTGAACGAGGTGCTGACCAACAACAAGGCAAACCTACAAGACGAGTACGGGAACAGGGGAGCGTGGGTGGAAATAACCAACACCGCCTTCTCTACGTACAACGTGCGCGGAATGTACATCACCACAGACCGACGCGTACTCGACAAAAACCTTAGCGTAGCCGAACGTACAGCCATGATGAGCTGCATACCCAACGGCGACAGCCGGACAAACATGTCGGCACGCGAACACATCGTATTCTTCCTTAACGGCAACCCGGCCCAAGGCACCCTGCACATCAGCGCCAAGGCCGAAAAAGGCCAGCCGGTATGGATAGCCCTGTACGACGGAAACGGCATAGACCTGATTGACTCCGTGTCAGTACCGGCACTCGAGGCCGACCACTCTTTTGCAAGAGAGAAAGACGGCTCTGACCGCTGGGAAGTGAAGAGCGCCGGAAGCGTAACCCCTGGCATCGAGAACTACGTACAGGCAAACGAAAGCAAGGTAGCGAAAATCAAACGCGAAGACCCCTACGGCATCGGCATAACAGTGCTGTCGATGGGCATCGTGTTCTTCTGCCTCGCCCTGCTCTACGTATTCTTCCGCGTCCTCGGCCTGTTCATGGCGCATAAGCAAGCCCTCAAGAAGGCCGGTAAGATACAGCCGATAAAGGCGGCCGTAAAGACCGGCGAGAAGATTGCCGAGACCGGACACAAGACAAAGGTAATACTCAAGGACGGACTGCAAACAGGCGGCATAGACAAAGAAATCTACATAGCCGTGATAGCCATGGCCCTTAAACAATACGAAGACGACGTCCACGACATTGAAAGCAACATCATAACTATAAAACCCCACCAAACAAACTGGAACATATATCCGGAAGAAACTATTATTCCATAAATTAAATAATAAGGCCATACGGTTGTAAGGTTGAGCGGTAATACGGTCAGTTATGAACTATAACTTGCAATATTGATTACCGACACCGAACGACACAACCGTAAAACCTAATAACCGCAAAACCCAATAACCAAAAACAACAATGAACAAGTATCAATATAAAGTACAAGGCGTCGACTACGACGTAGAGATAGTAAACGTTGAAGGCAATGTGGCAAAAGTAAACGTGAACGGAATACCGTTCGAGGTAGAGCTTAAACAGCCCATCAATCCTGCATCAATGCTGCACAAACCCGTGATAACGGCTCCGAAACCGCAACAGCCTGCACCACAAACCGCACCAATTGCCAATGCGGCTGAAAAACCGGCAGCAAACATACCCACAGGCGGCACAAAAGTGACAGCTCCACTGCCCGGAACGATAACCGAAGTGAAAGTAAAAGTCGGCGATACAGTGAAAGACGGCGACACCGTAATCGTACTCGAAGCAATGAAAATGCAAAACAACATCGAGGCCGAGTTCAACGGAACAGTCACAGCCGTGCTTGTAAACAAAGGCGACACAGTAATGGAAGGCGACGCACTGATAACAATCGGATAGGCTCTGCGGTGTAAGGTGATAGGTTATAAGACTATAAGAACGTAACTACGCAACCTGATCTCACTTCATAGCCGCAGAACCTCAAGACCATATAACCCCAAAACCGTAAAAAGAATACAACTATGGGATTTACAGATTTCATATCAAGCAATTTCAACGAGTTCCTCACATACACCGGCTTCGCCAACGCCGAAACAGGGAACATCATAATGATAATAGCCGGCGCGTTCTTCATCTGGCTGGCCATTAAGAAAGACTTCGAACCGCTGCTGCTCGTACCCATCGGACTCGGAATCATACTTGGCAACATTCCTTTCCGTGCCGACGCAGGTCTCGAAATCGGCCTGTATGAGGATAATTCCGTGCTCAACATCTTCTATCAAGGCGTGCGCCAAGGCTGGTATCCGCCGTTGGTATTCCTCGGCATCGGAGCCATGACCGACTTCTCCGCCCTTATCAGCAACCCCAAGCTGATACTCATCGGCGCAGCGGCCCAGTTTGGTATCTTCGGCGCATACATGGTTGCCCTCGCCCTCGGCTTCGAACCCAACCAGGCCGCAGGAATCGCAATAATCGGCGGAGCCGACGGCCCGACTGCAATATTCCTATCGTCGAAACTATGCCCCAACCTAATGGGTGCTATCGCCGTGTGCGCATACTCATACATGGCGCTCGTGCCGGTAATCCAGCCGCCGCTCATGCGCCTGCTCACGACGAAGAAAGAACGCCTCATCCGCATGAAGCCGGCACGCCAGGTTAGCCAGACCGAACGCATACTCTTCCCTATTATCGGATTATTGCTCACTACGTTCATCGTGCCCTCCGGCCTGCCGCTGCTCGGCATGCTCTTCTTCGGCAACCTGCTCAAAGAGTCGGGTAAGACCACACGCCTTGCCAAGACCGCAGGCAGCGCCCTCAACGATATTATCGTTATGCTGCTCGGTCTCACCGTAGGCTGCTCTACACAGGCCAGCGAGTTCCTCACTATGAAGACAATCTACATCTTCTTCCTCGGCGCAATGGCATTCATCATCGCCACAGCATCGGGCGTAATATTCGTGAAGATAATGAACCTATTCTTGCCGAAGTCGAAGAAAATCAATCCACTCATAGGCAACGCCGGCGTCAGCGCCGTGCCCATGAGCGCACGCATATCCAATAACATCGGCCTTGAATACGACCGCCACAACTTCCTGCTGATGCACGCCATGGGGCCGAACGTAGCCGGAGTTATCGGCTCGGCCGTAGCAGCCGGCGCACTGCTCGGATTCATGTCGTAATAAAGTGAAGAGTGAAGAATCCATTAGTCAAAAATCTTGAAGACTAATGGATTCTTCACTCTTCTCTTAACGACAAATTTCAGATTATGGAATATGAACAATGAACTGAAAATCGCAATAATCCATCCCGACACTCTCGCCGCAATCGGACTGAAGCAAATGCTGCAAGAAGTAATGCCCGTTGTAGTAGTTGACACATACCGCTCGACGGATGAACTGGCAGGCAACGACTGCTACATACATTATTTTGCATCGGCAAACGCCGTGGCCGCCAACATGCAGTTTTTCGCCGAGCGCAGGCGTAAGACCATAGTGCTGAACGCCACGGCCGAAACGCAATCGCCGTTCGCAGGATTCCACAGCCTGTGCACCTCTGTTCCCGAAAAGCAACTTGTGCGCTCCCTGCTCTCCCTCGAACAGGCAGCACACGCCCACAGGCGCAACATGCCCCCTACCCCTCAACAACAAGCCGAAACGCAACTTTCGCCACGCGAAGTCGAAGTAATGACGCTCATAGTGAAAGGACTTATCAACAAGGAGATAGCCTCGCGCCTTAACATCAGCTTGGCCACCGTAATCACCCACCGCCACAACATAATGGAAAAACTCGCTCTGAAGAGCGTATCCGCCCTTGCAATATACGCCGTAACACGCGGATATGTCGACATCAGCGAAATATAGCGCTGTGAGTTAAAAATACAAAAAAAAAGATTATCAGAACTTTATTTCCAAAATAAAGTCCTTATCTTTGTTGAAGGATTTTTTGTTGAACAATAAAACGCAACTCACCATGAAAAGATTCATCACACTTCTCTTATCTGTCATTTGCCTGCTTACGGCAAAGGCGCAAAGCGTAGACGAACGCGTAGGCGCAATGATGACGTCGTCTGACTGGTTCGAACTCGAGCGCGAATTGCCGACGTTAAAAGACTCCATACAGTGGCCGTCCATCAAAATTATGGCCGAAGCATTGGTAGCAGCAAATTTCAACCGCGACGACGAAGCCGTAAGCCTTATCGACACCTTGTTGGCAAAACACCAAGCGGAAATAGGCTTCGAAAACACCATGAACTTAGTGGTATTGCAATCAATGATTGAAAGCAGGCGCGGCAACTACGCTAAAGCCGACGCCATCCTCAACAACTTCATCAGCCAGGTGAAAGCCCAATCACCCCAAACAGACATTTCAACAGCAGAAAACAGTTACAAACACATTAAGGCAAAACGCAACTTCAAGCCCTTATCGTTGACAAGACCGGCAGGCGACGTTACAATAAACGCGACAATCAGACAATACGGCATAGATATAATAGAACGCTTCTACCCGAGCGCCAAGGACGACACTACACGCCGGGCGTACTCACTTTGCCTGCCGGTTGAAATAAACGGGAAGCATTACGAAGCACTGCTCGACACCGGTTCGCCTACCACTTACTGCTCGATGAACTTCGCACGGGAAATCGGCGCACGCATTTCACCAGACACGACAAGAGTATTAGGAGCGAGGATGGTGAACGCTTTTATCGGCTCGATTGACAGTATAAACATAGGGCCGATGACCATGCACAATGCCGAAACCATAATCGTGGAAGGAGATCTTGTAACCGACTCGTTATTTATGGCCGACTTCGTTATCGGGCTTGATTTCCTCATGCAATGCGGCGAAGCACAATTCTATCCCAAGGAAGGCAAAATCGTATTCCCCGAACGGCTCACTCCACTGCCTCCTACCGGACACAACATATACAGGAACGAGGCGAACGCAATCATGCTCGAAGCATACGTTGACGGCGAGCGCTGCAAGTTCATATTCGACACAGGCCACGCCTCTAACTTAAACTTCTCAAAATCATACTATGACAGGCACAAACTGAAATTGGACAAAACCGGCAAGAAAACCGAAGGATTCCACGGCGGCGTCGGATATACGGGAAAGTACACATACCTTATGATACCCGACGTTACAGTCAATATCGGCGGCACAGACATAACTTTTAGCAAGGCGGCAGCTGATTATGAGGGCGTGTCGTCGGCTACGCCTTTCGACGGCAATATCGGTATCGGCCTGATTCAAAACTGCCGCAAGGCAACACTCAACCTAAGAGACCTGTTCCTTAAGATTGAGAACTGATCAAAGATCATACAAATTGCATACTATGCCACAAATAAAAGGCCGTCTATTACAGATACAAGGTTAAATATACAAAAAAAGGTTATTGAAAGTTTATCATCCGGATAAATTCTTATCTTTGCATAAGTATTTTCTTATTAAAACCAATAAACGACCCACCATGAAAAGAATCATCCCACTCCTATTATCGTTCATTTGCCTGCTTACGGCAAAGGCGCAAAGCGTAGACGAACGCGTCGGCTCAATGATGACGTCATCTGACTGGTTCGAACTCGAGCGCGAATTGCCGACGTTAAAAGACTCTATACAGTGGCCGTCCATCAGACTCATGGCCGAAGCACTTGTCGCGGCTAACTTCAACCGCGACGACGAAGCCGTAAGCCTTATCGACACATTGTTGTCAAAGCATCAGGCGGAAATAGGCTTCGAGAGCACCATGAACTTAATAATATTGCAATCAATGATTGAAAGCAGGCGCGGCAATTACGCCAAAGCCGCCGACATCCTCGGCAACTTCATCAGCCAAGTGAAAACCCATGCACCGCAAACAGACATTTCCGCAGCTGAAAACATTTACAAGCACATGTATGCAAAACGCAATTTCAAACCAACATCACTGACAAGACCGGCAGGCGACATTACAATAAATGCGACCATAAAACAAGACAGCACCATAATAGAGCGTTTTTACTCGAGCGCCAAGTACGACACTACACGACGGACGTACTCACTTATCATACCTGTCGAAATAAATGGAAAGCACTACGACGCACTGCTCGATACCGGTTCGCCGACCACATATTGTTCGATGAACTTCGCACGGAAAGTCGGCGCACATATTTCACCCGACACGACAAGTGCCTTTGGAGTGAAGAGGGTCGACTCTTTTATCGGTATGATTGATAGTATAAACATAGGGCCTATGACCCTGCACAACGCCGAAACCACAATTGTTGATGGAGACCTCGTAACAGATTCGTTATTAATAATGGCCGACTTCGTTATCGGACTTGATTTCCTTACATTGTGCGGCGAAGCGCAATTCTACCCTAATGAAGGCAAAATAATATTCCCCGAACGGCTTACTCCACTACCACCGACGGGGCACAACATTTACAGAAATGAATCAAACTCAATCATGCTCGAAGCCTACGTAAACGGTGAACGTTGCAAATTCATATTCGACACGGGCCATGTCTCTAACATCAACTTATCAAAATCATACTATGACAAGCACAAACATAAATTAAACAAAATCGGCAAGAAAACCGAGGGGTATCTCGGCGGTGTCGGATATGTTGGACAATGTTCATACCTTAATATACCCAACGTTACGCTAACAATAGGCAGCACAGACATAACGATGAACAATGCGAAAGCAAATATCGATAGCACATCGCCGTTCACGCCTTTCGACGGCAACGTCGGTATCGGCCTGATTCAAAACTGCCGCAAGGCAACACTCAACCTAAGAGACCTGTTCCTTAAGATTGAGAACTGATCAAAGATCATACAAATTGCATACTATGCCACAAATAAAAGGCCGTCTATTACAGCGCAATAGACGGCCTTTTATAATGCTTTTAGCCGCCTATTGCAGTGCAATAGGCGGCTAATCATCATAAAACAAAAATTCATACGCCAGTTCGGTACAATAAAAAGGAATCCATTCTAAACCGTATGAAGTCTGTGGTATACAGTCATTCCGGGCTTAGACCCGGAATCCAGAAAACATCCTCTTCATAATAAAAGAGATTATAAACACTGGATTCCGGGTCTAAGCCCGGAATGACTGTATGCCATAGACTTCTTAGAAAAGAATGTCTGTATTTAAACTGATTCGAATATTCATTTAAATTTATCTAGGATTTTAATGTCACAACGTCACGATTCGATATAACGCTCTTAATATCAACCATTTAACATGTGACATTAATAACATGCACACTGTCACCACATTCACAGTCGTAAACCGTCGCCAACCTGTGACAGAGGTGAATGTGCAAGCATTGTTAATGTCACGCCTTAAATATCTGTATATTAACGAAATAACGTCTGATGTGACATTGTGACATTAAAATCATAGATAAAATTTAAAATGAACGTCCGCATGTATTCATATTCATTTAACATACGATTATTTTGCCTGCGAAGGCACACCGGCGCGTCCGCCTATGTGGCAGTTGGAAAGCTCTACGCCCTCGGTATTGTCGAAACTGACGGCGTTTACGGCCTTGCCTATCTCAACGTTGCTGAATACAACACGGCGAATAGGCTCGGCAGTAGTGCCTTGGAGTACAAGTCCGGCCGCCGAGGCGCTACGGCAGCTGAGCCGGTCAACATAAATGTCACTTACACGGGTGAACTTATCGTTGTCCATGCCCTCGCCTGCGTACATGCTCGTTGCATAGAACAAGTCTTCCACATCGCCGAACTCACAGTTGTTCACGTACAGGTTGCTTACGAATCCGCCACGGTCGGGATTTGTTTTTATGTATATGCCGCGCTTGCAATAGCCACCGTATGTGCAGTCCTCGACGAAAACGTTCCTCACGCCGGCCGACATCTCGCTGCCAATCACCACGGCGTGGAGCCCCTTGAAACGGCAACGGCGTATTACGATATTCTCTGACGGCGCTGCTGCGGCCCATCCGTCGTTGTCGCGCCCGGCCTTAATGGCCACGTTGTCGTCGCCGTTGTCAAACTCGATGCCTTCTATCAGGATGTTGCGCGAACATTCCGGGTCTATACCGTCGTTGTTCACCAACTTTGCGTCGTAGCGCAAGCCACGGCAGATTATATTCTCGCTCTTCAACAGATGTACGCACCAAAACGGGGCATTTGTCAGCTTAACCCCCTCAAGAGTGATGTTCTTGCATCCGTAAAACTGTATCATCTGCGGACGCAACCACCATCCTTCGCCGAAATTGCGCTCAGCCACCGGTGTTCCGCCGTGGTTCATCTCACGGCTGCGAGCCTGCCCGGCCTTCTGTTGCGCCTTCCATGTGGAGAATGTTGTTGAGGCATTGCCGTCAATCGTGCCCTCGCCTGTTATCGACACGTCGTGCAGGCCGTAGCCGTAAATAAACGGACTGTAATTGTTGAGGAACGTGCCTTCCCAGCTTGTTTTCACAGTAGGAAGGTAAAGTTCTGGTTCCGGAGCGAACTTCAACGTGGCTCCTCGGCGCAGGTCAAGACAAACGTTGCTGACAAAATGAATCGGCCCCTTGATATAATACGTGCCTTCGGGCACAACGATGCGCGCCCCACCGCGCTTCACGGCGGCGCGCATGGCACGACGGAAAGCCGGCAGGCAGTCCTTTACGCCGTCGCCCTTTGCGCCGAAGTCGGTCAACAAAAGACTGTCCCCGCTAATCTTTGCACCCGTTATGAGCCGCAATATGGAGTCGCGCCTTGCCACACGTTCCTTTTCAATCCGTCCCATGTCGGCAGCATGACCCACATGGACAGATAACATGGCAACGAATAGGAAAACCAACGTTTTAAGTGAAGAATACATATTAACCTTTTAAATTAAATGAATAATGGATAATGAAATTAATTAAGAGCTAAAAGTTAAGAGTGAAGAATCTCATATAATTGAAATGTTTTCAATAAGATTCTTCACTCTTAACTTTAGTTCTCCGCTTAACTTAGCATACCTTCTCGAGTTTCTTCATTATCGAGAATATGAAGAGGAACGAGAGCAGGCAAAGTACTACGAGTACGCCCCACACGGCCTCGAGCGAGACATTGCCCCAAAGGAAACCGGGGATTGACACAAGCATGTTGCCAAGGGCTGTGGCGACAAACCAACCTCCCATCATCAAGCCCTTATACTTAGGAGGAGCCACTTTTGACACAAACGAGATGCCCATCGGAGAAAGCAGCAACTCACCGAAAGTAAGGATTAGGTATGTCGTTACGAGCCAGTTGGCTGAAACGCGCTCGCCGCCGTCATACGTCAAGCCCATAGAACCTATCATCATAACTACGTAACCGCATCCGGCGACAAGCATGCCCAATCCGATCTTGCGCGGAGCCGACGGCTCTTTGCCCTTACTTGCCAACCAACCGAATATGGCCATTGAAACAGGCGTAAGCATTACGACGAAGCACGGGTTGAACTGCTGGAATATCGGAGCCGTAACCTCTATGCCTTCCGGAGTAAGGCTCACATACTTAACGGCAAGAACAGCTGCGGCCGCAACGATAACGAGACCGGATATAAGTTTGCCCTTGCCCGTCTTTGACTGGAAGAGGGAGAACAAGGCGTAAACAATGAAGATTACGCATACAAGGTTGGTAACATCGAAAAGCATGCTCTGCAAACCTTCGCTGTGCTGGTAGGTAAAGTCGCGTGCGAAGTATGTCAGCGTAAGCCCATTCTGATGGAATGCCATCCAGAAGAATATAACGACGGCGAAAACAAGGCAAAGGGCCACGATACGGTCTTTGGTTTCCTTCTGTGTAAGCTCAGGTTCGGTATGACCGGCCACGGCAGCCTCGGTCTTGCTGTTATAGTCGGCATGCTTGAACGTGCTCTTGAAACCGTAGTAAATGGCTATCGACACAACCAACGAAACACATGCCACGGCAAAAGCATAATGGTAAGCGTCAGCCTCAGACACTCCAAGTGAACGCTGGGCGAAATCCATTATCTTAACAGCAGCCGTTGGAGCAAAGAGTGCGCCGATGTTGATGGCCATGTAGAAAATAGAGAATGCCGAATCACGCTTTGACTGCAGCGCCGGGTCGTCGTAAAGGTTGCCCACCATAACCTGCAAATTACCCTTAAACAAGCTGGTGCCCACACAAATGAACACAAGCGCGGCGAACATGAGCACCATTGCCAACATGCCGCTGCCGGCCGGTATAGCCAACAACAAGTAGCCGAGGAACATCACTATGATGCCCGTCGTAACGCATTTGCCGTAACCTATCTTGTCGGCAAGGGCGCCTCCTACCAACGGCAGGAAGTAAACAAACATCAAGAACCCGGAGTAAACAGCTCCAGCCATTCCTTCATTCCAGCCGAAATTGGCTTGGAGGAACAGCACAAACACCGCGAGCATCGTGTAATAACCGAAACGCTCGCCCGTATTGGCCAAAGCCAACGCATACAAACCTTTTGGTTGTCCTTCAAACATAATAAGATTATTTTTAATTAATTGTTGTTTTCCGAATGCAAATGTAAGTAAAATATCTGAATTAACAGGATATAAGGAAAATATTTTTTATGAATATCCGCATTTGCCCAATACACTACATCCTATTCTAAGAAGTCTGTTGCATACCGTCATTCCGGGCCGGGACCCGGAATCCAGTTTATACACTCAGGTTGTTATGAATGGGTGATTTCTAGATTCCGGGTCCCGGCCCGGAATGACGGTATGCAACAGACTTCTTTCAAGAGGGTGAAGACATTGGGCAAATGCGGATATTCATAATATTTTTCATTTTTAAGCCGACAAGCGATTAAGTGAAAACGAAAAGTGAAGAATCTATATGCAAACATTCCAAACATACGGATTCTTCACTTTTCGTCCTTCACTTAATCGCTTGTACGCAAAAATTACTCGTGAACGTACAAATCCCAACCAAGATAGTTGTCGACGGCTTCCTGGAGAATGTCAACAACATCCGTGCGTACCATTGCGACATGGTGCTCGAAACCGTTCTTGCAGATAATCTTCATCAGTTGCTGCAAGTTGTCAACCTGGGTCACGGCAATACAACCGTCCATTCCATACGGGTCGTTGGTCAGCTTGCCCTTACCGAGATAGCTCTTTATGCGACCAAGGTTGTCGTCGGTCGAAATACGGAAATAAGTAAACTCACCTTCCGTGCACTTGCCGTAAACTGCGCCGAACGTGTTCACTTTGCCGAGCGTGCGGCCGAGAACTCCGAGCGGACCGAGCTTAAGGTCGTTCTTTACGAAACTCTTAGGAGCGTTTCCGCAGTGGGTGCACACACACTTGTTGCGGTCCTCTGCGAAGTTGTTGTTCCAATCGAGCAACGTAGACGGGCGACCGGCGGCCAAGCTGAGGGCGTACATCGACACGGCACCGGCCACGTCGGTCTCACAAGCACACGGTATGAGCTTCTCGCCGAGCATACTCATTGTTACGCAAGCGGCACAACCGTAATTCTGCTCCAACGAGTCCCAGCACTGTATGGCCGTAGCGTCAACTTCGTTCTCTTCAATCCAATGCTCGACGGCAAGACCGAACTTGGCCTGCAAAGCCAATTTCTCCTGATAAGCCTCTGGAACTTTTGCATAATGGCTTATTTCCTCCATCTTAGCTTTCAGTTCTGCCGCATCGTTATCAATCTTGCGTGCATTGAAAATTATCTCGCTCATATCAACAGGCACAACGGTTATTCCACTTGCCTGAAGTAACTTCTCGCTGTAACGGCAAGTATTGAACCCGAGCGGACGAGTACCTATCTGACCGATGCGCGCATGAGTCAACTTACGCACAACTCGGCAAATGGCGGCAAACTTATTAATGTCGTTCATCAACAAGTCGCTGTGTATCGAATAAGTATGATATGTTGTATCGGTAAAGGGTATGCCGCACTGATAAAGGTTGTTGCACACCGAAATCTTGCCGCAAAAAGCATCGCGGCGGCTATCGAGATCAACCTTGTCGTTCTCGTCGTCGCAAGCCTGCACCAATACCGGCACATTCAGCTCTGCACGGCAGATGGCGTTGATGATGCCGACTTCGAAACCGAAATTAGGCAACGACACGATGATTCCGTCAATCTCGTCGCGGTTGGCACGGAATAGCTTTGCGCATTTCTTGCCATCCTCAACCGTTTCCATTGAGCCTCCGGTAGGAGTGTCCTGCTCGTCAAGTATTACATAACCGTAACCTGCCTTGTCAAGTTCTTCAAGGAGAGTCTTGCGAACGTCGACGGCAAGTTCTGAATTAAAGTATGCACGCGTTCCTATTATAAGTCCGAACGTTTCTTTTCCTGCTTGTGCTTGCTTTTTCATAATGTTTGATATTTTGGTTTTTGAGTTTTTTTCAGGTTATCGGTTTAGTGGCATATAAAATTCAACCACCTTAAGACGACATGCCGGTAGAACAACAAAAACGTAGTTTCTTAACTCTTATCTATTAACTCTAAAATATTAATCCTCCAATACTCTCTTTACGGCCTTTTGCCAACCACTGTACAGCCTTTCCCGTTCATCCCCGTCCATTGAGGGGAATATACGGTTGTCTGACTTGCGGAGGGCCGCGACCTCATCGAGATCAGCCCAAACCTTTCGGGCCAATCCGTTCATGAGCATTGCACCCATTGCCGATGCCTCTTCGACGTCAGAGCGGTTGATGCATGCCCCGAGCATATCTGCCTGGAACTGCATGAGGAAGTTATTTTTCGTAGGACCGCCGTCAACGCGAAGCTCCTTAAGGGCTATGCCTGCTTGGTTGGTCATCAGGTCAACAAGGTCGCGTATCTGATAAGCTATCGCTTCGAGCGCAGCACGGCACACATGGCCTTTTTCCGTAGCGAGCGTCATGCCGCTTACCATAGCCTTTGCATGTGGATTCCACCACGGCGCGCCAAGTCCGGCGAAAGCCGGAACAAGATATACTCCGCCGTTGTCTGGCACATTAGTGGCAAATTGTTCGATTTCTGCCGGACTGCCGATTAACTTCAGGTTATCCGTCATCCATTTTATAGTAGCTCCCGTGCAATGGATGTTCCCTTCAAACGCATAGAACACTTTACCTTGCGCCGCAAAACCGACAGATGTAACCAGTCCTTCGGGAGCAGCGATAGCCTTCTCGCCAATGTTCACCATCACAGACGACCCCGTACCGTAAGTAGCCTTGCCCATACCGGCTTCGAAACACATCTGACCGGCAAGCGCTCCGTGAGAATCGCCAAGCACTCCGGCTATCGTTATCGGCTCGGCAAAGACACCCTCTACTGTCGTCTCACCGAACACGGCATCACACGGCAACGGCTGAGCCATCATGCTTCGCGGAATGGTGAACAGCGACAACAACTCGTCGTCCCAGTCAAGCGTATGAATATTGAACAACAGTGTCCGTGAAGCGTTAGTATAGTCTGTGGCGAAAGTCTTTCCTCCTGTAAGTTTCCATACCAACCAAGTGTCGATCGTGCCCATTATCAATTCGCCGTCACCGGCAGCCCTACGTGCCCCCTCGACATTGTCAAGTATCCATTTAACGCCGCTTGCAGCGAAATAAGGATCTATCAAAAGCCCGCTGCGTTCACGTATAAAGTCAGTATATCCCTTTTGCTTCAAGTCGTTGCAAATTTCCTCTCCACGCTGGCACTGCCATACTACGGCATTATAAACAGGCTTACCGGTAAACCTGTTCCAAACCACCACGGTCTCCCTTTGGTTGGTTATGGAAAGAGAATAAGCCGCACCTTCGTCACTTATGGTTTCCACGGCCCCCCTTACGGCTTCTACCGTGTTGCGGTAAATTTCCTCCGCATCGTGCTCCACCCAGCCCGGTTTTGGATAATACTGCTTATGCGCAACGTTTTTACGGCATACAAGACGGCACTTCTCATCAAAAACAACAGCCTTTGTTGCCGAAGTGCTTTGATCGATAGAAATTATGTAATTCATAGAATATTGTTTGAATTAAGAATAAAGAGGCAAGAATTAAGAAAAAACACTTTGCTGCATAATGATAAACCATTTTTTTCTTAATTCTTACCTCTCCAACTCTTAATTATTTAACCATTTCCTTAGCCGTCTCGTAGATTCCGTCGGCATCGAGCTTGTAATGATGGAATATCTCAAGAGGTTTGCCGTGTACGGCATTCTCATCGGGAATACCGAGAATGCGCATCGGCACGGGGCAGTTCTGCGCAACAGTCTCTGCTACGATGCCGCCCAATCCGCCGTACATGCTATGTTCCTCGACCGTGATGATACGGCCTGTTTCCTTTGCGGCGCGTATTATGGCATCCGTATCGGCCGGCTTCAGCGTATGCATGTCGATCACACGGGTGCTTACGCCTTCGGCGGCGAGCCTACGGCCGGCTTCGAGGGCATGGTAAACAGTCTCGCCCGTTCCTATTATTGTAAGGTCTTTACCGTCTTGCAGCTGTATCGACTTGCCTATCTCGTAATCGAAATCGTCGTTCTCATAAACGTCGGGCACGGCGTTGCGGCCTACACGGACGTAAACCGGATGTGGATAGTCTACAAGCTGTTCAACGAGCTTGCGCGTCTGGCGCGCGTCACAGGGCAAAACAACTTGCATGCCGGGGAAAGTGCGCAATACGGCAATATCGTGCAGGCTGTGGTGGGTTGCGCCGAGCGCACCGTAAGCCACGCCGCCGCTCACGCCGAGAATCTTAACCGGCTGACCTGAATAAGCAACATCAACCTTCACTTGCTCAAGGCTGCGTGCAACATAGAAGCACGCCGGACCACACACAAACACTTTCTTTCCGCACGAAGCCAAGCCGGCGGCTATGCCCACTGCGTCTTGTTCGGCTATGCCGCACTCGACAAACTGTTCAGGCAGTTGTTTAGCGAAATCAGTCAACGTGACAGAACCGCGTGCGTCGGTCGTCACGGCTACTATATTCTTGTCTTTCTTGCCCAGCTCCAACATGGCGTCGGTAAAACTCTTGCGGCAAGCAACACTTTTCAATTCATAACTCATAATTAACAATGAATAATTGGTTTAACTGTATTCAATTCATAATCCACGATGCATGACTCATAATTTTTAAGATGCATAAATTCCGACATCTTGAACCACGCCCGGCCCGATAATGAATCATGCGTCACGAATTAAGCATTCTTCAGGCTTTCTATTCTCTTGGATATTTCGTCTATCGCCTGTGCGTATTCATCAGCCGTAGGCACGCCGTGATGCCACTTAAGCACGTTCTCCATGTATGACACATGGAAGCCTTTCGTAGTGTGCAGTATTACCATGTGCGGCTTACCGTTGGCGTAGTCGATGTTCTCAATGCAGTCTACTATCGCGCCCATATCGTTGCCGTCAACGTCGTGGACGTCCCATCCGAAGGCGCGCCAGCGCTCGTCTATCGACTCCAGCTTCATCACGTTCTCGGTAGTGTCGCTTATCTGGAGGCCGTTACGGTCGATGAATGCCACGAGGTTGTCCAGCTTGTAATTGCTGCCGGCCATAGCCGCCTCGTAAATCGAGCCTTCGCCCTGCTCTCCGTCGCCCATCAGCACATAAGTCTTATACGCCTTATTATCCATCTTGGCGGCAATGGCACAACCTACGCCTATTGAAAGACCGTGTCCCAATGCGCCGCTGTTAAACTCGATACCTGGCACTTCCACCGTAGGGTGGCCGGCCAAAGGCGACAGATAGTCGCCGTAAGTGTCGACCAACTCTTTCGTGATAAAACCTTTTGCCTCGAGCACGCAATAAAGCGCCTCGACACAATGGCCCTTGCTCATCACAAAGCGGTCGCGCCCGTCCATTTTCGGATTCTGCGGGTCAACGTTCATTATACGCAGGTAAAGCGCCGTCAGCACGTTAAGCGACGACAAGTCGCCGCCGATGTGCCCAGCCTTGGCCTTATAGACCACCTCCAACAATCGTTTCCTGATTTCCTCGCTCCGCAGTGTAAGCTCGGCGATACTCATTTTGTTCTCCATATATCCAGTTAGTAATTCGAATTTTATTTAATAAAGTTTTTCTTCGCCTTAAGAACAGTTTGTGTTTTTTTGATTTCTCGCAAAGTTAGTCATTATTTTCCTTCAACGGAAAATTTTTCACAAAAAACAATGAAAAAAAACACAAAACCAAGATGTTTCCATTCCAACAGAATGCCTATGAACACAAAAATGGAATTTTTCCGGCTTATCCGGCAAATACATTTATTAAAACAGCATTTGCCGGATAAGCCGGAAAAGGATGCCTTTCAACTTATAAAAGAGTACATATTGCACCGCAAAACATAGCCTTTCACGATGCGTGCGACGGCTTTTTGTTTACAAGCAACCACCACACACCGGTGGCCGCATTGTTTACGTCATTGGCACTTAATGCCAAAATTAAATATCCTATTCAAAAACTTCCTCTATTCCTCCAGGCTCATAATCATCAAATTCTGACGAACACGGATTGAATTCCTCCGGTATGTCAAACTTTTCATCAGGATCATATCCCAACGACTTGTCGGCAAACACCTTTTTCATATAATACGCCCAAATCGGAAGAGCCATGTTAGCACCTTGCCCCATACGGGTTGAATCAAAGTGGATGTCACGGTCTTCACCGCCGACCCAACATCCACTGACAAGCGACGGCGTAAAGCCCATGAACCATGCGTCGGCATTGCGGTTGGTAGTACCGGTCTTTCCCCCCATGTCGCATTCGATATTGTACCTATATCTCATTCGGCTTCCCGTTCCACCGTTCATCACCGCACGCAGCATCTCAATCATTTTATACGTGCTTTCCTCGCTTATGACTTCATTCATGCGCGGCTGGAACACGGCTACGACGTTACCCTCGTTGTCCTCTATCTTTGAAACGAACATCGGATAACAATGTATGCCGTGGTTGGCAAACGTAGTATAAGCGCTGACCATCTCGCATACTGAAACTTCGTTAGGACCAAGACATAACACCATAGACGGGTAGGCGCCGTAAGTGTTTATTCCGAAATCATTCAAGATACGAAGGAAGTCCTGTGGGTTCAAGCGGCTCATAAGGTAAGCGGATATCCAGTTGTTCGACTGGGCCAGCCCCCACTTCAACGTCACCATCTGTCCGTAGCGCGCACGGCTTCCGTTACGCGGCGTCCAGTTGCCGTAAGACTGCTGCACGTTAGGGGCGACGTCGCACGGCGACATGCCGTTTGACATGCACAAGGCGTATAGGAACGGCTTTATCGTCGAACCTACCTGACGCCGGCCTTGTGTTGCCATGTCGTAAGTAAAATGTGGGAAATCCACACCTCCGACATAAGCCTTTACCGCCCCGTTTTGCGGATCCATGCTGACGAAACCGGCACGAAGGAACGACTTGATATATCTAATGGAATCCAACGGCGTCATAACCGTATCAACCGCCCCGTGGTATGTGAAAACCGACATCTCGACAGGCGTCCTGAAAGACTTCTGGATTTCATCTTCAGTCGCACCAAGTTCTTTCATCGCCCTGTACCTCTCACTTTGTCGTATAGACCTGTTCAAGATTCCACGAACCTCCGAAGCCGTCAATGCATTAGTGAACGGAGCATTGGGTTTGGTCTTGTTCTCCTTCGAGAACGCAGGTTGCAGATAATGCCCCACATGCTGCAACACGGCCTCCTCGGCATACTTTTGCATGCGAGAGTCGATTGTCGTAAAAATTTTCAGGCCGTCGGTATAAACATTATAACGTTCGCCGTTCTTCTTGAAATTCTTATTACACCAACCGTACAACGGATCGTTTTCCCATGCCACCGAATCAATTGAATACTGGACACGGTTCCATGAAGGGTAATCGTCCAATTTGGGTTTCTCCGCCATCATGTATTGCCGCAAGAACTCCCTGAAATACGTGGCGATTCCATCTTTATGGTCTATCCTGTGGAAATTAAGCGCCAAAGGCTCATCGTGCGCCTTTGCATACTCATCGTCCGTGATAAAACCAACCTTATGCATCTGCCCGAGGACGACATTGCGGCGCTCGATGCACCTTTCCGGAAACCTTACCGGATTAAAATACGACGGATTCTTACATAATCCTATAAGAGTAGCCGCCTCGGTTATGGAAAGTTGCTTCGGCTCTTTCCTGAAATAAACATCCGAAGCCGTCTTTATACCGACCGCATTATGAAGGAAGTCGAAATAATTAAGGTACATGGTTATTATCTCCTCCTTCGTGTAATAACGCTCAAGTTTTATTGCTATCACCCATTCAATAGGTTTTTGCATAAGACGTTCGAGCGTACTTTTCGCCGTAGCCGAATAAAGCTGCTTTGCCAACTGTTGTGTTATGGTTGAACCGCCTCCGGCACTTTTCTGCCCTAACAATCCGCGCTTGACAACGGCACGCGTCAAGGCGATGAAGTCTATTCCCGAATGTTCATAAAACCTCTCGTCCTCAGTTGCGACAAGAGCCTGTACCAAATACGGAGAAAGACTGTTAAAGTCAACATGCACACGATTTTCCCTGTTCATGTTGTAAGTGCCAAGTATCTTACCGTCGACAGAATAAACCTGCGACGCATACCTGCTTATCGGGTTTTGTAAATCGGCAATGTCGGGCATGTATCCTATCCAGCCGAACCATATCGAGACAAACGCAACAGTCAAAAATATAACGGAAGTGCAAAGCAGCCCCCACAATACACGTACAAATGCTTTTCTCATCCCTATTCAATAGATATGACCTAATTAGGTGCAAAAATACTACTTTTCTTCCGATTTATCCTCCATAAATTAAAAATAATGCTTAACTTAGCACTCGAATTTGAAATAAAAGCACTAATGGGAAAACATAATTTCGTAACCATTGCCGATTTGTCAAAAGAAAAAATACAGTATTTGATAAAATCGGCACAAGAGTTTGAAAAACACCCGAACAGGGAAATTTTGAAAGGGAAAGTCGTTGCGACATTGTTCTTCGAGCCTTCCACACGTACACGCCTCAGTTTCGAAACTGCCGCAAACAGGCTCGGGGCGCGCGTCATAGGCTTCACCGACGCAAAAGTAACAAGCGCTACCAAAGGTGAAACGCTGAAAGACACGATTCTCATGGTGTCAAACTATGCAGACGTAATAGTGATGAGGCATTACATTGAAGGCGCAGCACAATACGCAAGCGAAGTGGCGCCCGTGCCGATAATCAACGCCGGCGACGGCGCACACCAGCATCCGTCGCAATGCATGCTCGACCTATACTCGATATACAAGACGCAGGGAAAACTCGAAAACCTCGAAATATGCCTCGTAGGCGACTTGAAATACGGACGGACCGTGCATTCTCTGATAATGGCAATGAGGCATTTCAATCCCACCTTCCGTTTCATCGCCCCGAAAGAGCTTGCAATGCCGGAAGAGTACAAACTGTATTGTAAGGCAAACGGCATAAAATACGTTGAGAGCACAGAGTTCAATGAAGAAGTAATAGGCAGCGCCGACATTATATATATGACCAGGGTGCAGAAGGAACGATTCTCAGACTTAATGGAATACGAGAAAGTCAAGAACGTATATATTCTTAAGAACGACATGCTCAAAAACGCGCGTGAGAACATGAAGATACTCCACCCGCTGCCGCGTGTAAACGAAATCGAATATGAAGTGGACAAAAACCCGCACGCATATTACATCCAACAAGCCCAAAACGGACTTTACGCACGCGAGGCGATAATATGCGACGTGCTCGGCATAACGCTCGACGAAATCAAGAACGACAACACAATAATATAAAAACAACAAGAATGAGTAAAAAAGAAAGATTAGTGGCTGCCATCGAAAATGGCACCGTAATCGACCACATACCGTCTGAAAAGACATACGAAGTAGCCAATATTTTAGGTTTGCAAAACCTTGACACCATCGTAACAATCGGTTACAACTACCTGTCGAAGAAGATTGGGCGTAAGGGTATAATCAAGGTCGAGAACAAGTTTTTCTCAAAAGAAGAGATATCAAGGCTCTCGGTAGTTGCCCCCAACGTAGTGCTCAACATCATAAAGAATTACGAAGTAGTTGAAAAAAAGACCGTCGAGACTCCCGACGAACTGACCGGCATAGTCAAATGCAACAACCCCAAGTGCATAACGAACAACGAGCCGATGGACACGGTATTCAACGTCATCAACAAGGAAAAAGGTATCATCAGGTGCAGGTACTGCGACAAAGAGCAAGACATCAGCAAGGTTGAACTGATATGAGCCCATTTTCACTTACACATTCACACGAAACAATAATAAAAACTCATTACATACTCTAAAACTAACACGCTATGAAAAAAGACCAAGTGATTTTCGACCTCATCGAGAAAGAACACCAAAGACAACTGAAAGGAATGGAACTCATTGCTTCAGAAAACTTCGTTAGCGACGAAGTTATGCAAGCTATGGGCTCGTGCCTTACCAACAAATACGCCGAAGGTCTGCCCGGCAAAAGATATTACGGTGGGTGCGGCGTAGTCGACGAGGTTGAGACATTAGCGATAGAACGTGTAAAAAAACTCTTCGGTGCAGAGTTCGCCAATGTGCAACCGCACTCAGGCGCTCAGGCAAACGCAGCCGTTTTGCTGACCGTCCTTAATCCGGGAGACACATTCCTCGGACTGAACCTCGCACACGGTGGCCACCTCTCCCACGGTTCAAACGTAAATACGTCAGGCATTTTATACCATGCGGTTGGATACAACCTCAATAAGGAGACCGGACGTGTCGACTACGACGAAATGGAACAACTGGCCTTAGAGCACAAGCCTAAACTGATCATCGGCGGAGGCTCGGCATACAGCAGGGAGTGGGATTACAAGCGCATGCGCGAAATAGCAGACAAGGTAGGCGCAATCCTGATGATAGACATGGCACACCCAGCAGGCCTCATCGCCGCCGGATTGTTGGACAATCCATTGAAATACGCACATGTCGTAACATCCACCACACATAAGACCCTTCGTGGCCCGCGTGGCGGAATCATCCTAATGGGTAAAGACATTGAGAACCCGTGGGGCAAGAAGACGCCGAAGGGACAAATCAAGATGATGAGCCAACTGCTGAACAGCGCTGTATTCCCAGGAACGCAAGGCGGACCGCTCGAACATGTAATAGCGGCAAAAGCAGTTGCATTTAACGAAGCGTTGCAACCCGAGTTCAAGGAATGGGCTGCGCAAGTTAAGAAAAACGCCGCCGTACTGGCCGACGAGTTAATGAAACGAGGATTCGACATCGTAAGCGGTGGAACTGACAACCACTCAATGCTTGTCGACCTGAGGCCGAAATATCCCGACCTGACAGGAAAAGTAGCGGAAAACGCATTGGTAGCAGCCGACATTACGGTAAACAAGAACATGGTGCCGTATGACACACGCAGCGCATTCCAAACATCAGGTATCCGCCTTGGAACTCCGGCCATAACGACACGCGGCGCAAAAGAAGACATGATGGTGCTCATAGCCGACTTAATCGAAGAAGTGCTGAACAGTCCGGAAGACGAAAAAGTAATAGCAAAAGTGCGCGGTAAAGTGAACGAAACTATGTCTAAATATCCGCTCTTCGCTTATTGACGACAAAACGTCTGATGACAAAAACATGACAAAACAAGTTTTGTTGTCACAATGTCACTTTGCACCTTAAAACATTGTTGGTAAAAATATTACATTGTGACATTAAACCCAAGAGACATTCACATCCGTCACGGCAGTGTGACAGAAGTGAATGTTTCTTTTTTAATACCACATTGAAAGGCTTCAAAAAACCAAACCAAGAACACTTTTACCCAACTATGACGATGTAGCCCAATAACCTGTTTGGATTAAACATAAAAAGCGTGCCATAACACCTACTATGTTCATTCAAAAGGTGTTATGGCACGCTTTATTACAATTGCGACAAAATAATAAATCTTATTTCTTCTTTGCCGGAGCAGCAGGCTTATAAGCCTTGTTGAGACCAGCTATAACTTCATTGGTTATGTCGTAAGCCTTGTCAGCGTAAAGTATGTTGTCACCAGCCTTGCTGAGTATCAACGAGTATTTCTTATCCTTATTGTAAACGGCAAGATAATGCTGTATGCTGTCGCGCAAAGCCTTGTTGAACTTCTCCGTCTCGGCTTGGAACTCATTTCCGAGCCTCTGCTGAAGCTCCCTCAGGTCAGCGTCTTGCTTCTGCAAGCCGGCTTGTACGGCCTCAGCCTGCTGTTGGGTGTACTTGTTGTTCTGTATGTCCTGCTGGAACTTTGCCACGGCGTTTTGCAGCGAGCGGCCTTTCGAGTTTATAGTATTCTGTATGTTCTGGCTCTTCTTGTCGAGTATGAGAGTGTAATCCTTGCAAAATTTATACTGGGACATTATCGAGTCGACCTCAATATAAGCGATCTTCATACTTGTATCAGCTGTCGTGGCAGCTGCCGGTTTCTCGTCAACTTTAGGTGCCTGCTTGTTACACGACGTAACGAATAACGACATCAGCGCAACCATGGCAACCGAACTGATTGTTTTTTTCATATTCGAAATTTGTTTATGATATATGTTTATTATGTTTTCAGATATGTTTTTTACTTCCACGAGCTTCCCTGTCCTGCTCCACCACGCAATGTATTTTCTGCTTACGCAGCTTAGGATTATCCTTTACATGTTGCGAAGAAAACCGCCCGTTCTTCAAGATTATCACTTTGACAGACAACAATGCCACCGCAATAGCAATTATTAACATGCTAATGATGAAAGTTTCTATCATTTTTCTTATTTTTGCATGCAAAGATAATGCAAATCATGTGAAACGCAAAATAAAAGCGAATGAAATGAACTTTTTATTTTTGTATTTGTTTCGCCATGTCGACCTAATGGACATTGGGAATACGATGAAATGCAAAATCACCACAAACAAATAATATACAAGCGATTACGTTTCTCATAAAAAATATTTAATAAATGAACAAGAATGATTTAAAGCCTACATGCGTGTTTGAACAATTCGCAAGAATCAACGAGATTCCGCGCCCGTCAAAGCATGAAGAAAAGATGATCGAGTTCCTTAAGGATTTCGGCGAAGGGTTGAAGTTGGAAACTTTAGTCGACGAAACGGGGAACGTCATCATACGCAAGCCGGCAACCAAAGGCTATGAAAACAAAAAGACTTTGATACTGCAAAGCCACATGGACATGGTTTGCGACAAATTGGTCGACGTCGACATCGACTTCAAGAACGACCCAATCAAAACATACGTCGACGGAGAATGGCTTAAGGCCGAAGGCACCACGCTGGGAGCCGACGACGGTATCGGGTGCGCAATGGAGATGGCCGTACTCGCAAGCGACGACATCGAGCACGGTCCAATAGAGTGCGTATTCACCCGCGACGAGGAAACCGGTCTCACCGGAGCGCACGGAATGCAGGCTGGATTCATGACAGGCGACTTGCTCATAAACCTTGACAGCGAGGACGAAGGACAATTCTTCATCAGCTGCGCGGGAGGAATGACGACCAACGCGACATTCAAATTCGACAGGGAACAGGCTCCCGATGGCTACTTCTTCATGAAACTATCGCTCAAGGGACTGCACGGCGGCCACAGCGGCGACGACATCAACAAGAAATTCGCAAACGGCATAAAGTTGCTGGCGCGCTTCATTTACATCGTAAACGACAAATACGACCTACGCTTGGCCGCCTTCAATTCCGGAAGGATGCACAACGCCATACCGCGCGACGGCGTAGTAGTATTCGCCGTACCGTCGGAAGCCAAGGAAGACGTCCGCATTGCCCTCAATGTATTTGCGAAAGACGTAGAAGACGAATTCCATGTAACTGAAAACGACATACAGTTCAACCTTGAAAGCACCGACGGCGAACCGGTTTTGCCCAAGGCCGTAAGCAACAACATCATACTGGCATTGCAGGCCATTGACAACGGTCCGTATTCGATGTGCCAGGACGAGGCTTTAGCATGGATGGTAGAGACGTCGAGCAACGTCGCCAGCGTAACTACTTCAAGTAATGAGCTTAGGATAGTAGCCTCGCAGCGCTCTAACGTAATGAGCAACCTTACAAACATGGGCAACACGGTGAAGGCCGTGCTGCAATTAGCCGGAGCGGAAGTCGAACAAGGCGACAAGTATCCTGCTTGGAAAATGAACCCGAACAGCGAATTGACCGGAATCGTAGTCGGCACGTATAAGAAACTGTTCAACAAAGAGCCAAAGGTAATCGGCATACATGCCGGCCTTGAATGCGGATTGTTCTCAGAGAAATATCCAAATCTCGACATGGTGTCGATGGGACCGACCCTCCGTGGCGTACACTCTCCCGAAGAGCGCCTGCTAATACCTACCGTACAAATGGTATGGGACCATCTGCTTGAGATAATGAAGAACATTCCGGAGAAACAATAAAACCCACATGTTAAGAATTAGGAACAGCGCATGTCACGTTGGAACGCCAACAACCATGCCTGTTCTTAATCCTTAACATACCTCAAACCAAATGCGAATATCATCAATCAAGACAACAATTGCGTGCTTGGCCGTGACCACGCTTGTATGCGGTTGCGGCAAGCAACATGAAGCGGAAAGCGTAGTAAAGGATTTTCTTGAAACCAATCTTCAGGCGAGCGACTACACCGTAAGTTTCTCAGGGATTGACTCCACACGGCACGTCACGGACAGCGTAGTCGACAAGATGAGGGCCGACGCCGCGAACAGCAAGATGTTCAAGCGTGGCATAAAATACGCCGGCACCGACCAGCAATACATTTATACTAAAGTGAAAATCTGCATAGGCGGCGATACTACGAGCCATACATTTTACCTTGACCCGAAGGTAAGCCAAGTTGTGGCTTTTAAGGAAAACTGACAGGAAACGCCTCAACACATAAACGCAAAAACAAATAAAAGGCCGGAAGTCAAAAACAACTTCCAGCCTTTTATTTTAACCGATAAGAAGATCATTATGCTTCTGCCGGTGCCTCAGCCTCGGGAGCGGCTTCGGCTGCCTCTGCGGCTGCCTTCTCTGCAGCGGCTGCAGCCTTCTTCTCAGCCACTTTCTTAGCAATGGCCTCGTTCACCTTCTTTTCTGCGTCGAGGTTCTTTGCGTAAGCGTCTTTCTTGCTCTTCGCGTCGTTCTCACGGATTTGCTCAAGACCCTTCACCTTATCTGCTTTCCAAGCCTCGAATTTTGCCTGAGCCGCAGCCTCGTCGAAAGCGCCCTTCTTAACGCCGCCGCGAAGATGCTTCATCAAGTAAACGCCCTCGCGCTTAAGGATGTTGCGCACGGTGTCGGTGGGCTGGGCGCCTACTTCCACCCAATAGAGGGCACGGTCGAAATCCAAATCTACCGTGGCAGGGTTTGTGTTAGGGTTGTAAGTACCGATTTTCTCTGTAAAACGACCATCGCGTGGTGCTCTTACATCAGCAATGACGATTCTGTAAAAGGCGTAGCCCTTACGACCGCCACGCTGCAATCTGATTTTTGTTGCCATTTTATTTTATTAATTAGGTTTGAATTATGCCGCCAACTCGTGACAGCGACTGCAAAGTTAATGCTTTTATCCGAATACGCATTTATGCCACGGCTACGATTTAATATTTTTTAGCATTGGAATGGACTTATTTAGGTAAAAACATCAATTACGGGAATCATGCCTTGCGCAACGTTCGTTGTAATCCATTGAATATCAGCCGTTTTGCAAAAGGTTGCGTTTCATGTTGTAAAAAGCCACCTTTGAGCCGACAAAAGGCAGCCTTTTACAATGCAAAAAGCCGCCTTCGTGAAAACAAAAGATTCACGCAGGCTCAAACATGATTCCGTCCCTTTTCCCTGCAACGTATGCGGCAGGAACGCCACCACAGTGGACGAGGTTGTCAAGATACAAAGGCTCATGGCGGACAAACAGGCTGCAACTGAACGTGTCGCCTACGCAGAGCTTCGTATTCTCGGCCGTTACCACCTCGAAACGGCAACCGCCGAGATGCCGCACGGTACACATCCTATCCGGCGGCCACGTAAGCCGCAGCATCCGGCCGGTCGGCAAATCCACGGCCGACAGCCTTTCGCCTGCGACGATGCCGCTTTGGGCTTCGCCTGAGCCGGCAAGGAAACCGGCGTAATCTTTATACCCAAGGAAACGTGAAAGCACGTCGAGCGTAAATAGGCGCGGACTAACGCCCTCGTCAAGATAACCGAACAGGCGCTTCAACGTTGTAGGACTCAGACGCTCGCGGGTACGTTCGAATATCATTCCGCTAAGCCGGTCGAAATCGCGCGGCGTTTTCATCTTGCGCCCTACGGCATTTTCTATCTCCTTTATAAGCATCGTTGCATCCATGCCGCAAAATTAATATTTTTATCCGAAACACTATTCCCGCATACCGAAAAGGACTAAAATGGACTGCAACGGAACGGCATTAACCGACTATCTTTGCAATGTCGCAAACAAGGTCGACATGCAAGCCGATATGTAGCGACGCCATAGGCCGGTATGCAAGCATTGAAAAAAATAAAAATTCAGCTCACGATGAACAAATTCAAAAAAAATTCCGTGATTTTGCAATGCCGTAATAATACGGCAGACATATTAAGGAAGCAACAAAACCTTAGCTTGACAGAGAATCTGGACAATTCACTGCACGCAAGCAAAAGGCATGAAGTTGTTCCCCTTGTTATGTGTATTAACCTCCGCCCTTATGAGCGGAGGCATACATATATACTAAGGTGTGAGCTGAATTTCATTCCGTGCGTGCAGGCAGTCCAGAGCCTTCTGTCGGGAATGAAATAGGTTCGCGCCTTTTTTATGTCCCTATACCGACTAATTTTAGATACCCATTATAATTTAAAACACAACGGAATGAAAACCTTAACAATTGACGGCAGACTGAAGGTAAAGACGCTGAAAGACAATTTCAAGGAAGCATTCGGAGGGACACTCCGCGTATATAACGGCAACAAGAAGGCGGACGACGACGCCACACTGGCTTCAATACGCACCAACGACACAGCTTCGGGCGAGGTGGAATGCACCGAGAATATGACAGTAGGCGAATTTGAAACCGAATTGGCAGAGAAGTTCGGCATCAAGGTACAAGTGGCTTCGCCCGACGACTGGGTGCTCGCGCTCGACGAATACACACTCTCCACTGTGTGCGACATACCGAAGAACGCCACAAAAGCCAAGATGCAGGAGCTGCTCGACGAACAGTACGCAGCCGACGAAGCCGAGATCGGCGACGTTGCCCCGGCTGAAAACGCTTCTGAGTATGTTCCGGCAAAAAAATCGGCAATATCAGGAGAATACATCATCACTGTGAAGGCGAACAACTCGGTGGAAGTTTTCCGCATATACGACAACGTTCGCGGCTCATTGCGCGAGGCTGCCGATGCAGCCGGCTTCAAGTATGACCCGGATTGGAACACGCGCCGCTTCGGGCTCATGTTCGTAAAGGCTTACGGACAAGGCACCAACCAAGCCACCATCGGCGAGTACACCGTTACGCTGCGCCCGTCAGGAGCTATCGAGACTTACCGCATTTATTCCAACACGAAAGGAGCTTTGCGTGAAATCGCAGGGGAAATCGGTTTCAACTACGACGAGTCATGGAATACACAGCAATTCGGCAGCAAATTGGTTGACTATATTAACGAGAACAAGTAAAAGTAAACAGGTTGTAAGTTTTTACGGTTGTGAGGTTACACGGTTGCAAGGTTAGGAACTAAATTGCAATACCATACAACCGCATAACCGTAAAACCGCAAAACCGTAAAACCGTAAAACCGCAAAATATGATAAAGACAACCGCATCAGGAAAAATGGACAAGCGCACCAAAGAGTACAAGGAACTCAAGGAACGCTTGGCAAAAGCCCGTGCCGCAAAGGAGAAAAACGCTGCTCCGGCCAAACCGAAGCTGAAGAAAACAGCCACAGGCAAAGTTGACAAACGGACGAAAGAGTATAAGAAGATGGCCGCCAACATGGCAAAGGCACGCCGAGCCAAAGGCAGCCTGAAGAACAGGCTTAAGAGACTTTTCGGTTTTTAACAATTAAACAAAGGAGGAACTTGACTCATGAAATCATCATTGGAAGCAGTAGCAAATTTCATCGGTTTTGCAATTTGGGCCGACGGAGTGTATGACGAAACCGAAAAGGAGACAGTGGAAGAAATAGCCGACGCCTTCGACTTCAACTCAATAAAGTTCAACATGGCCGTCGACGTGGCCCTATCACGCATCAACCCCATGAACGAGGAACAGATAAACACTTTCCTTGAAAAAGCCGCAGCCGACATCGACGACGACGAAATAGGCGAAGTGTTCGAGGCCGTACTCCAAATGGTGCTGGCCGACGGAGTGCTCGGCGAAGGCGAAGTGAACAACCTGTTGGCCATTGCCGACGCACTCGGCATGGAGCCTGCGCAAGCCGTCATGCTGCTCTGCGACATGGTAAAGACCGAACCCGACTTAGAAGTTGAGGTGAACGGGGAATAAAGAAGTCTAAAGCCCGACAACCAACAAAGCCGTAATAGCAACATGGCAAAAAAACAATTAACGGATATACTGCGTAACGACATTGAAGCGTACATAGCCCAAAATAAGGAACTTATGTTCAACGAGCGCGACCTTCAAGTACGCATCGCCACGGCCCTGCGCGACAGCCGGCATTACGACGACGTTGACATGGAATACGCCGTACCTTTAAAAGAACTTACCAAGCGTAAGTTAAACATCGAGGCGGGCAAATATCCATGGAAAAACGACCTCTCGATAGACGTTGTAGTAAGACTTGGCAGAGAGTTCGCTGCCGTTGAATTGAAATACGCCACACGACCAGTAGATACAAACATTACAAGGTTCGGCGAAGAAATGAAAACCGACAGTTTGATAATAAAAGACCAAGCAGCCAGCGACATTATAATGTACAACTACTGGAAGGACGTGAAGCGCATCGAAACATTGCGTGAAAATTATCCCGCGGTTGAAGGCGGTATCGCCCTGATTATAACGAACAACACATCTTATTGGCGCAAGCCTCAGCCGGAATCATCCTACCGTGCGTTCTCAACGTATGAAGGCAACACCGTCGGCGGCGGCAAGCTCGACTGGCTTGGGCAAATATCCAACAATGTTACAAGTTCTCACCCGGCTTTCGAACTGCGCGGCACTTATCCATGCCATTGGGAAGACACGGCTGTTGAAGCCTTGACGGCCAAAGGCCGTGAGAAAGTGCCGTTCAGGTACATGCTTACAGTAATTAAATGAAACGTATAAATTAAATTAAGGAAAATATGGAAAGTAAAATAAGAGTTTACGGCAAAGCCCAGAACCGCACGGCGTTAGGAATAGTAAACGCATACATGGTGATGCACCCGGAAGCCACGCTCGACGACCTGCGTGCGGCATTCCCCGATTCATTAAACCCTGACTCTGGTGTTAAGAATAATTTCGTTGAAGCCGGCGACAAAGGCACAAACGCAAACTGGGACGGATACTTCCAAAATGAAGACGAGTTGCTGATCATGGGCGACGGCACGCAAGTGGCACTTGTAAAGATGTGGACCAAACCGTCGTTCGAACGTCTCGTAACCCACGCCGCACAATACGGCATCGAAATAGCACAGTTTGAAGAAGCCGAAAAAGGCTTCGGCCGCAAGGGTGGCTACCGCCTCGAATATCTCAACGGCTATACTCCGCCACAGAAAAAAGAAGAACCGCAAGAACCTAAGAAAACGGAACCGGTAAAACCTACATCCACCGAAGAGCCTAAGAAGAAGTCGAAGGCATGGCTGTGGATACTGATAATCATCCTGCTCCTCGCAGCCGCTGCCGCTGTGTTCTTCGCAATGCAGCGCGAGCCGGAAGTAAAAGTAGTAGAGAAGGTTGTCGAGAAGAAAGTCGTCGTGCGCGACACGGTATTCATAGAAAAGATAGCCGAGATACAAGACAACTTCAACGCCGCACAGTTCGAGAAAGACAAGGCCGAACTTAACGACGACGCGAAAATCGCCTTACACGACCTCGCCGCTATCATGAAACAAAATGCCGACATAAAGTTGAGCATCGAAGGACATACGTCGAGCGAAGGCGACGCAGACCACAACCAAAAGCTCTCAGAGCAAAGGGCGAAGGCGGCAGTCGACTTCCTCGTTCACCGTGAAGGCATCGATTCAACACGCTTGCAGGCCGTAGGTAAAGGATCGACCGAACCGATAGATCCCAACAACCCCGAAGCCAACCGTCGCACGGAGTTCAAAATCATAAAGTAGGCTGACGGATACGGGATGTGGGCTTTCTTCCTTGCAATAGGCGGCCTTATATGGAGCGTCTTGTACGGCATCTTTTGGGTCATCAAGTTCGACTTCATGCTCATCTACAAGATGTTCAAATACATTGCCTTGGGCATAAAATACGTGGTAATGCGTATCTTGGAACTGCCTTACGGATGGGCCATCCTCGTTGGCTTGGTAATAATAATGATGCTCATACAGGCTTTCTCATAAAAGGCTGAACCTGCAAAAAACAACAGGAAACAAATATATTCACATTTAAACAAATCAAGATTATGGCAGATTTCAGAGTTGACGGCCGCATGAAGGTAAAGACCTTAAAGGCCAATTTCAAGAAAGAGTTCGGCGCAACGCTGCGCGTGTACACAACGGTAAACTGCAAGGCCGTTGCCGACGACGACGCCACGCTGTCGTCGCTCATGGCAAAGACCGGAGCCAAGGGCGGTGAGCTGACCGTGGGCGCACAGACCCGCGTAGGCAATTTCGAGAAGAAAATCAACGAACTTTACGGTATCGGCGTGCAAGTGGCAAACTCGTCGGACACCAAGCTGTCTAAGGACGACATAACTCTTGCCGCCGCGGGCAAAGAATAATTCAGCTGGCAAGCAGACAAGTTGGCAAACAGACGAGCAAATATCCTTGTCCACTGGCCTGCTTGTCTGCTCGTCTGTTAAAACGTAAACATCCTGCAATATGAAAATACCCGGATTATCATTCTCATGGAAACGCGCAGTAGGAATAACCGGCATGAAACAAAAGATAGCGCGTAAGACGGGCATACCGACAACACGCAGCGGACTTGAGCGCAAAGTCGGCTCGATGGTGCTCGGCGCGCTGTTCGGTAAGAAACGCCGCAGGCGGTGATTGCTATTATTTAATAATGATTCCACCCTAAAAACAAACATTACTATGAATACGGATATTAAGACAGGCGAAGGCGCGCCAATGCCCTTGCTGATGAGTTTCACACGGAAAAACAAAATAGAAGAGGCTGAAGGCTTCATCTTCACTTACGACGAAATGAACCAAATTACGATATATTGCGCAAGGGATGTCGGCACAAGAAGTTACAGGCCGCAAACAACCAAGAAAAAGACATCGACAGGATACTCGTCAACCACGGATAGGAAAAACTCCATTGATGACGTAAAACAAGTGAAATGATTCTCGTCGTTACTAATAAGGAAGACGTACATCCAACGCCTGTCATTGAATATCTCACGAGCAAAGGCCATCCAGTGTTCCGCCTGAATACCGAAGCGCTGCTCAGCGACTACGATTTTACTTGGAATTGCACACAGGACGGCATCGACTTCAGCATAACCAACGTTAAGACGGGACTTTGCGCACGCAGTTGCGACATAGGGGCTGTATGGGAGCGCCGCCCCGTCTTACCGTCGGAACTGCGTATAACCAACCGCGAAGAAATTAACCGCCACAACCTCGCCGAGGCCGGCGGCTTCTTCTCGTTCCTGCTATATTGGTTGGGCAGCCGTTACAGCATAGGCCATCATCTTTACGACCGCAGCGCAGCGTCGAAGATACTGCAGCTCGACGTGGCGCGGCAACTCGGAATGCGAGTGCCGTCAACATGTTTCTCAAACTGCAAGGCAGACATTATAAACTTTGCACAGGCTTGCGGCTGCGTAGCCATTAAGTCGATAGAGAACGACAACGTATGGCTTGGCGGCGAGGACGAGTATGTGTTTTACTCGCAAAAAGCCGAACCGCAAGACATAGCCGCATCGTCCGAAGAGGCATTCACACAGACAGTCAGTTTTGTGCAGGATTACGTAGACAAGGCTTTCGAGCTTCGCGTTACCGTGGTCGACGGCGAAGCGTTCGCCTGCAAAATAGACTCGCAGGCAATGGATGAAGACAAGGGGAAGACAGACTGGCGGCAGGGGCTCGACCATGGAATCAGGCATGAGGTGTTTCCCCTACCCGACCGTGTGACGGCATTTTGCAACAAGTTCCTTAAAAGGATGCACTTAAACTTTGGCTGCTTCGACTTCATAGTGACACCTTCCGGCGAATACGTATTTCTTGAGTGCAACCCGAACGGCCAATGGCTGTGGGTGGAAATAGAAACGGGCATGAACATATCGCAGGCAATAGCCGAATGCCTGATAAGGCACGATAAACAAACAACAACTTAACAACTCTGAAAAAAATGGATTTTAAGGCATTAAAGCAGAAGCTAAAAGAGGGTATTGACTCCGCAAAAGAGAATCTACCGCAGATTGACACAGACGCACTGAAGCAACAGTTAGACGAAAAACTGAACAGTGCAAAAATGGCCGCTGCCGACTTAAGCAACAAAATTGACACAGACGCATTGAAGCAACAATTCGACGAAAAACTGAACTGCGTAAAAACAGCCGCTGCCGACTTAAGTAACAAAATTGACACAGACGCATTGAAACAACAATTCGACGAAAAACTGAACAACGCAAAAAACGACATCAAGGTAAAAGCCAGAGAAAAGGCGGAATCGGCCAAACAAACCATAAACCAAGCGGCGACGGATTTCGGGAATAAAGCGTCAGAGCTTAAAGACAATGCCACAGAGTTAAAAACAAAGGCCGCCAAAGGAATAAGCCAAGGCATCAACGACCTGAAAGAAAAGGCCGACAAAGCGGCAGAGTCGATAGGCAAGGCGTATGACAAGGCATCGGCCGACGCAAAAACAGCACTTGAATCGTGCGGCAAAAACATGGATGAATTTAAGGCTAACGTTATCGACAACATCGGCGAATACGCCAAGCAATTCTCCGAAAACGACCTATGGACTAAACTGCGCGGTTTTGCGGCGAAGGCCGGAGCGAAGCTCGTTTACATCGTGCTTTGCCTGTTTTACGCATTGGACACTATTTCGATAAAAGAAAAACTTATCGTAATGGGCGCTTTGGGATACTTCATATTTCCTACGGACGCCATACCCGACATCATGCCCGGCATAGGCTTCTCCGACGACCTTGCCGCCCTGCTGGCCGTTTTCAACGGCTTGCGTTCCGGCATCAAGCCAGAAAGCGTTGGCCACGCCCAAGACAAACTGACCGAATGGTTCGGCGAAATAGACCAGGCCGACCTGCCCGACGTAAACGGATTCACGGAGAACCAATTAGCAACCGCCGTAGGTGTTGTAAGCGACGTGAAAAAGGACGGTGCAACAAAAACGGCAAAGAGACTGCTGAAAAAACAAATAGACAAAAGCAATCACTAACGCCAACAATAAGCAATGATTTGCGGCACTAAAACAAAGAGTTTCCAATATGCTGCATTTTACTCACTAAAAGGTTACCGTTTAGCGCATGAAAGGCAACCTTTCATAAGGTAAAACACGGCCTTTTGGAAATCCTAAAAACATGCCCATAATAACAACATAACCTCATAATAAATGAAATCAAGCATAATCGACGTGCCACGCAAGCCGTCGCAGGCCGACTTGTTCGGCATACAGGTCTACCAAGACGCACTGATAAAATACATCCGCCTTACCGACACGCCAATGACCATCGCCCTGCGGGGCGAATGGGGAAGCGGTAAGACGTCGCTGATGAACCAGCTATGCTACACGCTCTGCGAACAGGACGGCGCACCCTACTACTCTATTTGGATTAACACATGGCAGTTCTCGCTGATGAAGACTCCGCAACAGGCCATAATCAGCATACTCGAAGCCATAATCAACCAAATAGGCCAGCTGAACCCGAGCGCGCACAAATGGGAGGAAAGCAAAAAGAAGATAGGCGGACTGTTCAAGAAGATGGCCACCGTGGGCACGAAGGTGGCTGCCGGCATGGTCGGCGTAGAGGGCGACGTGGTTGACGACATATTCTCGACAAGCGAACCGACATCGGACATTGCACAGCTGAAAGAAGAGATAGCAAGGCTCATCGACGACGCACTGGCACACAACACGGCAAAGAAGGGCTTCAACTTCTACATCGACGACCTCGACCGCATCGACCCACCCGTGGCCGTAGAGATACTCGAACTGCTGAAAAACATCTTCGACCTCGAGAAGTGCATCTTCATACTCGCCATCGACTACGACGTAGTGATAAAGGGACTGAAACCGAAGTTCGGCGAACTTACCGAGAGCAACGAGCGCGAGTTCCGCTCATTCTTCGACAAAATCATCCAATTACCGTTCTCAATGCCAGTAGCTTCATACAGCGTCGACACGTTCCTCGTTGACGCCCTGCGCAAGATTGAGTTCTTCACCGACGAAGAGCTTGACAACCAACAATTGGCCGAGAACCTAAGCGAGATAACACGCCTGTCGGTAGGTTCAAATCCCCGTTCGCTCAAGCGCCTCACCAACACGCTCGCCCTGATCTCGATAATTAACGATATGCAGGCAGGAAACGGCGACAAAACGGGACAATCGGTACTTAATAAAGAGCTTAACTTCGCCCTCGTATGTATGCAGATAGCCTACCCGTACATATACAACCAGTTGACGGAGGAGCCCGATTTCAAGAACTGGAACGACCGCATAGCCTCACGCCTGAAACTGAGACCGCTGACCGAGGCCGAAAAAGAGAGTTTGGACAGCGTTGACGAGTTCGACGAGGAATGGGAGAAAGTGCTCTTCCGCATGTGTCAAAAAGAGACTTACCTAAGCAGTAGGACGTTCAGCGTGTCGGGATTGCTCAATAAGATTGCCGAGATAATCAACAACGATGCCGAATTAGGCAATATCATATCGGCTACGCTCGAACTCTCGGCCGTGACAAACTTAAAGGCTTACGACGGGCCGCTGAAAAAGACATATAAGTTCAACCGCGACACCAACAACTACAAATACAACGGCAAGGAATACCAAAAAAAAACCGAATTGGTGCATGATGTCGTAAAAGACTACATTGCCAGCCATCCCGGCATAACCCACGACGAGCTGAAGGCGGCCTTCCCCGTAAAGAAGAATATGGACACGGTGTTCATGGACTTCGAGCGTTACAAAGCCATAAAAAATGAAAAGGGCAAAGTCGATTTTTTCGGAAACAAAACCGAAGCCGACACGATAGCTTTAGCCGACAAGAAAATACTAATATGCAGTAACTGGCCTACGACAAGCCAAGGCAAACCTGCAGAATTTTCAAAACTGCTCGACATACTGAAAACAAAACACGGCATCAACATCGAGCAGTGCTGACAAAAATTCTACGGTTATAAGGTTGTAAGGTTATCTGGCACTATGAAATATTTCGTGTAAATGGAAAATATGGAACTCATTCTGAATCCCGTATTTTCCATTTACACGAAATATTTTATAGTGCCAGATATAAGAAAACTTACAACTGAATCCTGTTTCCATTTACACAAAATTTTGGACATAGTCTCACTTATTGCGGTCAAGTGTACGAACCGTCCAAGCGCAAATCAGGCTGTAATTACCGCTAAAGCAGTGAATTACAGCCTGATATTATGATTTAGAAATGTTTAGCCTGAGGGCTTCCAATTTTACTGGGCGTCCTCTACCGCCGCCTGCGCCACTTTCATATACGATTATTTCCCAATAGGTTACATTACCGGTGTATGTGAAGTGTATGCGCTTTGGTATGACTTTTTTCTAAAGCTGCTACTTTCTTAGCATTATTATTCTATCGCAGCTTGGGCCTCTCCAATACATATCTGTATTTCAATAAGATGCAATATTTGTGTATGTAATCTGTATGC